>NZ_JBKQBL010000004.1:34124-44771 GCF_046824975.1 Streptococcus intestinihominis | reverse complement strand
AGGAGGGAGCGGACGATGGCTACCCGTTGCTTCTGTCCACCAGACAACTGCCTTGCGTAGCTATGTTTCTTCTCCAAGAGACCGACCCGTTCCAGTAACTCTTCTGCTTCCTTGATGACTTCCTCTTTAGCTCGTCCTTGAGCTTTTGTAGGGCCTAGGATCAAATTTTGGAGGACGTCTAAATGGGGGAAGAGTTCATAACTTTGGAAGACCATCCCAATCTTTTGGCGGACCAGATGGAAGTCTTTTTGGTTTTTGGTAATGGATTGACCATCCAAGAGAATATCGCCAGCTTGGATGTTTTCTAAGCCATTGATACAACGAAGGAGGGTACTCTTACCACAACCAGAAGGCCCCAAGATCACTACGACCTCCCCTTTTTGAACCTTGAGGGAAAGCCCTTGGAGGATAGGAGTGTCTCCAAAGGATTTTTTTAGGTCCTTGATTTCTAAAATGGTTTCAGACATATTAATTCCTCCAGTGGTTTTCTAACTGTCCTGCTAATTTGGAAATAGGGAAGCAAACAATAAAGTACAAGACTAAAATGGTTCCATAAATCCAAAAAGAAGCGGTTGGGATGGTCAGGCGGTTGCTATCGATGATTTGCTGGCCGACCTTGGTAACTTCTACAACCCCGATGAGGACCACTAAGGAGGTTGTCTTTATCATACGGGTAATCAAGTTAATAGCTTGTGGAAGCAATCGTCTGAGAACCTGTGGGATGATGATGTAGCGATATAGTTGGACCTTTCTTAATCCTAAGGCTTGCCCACTTTCAAACTGGTGTTTTGGAAGAGAAGTGATGGCCCCTCGGACTAAATCCCCCATCTCAGCCGTTCCCCAAAGGGTAAAGACGATAATAGCTGAACTTTCACCAGAAATGTTTATGTTGAAGTTGCGGGCCAAGCCGAAGTATACGATAAAGAGCAGGACCAACTGAGGCATGATCCGGATAAATTCCAGATAAAAGCGAGTGAGCAGACGAATGACTTTTGAATGAGAAGTCATCACGATTCCGAGTAAAGTTCCAAGGATCATGGATAGGAAGACAGAGATAGTGGAAATCCCAATGGTCACGCCCAATCCTTGGAGTATCCGAAGGAGATTATTTCCCTGAAAGAGTACTTGGATTCCCGAATCCTGCATGGCGTAATCTCCTTTCTATCCAACTAAAGAGAAGTGAAATCGGTAGTAAGAGAAGCAGATAGGCAATAACCAACATGGTCAGGGCTATATCTGTCTCGTAATAGAGTCCAATCAAATCTTTTGCGACATACATGAGGTCAGCTAAAGCGACTACAGAGAATACAGAGGTCTCTTTAATCAGGAAAATGACATTGGCGCTAAAGGAAGGCAGAGCCACTGCGGTCGCTTGTGGTAGGATCACATAGCGAAAGACCTGTCTGGGTGTTAGCCCAATGGAGAGACCGATTTCATGCTGGGTTTGACTGACAGCTTCTAGACCGCTTCGGAAGGACTCAGCCATATAGGAACCACCTAAAAAGATGAGACCAATCGTTGCACAGACTTCTGAAGAAAGGACGATTCCTATCCTTGGTAAGCCAAAGTAGAGGAAGAAGAGCTGAATCAAGAGCGGTGTATTTCGAGAAAGTTCGATGTAACAACCAGCTAGTTGACTTAAAATCGGTAGACGATAATGTCGGATGATACTGACAATCAATCCTAAAAGAAATGAACCTAAAATCCCCCATACAGCAATGTGGAAGGTCAAGATAAATGCCTGCTGATAGAGTGGAAAGTATTGTTCAACAATTGACCAATCCAAAAATGATTTCCTCCTCTCTAATGAGCAAGGAAAAAAGAAATGCTACCTTACTGATTAGAAAATAATACTGTCACATTGTAACACGAAAAAAAACATTTGAATAATATGGAAAATTTATCAAGCTGATAGATAAAATTTATCACTCATCATAGCCGATGCAATAGATTATCAAATGGGGTACAAATAGAAGATAGGGCGTAAAATCCTATCTTTTTTATATAGCGAGAAAACATGGAGGAAGCGGTTACAAATTGTGGTATAATGAGAGGTAATAAATCAATTTATACTTTAATTTGAAAGTGGAGTGAAATAAATGGTATCAGGGCTAATTTATTTTGTAACCTTTCTTTATATTTCGACTGTTTGGATAGCAGGTAATGAAAATGGATCGGGTACGATTATGTTCTTCGATTAGAAAAGAGCATACCTGGTATCCAATCCTTCCGTTACAGTTTATCTCAGTTTGTTTGGTCCTCGACATTTTACAAGGAGCAATTCTATGGGATATAAGGATAAAATAAAGAATAAAGAGAACTTTTAGTTTAGATAGGCTAAAGCTTACTCTTGAAATTAGTTTTTAAGAGATAGTATTGAATAGATGGATATAATAAAAGAATAATGGAATAGTGTATAATTGTTTTAAAAGAAAACATAAATAAAATAATAAGAAAAGGAAAGGAGAAAGCTATGCCAGATCAGCAGAATAATGTTGAAGAAAATAAAGATAGGATTAGGATAAGTGGAGATGGTTTTAATTCGGCACCTATTCAGAATTATCCAACAAAAATCAAATTTACTTCCATTCTTCTTTCAGTCGCCTTTTACTTATCCATTATCTATCTTGTATTGTTTATCTCTTACTTTGCACTTTCGGGTAATGCTTGGGGACTTTTCATTTTAATTTTTCTAGGACCAAACTTATTAAGTATTGCTATTGGGGCCATTTTTCTTAGAATAGGGATGGAGAAAGGAAATAAGACGCTACTCTATACGAGTTTCGTACTTTATATACTGTCCATTATTTTAGCTTATGATCCAGACTGGGGAGTTTTCCGAATTGCACCGATAGTTTTAGCTATTCTTGTTTTAATTGGAACAATCCTAGCGAAAGAAGTTAAAGAAGTATTGAGATATTAAGAAGGGAGAAACTCTTTTAAATCAGTATTTGCTTGATCAATGATCTTATCGAGTCAAGAAATTCTATCAACTTGTATATTTTTAAAATGTCATTTGATGTATGGAAGGATTCAGTGAATATCACATAGAAATTCGTTAATTCCAGCTTTTTAAGAAAGGCAAAATATTTTAGAAAAATGTCAGGAGAAAATTATGACAGATCAACAGCTAAATTGTGAAACAAACCAAGACAAAGACGGAATGCCTGAAGAATCTATTCAGCCACGAATGGGGGCTCAAGGCCCAGAAAACCCTGCTCAGCCACCAATGGGGGCTCAAGGCCCAGAAAATCCTACTCAGCCACCAATGACGTATCAAGATCTAGAAAATCCTGTTCAACCACAAATGTCGGATCAAGGTCCAGAAAATCCTGCTCAGCCACCAATGGCGGAACAAGCCCCAGAAAATTCTACTCAGCCACCAATGACGTATCAAGATCTAGAAAATCCTGTTCAACCACAAATGTCGGATCAAGGTCCAGAAAATCCTGCTCAGCCACCAATGGCGGATCAAGGTCCAGAAAATTCTGTTCCTAATAGGGGCCTTCTAACTCTTGTATTTTTCGTAAATATGGGCTTACTGATGCTTTTTATAGGTAGTGCTGTGATAGCAGGACCATGGGGAATTGTTTTCCTAATCTTTTTGGGATCTTATCTTACTTGTTATATTGCTGCGACAGTCTTGCTTGGCATTGGAACGAAAACGGCTAATAAGACGATGCTATTTGTTTCAGTAACTCTCTATTTTGCCTCCATGCTTTTTGCTGGTGATCCAGCTTGGTTAGGTATTCAAATTCCATCTATCATTTCCACTATCCTTGTATTAATAGGGACCTTGCTACTGTAGGAATTAGAGTTGGAAAGAGGTTAAGTTAAAAGATATAGTTTCAAACTATATCTTTTTCTTTTTATAAAAAAAGGAATACTGGTGCAAAATCGTGATATAATAGTTAAGTTATATGGTCCCGATAAGGTGGTAGAAAGCATCTACCAGTTCTTTGTAACTCTATAACGATTATTTTTTAAGGGGGGACATTTTTATGTCAGAACGTAAATTATTCACGTCTGAATCGGTATCTGAGGGGCATCCAGATAAGATTGCAGACCAAATTTCAGATGCTATTTTGGATGCTATTTTAGAGCAAGATCCAGAAGCACACGTGGCTGCAGAAACAGCTGTTTATACTGGTTCCGTGCATGTCTTTGGTGAGATTTCAACTACAGCTTATGTCGATATTAACCGTGTGGTTCGTGATACCATTGCAGAGATTGGTTATACAAACACTGAGTATGGATTCTCGGCTGAAACAGTGGGAGTCCACCCATCTTTGGTGGAACAATCTCCTGATATCGCTCAAGGGGTTAATGAAGCTTTGGAAGTCCGTGGAAACGCAGACCAAGATCCACTTGACTTGATTGGTGCAGGTGACCAAGGTATCATGTTTGGTTTTGCGGTGGATGAAACAGAAGAACTCATGCCATTACCAATTTCACTCAGTCACAAGTTGGTTCGTCGGTTGGCAGAGCTTCGGAAGTCTGGTGATATCAGCTACCTTCGTCCAGATGCCAAGTCACAAGTCACTGTTGAGTATGATGAAAATGACCAGCCAGTGCGCGTGGATACGGTGGTTATTTCAACTCAACACGATCCAGATGTCAGCAATGAACAAATCCACCAAGATGTGATCAACAAGGTCATCAAGGAAGTGATTCCAGCTTCTTATCTGGATGATGAAACAAAATTCTTCATCAATCCAACTGGTCGTTTCGTTATCGGAGGACCTCAAGGAGACTCAGGTTTGACGGGTCGGAAGATCATCGTGGATACCTATGGTGGATACTCACGTCACGGTGGTGGTGCCTTCTCAGGTAAGGATGCGACTAAGGTGGACCGTTCCGCTTCTTATGCAGCTCGCTATATCGCTAAAAACATCGTGGCAGCAGGGCTTGCTAAGAAAGCAGAAGTGCAATTGGCTTATGCGATTGGGGTGGCTCACCCTGTATCTGTTCGTATCGATACTTTCGGTACAGGAACAGTTGCTGAAAGCAAATTAGAAGCAGCAGCGCGTCAAATCTTTGACCTTCGTCCTGCAGGGATTATTCAAATGTTGGATCTCAAACGTCCAATCTACCGTCAAACAGCGGCTTATGGACATATGGGACGTACTGATATCGATCTACCATGGGAACGTTTGGACAAGGTAGAAGCCTTAAAAGAAGCAGTTAACTAAGGAGATAGAAAGGAGGCCGGGACAAAAGTCCTAGCCTCTCAATTATCTTTGGATTATCGAGCAAGACGCAGTGGTTGAGTGGGCTCTACTACGCTGATTTCATCAGCTTTTACAGCCCTACTCAACTGTGCGGAGGTGGGACGACGAAATCGAATTCTAACGAATTACCGATTTCTGTCCCACTCTCTTTTTATGAAATTAATCTACAAAAGTAAACAAAACTATTGACAAACAAAATGGAAGGTGTATAATGTAACTACAAATGTAAATTAATTGTTCTTGATGAGAGCTAGAAAGGTAAAAGAATGGCAAAGATTTCAAGTGCGGAATGGGAAGTCATGAGAGTTCTCTGGACTAAGGGGGAAGCGACTTCTACAGAAATAACCAAGATTCTCTCCACCAAGCAGGACTGGTCAGCTTCGACGGTGAAAACCCTCTTAGGACGATTGGCTGATAAAGGCTATTTGACAAGCCGAAGAGAAGGTCGGACCTATTTGTATCAGACCATCCTCAATGAAGAAGAGGCTAATTTTACAGCTGTTAATGAAGTTTTAAGTAAGATCTGCTTGACCAAGCATGGTCACATATTGGAGCGATTAATCCAGCAAACCCCTATGACCGAGGAGCAAATGAAGGGGTTGCAAGACCTCCTGGCTTCGAAAGTGAGCGTGGAGCGGGTTCAATGTGATTGCCAACCTGGCCAGTGTCACTGTGCCAGTCATGTGGAGGAAGATAAATGAAAGAAGAAACTTTTGTCGTCAATGGGATGACGTGTGCATCCTGTGTGATCAATGTGGAGAAAGCTGTTAACCATCTTGAGGGTGTTGAAAAAGCGACAGTCAACCTAACCACTGAAAAAATGACGGTTGAATATCAGGGGGAACCTTTGAGTCCAGAGGCTATTTCAAAAGCAGTAGCGGACGCCGGTTATGAGGCAGTAGTATACAATCCAGATACAGCTAAGAGCCAAGAAGAGCGAGAAGGTGACAAGCTACAAGTGATCCGAAAACGCCTCTTTTGGTCTTCCGTCTTCACCCTGCCTCTCTTTTATCTAGCAATGGGGCCCATGATTGGCCTACCGGCACCTGCATTTGTTTCACCTGATCAAGCACCTGTGGCTTATACTCTTGTACTTTTGGCCTTGACCATCCCTGTGATGGTTTTCGGTCGAGCCTTTTATCGAAATGGCTTCCGAACCCTTCTAAAAGGCCATCCCAATATGGATGCTTTGGTAGCTTTAGCGACTAGTGCAGCCTTTCTTTATAGTCTTTATGGGACTTATCACATTTTGCTTGGCCACCACCATCACGTGCACCAGCTTTATTTTGAATCTGTAGCCGTGATTTTAACCTTGATTACTTTGGGTAAGTATTTTGAAACATTATCAAAAGGGCGTACTTCTCAAGCTATCAAAAAGCTCATGCATCTGGCGGCTAAAGAGGCAACGGTCCTACGTGATGGAAAGGAAGTGAAACTACCTGTAGAAGACTTGGTCATTGGAGATCAGATCCTGGTCAAACCAGGTGAAAAAATAGCCGTTGATGGTCAAGTGGTTTCCGGACAATCAGCCATTGATGAAAGCATGCTGACGGGTGAATCTATCCCCATCCAAAAAACTGAAGGCAGTCCAGTTTACGCAGGTTCCATTAATGGACAAGGTAGTTTGGTTTATCGGGCTGAGAAAGTTGGTCGGGATACCTTACTAGCACAAATCATTCAGCTGGTGGAAGATGCCCAACAAACCAAAGCACCGATTGCCAAGATTGCGGATCAAGTGGCAGGAGTCTTTGTCCCTGTAGTCATGGGGATTGCCCTCTTATCAGGCCTCTTTTGGTACTTTATCATGGGTGAAACTTTCACCTTTGCTATGACGGTTACGATCAGTGTCTTGGTCATTGCCTGTCCATGTGCCCTAGGCTTGGCGACTCCGACAGCCATTATGGTGGGCACAGGCTTAGGGGCAGAGCATGGAATCCTCTACAAGAGGGGGGATGTCCTTGAGTTAGCTCACCAAGCGCAAGTCTTGGTCTTTGATAAAACGGGGACCATCACTCAAGGTAAACCTCAGTTGTCTTCTTCCTATACCTATGGTCAAACGAACCATGCCTTACAAGTCCTAGCTTCTCTGGAAGCCAAGTCCGAACATCCATTGGGACAAGCTATTTTGGATGCTGCGAAAGAAGAGCATATAGACTTATTAGAGATGGAAAACTTCTCTAGTCTAACAGGAAGGGGCCTCACTGCTAACTATGGTGGGAAGGTTTATCTGGCTGGGAATCAAACGCTCATGGATGAGGAAGGAATCGATATTCATCTTGCCAAGGCTGACTTGGAGGACTTAACTCAGGATGGACAAACCCCGATTTTCTTAGCTGAAGATGGACAACTCATGGCCCTTTTTGGGGTAGCAGACCGGATCAAGGAAGATAGTTTAGAAATGGTTGCTAGCCTAGAAAAAATGGGCAAGAAGGTCATCATGCTGACTGGGGATAATGAACGGACTGCTCAGGCTATTGCCAAGAAGGCTGGAATCCACCAGGTCATTAGTCAAGTCCTTCCACAAGAAAAATCTCGGGTGATCCAAGAATTGCAAGCAGAAGGCAAGTCTGTGATCATGGTGGGAGATGGAATCAACGATGCACCAGCTCTTGCAACTGCGGATATCGGGATTGCCATGGGATCTGGGACAGATATCGCTATGGAAAGTGCCGATATCGTCGTCATGAAACCGCAATTGATGGATGTTGTCCGAGCCTTGGAAATTAGTCGTTACACGATTAAGACCATCAAGGAAAACTTGTTCTGGGCCTTTATCTACAATGTTTTAGCCATTCCGGTGGCGATGGGGCTTCTCTATCTCTTTGGTGGCCCGCTCTTAAACCCGATGTTAGCAGGTCTAGCCATGAGTTTTAGTTCAGTATCGGTTGTACTGAATGCTCTCAGATTAAAGAGAAAAAAATTGTAAGAACTAGGAGAAAAGTTACCTCCTCGAGTAAAAGAAAGGAAAATAATTATGTCAAAAACATACGAAATTAGTGGAATGAAATGCCAAGGTTGTGCCAATGCTGTCACTGAAAAATTATCCGCAGTAAAAGGTGTGGAAGAAGTAAAAGTTGATTTAGAGAAAAAACAAGTAACCATTGAAGGGAAACCTTGGAAATGGTCTTTGAGTCGAGCTTTAAAAGGCAGTAAATATGAATTAGGAAATGAAGTGAAATAAAGTCAGGAAAGGCGGTCCGAAAAGGGCTGCCTTTTTTAAAAAAACAACAAGAGAACACATAAATAAATTAGGTTTGCAAGCAAAAATATAAAAAAATAGCAAAACATATAGTTGAGGTTTTTTAAGGATTGGATGGACCGATCAAAAGATAAGAAGTAGTGGAAAATGAAGCGTTTTTATGATATAATAGATGCGGTAATTTTTTACCGAATGATTGAAAGAGCTTATACAAATTTACATGAAAAAAATTATAATTAATGGTGGTCACCCTTTAAAAGGTGAGGTGACCATTAGTGGTGCAAAAAATAGTGTGGTGGCCCTCATTCCAGCAACTATTTTAGCAGACGAAATTGTGACCCTTGATGGTGTTCCAGATATATCAGATGTGGCTAGCTTGATTGACATTATGAACCTCATGGGGGCAAAGGTGGAGCGAGATGGGGAGACTCTTATTATCGATCCGCGTGGTGTACAAGATATGCCAATGCCATTTGGAAAGATCAACAGTCTTCGCGCTTCTTACTATTTCTACGGAAGTCTATTGGGACGTTATGGCCGCGCAACTGTCGGTCTACCAGGTGGATGTGACCTAGGTCCACGCCCCATTGATCTGCATTTGAAAGCCTTTGAGGCGATGGGTGCTAAGATGACCATGGATGGTTCTAGTATGAACCTTTCCACAAATGGGAAGCGTCTTCATGGTGCAGCTATCTATATGGATACGGTTAGCGTTGGAGCAACTATTAATACCATTCTGGCTGCTGTTAAGGCGGAAGGTCGTACCGTTATTGAAAATGCTGCTCGTGAACCAGAAATCATTGACGTCGTGACCCTTCTCAATAATATGGGAGCACACATTCGTGGTGCGGGTACAGATATTATTACCATTGAAGGAGTAGACTTTCTCCGCGGGACGCGTCACCAAGTGATCCCCGATCGCATCGAAGCAGGGACCTATATCGCCCTTGCTGCAGCTGTTGGAGAAGGGATTCAAATTACGAATGTCCTCTACGAACACCTAGAGAGCTTTATTGCCAAGCTGGAAGAAATGGGCGTTCGTATGACGATTTCTGAGGATAGTGTGTTTGTTGAAAAGCAAGAAAATCTGAAAGCAGTTCACATTAAAACCTCTCCTTACCCTGGCTTTGCAACAGATTTGCAACAACCCTTGACTCCTTTGCTCTTGACCGCTAATGGAAAGGGAAGTATCGTAGATACCATTTATCAAAAGCGGGTCAACCATGTGGCTGAACTGATGCGAATGGGTGCTACCATTGAAACAGTGGGTGATCGCATTGTTTACCAAGGACCAAATCAATTAACAGGTGCTCCAGTTAAGGCGACAGACTTGCGTGCAGGCGCTGCCTTGGTGATTGCTGGATTGATGGCTCAGGGTAGAACGGAGATTACCAATATTGAGTTTATCCTTCGTGGCTATTCGCATATTATTGAAAAATTGCAACAATTGGGAGCTGACATCGAACTGATTGATGAAGCATAACGAACGATTTTTATGAATATTTGGACGCAACTAGCAGCATTTTCATGTTTTGAAACAGAGCGCCTCTTCTTGAGGCCCTTTCTATATAGTGATGCCGCTGACTTTTATACCATATCCTCCAATCCAGAGAATTTGCCTTTTATTTTCCCAGCACAAACGTCCCTAGAGGAATGCCAGTATGTCTTGGCCAATTATTTTCTAAAGAATCCTTTAGGAATATGGGCGATTTGTGACAAGGAAACAGACCGTGTGATTGGATCGATTAAGTTTGAAAAGTTGGATGAAATTAAGAAAGAAGCTGAACTTGGTTATTTCTTACACAAGGATTATTGGGGTCAAGGCCTCATGACAGAGGTTGTCAAAGAGATTACCTTCTTGTCCTTCCAGGAATTTCATCTCAAACAAGTCCGAATCATTACCCATGTTGAAAATATTGCCAGTCAACAGGTGGCCTTACATGCCGGTTATAGTTTAAAACGGCAATTCAAGGGGAGTGACCGCTATACCCGAAAGATGCGGGATTATTACGAGTTCTGCATAGATAGAGGAGATCTCAATGAGTAAACACCAAGCGATTTTAGATTATTTGGAGAAACTACCCATTGGCAAACGTGTCAGTGTGAGAAGTATCTCGAATTATTTGCAGGTGAGTGATGGGACCGCCTATCGGGCCATTAAAGAAGCTGAAAATCGTGGAATTGTTGAAACGAGACCTCGTAGTGGGACAGTTCGTG
>NZ_JBKQBL010000004.1:28506-34073 GCF_046824975.1 Streptococcus intestinihominis | reverse complement strand
TCAAGTCCAAAAAGGCAGTCCTAGAACATCTGACTTTCCGAGAGATTGTAGAAATTACCGGTTCGGAAGTCTTGGCAGGAAAAGAAGGGCTAGAACGAGAGTTCAACAAGTTTTATATCGGGGCCATGACAGAAGAGCATATTTTAGATTATGTCTCTGAAGGTGGACTCCTCATTGTGGGAGACCGAACCAATATCCAACGTCTGGCTCTCCAACACGACAATGCTGTTCTTGTAACCGGTGGTTTTGACGTCGATCCTTCTATTTTGGAACTGGGTCGCAGTGGTCAAACTCCTATCCTACGTACCAAGCATGATACCTATACTGTTGCGACCATGATCAACCGTGCTCTCGCCAACATGCAAATTAAAACTGATATTTTAACGGTCGAACAAGTCTATTCGCCCATGCATGAATACGGTTTTTTACGGGAAACAGATACCGTACGTGACTATTTAGATTTGGTAAGAAAGAGCCGGTTTAGTCGTTTTCCTGTCGTCAATCAACACCAGATGGTTGTTGGAGTAGTGACCATGCGAGATGCCGGAGACAAGACGCCCCAGACAACTCTGGACAAGGTCATGTCCCGTAGCGTCTTTACGACAAACCTATCCTCTAGTATCGCCAATGTCAGTCAACGCATGATTGCAGAAGATTTTGAGATGATTCCTGTTATTCGCAGCAATCAGACCCTATTAGGGGTTATTACTCGTCGTGCGGTCATGGACCGGATGAGCAAGGAGCAATTGTCGGGCTTGCCAACCTTTAGTGAACAAATCAGTCAAAAAGTAGTTCTGCAAGCCAATCATTTTGAATTGACGGTTGAACCAAGTATGTTAGAAAAGAGTGGTGTTCTCTCGAATGGCGTTCTCACTGAAGTTCTAACAACAGTCACTCGCCAGCTCATGATGAATTCTGGGAAAAATTTAATCATCGAACAGCTCTTGGTCTATTACCTCCAAGCTGTTCAAGTGGACGATACCTTGCGGATTGAAACACGTATTGTCCGACAGACTAGACGATCGGCTATTATAGATTTTGATTTGTATTTGAATTTACAGTTAGTTACGAAGGCCACCGTCACTTTGAAAATTAATTAGAATGGAAGTAGGAAATAGATGATTACATTGAAATCACAGCGTGAAATCGAAGCTATGGACCGAGCAGGAGACTTTCTTGCTAGTATCCATATTGGCCTTCGAGATTTGATCAAACCAGGTCTCGATCTGTGGGAAGTAGAAGAATATGTTCGACGTCGCTGTAAAGAAGCCAATGTCTTGCCCCTTCAGATTGGTGTAGAAGGAAGCTTGATGGACTATCCCTATGCGACATGTTGTGGGATCAATGATGAAGTGGCTCACGCCTTTCCTCGTCACTATGTCTTAAAAGACGGTGATCTCTTAAAGGTGGATATGGTCTTGTCTGAACCCTTAGACAAGTCTGTTGTTGATGTCTCAAAATTAGACTTTGATAATGTCGCACAGGTGAAAAAGTATACAGAAAACTACTCTGGTGGTTTGGCTGATTCTTGTTGGGCCTATGCAGTTGGGAATGTTTCCCAAGAAGTCAAAGATCTCATGGATGTCACCAAAGAATGTCTCTATAGGGGGATTGAACAAGCAGTTGTCGGAAATCGTCTAGGTGATATCGGAGCTGCCATTCAAGAATATGCTGAAAGCAAAGGTTATGGTGTAGTACGCGATTTGGTCGGTCACGGTGTAGGACCAACTATGCATGAAGAACCAATGGTGCCTCACTACGGACGTGCAGGACGTGGCTTGCGCTTACGTGAAGGGATGGTACTCACCATTGAACCAATGATTAATACCGGAACTTGGGAAATCGATACCGATATGAAGACAGGTTGGGCCCACAAAACCCTTGACGGTGGACTTTCTTGTCAGTACGAACATCAGTTTGTTATTACTAAAGATGGACCGGTTATTTTGACCAGTCAAGGCGAAGAAGGAACCTATTAAAACAAGTAGAGAGGAAAGAATGGAGCTGAAGATAAATAACGGTTTCGCTCTTTTCTCTTTTTATGACTTTGTTTAGGGGAGGATAGATATGAAAAAGTTTCTAAAATGGCTAGGCCAACGACCGTTTATTAAGGGGTTCTTGCGCTTTTATATGGCCTCTGAATCGGACATCACAAGTATAGCAGTGGCCTATTATTTATTGATCTCCATTCTCCCTTTATTGTTGATTGCAGCCAATATCCTCCCTTACTTCCAGATTCGTCCGACTCAGATTTTGCTGACCTTGCGTGAAGTATTACCTGCCTCCATGTACCGCATTGTCTTGCAAGTGATTTCATCAGTGCTTACTAAGCCGTCTACTGGTTTACTGAGTTTCTCCATCATTTCGGCTTTATGGGTCTCCTCACAGTGTATTGCTTACCTGCAGAGAGCCTTCAATAAAAGTTATGGAGTGGAGAAGGAGAGGGGGATTATCTGGGCGAGAATCTTCAGTATTTTGATTAGTTTTGCCCTGCAAGGTCTGTTTGGTCTATCTCTGGTTTTGACCATGTTTGGCCGGATGATTATTCGTTCCGTCTATGAGATTTTCAAGTTTGACGAAAGTATCTACCTTCGCCTCTTAAATATTTCAGGACCTTCGGTTTACTTCCTGCTCTTTTTAACCTTGCTCTTGCTCTATTACACCCTACCCAATATCAAAATTCCTAAGTTTCGCTATGTCTTTCCGGGAGCCATCTTTGTGACGGCAGTCCTTTATTTGACCTTGAATATTTTCTGGAAATATGTCGACCACTACATCACGAGTTTCCTAGATGCTCGTTTCTTCGGGTCAGTCCTTTTAGCGGTCATTATGTTCTGGTTTATCCTGGTAGCTAAGGTGTTGATTATTGGCTGTATCTTAAATGCTAGTATTCAATATGCCATTGAAGCGAGATTTGAAACAAAAGATGGGGATGTGGTAGCCAAATACAAGTCTTCTAAGGTAGCTTTTCACCAAAAGGAAGCTTCTCTCAAGCGTCGTTTCCATCTTAAAAACTTGAGAAAAAATCAGGACTGATGTTAAAGAATAAAATAGGAGCAAGCCGGTTTTCAGCCGGCTTTTTTCTGGTTGTTATTTTTGTTGCATTTGCAATAAAAATGTGATAGAATCATTCATAAAGAAAGGAGGAACAGATGAAGGTTCTAAGAGAGATTGGCATCATAGCCCGAGCCTTAGATTCGATTGCCAATATTGAGTTCCGAGATTTGGAACTGGCAAGAGGCCAATACCTATATTTAGTACGAATTGGAGAGCAGCCAGGAATTATTCAAGAGGAGTTATCCGATTTATTAAAAGTGGATCGCTCAACAGTAGCCCGCTCTGTTAAAAAATTAGCTGATAAAGGTCTCATCCGAGAATTAACTGATCCTTCAAATCAAAAGATAAAAAAATGGATTCTAACGGAAAAAGGACAAAAGCTTTATCCTTTTATTCTTTCTGAGCATGCTTATTCTGAAAACACTGCCTTAAAAGGTTTTTCAAAGGCAGAAATCCTTCAATTAGAAGATTGGCTTGCTAAAATGAGAGAAAACGTAGCGGCGGATTGGGAGCTAGTGAAAAAAGGTCAAAAAAGAAACTATAGTGAGGAAAAGAAATGAAATTTACAGTAGATCAAGCATTTTGGGACTTGTTTCCCCAAGCACAAGTAGTGGTGATGACAGTGGAAGGTATTGACAACCATGTTGATGAGAGCAAAGATCCATATTTTAAGGATTTGCTCGACAAGGGAGTCGCACGATCAAAAGAATATATTGATGAAGATCAGTTCACTGCTAGTCCAGTCGTTCAAGAATGGCGTCAGGCTTTTACCAAATTTAAGACCAAAAAAGGAGCTCGTTCTTCCATTGAAGCCTTATTGAAGCGTGTGTCACAAGGACGGGAGTTTTATCCCATTAATCCTTTGGTTGATCTCTACAATAGTGTTTCGCTAGCCTATGCTATCCCCTGTGGTGGTGAGGATATGGAAAAGTTAGCTGGAGGCTTATCCTTAGGAAAAGCTAAGGGGGGAGAGCCATTCTTTCCACTAGGAGCGGAGGAAGATGCTCCGGCTTTGCCGGAAGAGATCATTTATTATGATCAAGAAGGTGCTGTTTGCCGTTGTTTAAACTGGCGGGAAGCCCAAAGGACCATGCTGACAGAAGAGACTCGACAGGCTATTCTTGTGATGGAGGCAGTGACTGAAGAGCAAGCAGAACGGGCCAAAGAAGCGATGGATGAATTAAAAGGATTGGTTAAGGACTATTTTGGTGTGGAAGGTAAGATTTATTATGTAAGCGCCCAAGTATCTAGTCTAGAAGTATAAAAAAAACCGTCAGAGACTATAAGAGTTCTGACGGTTTTTCTGTGTATAATGAGATGTCACTTCTTATTTCGGAAGACAAATAGTTTACTGAAAACATAGTTCAAAATGACAATCATAAATTGTGCGGCAAAGGTTTCGATGGTATTGATAGCCGTCCGATTCATATTAACGAACTGACCAATGATTTGTGGATACTGGGTCACAAAGATGGTAGTCATCAGGAGGTCCAGCACGAGTGTCCCCATTCTAGCAAAAGAGAAGACAATTAACCGTTTCAACCAGCCTTTTCTTTCTTGTTTAAAGACAATGGTATCGTTGGTAGCAAAGGCAAAAAGTATTCCTGCAATATTTCCAATCAAGGTAGCTAGTTGTTCCTGGTCTGTCAGTTGGAAAACAATCAGCCGAGTAGCAACAGAAACAATCGTTGTAGCAACACCAAAAATCAGGTAGGCTAAAATTTCATTATCAAAGATTCGATGGACTAGTTTTTTCATACAATTAGTCTATCATAATTCCCTTATTTGTGCTATACTTATAAAGTTGATTTGTTGAATGCAACTCGTTCAGATGAGCTTCATTAGCGAAACTCAACCCTTGGTGCTTAGCTTCTTTCACCAAGCATATTAGACGCGGGAAAACCGCTAAAGGAGAAAACGATGAAAAACTATACTGTTCGTGACTTGGCACAGATTGCCTTAGTTGCAGCTCTCTATGTGGCCTTGACCATTACGCCCCCGTTGAATGCCATTGGAAGCAACGAGATTCAATTCCGTGTTTCTGAAATGCTCAACTTCATGGCTTTCTACAATCGGAAATACATTTGGTCTGTTACCATTGGGTGTATGATTTCTAACTTCTTGAGTTATGGAATTGTCGACGTGATCGTTGGTGGTGGATCTACCTTTGTCTTCGTTACACTTGGAGTCTATCTTTTTAAACGCTATGAAAAGACAGATCTCTTTAATGGATGGATTCGTAAGGATCATTTCTTATTCTCAATTTTCTTTGCCCTCTCTATGTTTACGATTGCCCTAGAATTGCATATTCTAAACAAAACACCATTCTTCTTGAATTGGTTGACAACTGGTTTGGGTGAATTTGCTTCCCTGATTGTTGGAGCTATTTTGATCAAAAAGATTGCCCAACGAATTGATTTAACTCAATAATCCACTAGAGAGTGGGACAGAAATCGGTAATTCGTTAGAATTCGATTTCGTCGTCCCACCTCCGCACCGTTGAGTAGGGC
>NZ_JBKQBL010000004.1:23445-28394 GCF_046824975.1 Streptococcus intestinihominis | reverse complement strand
AACCACTGCGTCTTGCTCGATAATCCAAAGACAATTGAGAGGCTAGGACTTTTGTCCTAGCCTCTTTTTTGATGTCCAGACCGATTCCAATCCCTTCTGAAAAACGATATTTTTTCGCATGTGAAGTAGTCAGAAAGGGCACAGTAAAGCGTTTTTATGGTAAAATAGAGATATGGAAACCAGAATAAAAGAGTTAGTAAACTTACTAAACAAATATGCAGAAGAATATTATACAAAAGATGCTCCTTCCGTATCGGATTATGAGTACGACCAGCTTTATCGGGAATTGGTTGCTTTAGAGGAAGCTCATCCAGAATTGGTCCAACCCAATAGTCCAACCCATCGGGTCGGAGGAACCATTCTCAAAGGATTTGATAAATACCAGCATACCTACCCGCTTTATAGTTTGCAGGACGCCTTCTCCTATGAAGAATTGGTGGCCTTTGACCAACGGGTTCGCAAGGAATTCCCATCTGTCACCTATGTATGTGAGTTAAAAATTGATGGCCTATCTATTTCACTTTCTTATGTTGATGGTGTCCTTGAAACGGGTGCTACACGGGGGGATGGGAGCATTGGAGAAAATATCACCGAGAACCTCAAGCGAGTTCGCGATATTCCTCTAGTCTTACCGCAACCTCTTACATTAACCGTTCGCGGAGAATGTTACATGCCCCGTGCGTCTTTTGATGCCGTAAATTTGTCCCGCCAAGAAAATGGAGAGGCAGAGTTTGCGAATCCTCGAAATGCTGCAGCCGGTACTCTTAGACAGTTGGATACAAAGATTGTTGCAGAGCGCAAGCTCGCAACCTTCCTCTACCAGGAAGCTAGTCCTACTGATCAAGCGACCCAAGAGAAGGTACTGGCTAAATTAAACGGCCTCGGTTTTGTCGTCAATCCTCATCACAAGACAGCGACCAGTATCGAGCAAGTCTGGGCTTATATTCAAGAAGTGGCAGCCATGCGCGATCAACTTCCATATGATATTGACGGAGTCGTGATTAAAGTAAATAATCTAGCTGTTCAAGAAGAACTTGGATTTACTGTCAAGGCTCCCAAATGGGCAGTGGCTTACAAATTCCCAGCTGAGGAGAAGGAAGCAAAACTCTTGTCAGTTGATTGGACAGTGGGTCGGACAGGAGTGGTGACACCAACGGCTAATTTGACGCCAGTTCAGTTAGCAGGGACGACGGTTAGTCGAGCTACTCTCCATAATGTGGATTACATTGCTGAGAAAGATATTCGCAAGGATGATACGGTCATTGTTTATAAGGCCGGGGACATTATCCCAGCTGTCTTGCGAGTTGTCATGGATAAGCGCGTATCGGAAGAAAAATTAGAGATTCCAAGCCACTGTCCGAGTTGTCAGAGCGAGCTCCTTCATTTTGAAGATGAAGTGGCCTTGCGTTGTATCAATCCCCGCTGTCCGGCTCAAATAAAAGAAGGACTCGCTCACTTTGCTAGCCGGGATGCCATGAACATTACAGGCTTGGGGCCAGCAGTGGTTGAAAAACTGTTTGCTAAAGAACTGGTTCAAGATGTAGCAGGTATTTATCGCCTGACCGTGGATGATCTCTTACAATTGGATGGCTTTAAAGAAAAATCTGCTCAAAAATTAGTAGATGCGATCCAGTCATCAAAGGGAAATTCTGCTGAAAAACTATTGTTTGGTCTGGGAATTCGACATGTAGGAAGTAAGGCTAGCCAGCTCTTGCTCCAGGAATTCCATTCCATTCCAGCCTTAGCAGAGGCAGAGGTTGAAAAAATTGCTGCGATAGACAGTTTAGGAATGGTGGTTGCAGAAAGTCTCAAGCGTTACTTTGCTCTAGAAGGTTCTCAACTACTTTTAGAAGAGCTTAAGGAAGCTGGGGTAAACTTAGATTACCTAGGTCAAAAGGTTGCGGCAGATGCACCATTGTCTGGTAAAACAGTTGTCTTAACCGGTAAACTGGAACGACTGACACGTTCGGAAGCTAAGGCTAAATTAGAAGCCTTAGGGGCTAAAGTCACAGGCTCCGTGTCCAAGAAAACAGACCTATTAGTTGCAGGTAGCGATGCGGGAAGTAAATTAAGCAAAGCGCAGGAATTATCGATTGAAATACAGGATGAAGCCTGGCTTGAAAGTTTATAGAGGCATGTATGGAAAATAAGATGAAAAAAGCACGAGTGATATATAATCCGACTTCTGGTCAGGAAATCATTAAAAAGAACATCGCAGAAGTCTTGGATGTGTTAGAGGATGTAGGCTACGAAACAAGTGCCTATCAGACCACTCCTGAGCCCTTATCAGCCCAGTTAGAAGCAGAGCGGGCTGCAAAAGCCGGTTTTGATTTGATCGTTGCTGCCGGGGGAGATGGGACCATTAATGAGGTGGTCAATGGGGTTGCTAGCCTCGAACACCGTCCAAAAATGGCTTTTATACCTACTGGTACAACCAATGATTACGCACGTGCTCTGAAGATTCCGATGGGAGATCCAGTAGCGGCTGCGCGGATCATTGAGAAGAATCAAACCATTCAAATGGATATTGGCCGTGCTTACGGAAGTAAATATTTCATCAATATTGCTGCTGCAGGGACCTTATCTGAATTGACCTTTAGTGTGCCGAGTGAGGTGAAGTCGCGCTATGGCTACTTTGCTTATGTAGCGGAGGCAGTGAAGAAATTCCCTAAGAATAAAACCCGCAAGGTGCGGATTGAGCACGACAATGGGGTCTATGTTGGACCAGTTTCGCTTGTCTTCGTGGCTTTGACCAATTCAATCGGTGGCTTTGAAAGTGTGGCACCAGATGCTAAACTTGATGATGGGAATTTCACCTTGATCTTAGTGAAAACTGCTAAATTATTTGATATGTTGTCCCTCATTATGCAAGCCGTTAATGGTGGAAAACACGTCAACGATTCAAATATTGAATACCTCAAGACTTCTAAATTGAAGATTGAAGTTTTGGACAACAAGGAAGAGTTTAAAATCAATTTAGATGGTGAATATGGTGGCGATACGCCAGTAGAACTGGAAGTCTTTCACAATCACTTAGAATTTTTTGCCAACATCGATGAAATTAATGACGATGCTCTGGTTCATTCAGAATATAAATTAGAAGAATAATGGAGAAACATTGCTGAGAGTGGGCAATGCCAGTTTCTTCTTACTTAGTTAATTAGGAAATAGGAAATACAATACGATGCATCAGTATCAAGTAAAAATCCACTACCACCATCCCGTAGGTGATTATTTTGCCCGTGATATGTGGAAGTGGCATGAAGGAGTATGGGGAGAGGAAGTGTCTTTCTCCAAGCTCGATTATTTTGGAGTTGAGGGACTCCTAGTTTATAACTGTGAGACACCTCAACACATTGGCCATGTCATCATCAAGGAAGGAAACTGGCTTAGTCAGTCGGATGAATACCATATTGAGCTTTTACCAGAAGGGAAAGTGCGGGAAGTCTGGTTGATTCAAGGAGATGACACCGTTTATTATTCCTTGCAGGCTGCAATGACCAGTCATGAATACAGCCGTCGGAAGCCACACGCTTTTGATATGGCGACTCATTACCAGGAATTTGATGCCAAATGGGGCTATCAGGGTTGGTTGGGATATCGCCAGCAAGATGATGATTACCGCTTTAAACTTTGGGCACCTACTGCCAATAAAGTAGACCTTCTTATCTATGATTCTGTCGCCAATGACAGCAAGGTCTGGAAGGTTGTCCCAATGGTTCGTGGTCAGAGAGAATCTAGCGACCATGTTCGCAATAACTGTGGTGTCTGGTATGCGGATGTCATGGGAAACCTCAGTGGACTAGCCTATCAGTATAAGGTTTATTTTGATTACCACACAGAGGTTGCGCGTGATCCATATACGATCGCTACCAGTGAAAATGGGAAGAAATCTGCCATTCTTTCTCATCAGGATTGCATCTTCCCTGCCTTTCAGTCAGAAGCTTATGAAAAGGCTGACTGGCGTCTGGATAATCCTTGTCAGGCGGTTGTCTATGAAATGCACGTCCGGGATTTGACCATCTCTCCGACTTCCGGTGTGGATGAAGCCTATCGAGGAACCTACCGAGGAGCTCACCAGACTGGGACGAAGAACGCCCAAGGCGATGCCACAGCCTTTGACTATATCAAGGAATTAGGGGTCAATGTAGTTCAACTGCAACCAGTGACCGACCGCTATAAGACCTATGATGAAGACGGGAATGTCCTCTACAATTGGGGCTACGATGTGCAGAATTACTCTGCTCCAGAGACTAGTTACTCGACTAAACCTCACGATCCTAAGACCACCATGCGCGAGTTAAAAGAAATGATACACGCCTATCATGAAGCGGGTATTTCGGTCGTCATGGATGTGGTCTATAATCATATTTATTCGACAGAAGATGGAGCTTTCCAAACAACCGTTCCTGATTATTACTACCGAATGAATCCAAATGGATCCTTCCAAAATGGTACAGGAGTTGGGAATGAGACGGCCAGTGAGCATGAGATGTACCGCAAATTCATGATTGATTCCTTGACTCATTGGGTAACAGAATATAAGATTGACGGTTTCCGCTTTGACTTAATGGGGATTCACGATGTGGATACCATGAATGAAATCCGTGAAGCCATGGACGCGATTGATCCACGGATTCTCCTTTATGGAGAAGGTTGGGATATGGGGACAGGATTGGCTCCAGAAGATAAGGCCAAAAAGGACAATGCTTATCAAATGGCCCAAGTCGGTTTCTTTAATGATACCTCTCGAGATGCCATAAAGGGAGCTGAAGTCTTCGGATCCATCAAACGTGGCTATGTTAGTCGGAAGTCTACAGAAGACATTATTGCGCGTTCCGTTCTGGGAAGTGCAGAGTTGGGATCCTTCCTAACTCCAAGCCAGGTCCTCAACTATGTAGAAGCCCATGACAACTACAACCTCTACGATTTACTTTCTTATGTCCACC
>NZ_JBKQBL010000004.1:20007-23400 GCF_046824975.1 Streptococcus intestinihominis | reverse complement strand
CAAATGATTCTCAGGAAAAAATTAAGAAGCAGGTAGAAATGGCGACAGCCATGAATCTCCTCTTCCAAGGGATGGCCTTTATGCAAGTTGGACAAGAGTTCCTACGAACCAAACTAGTTGCAACGGGCGAAGATGGAGAAGTGACACATGAAGATCGAGAACGGGCTATGAATTCCTATAATGCGCCAGATGCCGTCAACCAAGTCGATTGGGATTTAGTATCTGTCAACAAGGATACAATCGAATATGTGCGTCAAATCATTCATTTGAAGAAGACCCTACCTGCCTTGTCCCTCGAATCTTATGAGGAGATTTATCAACATGTCTTTGTACATACTGCCGATATGGGTAGTGGTGTTGTGGTCTTTGAATTGACCTGGGATAAACACTATTATGTTATCTTTAACACCAGTGGACTACCATTCTATCTCCAGAACGCAAATCATCTTGAGCTCCTTGTTGGAAATAGCCGAAACAAACGTCCATTCTATGTAGAGAATTTAACAGCTTCTGTTTTTGAATGGAAGAAATAAATAAAAAAAAATAAGATTGGGATTTCCCAATCTTATTTCAAATAGAAGATAATGCCCTCTTAAAAACTTTCCTTAGGTGAGTACGGACGTCAGCGAACTTCTCTGAAGTTCCAAGACTTAGTTTTGAACCTAAAGTTTCAAAACTCCCGAGTACTTGAAACATAGTGTTTCAAGTACTTTTCTCACAGCGGAAAGTTTTAGATTTGCTTTAATAATCCAAGGTAATAGAAGTTTATTTTGAAAAACAGTCCAGCTTCCTTAAAGTAAAAACAGTTTGTCTATATTCAAAAATAAGATTGGGAGGTCCCAATCTTATTTTTTTTCTGATGAAGATGAGCTTGAGCTACTTGAGCTGGAATCCTCACTTGAAGAAGATGAACTGAACTGTTCAGGGTGGAGCTCCTTATAGCTTGGTGCTTTGAAGAGATCAACCGTTGATTGATTGCCTTTTTGGCTATAGAGGCTGGTTGAGGCATCCCCTTTTTCTTTTTCAATTTTCTTCAATGCTTTCATCGAGTTATTGTAGGAGTAGTCATCCGGGTTGACTTTACCAAGATCATTTCCTGTATAGAATCGTAAGAGGTCTCCTGTTTGGATACTATCACTAATCTTGAGTTGTAGATTCGCTGCCTCACGGATTTTATCCAGTTGCTCTTTCGTTGATTCGTCTGGATTGGTGATTTCTTCACCAGTCTTGGTGTAATAGGTCCGGCCACTGTAACTTGTATACTCAGGAGTCACAAAGTAGTTAGCAGAACGGAAAGCTACGATTTGGCTATGATTTGGAGATAACAAGTCTTGACCAACTTGAAGGAAGTTCTTAGAATCAATTCCTAACAAGTGTTCTAATGTTGGAAGCATATCAATCTCTCCACCATAGGTCTCAATCACTTTCCCCTTGTCCATACCAGGAATGACCACCATATACGGTACGCGTTGCAACATGGCATTGTCATAACTAGACCAAGTTTCAGAGTTCTTATCTAGCAAAGGAGCCAGAGCTGGATTTCGAGAATTAGAAATACCGTAGTGGTCCCCGTACAGAACAATAATGGAGTTCTCATAAAGACCAGAAGCTTTGAGATAATCGAAGAAGGCCTTGATGGAAGCATCCAAGTAGTTGGCTGTTGCGAAATAGCCATTAATGGTTTCATCTTGCGTCTCTGCAAGAGGGAAGCCAATTTCGTCACCAATCAGACTCGTCGTATAAGGATAGTGGTTAGAAACGGTAATGAACTTAGTATAAAACGGTTGTTGCATGTGTTCCAAGTACTTGATGGAATCTTTCAACATGATCTTATCATTAAGTCCATACTGGAAAGAGTTGGTATCATCTTGCTTGGTAAAATAAGAGGCATCAAAGAAGTAATGGTAGCCCCATTGTTTGTAGGCTGTATTACGGTTCCAGAAGCTTCCGGCATTTCCGTGGAAAACAGCACTGGATTGGTAGCCATTCTTAGAAAGAATGAAAGGAGCTGCTTGCTGGGTATTGGTCCCACCGTAGTTCACCATAAAGGAACCTTGGTTCAAACCGAACAAGCCAGTCTCAATCATGGTTTCTGCATCCGATGTTTTACCAGCTTTTACCTGGTTGAAGACATTGGCAAATGCAAAGGTTTCGTTTGAATGGTAGAGCGAGTTGATAAAAGGGGTCACTTCGTATTCTTTGCCATCGACTTTCAATTTATAGTCGATCAAGAATTGTTGGAAGCTTTCCAAATGGATATAGATAACATTACGACCTTTAGCAAGTCCAAAGGTTTCTGGGTTTGGTTGAGCATAATGGCTAGCAACATACTCTTCAACTGGCTTCAAGTCAACCTCAGAAGCCTTTGAGCGTTCTTTATTGGCCATGTAAGTCTGGTTGGCACTGTAACCCAAAAAGGCAGGTAAACCAAGCGCACGAACTACATAGTAGTTGGAGAAGCCACGCGTTAACAATTCCGGACGGTCAATCTCTGCCAAGAAAAGGTTGGCAGAGAAGAGCATAGCAGAGAGCGAAGTCACTGCAAAACTTGCCCGTTTGTTAAAGGGACGGTGATCTAGTTTGACCAATTTCTTTAAGAAGAGGAAAGCTAGAATCGGGAAGTCTAAAATATAGATAATATCCCAGGGACGGAATAATTCTAAGGCTGCAGCTCCAAGACCGGCGGAAACCTTACTAGAGGCCAGCATGGTATTAACCGTTACAAAGTCTGTAAACTCACGATAATAAATCGAGTTGGAAATCAACCAGATAAATAAAATGACATAGATGCTAAAAGATAGCAAATAAAAGAGTTTGGTTCTCTTAATATAAAAAGCGAGACCGATCAATAAGAGGCTTAACGGTATCGGGTTAATGACTGCGAGAAAAACCTGATAGAAGCCTTGAATATCTAAATTAAAGTCTACTGTATAGGCCCACATGGTTTTAAACCAATATAGCAACAGTAGGGTAAAGACAAATCCTAGTCTGGTACTCATAGCATCGAGTATCGTTTTGGTAATTTTTTTCACAAAAATATACTTCCTTGCCTTATTTCCTAAAAATTTTCTTACAACAGTATACCATAATTTAAAACGTTTTGAAAATAAAGCAAGTGTTTAATTCGGGACAAAACGCTAAAGTCTAATATGATGAATCAATTAGTCAACAAAAGCTAGGAGAATGTCAAATAAGAGTTTTAAATCTTCAATGTTAATCGTATTTTTAAGGAAGAGACTTTGTGAATTTTTGAAAATTTTGATACAATAGAGAGTATGAAAAAGCTGACAATTAACCGACAAGTTGAGAAGAAAATCCATAAAGGTTATAAGATTTTAGAGAAGATTGATTTTGGTCAACTCCCCTTTGACAATGAGGTGGTTGAGCTGGTCA
>NZ_JBKQBL010000004.1:15704-19964 GCF_046824975.1 Streptococcus intestinihominis | reverse complement strand
CAGCTTCAGGTCATTTTCTAGGGACAGGCTATCTTTCAGAGCAAAACAAGGGTCTTGGTTGGGTCATTTCCACCAAGAAAATCACCTTGGATCAGGCTTACTTTAGTCAGCTATTTGCTAAGGCCAAGTCCAAGCGCCAGTCTTATTATCAGTCGGAATTGGATACAGCTTTTAGAATTTTTAATCAAGAAGGCGACGGATTTGGTGGCTTGACCATTGATCTCTATGGAGATTATGCTGTCTTTTCCATCTACAATGCCTTTGTTTATCAAATCAGAGAGTTGCTTGTTGCGGCTTTTCAAGAAGTCTTTCCAGAGGTCTTGGGAGGATATGAAAAAATCCGTTTCAAGGATCCAGGTTATGAGTCAGCCCATCTTTTTGGTCAAGAAGCTCCAGAGCAGTTTTTGATTTTGGAAAATGGTGTTCGCTACCAAGTCTTTCTGAATGATGGCTTGATGACAGGGATTTTCTTAGACCAACACGATGTGCGTGCTAGCTTAGTAGATGGCTTAGCTGCAGGTAAAAGCTTGCTCAATATGTTTTCTTACACAGCGGCTTTTTCGGTAGCAGCGGCTATGGGAGGAGCAGTAGAAACAACCTCTGTTGATTTGGCTAAGCGGAGTCGTGAACTATCTGAAGCTCATTTTGTGGCAAATGGTCTAGCATTGGACCAGCACCGCTTTATCGTCATGGATGTTTTTGATTATTATAAGTATGCTAAGCGTCATGGCTTGACTTATGATGTGATCGTTTTAGATCCGCCGAGTTTTGCTCGCAATAAGAAGCGTACCTTCTCAGTTGCGAAGGATTACCACAAACTAATCGAGCAGTCCCTAGAAATCTTGAAACCAAAAGGAATTTTGATTGCTAGTACGAATGCTGCAAATGTCAGTCGGGATAAATTTAAGAAAGAAATTGAAAAGGGCTTTAAAGGCCGGAAACATCGGTATATCAGTGAGGTCGGACTTCCAGCTGATTTTCGATATAACGAAAAAGAAGAAAGTAGTAATTACTTAAAAGTATTTACGATTAGGGTGGATTAATGAAATTAGTCGTTTCTGTAATGCCAAGAAATTTTGAAGAAGCACAGGCCATTGATGCCAGTCGTTATCAAGATGCAGATGTGATTGAATGGCGTGCGGATTACTTGGACAAAAATGATATCTTACAAGTGGCGCCTGCCATCTTTGAAAAATTTGCAGGTCGTGAGATTTTATTTACGCTACGGACCCGGGAGCAGGGAGGAGAAATTGAGCTTTCTGGTGAAGAGTACGTAGCTCTTATCCATGATATCAACAACATCTACCATCCGGATTATGTCGATTTTGAGTACTTTGGTCATCAGGCCGAATTTAATCAGATGATGGATTATTCCAATCTTTGCTTAAGCTACCATAATTTCCAGGAAACCCCTGAAAATATGATGGAAATTATGTCAGAGTTAACCAGCTTTACACCGAAATTGGTCAAGGTATCTGTGATGGCTCATACCGAGCAGGATGTTCTGGACCTAATGAACTATACACGTGGCTTTAAGACGCTAAATCCAGAACAAGAGTTCGTTACCATTTCTATGGGGAAAATCGGCAGAATCTCTCGCATTGCTGCCGATTTAACCGGTTCTGTTTGGTCCTATGCTAGTGTAGGAGTGGAAAGTGCACCAGGTCAAATTAGCTTATCCAGCATGCACAAGATTCGGGAGATCTTAGATGAAGATTGATGGCTATACGCGAATGGCGGCCGTGATTGCCAAGCCCATTCGTCATAGTATCTCACCCTTTATTCACAATCAGGCTTATCAACTAACCGCGACCAATGTAGTCTATCTTGCTTGGGAAGTGGAAGAAGAACAAGTCGAACAAAGTCTTCAACAGTTACGGGTACTGGATATGTTGGGCGCTAATATTTCCATGCCTTACAAGAAAAAGGTCTTGCCATTTTTAGATCAGGTAGATGGAAGCACACAACTTATTGGTTCGGTCAATACGATTGTTCAGAAAGATGGTCGTTTAACAGGCTACAACACAGACGGACTTGGTTTTCTAAAGAGTCTCCCTAAGACTTTTTCGATAAAGAATAAGAAACTTGTCCTTTTAGGAGCGGGTGGTGCTGCGACTGCTATTGTTGTAGAGGCTATTCGGCAAGGAGTTGGCGAGATTCATTTATTTGTTCGTCCAGAAAGTTTAGATAAGTATCAGGCTATCTTTGCTCCACTATCCGAAACTCTTGATGTTTCAATTGTCCTTCATGACTTATCCAGTCGGGATCAGTTGAATGCAACGATAGAGGGGACGGATTTATTGATCAATGCTACAGGACTTGGAATGGACGGGTCTTCTCTCCCTATTCCGAAAGAGTTTAACTTTCCTAAAGAATGTCTAGTGGCTGATTTAGCTTATTTTCCTGCCAAGACACCATTTCTTCAATTAGCAGAAGAACAAGGGGCAAAAACCTTAAATGGCTTGGGAATGCTCTTCCATCAAGCTGCCGTTGCCTTCGAACTGATGACGGATAAAACTTTCCCGGAAGAGGAAGTCTGGCAAGCTTTGAAATTGGAATACCCAGATTATGTATTAGAAAAATGATGGAAGAAAACAGAAAAACTTAATCAAGTATGCTCTGTTTTCTATTTTTATACAATAGTGAAATTGTAATCTTTTTCACATGGATTTGAAAGGAGATTCTTATGAAGGTGAATGTTGATCTACCAAAGAATGGTTATGAGATTGTCATTGAGAATGGAGCGATCCAAAAGGTTGGAACCTGGCTCAGTCATTTATGGGAAGCTCAAAAAGTAGCAGTCATTACAGACAATCATGTAGGGTCTCTTTATGCAAGTCAGGTGGTAAAAAGCCTTGAAAGTGAAGGATTTACAGTGATTAGCTTTGAGTTCCTAGAAGGAGAAGCTAGTAAAAATCTGACGACCGTTCAAAAAGTCTATGAATTCTTAGCCAAGAATGGGATGACACGATCAGATGGCATCCTCGCTCTTGGTGGTGGTGTTGTTGGTGATCTAGCTGGCTTTGTAGCATCCACCTATATGCGGGGAATCCATTTCGTCCAAGTACCGACTAGTTTGACAGCGCAGGTTGACTCCTCTATCGGAGGTAAGACCGGAGTCAATACACTCTATGCTAAGAACATGGTAGGAACCTTTGCCCAACCGGATGGGGTTCTGATCGATCCTGAAGTGTTGCGGACTCTTGGCCAGCGCGAGTTGATCGAGGGCATGGGGGAAGTCATTAAGTACGGTCTCATCGAAGATCCTGCCTTATGGGAAGAACTGGATCAAATGGATGGCACCATTGAGTCTATTTATGAGCATGCAGAATCCTTGATTGCCCATTCCTGTCAAGTCAAGCGCAAGATGGTCGTCGAAGATGAGTTAGACCAGGGCATTCGTCTTTATTTGAATTTCGGTCATACCCTTGGTCATGCGATCGAAGCAACAGCCGGTTATGGCCAGATCATGCACGGAGAAGCCGTAGCGATAGGAATGGTGCAAGTCACTAAGGTGGCAGAAGCCAAGGGATTGGTTCAAGCTGGTTTAACGCAGGCTATTCGTCAAATGTGTCAAAAATTTGGCTTACCAGTAGAATTCCATACTTGGGATAAGGAAAAGCTTTATCAGGCCTTGACCTTAGACAAGAAGGCCAGGGGCAATCAATTGAAACTTGTTTTGGTACCTGAAATTGGAACTTGTCAGATCCATCCAGTTCCGTTGGATGAAATGAGAGACTTCTTACACTAGAAAGCGACAAAGGAGATAGCATGCGTTATTTAACAGCAGGAGAATCACACGGACCACGACTTACAGCTATTATTGAAGGAGTGCCAGCAGGGCTCCCTTTGACAGCTGATTATATCAACGTCGAATTAAAACGCCGCCAAGGAGGCTACGGTCGTGGAGCACGGATGAAGATTGAAAGCGATCAGGTCGAGATCACGTCAGGTGTTCGCTATGGCTTGACCATGGGAGGTCCTATCACCTTGAATGTCACCAATCTAGACCATCAAAAATGGTTGGAGATCATGTCTGTCAGTGATGTGGAGGAAAAGAAGAAGGGACTCCGGAAAATTACCAAGCCTCGTCCAGGCCACGCCGATTTGGTCGGCGGGATCAAGTACCGCTTTGATGACTTGAGAAATTCTTTGGAACGGTCATCGGCTCGGGAAACAACCATGCGGGTAGCAGTAGGTGCAGTAGCCAAACGTTTATTGGAAGAGATTGGGGTTCAAGTAGCCAGCCACATCGTCAAT
>NZ_JBKQBL010000004.1:10509-15665 GCF_046824975.1 Streptococcus intestinihominis | reverse complement strand
TTCGGTGGCATCAAAGTAGAGGTTCCGGAAAATCTAACAGTTTCCCAAATCAAGGAAGCGGTCGCTCAATCAGAAGTTTCCATCGTTAATCGAGAGCGAGAAGAGGAAATCAAGGCCTATATCGATAGTGTGAAGAAAGAAGGGGAAACCATCGGAGGGATCGTCGAAACGATTGTAGGTGGTGTGCCTGTCGGTCTGGGTTCTTTTGTCCAATGGGACAAGAAATTGGATGCCAAGATCGCTCAAGGGGTTGTCTCTATCAATGCCTTTAAAGGTGTAGAGTTCGGGCTAGGCTTTGAAGCAGGTCGTCGAAAAGGCAGTCAAGTCATGGACGAAATTCTCTGGTCTGAGCAGGATGGGTATACTCGTCGAACCAATCATCTGGGCGGATTTGAAGGTGGCATGACCAATGGAGAGCCGATTATCGTCCGTGGAGTAATGAAACCAATCCCAACTCTTTATAAACCCCTCATGAGTGTCGATATTGAAACGCACGAACCGTATAAGGCAACGGTGGAGCGAAGTGATCCGACGGCGCTTCCAGCTGCAGGGGTTGTCATGGAGGCTGTGGTGGCAACGATCTTAGCCACAGAAGTCTTGGACAAGTTCTCTTCTGATAATCTGGAAGAATTGAAGGAAGCTGTCGAGCGTCATCGGGCCTATACCAAAGCTTTCTAACTGGAGAAATAGATGGAAGAAAAGGTTGTTTATATCGTAGGTCTAGGACTGATTGGCGCTTCGTTGGCTATGGGAATCCGAAAAGCTCATCCGCAAGTGACTTTACTAGGCTATAATCGTAGTCAAGCCTCACGAGATATTGCTCTAAAGAAGGGAATAGTTGATGAGGTGACGGCTGATATTGAAGCATTTGCTAGTCGTGCAGATGTTATTATCGTCTCTTTGCCCGTCAAACAAACGATTCAAACCTTTCAGCAACTGGCGAGAATGCCACTGAAAGAAGGAGTCATTGTGACAGATGTGGGCTCTACCAAGGGGGCCATTGTAGAAGCTGGCGAAAATGCTTTTAGACATCTCCCAGTCCGTTTTGTCGGCGGGCATCCCATGGCGGGGAGTCATAAGACGGGAGCTGCCTCAGCTGACTCTACTCTCTTTGAAAATGCCTACTATGTTTTTACCCCAACAGCTGCGACTGATCCCAGTGCGGTCTTGGAATTGAAGGATTTGCTCTTAGGGCTTGGAGCCCGCTTCATCGAGGTGGATCCTATCGAACACGATCGGGTTACTTCTCAGATCAGCCACTTTCCTCACGTATTGGCGGCTACCCTGATGGGACAAGCAGCTGCTTATACAGAAGAGCATGCCCTAGCAGGTCGCTTTGCTGCAGGAGGATTTCGTGATATGACGCGGATTGCGGAGAGTGAGCCAAGTATGTGGACCTCAGTTTTGCTATCTAATCCAGCTTCGGTTCTTGATCGGATAGCGGATTTTCAGGATCGTCTTGAGCAAGTTGCTGATATGATTCGCCAAGGGCAAGAAGATGCCATTTGGTCCTTCTTTGACCACAGTCGAGAGCAACGGCAGCATATGCAGATCCATAAAAGAGGCGGGGTGGAAAGCACCTTCGATATTTTTGTGGATGTCCCAGATGAAGAAGATGTCATCCTTCGGATCTTAGAGCTGCTTCGTGGTACCTCCTTGGTCAATATTCATATTAATGAAGAAAACCGAGAAGATGTTTATGGAATTCTTCAAATTTCCTTTAAGACAGCTGCTGATCAAGCGCGGGCTGAAGCTCTGATCACCGAGCAAACGAATTATAGTGTGGTGATCAAATAGTAGGTCCTAAGTAGGATTTTTACAAAAATAGCAGTTTCTAACACAAGATGTACCAGAAACTTTGTATAATAGAACAAAACCAAATCGTTAAGGAGAAATCACATGTCAAATATTTATGATCTAGCCAATGAATTGTCACGAGGAATTCGTGACTTACCAGAATACAAGGCTGTCCTTGCTAGTAAGGAAGCCATTGATGCCGATGCCGATGCAAAAGCGTTATTCGGAGACTACCTGGATTTCCAACAAGAAATTCATGGAGTTATCCAGTCTGGACAAATGCCAACTGAAGACCAACAAAAGAAGATGCAAGACTTTGCTGGAAAATTACAAGGAAACCCAATTGTGAATGAATTTTTCACCAAACAACAGCAACTATCAGTTTATCTAGGAGATATTGAACGGATTATTTTTGATCCAGTTCAAGATTTATTTAAATAAGGGAGAGAGAGTGGGACAGAAATCGGTAATTCGTTAGAATTCGATTTCGTCGTCCCACCTCCGCACAGTTGAGTAGGGCTGTATAAGCTGATGAAATCAGCGTAGTAGAGCCCACTCAACCACTGCGTCTTGCTCGACAATCCAAAGATAAATGAGAGGCTAGGACTTTTGTCCCAGCCTCTTTTTCTCTCCCATCTTGCGGGTCCTTCCAAGTGAACGTTGAAAATGGCTGTTTTTTATGGTAGAATTTTTAGAAAAGCTTGAAGGGGTAAGCAATGAAATTACAAACGAATTGTAAGGGTTTAAATGGAATCATTCGTGTCCCGGGGGATAAATCGATCAGTCATCGTTCGATTATCTTTGGAAGCCTTGCGCATGGAACCACTAAGGTCTATGATATCCTTCGTGGTGAAGATGTCTTATCCACTATTCAAGTATTTAGAGACCTAGGCGTCTCTATCCAAGATGATGGTCAAGTGATCACCATCGAGGGGAAAGGTTTTGAAGCCTTTCAACAACCTAAGAATGATCTGGATATGGGGAACTCAGGCACCTCCACTCGATTGATAGCGGGTGTCTTAGCAGGAAGTCCTTTTCCAGTCACCATGGTTGGAGATGACAGCTTATCCAAACGACCAATGGATCGGGTGGCTATCCCCCTAAGAGAGATGGGAGTCACTGTCCAGGGGCAAACTGAGCGAGATATGCTTCCTCTTCACCTTCATGGAACAAAAGAGTTACAACCAATCCATTATTCATTACCGGTAGCCTCTGCTCAGGTCAAGTCGGCTCTTCTATTTGCTGCCATGCAAGCAGAAGGGGAGTCAGTCATTCTAGAGAAAGAACTGACACGGAATCACACCGAAGATATGATCCAGCAGTTCGGTGGCCAGATCAGCGTGAAGGGCAAAGAAATTCGCCTACGTGGGCTTCAAAGCTTCCATGCCTGTGAGGTGACGGTACCAGGTGATATTTCCAGTGCAGCCTTTTGGTTGGTAGCTGGTTTGATTGTCCCTAATAGTCAGATTCGTCTGGAGAATGTCGGGATCAATGAGACTCGTACAGGTATTCTAGAAGTTATTGAAAAAATGGGAGGCAAGCTTCAAATATTGGATGTTGACCCCCTTGCTAAGGCTGCGACGCTTGTCGTAGAGACTTCCGACCTCCATGGGACGGAAATTTCGGGTGATTTGATTCCTCGCTTGATTGATGAGCTTCCAATCATTGCCCTTTTAGCTACCCAAGCTTCTGGCCAAACCATTATCAAAGATGCTGAAGAATTGAAAGTCAAGGAAACGGATCGTATCCAAGTAGTGGCAGAGAGTCTAAATGCCATGGGAGCTAACATCACCCCAACAGAGGATGGGATGATTATTGAGGGGAAAACGCCCTTACATGGTGCTAGCCTGCAAACCTTTGGTGACCACCGGATCGGCATGATGGGAGCTATTGCAGCCCTGCTTGTAAGCGATGGTGAAGTGGAGCTTGCACGTGCTGAAGCTATTAATACCAGCTACCCTACCTTCTTTGCTGATTTAGAAAAGGTGTCTCATGCCTAAAGTATTACTCGGCTTTATGGGAGCAGGGAAAACGACCATTGGCTCTTTATTGGATCCAGCTTTTACAGATATGGATGCACTCTTGGTCCAACGCTTAGAAATGCCGATTTCTGACTATTTTGCTCGCTATGGAGAAGACAGTTTTCGCCAGCAAGAGTCGCTTTTATTGCAAGAGTTACTCAATGGGCAGAGCTCTGTCATTGCAACTGGTGGAGGCATTGTCCTGAAGCCAGAAAATCGCGAGCTTCTCAAGAAGAATCCTTGTAATATTTATTTACGGATTGATTTTGAGCGGCTTTATCAAAGACTGGCTGCGGATCCTGCAACTAAGCGCCCCCTCTTTCTTAATAAAAAACCAGAAGAGTTTCGTGCCTTATATGAGCAACGCCTGCCCCTTTATGAAGAAGTAGCCACACATGTGATTGATGTTGCTGATAAGACACCAGAAGAAATTGTGGAGATCATCCGATGCTTGTAGCTTATCTCGGTCCTAAGGGATCCTTTACCCATCATGTAGCCCTTGAAAGTTTTGAAGAGGCGACCTTATGCCCTTACGGGTCTATCACAGAAGTGATCAAAGCTTATGAGTCCGACCAAGTAGATTATGCGGTTATCCCTGTTGAGAACTCCATCGAAGGTAGTGTCCATGAGACGATTGACTACCTCTTTCACCAGGCTCATTTTCAGGCTATTGCAGAAGTGGTCTATCCCATTAAGCAACAACTCTTAGCAGTTAAGCAGGATCAAGCCATTGAAGTGATCTATTCGCATCCTCAAGCATTAGCCCAAGGGAAAGCCTATGTCCAGGAGCATTTCCCTCAAGCCAGACTAGAGATGACAACATCGACATCCTATGCAGCTCGATATGTCTCTCAACATCCGGAACTTCCTATTGCAGCCATTGCGCCTTTGGAGGCTAAGGATGAATATGGTTTGGAAGTGGTAGCTAGTAATATTCAGGAAATGGATCAAAATTTCACCCGCTTTTGGATCCTTGGTCAGCGACCTTTTGAAGGAAGTCGCTCGCTGAAGAAAGCTGCTAGTAAGGATAGTTTGGCCATTACCTTACCAAGTAATATTGCGGGCTCCTTATGCCAGGCCCTATCTACATTTGCTTCAAGAGAATTAAATTTAACAAAAATTGAAAGTCGTCCTTTAAAAACGGCCCTAGGGGAGTATTTTTTTATCATCGATGTGGTGGATGCTGACGAAGCACTGTTTGCTTCTGCCTATCAAGAACTGGAGTCCCTGGGAGTATCTATCAAAACCTTGGGCCACTATTCGGTCTATGTGCTAAACGATAATGAAACGGAGAACGTATGAGTAGAGAATCAGAAAACCTATCCTATCATGAACAAA
>NZ_JBKQBL010000004.1:9777-10464 GCF_046824975.1 Streptococcus intestinihominis | reverse complement strand
AGAGATTGGATTATCTTTATTCCAACTACCATTACCTGAACGAAAAGGAGCAGTTGGAATACAAGTACTTAAAAAATAAATCAGAGGGACGATTCCAAGACGATCCCGTTTCAGAAAGAGCAGAAGAGCCTGTTGCACCTTCAAGTAGAGGAGAAGACAATTCTGACGAATTACCAGTCTATCCATCACGTAGCCGGAAGGACAAACCCAAAACCAATAAAAAGAATCGAGAGGACGTAGCAGCCCTTCCCAAACGTAAGAAGGGAAGAAAGATCCGCTTCAAACGTATTTTAAAATGGATAGCCATCTTCTTCTTGTTAGTCCTTGGTGGAATGGTCTTTATGTTTCTAAAAGGCTTGAATAGCAAACCTGGTGGGACTAACGCCCAACCAGCTGTTAAAGAGTATTTTAACGGTCAGAAGACCAAAGACGGGGTCAATATCCTGATCCTGGGAACGGATGGTCGGATTGGGGAAAGCTCATCTGAGACGCGAACGGACTCCATCATGGTGGTCAATGTCAACAACAAGGACGGCAAGGTGAAAATGGTCAGCTTTATGCGAGATACTCTGGTACATATCGATGGCGTAAGCCAACAAACAGATCCAGAATATCAAGATTACTATGACCAGAAGTTGAATACAGCCTTTACCATTGGAGAGCAGAATAACAACCAAGGAGCAGAAT
>NZ_JBKQBL010000004.1:7615-9733 GCF_046824975.1 Streptococcus intestinihominis | reverse complement strand
TGGTCCGTCAAATGCTCAAAGATAACTTTGACATTGATATCCAATACTATGCCATGGTCGATTTCCAAACCTTTGCGACAGCGATTGACACTCTCTTCCCGAATGGGGTGGAGATGAATGCTCAGTTCTCCACCATTGATGGTGAAACCGTCTCTGAGGTTGAAGTTCCTGATGACTTGAATATGAAGGATGGGGTCGTTCCGAATCAGACCATTAAGGTCGGAAAACAACGAATGGACGGCCGGACCCTCCTCAACTATGCTCGTTTCCGTAAAGATGATGAGGGCGACTTTGGACGGACAAGACGCCAACAAGAAGTCATGTCTGCCATTGTGCACCAAATTAAGGATCCAACCAAGCTCTTTACTGGATCTGAAGCACTGGGAAAGGTCTTCGCTATGACCTCGACCAATGTACCCTTCTCCTTCCTATTGACCAACGGGATTGGCTTAGTCGGAAGTGCCAGCAAGGGGATTGAACGCATTACCATTCCAGAAAATGGGGATTGGGTCGATGCCTATGATATGTATGGCGGCCAAGGTCTCTTAGTGGATTTCGATGCTTATAAAAAGAAATTGTCCCAAATGGGCTTAAGATGATATAATTAAGGGATAGGAGTTTTGAAAACTCCATCCCTTTTAATTTGTAGAAAGATTGAACACCATGTTAAAGAAAAACGAAATTGTAACGGTTGAGATTGTCGATTTGACACACGAAGGAGCAGGAGTGGCTAAGGTCGATGGCCTGGTCTTTTTTGTGGAGAATGCCCTGCCAGGAGAAGTCATCCGCATGCGCGTGCTCAAGGTCAACAAGAAAATCGGCTACGGAAAAGTAGAGGAGTACTTGGAAAAATCTCCTCACCGCAATGAAGAGCTAGACCTGGCTTACTTGCGAAGCGGCATTGCTGACTTGGGCCACCTAGCTTATCCGGAGCAGCTGAAATTCAAGGCCAAGCAGGTTAAGGATAGCCTTTACAAGATGGCAGGAATCTCTGATATCGAAGTGCCCCTGACCTTGGGGATGGGCCATCCCGTCCAGTATCGCAACAAGGCCCAGGTTCCTGTCCGTCGTGTCAATGGTCAGGTAGAGACAGGTTTCTTTCGCAAGAACTCTCATGATTTGATGCCGATCGAAGACTTCTATATCCAAGATCCAGTCATTGACCAAGTGGTCTTGGCTCTTCGAGATTTGATTCGTCGGTTTGACCTCAAGCCTTATGATGAAAAGGAACAGTCTGGCTTGATTCGCAATCTTGTGGTCCGCCGAGGTCACCATTCAGGAGAAATCATGGTCATTTTGGTCACCACTCGTCCCAAGGTTTTCCGTGTGGACCAGTTTCTCGAGCAGTTAATCAAGCAATTCCCAGCCATCAAATCTGTTATGCAAAATATCAACGATCAGAATACCAATGCCATTTTTGGAAAAGAATGGCGGGTTCTCTACGGTCAAGACTATATTACCGATCAAATGTTGGACAATAGCTTCCAAATCTCTGGACCAGCCTTTTACCAGGTCAATACAGAAATGGCAGAGAAGCTCTATCAGACAGCCATTGACTTTGCGGAGTTAAGAGAAGATGATGTCGTGATTGACGCCTACTCCGGAATTGGGACCATTGGCTTGTCAGTTGCCAAGCATGTCAAGGAAGTCTACGGAGTGGAAGTTATCCCAGAAGCAGTGGAGAATAGCCAGAAGAATGCTAGTTTAAATGGCATCACCAATGCCCACTATGTTTGTGATACAGCAGAAAATGCTATGAAGAATTGGCTCAAGGAAGGCATCCAACCAACTGCTATCCTAGTCGACCCACCACGCAAGGGCTTGACCGAAAGCTTCATCAAAGCAAGTGCCCAAACAGGCGCTGACCGCATCGCCTATATCTCCTGTAATGTGGCTACTATGGCGCGTGATATCAAACTCTATCAAGAGTTGGGATACGAATTGAAGAAAGTCCAGCCGGTTGATCTGTTCCCACAAACGCACCACGTCGAGTGTGTAAGTTTGTTGGTAAAACGCAGTTAATCCTCAAAAGGTTCACTGAACCTTTTGAGTCCCGCAGACGCATCACATCGAGTGTGTTGCTCTGCTCGTAAAATCCTAGAAACCTTTGAACGAAAG
>NZ_JBKQBL010000004.1:0-7565 GCF_046824975.1 Streptococcus intestinihominis | reverse complement strand
CATCTTGAAAAGCCTTGGAGACAAGGCTTTTTAGCTTGGGGTGGGGAAGTATCAGAGTGAGAAAATTTTTAAAGTGGGTAGAAGTGATAGCTAGAAATTATCAGTTTCTATTTCCATTTACCCTTTGGGTACGTGTTTGTTTCCATCGACAAGGAGTTTGTGGGAATAGAAATATACCCACCATCCAAAGTCGTCTAAATGGTTGCTATGGAAATAGTGGTAACAATTGAATATAAACTGTTAGAGATGTTATAATTTTTTTAGAATTGAGTTGAATATGAACAATCAAGAATGCTTACTAACGATTTTTCTGCGTTTGCAGTCAGGTGCTCATCTTTCTAAGTTACGGCTAGCAGATGAGTTTGGAGTTAGTGAAAAAACGATACATAGAGATTTTTCTCTCCTTGGTAGTTTCTTAGAAACGCAAACTACTCTTGCAGCGGAACTTGCATATGATGCAAAATACCATACACGTTATCTAAAAGGAAGATCCTTATTTAATAAAAAGGACATTTTGGTTATATAAAAGATTTTATTAGAAAACCGTTCTTTGAACAAAGAGGAAAATCAGTCTCTAATCGATAGTTTGTTAGCTTTAATTTCTAAAGAGGAACAAAAAGAGGTTTATCAAATTATTGCGAGTGAACTACTAAATTATTCGCCATTATCTGATACTCAAAATCGAATTGATAAAATCTGAGAATGGTCGGAAATGATACGAAAAGAGCTAGTTCTAGATATTCGATATCAATCGCCTTATAATACTGAAAAACAACATACGATTCTTCCCACCTCCTTTACTATGATGCACATTATTTTTATGTTGTGGCATTTAACTTAACATTTGAGTCGTATATGACCCTAAAATTGGATAGAATAATAGATTGGAAAGTATCAAAAGAAAAGAAACCACTGACAAGTAATTACTTTCAAGTACATATAAAGGTTGAAATAGGAGCTGTAAAATGTTATGATAAAAAGAGAAGGTGTATTTAGGTATGGATAATGAAGATAAAACACTTCGTCATAGCCTTCAAATCAGGTTTCGAAATGGAATCATGAGATACATTTGATTATTTTTGTATTGAACACATCGTTTTGTTGTGTTATTCTATAGGTTGATATAAATAAAGATGTAGGAGGAACCGAAACTATGACAGCATCAATGCGTTTAAGATAAGCTGGCAATAAAAAAGGCAGAATCTATCCCAATGATTGGCTTTTTTGTTGTGCTTATTTTTACGATATTGAGCATTCATTAGTTGAGGTGAGGATATAGGTTATTTAACTATACCTTTATTTAACTATGTCTTTAATATGGATGTTTCCAGATTGTATGTATGCAGACCAAAAGCCACATTGTGGATTTTGGCCTGCATTTTTTATTGCCTAGAATGCTGTTCAAAATAGAAATTTAAGCAAAATAATATGCAGGAGATAATATAAATGGAAAAATACAACAATTGGAAACGAAAATTTTATGCAATATGGGCAGGGCAGGCGGTATCTTTAATCACTAGTGCCATCCTGCAAATGGCGATAATTTTTTACCTTACAGAAAAAACAGGATCTGCGATGGTCTTGTCTATGGCTTCACTATTAGGGTTTTTACCCTATGCGGTCTTTGGACCAGCCATTGGTGTATTAGTGGATCGTCATGATAGGAAGAAGATAATGATTGGTGCTGATTTAATTATAGCAGTAGCTGGAGCAGTGCTCGCTATTGTTGCATTGTTTACGGAGTTATCTGTATGGATGGTTATGGTAGTATTGTTTATCCGTAGCATTGGAACGGCTTTTCATTCTCCGGCTCTCAATGCGGTTACGCCGCTTTTAGTACCAGAAGAACAGCTTACGAAATGTGCAGGTTATAGTCAGTCTTTGCAGTCGATAAGCTATATTATTAGTCCGGCGGCCGCAGCATTGTTATACTCCGTTTGGAAACTAAATGCAATTATTGCTATCGATGTATTGGGCGCTGTGATTGCATCTATTACGGTAGCAATTGTAAGTATTCCTAAGCTGGGCGATCAAGTGCAAAGTTTGAAACCAAATTTCTTAAGAGAAATGAAAGAAGGAATTGTCGCATTGAGACAAAACAAAGGCTTATTTGCCTTATTACTCTTAGGAACGCTATATACGTTTGTGTATATGCCAATTAATGCACTATTTCCTTTAATTAGCATGGAATACTTTAATGGAACACCTGTGCATATTTCCATTACCGAAATCGCTTTTGCATCTGGAATGCTAGTAGGCGGTCTACTATTAGGAAGGTTGGGGAACTTTGAAAAGCGTGTATTACTAATAACAGGTTCATTCTTTATAATGGGAGCCAGTTTAGCAGTTTCAGGATTACTTCCTCCAAGTGGATTTGTTATATTTGTAGCTTGCTGTGCAGTAATGGGGCTTTCTGTGCCATTTTATAGCGGTGTGCAAACAGCTCTTTTTCAGGAGAAGATTAAGCCTGAATATTTAGGACGTGTATTTTCTTTGACCGGAAGTATTATGTCATTTGCTATGCCAATTGGATTAATTCTTTCTGGATTCTATGCTGATAGAATTGGTGTAAATCATTGGTTTTTACTATCAGGTATTTTAATTATTGGCATTGCTATAGTTTGCCCAATGATAACAGAGGTTAGAAAATTAGATTTAAAATAAAATAAAATAATATTGGAGGGATATTTATGTATCTTATTTTCATGTAATTCTTCCTGCTAAAATCGCAGGGTTTTCCCTGCGTACAAGCAAATGAAAGCATGCGATTATAGACAGGAGGAAATGTTATGGAATTGATATTAAAAGCAAAAGACATTCGTGTGGAATTCAAAGGACGCGATGTTTTAGATATAAATGAATTAGAAGTATATGATTATGACCGTATTGGTTTAGTAGGAGCAAATGGTGCAGGAAAAAGCACTTTATTTAAGGTACTTTTAGGAGAATTAATTTCCCCAGGATGTAAGATGAATCATCTGGGTGAACTTGCCTATATTCCCCAGTTGGACGAAGTAACTCTGCAGGAGGAAAAAGATTTTGCACTTGTAGGCAAGCTAGGTGTTGAGCAATTAAATATACAGACCATGAGCGGTGGTGAAGAAACAAGGCTTAAAATAGCACAGGCCTTATCGGCACAGGTTCATGGTATTTTAGCGGATGAACCTACGAGCCATTTAGACCGTGAAGGAATTGATTTTCTAATAGGACAGCTAAAATATTTTACAGGTGCACTGTTAGTAATTAGCCATGACCGCTATTTTCTTGATGAAATAGTAGATAAAATATGGGAACTGAAAGATGGCAAAATCACTGAGTATTGGGGAAACTATTCTGATTATCTTCGTCAGAAAGAGGAAGAACGTAAGAGCCAAGCTGCAGAATACGAACAATTTATTGCGGAACGTGCCCGATTGGAAAGGGCTGCGGAGGAAAAGCGAAAACAGGCTCGTAAAATAGAACAGAAGGCAAAAGGTTCTTCAAAGAAAAAAAGTACTGAAGGCGGAGGGCGTTTAGCTCATCAAAAATCAATAGGAAGTAAGGAAAAAAAGATGCATAATGCCGCTAAATCCCTAGAGCACAGGATTGTGGCCTTAGGAAAAGTAGAAGCTCCGGAAGACATTCGCAGAATTCGTTTCAGGCAAAGTAAAGCATTGGAGCTCCATAATCCATACCCTATAGTCGGTGCGGAAATTAATAAAGTATTTGAGGATAAGGCACTGTTTGAAAATGCATCTTTTCAAATTCCGCTAGGAGCAAAAGTGGCGTTAACTGGTGGTAATGGAACCGGAAAAACAACTTTAATCCAAATGATCTTAAACCATGAAGAAGGAATTTCTATTTCACCTAAGGCAAAAATAGGTTACTTTGCACAGAATGGTTACAAGTACAACAGTAATCAGAATGTTATAGAGTTTATGCAGAAGGATTGTGATTACAATATATCAGAAATTCGTTCTGTGCTAGCATCTATGGGGTTCAAACAGAACGATATTGGAAAAAGTTTATCTGTTTTAAGCGGTGGAGAAATTATAAAATTGTTTCTTGCTAAAATGCTCATGGGTAGATATAACATCCTAATAATGGATGAACCCAGTAACTTCCTTGACATACCAAGTTTAGAGGCTTTGGAAATACTAATGAAGGAGTACACCGGAACTATCGTGTTTATCACCCACGATAAACGATTACTCGAAAATGTAGCTGATGTAGTTTATGAAATTAGAGATAAGAAAATAAATCTGAAACATTAAATTTAAGGTAGTCGCTGGTCAGTATAGTCTGTTCTGGCTGGCGACTCCATTGTTAAAGAGTATAAAGACTTTAGATTTTATGAAGTTTAAAAATAGGAACAGTAAATCGAACTGCTCCTATTTTTGTGCTAAGTAAGTTGTTGTATTCTTGTAAGAATATCGGTAGATTAGCGGATTTTCATCTATGGTACTTACCTCAAATATGAAGAAGTGATCGCGGTTATCTTTAGACTTCTCCTTATTCAGGACAAAGTAATTCTTACATGAAGTCGCCATTGTTTTGAGGATATCATCGGTCAGGAAGGTCAATGGAATATTCATGTTGGAGTAGCGGTAGAAGTCACGTTCAAAATCTTGGTAGCTCTCGCTGTAATAGTCCATTTGTAGGTGATTACGCTGAAACTCAAGCTGATTCATAGAGCACCTCCTCTACAAGTTCAATACTAACAATGTCTTTCAATTTCAAATTAATGTGACCTGTTGGAGTTTTTATCAAAATGAAATCTTTATTCAGACTTGGTATTGTTCCAGTATAAGAAACACGCTTGTTTTTTTCAACGACATGAATGCGCGTGTTCAGTTGCCCAGCATAAACTTGACTGAGGAGTAATAATTTCTTCTCCAGTGACAAATCTGACATATACGTTACTTTGTTTGCATCGTCAGTGAGTGCTGATGTATGCTCAGATAGGAAAAAGCCCATCCATTTTTGCATCTTAGTATCCTGGTACTCTCTTGCTGACTGAAATGGCAAGTATGAACGATCAATCATTTTAATCCCTCCAATCCACCAGCGGAATGACCGCCGATAAGTTTACTACGTTCAATATTTCTGGAACCTTCGGTTAGGACGGTTCCTTTTTGAATAGCTAAAAAGCCAAACTGTTCTCTGACAACATCAATTGCTGTCTGAAGTCTATTTTCTTTTTCAATTTGTTCTACATCATCAAAAAGTGACAGTAGAGTAAAGTTTTCATCTACAAAGCCACCATAAGACACACCGATTTGCCTCACTGCACCAGAGGTGTATTTCTTTCGGAATAATTCAAGTACATGACCAACCATTGTTTTTGGAAGATTTGCTGGGTCAATTTTTTTCTGAGCATTAATTGATTTTTTCATCTCAGTCCTAGAATAGCCAATATGGATTGAAACAACAGTAGCTTTCTTATGTGCCGAGCGAAGACGGTTAGCAACTTGATCAGCCATTTCAGCTAATACGATTTCAATTTCTCTTTGGGTTCTGTAATCTCTAGGAAGTACTTGTGAGTTACCCAATCCTCGTGATTTTGGTTTATAGGGTTCATGGACGTTGCTCTCATCAACTCCATTTGCGTGAAACCAAAGCTGAACACCTACTTTACCGAATTCTTTTTTGAGAATATCAGGATTGAAGTTGGCTAATTCTTTGATTGAATGAATACCAAGTTTTTGTAAATGAATCTCGGTTTTACTACCAATCCCCCAAAAGTCTGTTAAATTTGGAATGGCCCATACCTTGGTTTCTACATCTTCGTATGACCAGTTAGCTCTCATTGTAGCAGTTTTCTTAGCTTCATTATCTAGAGCTAGTTTAGCTAGAAGAGGATTGGAATTGCTCATTCCAACAGTTGAGATAATACCTGTTTTACGGTAAATATCTCTCTGAATCATAGCCGAAACATTATCTAACTTATCTTTCCTTGACATTGACTTATCAGAAATAAAGTAAGAGAGTGAGCTAGTAAGGTCAATAAAGCCTTCATCTATCGAATAAGGCAGAATATCATCAGGCGCAGCATAGTCTTGAAAGATATGCTGAATCTCTAGATTCTTCTCAATATATCTGTCCATTCGAGGAGGAACGATGAGTGTACGCTTTGCCCAGTGTTCAATAAACGATTTATACTTTGGTGTTACCTCAATACCCTGTTTCCATGCATGTCGAGTGTGTAGCTCTGCTCGTAAAAGACTAGAACCCCTTGAACAAAAGGGATTATGAAAAGCCTTGGTTTCAAGGCTTTTTGTTTATACTCAAATAAAAAACTTGACATTATTAGTTTCGTCCACTACAATAGAAGTTACATACCGCTGGTATGATAGAAAGGGACTGGAATGGCAAGAAATAGAAACTCACATGAAACTAGAAAAAAAATACTAGAGGTCTCTAAAGATTTATTTTTAGAAAAAGGATTTGATAATACGTCAATACAAGATATCATAGATGGTTTAGGTGGATTAACGAAAGGTGTTATTTATCATCATTTTGAGTCTAAATATGATATTTTGCAAACGATCATTAGCGAAAATAATCAAGAAATTTTTAATTATAATTGGAGAGGAAATACTGGATTAGAAAAAATACAAAATTCTTTGATGGATTCTTTCTCTAATTTTGAACACCAAAGGCTCGTTTACTCTGCTTCGATTATGCTAAGAAGTCCACGCTTATTGGGAGAGCAGTATCTAGGTCTATTTTCTGATTTTTTACCCGAAATTAGAGAAAAAGTTTACGAAGGTGTTGAAGATGGGTCTATTAAAACAGAATATCCAGAAGAGTTAGCAGATTTAATTGTTTTAACTCTAAATATTTGGATTGGTTTTCAAATTTCCGTTTTTTCATTAGTAGAATTAAAGCGCAAAATGAATTTCATTAAACTTACTTTTGAAGGTCTAGGGGTACAGTTAATTTCTGATGAAATGATGGAGGTGATTTTCAACTTATTTGATCACTTAAAAAAATAGTAAATAAGTAGTTGCATGACATGCTTGTTAATACTAATTTCTATCTATGTAATATCAATTGAACGATCTATTTTACATTTTGATACTTAAAAAAATAACATACTTTATGTGTGTTATTAAAATCCTATTTTACATACCATGGGTATGTTTGTTTTTTTAGCACATACATACCAACAGTATGTATCTATGTGCTATTGTATTAAATATTTGTTGAGATTAGTTTGAATAGTTTATTCTTTATTTACACTTCGGAGGAAAGAATCTATGTTGTCGCTTATTAAAATTGAATTAAATAAAGTTTCTAAATCTAAATTATTTTTAGCCTGGTTGTGTACCTTATTTATAGTGTTAGGTATTACAGCAATCATTATTATGGGTTTAGGTACTGACAATAAACTAGGAGAATTCACTGGACAGGATTCTAATGTTATTAGAATTACTGGTAAATGGGAAGGTTGGGCAATTGTAGCTTCATTGTTTTCATCTTTATTTACAAAAGCAGCATTTTTGATTTTCGAATCTTATTTATTATCTACGATTATTATTGATGAATTTAAACGAAGAACAATTTTTCAGTTGTTTTCTTAC
>NZ_JBKQBL010000003.1:310085-322935 GCF_046824975.1 Streptococcus intestinihominis | reverse complement strand
GAACGCCGGAAGTAGTTGGGGGTTGCCCCCTGTGAGATATGGTAGTCGCTTAGCAAGGTTGAGTCTAGTGGAAACTAGGCTCATTTGGGAGTTTAGCTTAGTTGGAATTGAGAGGCAATCGAGATTCCAATCGGCGGATAAGAGAAACGCAGTTTCTCACCGTTGGCTGAGTTAAACGACCATTTGGGAGTTTAGCTCAGCTGGGAGAGCATCTGCCTTACAAGCAGAGGGTCAGCGGTTCGATCCCGTTAACTCCCATAGGTCCCGTAGTGTAGCGGTTATCACGTCGCCCTGTCACGGCGAAGATCGCGGGTTCGATTCCCGTCGGGACCGTAGAAACGAAGTTTCTAGCAGATAATGATACGACTCGTTAGCTCAGTTGGTAGAGCAATTGACTTTTAATCAATGGGTCACTGGTTCGAGCCCAGTACGGGTCATTATAGCGGGTTTGGCGGAATTGGCAGACGCACCAGATTTAGGATCTGGCGCTTTACGGCGTGGGGGTTCAAGTCCCTTAACCCGCATAAAAGAATAATAATGAGCCGGCTTAGCTCAGTTGGTAGAGCATCTGATTTGTAATCAGAGGGTCGCGTGTTCAAGTCATGTAGCCGGCATTTTTTTATATAAAGAAACAGATGCGAACGTAGTTCAGTGGTAGAACACCACCTTGCCAAGGTGGGGGTCGCGGGTTCGAATCCCGTCGTTCGCTTGAGGAGGCCGGGGTGGCGGAACTGGCAGACGCACAGGACTTAAAATCCTGCGATTGGTAACGATCGTACCGGTTCGATTCCGGTCCTCGGCATAGACTTAGGTTGGAGAAGAAGCACCCTTAGCTCAACTGGATAGAGTACCTGACTACGAATCAGGCGGTTAGAGGTTCGACTCCTCTAGGGTGCATGGTCGCAAGACTATGTAGCAATAGAATAGAAACGAGCACCCTTAGCTCAACTGGATAGAGTACCTGACTACGAATCAGGCGGTTAGAGGTTCGACTCCTCTAGGGTGCATAAAGCGTAAGCTTTAGTTCGGGAAGTAGCTCAGCTTGGTAGAGTACTTGGTTTGGGACCAAGGTGTCGCAGGTTCGAATCCTGTCTTCCCGATAGAGTAGAAAGGTCCGATGACCTTTTTTATTTTGTTTGTAACGAAAAAAGGCCGTGTGCCCTTTTTCTTTTATAATAATTGGTATTCGTCAATCAGCATGATGGTTTCTCGTCCCTTATTATCGACAATTCTGACTTGTCTTGGATAATAGGGGTCGAAGGGAATTAGGAAATCAACTGCAATTTCTAAGGGGAAGTCTTTTTGACTGAATCGTAAAGTTGTTTTTCCTTTTCGATTGATGAGTTCAAATTTTAGAACAGAGTTTAAGGGATAGACATGTTTGAGGTAGTTGTCAATGACATACCAGAAACTATCAATAATATCATCTGGTAAACTGGTCATTACACCAAAACTAGCATAGCGACCTCGAGTATTCGTAAACGCCATAGTATCTCCCTTCCTCTTTTTATTAAGTACATAGTACTTGTTTTAGGTGGATATTGCAAGTATTAAGTTCGAAAAAAAGAGCTTTCGCTCTTTTCAACTTTATTTATTTCGCAGTTCAACATAACGGATGTACCAAATTTTGATGTATTCCTCAGAGAAAGGACCTAATTGATTGTTGATCCAATCTACAAGGATTTTGACATTTTCTTTTAGGATAAAGTCAATGTCATCTGAATAGTTCATTTTGCGTTTATGCTGCTCGTATTCTTCTACGTCCAGCAGTTTCTTATCACCACCAGGAAATACCTTGACATCAAGATCATAATCAATATACTTTAGTGCCTCCTGATCCATATAAAATGGACTGGCTAGATTACAATAGTAGGACACTTCATTATCGCGGATCATAGCGATGATATTGAACCAATACTTCTTATGAAAGTAGACGATTGCTGGCTCTCTTGTAATCCATCTTCTACCATCGCTCTCTGTAACGAGAGTATGATCATTGACGCCGATCAGTGCGTTTTCCGTAGTTTTTAGTACCATGGTGTCTCGCCACGTTCGGTGGAGACTTCCATCATGTTTATAACTTTGAATTGTAATAAAGTCGCCTTCTTTAGGTAGTTTCATAACTTACCAACTTTCTACAATCTAAGTATATCCTCTATATTGTATCATATTTTCATGAAAATAAGGGATTTTCATGTGAATTTTTATTTAAAGGAATTCGCGAAGAGCTGTAGAAATGTCAGAGTAGTCATAGCCTTTTCGAGCAAGAGCTTGAATGAGGCGTTGTTTGAGCTCGTAGCCTTCGTATTTTCGAGAATATTTTTGATGTTGCTTTTCCAGTTCCTTCATAATCAGGTCGAGTGTTTGTTCTTCATGTGGCTCGATATCCAACTGGTGATAGGCTTGCTTGGCAACTTCATAACTGAAGCCTTTATTGATAAGATTTTGTTTGATTTTATCTTTTAAGGCTCGTGGTGGAAGTTTTTTAGCGTATTGTTTGGCTAATTTTTGGGCAGTTCGTTGAGCTACCTCGGAAAATTCAAATTCTGAGGTGATCTGATCAATATAGTGGGAAGAGACACCTTTTTGAATGAGCTTTTGCTTGAGGAGAAAGGGCCCCTTGTCACCCGAGAGGTGATTGGATTGAAAGATAGAGCGAGTATAGGCTAAGTCGTCGATCCATTTGTCTTCTTTTAAGGCGTTTATGACAGTTTCAATAGTGGATTCGTCGATTTCATGCTTAGCTAAGTAGTCGCGAACTTCGCGAGCTGTACGGGCTTTAAAAGAAAGGTGATAAAGGGCTAAATTTTTAGCATGGGAAAGCTGAGCAAAGGTTTGGATTTCCTTGAGTTCTTCCTGGCTAATTTCCTTGTCTCGTGAGAGCATGAAGCGGACGATGGTGTCTTCTGTAATGTAGAGGGATTCGGCTTGATCCAGCTCTAGAAGGTAGAGACGTTTTTTCTTTTCTAATTTGGTAATTTTCATAGGCTTCCTGTTTCGTTTCAGTTTTATTTCGGGTTACGATCAGTCTTTCTCTCTATATTATTCGTATTCTTATTGAGAAATGCTCTGTGATTCCTTGTTTTTCTTTTCAATTCTATCATATTCTAAACGAATGAGAAACTACATGGTATAATAGACATATGAATCTAAAAGTTAAACAAAGAATTCCTTTGAAAATCAAGCGAATGGGAATTAATGGAGAAGGGATTGGCTTTTACAAGAAAACCTTAGTCTTTGTGCCTGGGGCTTTAAAGGGTGAAGATGTTTTTTGCCAAATTACTGCGATTCGAAAGAATTTTGCAGAAGCCAAGCTCTTGTCTGTCAACAAGGCTTCCAAGTATCGGGTAACGCCAACCTGTGATATCTATGAGACCTGTGGGGGCTGCCAGATCATGCATCTGAAGTACAGCAAGCAGTTGGAGTTCAAAACGGACTTGCTGCAGCAGGCCTTGAAAAAATATGCTCCTAAGGGGTATGAAAATTATCTGATCCGTCCGACGCTTGGGATGGAAAAACCACAGTATTATCGGGCCAAACTTCAATTTCAGACGCGTAAATTTAAGGGGGAGGTCAAGGCTGGTTTGTACGCCCAAAATTCCCATTATTTGGTGGAATTAAGGGACTGTCTGGTCCAGGATCCAATCATTCAGGAAATCGCCAACTATGTAGCGGAGTTATTGACCTACTACCAGATTCCGATTTCAGATGATCGGAAGCAATTGGGAGTTCGAACCGTCATGGTGCGCCGGGCTCGCAAGTCTGGACAGGTCCAAATGATCGTGGTCACGAGTCGGCAAATCAATTTAACAGACTTAGTCGCGGATTTGGTAGAAAAACACCCTGAAATTGTGACGGTGGCAGTCAATCTGAATACCTCTAAATCCAGCGAGATCTATGGAGAGAAGACACAGGTTATTTGGGGACAGGAGACCATTCGAGAAGGGGTCTTGGATTATGAATTTTCCTTGTCTCCTCGGGCCTTTTATCAGTTAAATCCTGAGCAGACAGAAGTCCTTTATAGTGAAGCTGTCAAGGCCTTGGATGTATCACCAGAGGATCATTTGATTGATGCCTACTGCGGGGTTGGGACCATTGGTTTTGCCTTTGCGGACAAGGTCAAGAGTGTCCGGGGGATGGACATTATCCCTGAAGCGATTGAGGATGCCAAGTACAATGCTAAGCAGATGGGATTTGCTAACACCCACTATGAAGCTGGGACGGCTGAGGAAATTATTCCTCGTTGGTACAAGGAAGGCTATCGGGCAGATGCAGTCATTGTGGACCCGCCACGGACAGGACTGGGGGTTCAATTGATTGACACCTTGCTGCGCTATGCCCCTCAAAAGATGGTTTACGTTTCTTGCAATGTTTCCACCCTGGCGCGGGATCTTGTGGACTTGACCAAGGTGTATGATGTCGTCTACATCCAGTCAGTGGATATGTTTCCCCATACAGCACGGACAGAGGCTGTTGTGAAATTGGTCAAGAAAGCTTAATCGAATAGGAATCAACAATGGATATTTGGCAAATCATGTATGAAAAGGCCAATCATAGGGCTGAGGAGCTTTCCCAGGAAGAGCGTTAGATTTCTAGGAGCTTAGATGAGAGAAGAATGTGAGAATGAAAGATGGATAATAAAATTGATGTATCGATTCCCGTGGCTCAAGTCATTGATCAACATCCGGAAGTATTGGACTTGTTGGTGGAATTGGGCTTTAAACCCTTAGCCAATCCGATCATGCGCAATACAGTTGGGCGCAAGGTTTCCTTGAAACAAGGATCAAAATTAGAAGGCACTCCTATGGAGAAGATTGTACGAACACTAGAGGCTAATGGCTATGAAGTAGTGGGGCTAGACTAATGAGTGATGAACGAATTCATGTCTTAAGAGATATCTTATTAGACCTTCATCATGGAGCTTCTCCTGAGTCGGTTCAGGAACGCTTTGATGCGACCTTTAGCGGGGTATCTGCGATTGAGATTTCCCTCATGGAGCATGAACTGATGAACTCCGATACAGGTATCACCTTTGAGGATGTCATGGAGCTATGCGATGTCCATGCTAATCTCTTTAAGAACGCTGTACAAGGGGTCGAAGTGGCAGATACCGACCATCCAGGCCATCCAGTTCAGATCTTTAAACAGGAGAACTTAGCCCTTCGGGCTGCTATGATGCGGGTTCGTCGCTTGCTGGATAATTATGAGACGACAGAGGATCCTGAGATGATCCAGGAGATTCAGAAAGGACTCTTGCGTCAGTTAGGCTTGGTGGGTCAATTTGATCGACATTACCGTCGTAAGGAAGAGTTGATGTTTCCTATTATGGAGCGCTATGGGCATGATTCCCCCCCTAAAGTCATGTGGGGAGTGGATGACCAGATTCGAGAACTCTTTGCGAAAGCGATGGACGCAGCCAATAAACTACCAGATTCGGGTATTTCTGAAGTCAAAGAGAGTTTTGAAGCCTTTGCGCAAGAGTTTGAGGCTATGATCTTCAAGGAAGAATCGATCCTCTTGATGATTTTACTGGAGGCCTTTAGCCAGGATGATTGGCTCTCCATTGCGGAAGAAAGTGATGCCTATGGTTATGCCATCATCATTCCGAGTGAGAAATGGGTGCCGAAACGCGTGGACTTCAAGGAAGAAGGAGCAAGAGAGACAGAAGATTCAACTGAACCACTTCCTTCTTCAGAAGGAGGCGAGGAGCACCGTCAGGTCATTGAGACTCCTGAGGGACAGTTTACGATCACCTTCACACCTAAGAAAAAAGAAGAGAGCTTCGACCGTCAGCAACCACAAGCTTTTGGCCATGGATTCTTATCTGTGGAGCAGGCGAATTTGATCTTGAACCATCTACCGATGGAAATCACTTTTGTCAATAAGGATGATATCTTCCAATATTACAATGATGCAGCGCCCTTTGAGGAGATGATTTTCAAAAGGACGCCGTCACAGGTAGGACGCAATGTTGAGCTGTGTCACCCGCCAAAATACTTGGAGAAGGTCAAAGCCATAATGCAGGGGCTTCGAGAAGGGAAAAAAGACAAGTACGAAATGTGGTTCAAATCCGAATCGCGTGGGAAATTTGTCCATGTCACTTATGCGGCAGTGCGTGATGAAGCGGGAGAATTTCAAGGTGTCTTGGAATATGTCCAGGATATCCAACCTTATCGGGAGATCGATAGTGAATTTTATAGAGGATTGGAGTAAGAATGAGCTACGAAAAAGAATTTATGAAAGAATTTGAGGCCTGGATCAAGACCCAGGTCATGATCAATGAGATGGCCCTGACAGAAAGCAAGAAGGTCTATGAAGAAGATCAGGACGAGCGGGCAAAGGAAGCTATGATCCGCTACGAGAGTCGCTTGGATGCCTATCAATTCCTTCAAGGGAAGTTTGCTAACTACCATGAGGGGAAAGGGTTCCACGATCTTCCAGATGGCTTGTTTGGAGAGAGAACCTATTAAAAGCTCTTTGTGAAGGCCTTTTACTGGCTGGATTTGGCTGAAAATAGTGCAATGACTTGATTTTTCGAGGGATTGTGTTACAATAAAAAAGTTGAACAGACGTCAACGAATTATCGAAAGTAATATTGGTGATGAAACCTTGTTGCCTTAGGGATTGATCACTGGATACGTAGGAGGAAAAATGGCAAAGAAGAACGTTAACCGTGCGAAACAATACAAACATCAAAATAGACATCTTTTGAAAAAAGCTGTCGCAACTGTAGGAGCAGCTGTTAAAGAGGCGCCTAAGAAGGTTGAGAAAGCAGCAAAAGCAGTAGCGAAAGAAGTGAAACAAGCAGCTTCTTCAGTAGAAGAATTCGCTGCAAGCTTGGAAGGTGTAGCACTTGATCGTGCGCAAACATTCTATGATGAAGGTATTCGCTCTGTTGCGGACTTCGCAAATTGGACAGAGAAAGAGTTGTTGGCCCTTAAAGGAATCGGTCCAGCAACCATCAAAAAATTGCAAGAACTTGGAGTCAAGTTCAAATAATTGCTTTTGTGATTTCTTGCTATTTCCAGGAAAACTTGATAAAATGAAGCTGTTAGAGGTGTTTTGAGTCCCACATTATACAGAAAGTGGCGGTGCTGAGAAGTCCACAAATGTGTCAAAACTGGTTGCTAATGGATGAAAATGAAATATTGAAATAGTCTTTTTGCTTCCTTTTAGGACTAGGCAGCGAGTTGCAGGCTGTACTCAAGTACACCAAAGCGAGCTAATGACGTCAAAAAAGAGAAACAAGAAGACGAGAGTTGCGGGCCTCTGCCCGAAATTGGGTGGTACCGCGGATAAACACATTCGTCCCTGTCAGATTAATGACAGGGGCGATTTTTCTTTTACCCCCCTATCCCTAGCTGAAGGAGCTTGTCATGAAACAATCTTTTAAAACCAGCAAACTCTACTATGGTTTTCCGATTTTCATCTTGGGGTATCAGGACCAGAACTTTGGGCACAATATCACGACCTGCAGTTCCTCTTATAGCCTTGGAGATTGGCTCGTCATCGGAGTTGGTGCTGAGGAAAATGCGGCTGACCAGATTAAGCATTATCAACAGTTCACCGTGAACATTCCTGCTGAAAACTTCATGCTTGAGATGGAGCAGGCTGGCTTTATCAGCCATCGGGAGAAATTGAAACACCTGGGGCTTGACTATGAGATTTCTGAACTGACCCAGGCACCGATTTTGGAGGCCTGTCCAGTCGTATTGGATTGCCAGGTAGATCGGATTATCGAGGAAGATGGCATCTGCCATATCTTCGCCAAGATTCTTGAGCGACTAGCTGATCCAGAGCTCTTAGATGACAAGGGACATTTTAAAAATGACCGCTTTGCGCCGACTTACTTTATGGGGGACGGTCATCATCGCGTTTACCGTTATCTAGATGACCGAGTCGATCCCATGGGAAGCTTTATTAAGAAAGCGAGGAAGAAGAATGACAAGAGCTGAACTGCCAGAACGAATCGAAACCGAGCGTCTAGTCTTACGAGTCCGTACAGTGGCGGATGCCGAGGATATCCATGCCTACGCTAGTCTCCCAGAGGTTTCTTACCCAGCAGGCTTCCCACCCGTCAAGACCTTAGAAGATGAGATTTATTATCTAGAGCATATCCTTCCTGAGCGCAATGAAAAGGACAATCTCCCAGAAGGCTATGGAATTGTGGTCAAAGGGACAGATAAAGTTATTGGCTCTGTTGACTTCAACCATCGCCACGAAGACGATGTGCTTGAGATTGGCTATACCTTGCACCCAGACTATTGGGGGCGAGGCTATGTGCCTGAAGCGGCGCGTGTTTTGATTGATTTGGCTTTTAAAGAACTGGGACTTCACAAGATTGAATTGTCTTGCTTTGGGTACAACCTTCAAAGTCAACGAGTCGCTGAGAAGCTTGGCTTTACTCTTGAATCTCGCATAAGGGATCGCAAAGATACCCAAGGCCATCGCTGTGATGATTTGAGATACGGCTTGCTGAAGAGTGAGTGGGAGGTGGATTGATGCATGTTTTCATCATTGGAGCTCCAGCTGCAGGGAAAATGACCATTGGTCAGGAACTTTCGAAACTCACCGGTGCGACTCTCTTTTTCAACCATCAACCAATTGATTTCGCACTCGAAATCTATCAGGATTTTACGGAAGAAATGTGGGAATTTGTTCGTAGCGTTAACTTTTCTTTTCTTGGAACAAGCGCCAGGCATCATCGGTCGGTGATTTTAACAGGTGTAACTGATTTTTCAAATCAATACCATCTGATGTATTTGAAGAATATTCAAGATTTATTAAATGAGTATCATCAAGAGATTCTCTTTGTTGAATTAGAAACGTCTCTTGAGGAGCGCTTACGTCGCAATCGGACGGAGAATCGGTTGAAATACAAACCCTTGAAACGGAATTTTGAGGTATCTGAAAGAGAAATTTTAGAGACTGATAAAACAGATCAACTTAATTCTCAAAAGCAACCGAGTGGTCTTCACCACTACCTGAAAATTGATAATACGAATCTGTCTGCAGAAGAAGTCGCAAAGCAGATTCAAGAAAAAATGAAAACAATAGAGAAAGGACAAACACATGTCTAAAGAACTTTCACCTAAATACAATCCAGCCGAGGTTGAGGCTGGTCGTTACCAAAAATGGCTTGACGAGGATGTTTTCAAGCCTTCTGGCGATAAAAAAGCTAAGCCATACTCTATCGTCATTCCACCACCAAACGTAACTGGGAAACTCCACCTCGGTCACGCTTGGGATACTACTTTGCAAGATATCATCATCCGTCAAAAACGCATGCAAGGTTTTGATACACTTTGGCTTCCTGGTATGGACCATGCTGGGATTGCGACTCAGGCTAAGGTTGAGGAGCGCTTGCGTGGCGAGGGCATCAGCCGTTATGATCTCGGTCGTGAAAAATTCCTTGACAAAGTCTGGGAATGGAAAGACGAGTATGCCACTACTATCAAGGAACAATGGGGCAAGATGGGGCTCTCTGTTGACTACTCTCGCGAGCGTTTTACGCTTGACGAAGGCTTGTCAAAAGCTGTTCGTAAGGTCTTTGTGGACCTTTACAAGAAAGGCTGGATCTATCGTGGTGAGTTTATCATCAACTGGGACCCAGCAGCTCGCACAGCCCTTTCTGATATCGAGGTGATCCATAAGGATGTTGAAGGTGCCTTCTACCACATGAACTACATGCTGGAAGACGGCTCATGCGCCCTTGAAGTGGCAACCACTCGTCCTGAGACTATGTTTGGGGACGTTGCGGTTGCGGTCAATCCAGAAGACCCACGCTACAAGGACTTGATTGGTAAAAATGTTATCCTTCCAATCGCTAATAAATTGATTCCAATCGTTGGGGATGAGCATGCTGATCCTGAGTTTGGTACTGGTGTCGTGAAAATCACGCCTGCCCACGATCCAAACGACTTCTTGGTTGGTCAACGCCATAACTTGCCACAAGTTAACGTCATGAACGATGACGGAACTATGAATGACTTGGCCTTTGAATTTGCAGGTATGGACCGTTTTGAAGCTCGTAAGGCAGTCGTTGCTAAGCTAGAAGAAATCGGTGCCCTCGTTAAAATCGAAAAACGTGTCCACAGTGTTGGTCACTCAGAGCGTACAGGTGTTGTGGTTGAGCCACGCTTGTCTACGCAATGGTTCGTGAAGATGGACCAATTGGCTAAAAATGCTATTGCCAACCAAGACACAGAAGACAAGGTAGAATTCTACCCACCTCGTTTCAACGATACCTTCCTTCAATGGATGGAAAATGTCCACGACTGGGTCATCTCACGTCAGCTCTGGTGGGGTCACCAAATCCCTGCTTGGTACAATGCTGAGGGTGAAATGTACGTTGGCGAAGAAGCCCCAGAAGGTGACGGATGGACTCAGGACGAAGACGTCTTGGATACTTGGTTCAGTTCTGCACTTTGGCCATTCTCAACCATGGGTTGGCCGGATGTCGACTCAGAAGACTTCAAACGTTACTTCCCAACTTCAACCTTGGTAACTGGTTATGACATCATCTTCTTCTGGGTGTCTCGTATGATCTTCCAATCATTGGAATTCACTGGCCGTCAGCCGTTCCAAAACGTTCTGATTCACGGTCTTATTCGTGATGAGCAAGGACGCAAGATGTCTAAATCTCTCGGAAACGGAATTGACCCAATGGATGTCATCGAGAAATACGGTGCCGATGCCCTTCGTTGGTTCCTTTCAAACGGTTCTGCACCAGGGCAAGACGTGCGCTTCTCTTACGAGAAAATGGATGCTTCATGGAACTTCATTAACAAGATCTGGAACATCTCTCGTTACATCCTCATGAACAATGAAGGATTGACCCTTGAGCAAGCAACTGCCAATGTCGAAAAAGTTGTTAACAAGGAAGCTGGAAATGTCACTGACCGCTGGATTCTCCACAACCTCAATGAAACCATCGGAAAAGTCACTGAAAACTTTGATAAGTTTGAGTTTGGTGTCGCTGGGCACATCCTCTACAACTTCATCTGGGACGAGTTTGCGGACTGGTATGTTGAGTTGACCAAGGAAGTCCTTTATAGCGATAACGAAGAAGAGAAAGTCATCACACGTTCTGTTCTCCTTTATACTTTGGACAAGATCCTTCGTCTCCTCCACCCAATCATGCCATTCGTGACAGAGGAAATCTTTGGACAAATCTCAGAAGGCTCTATCGTGACAGCAGCATACCCAACTGTCAACCCAGCCTTTGAAGACCTTGCTGCCCACACTGGTGTCGAAAGCCTCAAAGACTTGATCCGTGCCGTTCGGAATGCGCGTGCGGAAGTAAACGTTGCTCCAAGCAAGCCTATCACCATCCTTGTTAAGACTAGCGATAGCGACTTGGAAGCCTTCTTTAACAGCAATGTTAACTACATCAAACGCTTCACAAATCCAGAACACTTGGAAATCGCATCAAACATCCCTGCACCTGAACTCGCGATGTCAAGCGTCATCACTGGAGCAGAAATCTACTTGCCACTGGCAGACCTCCTCAATGTCGAAGAAGAACTCGCTCGTCTCGATAAGGAACTGGCTAAATGGCAAAAGGAACTGGATATGGTCGGTAAGAAGCTCTCTAATGAACGCTTCGTAGCCAATGCTAAACCAGAAGTCGTCCAAAAAGAACGCGACAAACAAGCCGACTACCAAGCGAAATACGACGCGACCGTTGCGCGTATTGATGAGATGAAGAAACTCGTGAAATAAACACAGAAACACGGCGGAATGCCGTGTTTTTTTGGTATAATGAAACTATTAAATAACGGTAGAAAAGAGACGATCTATGCCAGATGGCGTAACTTTATTTCAAGATACTCTTATTAAATCATTAAAATATGGGTTTGTGGATAATGTCCAGTATCAAGAGGGTGGATATTCACCGCAGATTTTGATCAACGATCATGAAATGAAACGATATGTTTTGACGGATTTGCAAGAGGAGTTGAGCAAGTGCAAGGCATTCTACATATCCGTAGCCTTTATTACACAGTCTGGGATTGCCTTAATTAAGTCGCAATTGTCTGATCTGATGGATAAAGGAATCCAAGGTAAGATTCTGATTTCTCCTTATCTTGATTTTAATGATCCAGTTGCGATGCAAGAATTACTCAAGTTAGAGAATGTAGAAGTCCGATTGACTCCGGAGAGTTTGCAGATGCATGCCAAGTTTTATCTCTTTGAGCATGAGGGAAGGCAGGTATTGATTTCGGGTAGTTCGAATCTGACCCACAATGCTCTCAAAATCAATTATGAGTGGAATATTAAATTGACATCTACCCATAATGGCGAGCTTATTCGAGCTACTAAAGCTGAATTTGACAAGATTTGGGAGAAGTCTGATCTTTTGACAGATGAAAAGATTGCTTCTTATGCGCGAAGACGTCAGAATGTCATTCGAGTGGATCAGATTCGCGAAGAGAAAACGGCTCAATATCAGAGTGAAACGATTAGTCCTAACGAAATGCAAAAGGATGCCTTAAAAGGCTTGCAAGCGATTCGTGATTCTGGGAAAAAGAAGGCTTTGGTCATCAGTGCCACTGGGACAGGAAAGACCTTTCTATCAGCCTTTGATGTTCAACAGTTTAAGCCAGAAAGAATGCTTTTCATTGTTCACCGTGAGCAGATTCTACAGAAATCGTTAACGGATTTTCAAAAGGTCTTGCAGTTTTCTGATGCAGAAGCTCTTATTTATCACTCTGGGGCTGATTTGACGGGCAAAAAATATGTCTTTGCCACTATTCAAACCTTATCACGTGAGCAGCATTTAGGCCTATTTTCAAGAGATTATTTTGACTATATTCTGATTGATGAAGTTCATAAGGCTGGTGCTGAT
>NZ_JBKQBL010000003.1:303946-310037 GCF_046824975.1 Streptococcus intestinihominis | reverse complement strand
TCTTATAAAAAAGTGATGGCGCATTTTCAACCAGAATTCTTTTTAGGGATGACAGCTACTCCCGAACGAACTGATGGGCAAAATATTTATGAACTATTTGATTATAATATCGCCTATGAAATCCGTCTACAAGATGCTCTGGATAATGATATGCTTTGCCCCTTTATTTATTTTGGGGTAAAGGATATCGAAGTCGAAGGACAGTTAATCAATGAGAATACTACGATTGCAAACTTGACATCCGAAGAGCGTGTGAAGCATATTATAAAAAAGATTGATTTTTATGGAGTTAGTGGAAAGAAAGTGAAGGGCTTGATGTTCTGTTCTTCTAAGCAAGAAGCCCATGACTTAGCATCTAAACTGAACCAAAAGGGAAAACCATGTCGAGCCTTAACAGGTGAAGATAATATGGAGACCCGGAATGAAGTCGTTGCCCAACTAGAAAAGGGAGAGCTGGACTACATTTTAACAGTAGATATCTTTAACGAAGGAATTGATATTCCATCGGTCAATCAAGTTGTGATGTTGCGGAATACTCAATCAAGCATTGTTTTCGTACAACAGTTAGGTCGAGGGCTACGGAAGCATGAAAGCAAAGAATATGTGACCATTATCGATTTTATCGGAAATTACAAGAATAACTATCTAATTCCTATTGCTTTGTTTGGTGATAAATCGATGAATAAAGATAATTATCGTCGAGAGCTTCGAGAACCAAATATTCTAAAAGGATTGACGACCATCAATTTTGAAGAAGTAGCCAAGGAACAAATCTTTAAGTCCATCACTAATACTTCCTTATCCAATTTGAAAATTTTACAAGAAGCATACACGGATCTGGAAAATAAGTTAGGTCGAAGTCCTCTTTTAGTTGATTACTTGAACTACAATAGTATCGATCCATTAGTATTCTTTGAAAATACTAGCTTTAAAAATTATGTAGATGTCTTAAACAAATTTTCTAAAAATAAGCTAGTCTTATCAGAAAATGAAGCAAAATGGTTGAATTTTTTGACCTTTGAGTTATTATCTGGTAAACGTAAGCACGAGCTCCTCCTATTAGATCGTTTGATTAAATATGGAAAAGTGGCAAAACAAGATTTTATTAACCTTCTTCAAGAAACGAATCTGCCTTTTGATAAAGCAACGATTGCTTCAGTCGAATCAATTTTAACTCTTACTTTTCTTAAGGCACAAGAGGTAAAGAAATTTGGGACTAGCCCACTGCTTATTTGCCAGGGTTCTATATATTTTTTACAAGATGAGTTTGTTCAGTTATTAAAGAAGGTTGAATATAGGATAGCTATTGAAGATATTATTCAGGCAGGACTTATTAAATCTTTGGATTATCCAGATACGTTTACGATTGGTCAAAAATACTCTCGTCGAGATGTTGCAAAATTGCTTAATTGGGCCAAGGATGAACCACCATTGAATATTGGTGGATACAAAATTGATAAGGGAACGAATTCTTGTCCAATTTTTATTACATATCATAAAAATGATGAAATCAATGATACTATTAAGTATGAAGATGAACTTTTAAACGAAACGACATTAAAATGGTTTTCAAAGAATAAACGTACATTGATGTCTCCGGATGTAAAAGCGATTGTATCCTCTCCCACAACTGGTCTAGATATAAAATTATTTGTTATCAAAGATGATGCTGAAGGAGGCGAGTTCTACTATCTAGGAAATTTGAATTTGATTCCTTCCTCGGTAAAAGAAATAATTCGTCCGTTAGAAAAAGGCGATGAAAGTATTGTAACAATGCAATTTAAGTTAGAGAAACCCATCTCAGATACGCTTTATCGTTACATCACAAATAAATAAGAACATGGTGTTAAGCCATGTTCTTATTTATTTGTTAACAATTCTACAGCTGGACGATCCACGGGTGCCCAGTTAAGCGATTTTAATTCATGTGGTGCTAGCCAAGTAGAATTCTGGTGTTCTAACAACTCTAGGTTTCCTGAGAGTAACTTGGCGTGATAGGTTTTCATAACGACAGTCCCGAAATCATAATCATAGGAGGCCTCGTTCACAAAGGAGATAATTTCAATTTCAGAATTTAATTCTTCCTGTATTTCACGAATGAGCGCTTGTTCAGGAGATTCTCCTGCCTCTAATTTTCCACCTGGAAATTCCCAAAAGCCTCCTAAGCTTTTTCCTTCAGGTCTCTGAGCACAAAAGATTTTTCCATCTTTTTCAATAGCAGCTGCAACAACGTGAATAATTTTTTTTGACATGATTTTCCTCCTCTTTCATTGTATCAGAAATTGGTTGAAAGAAGCAATTAAAGAATTAATCCAAATTCAAAAACGGTGAAATCGGCATTGACTTCATCTGGATCGATGTGGACAATCCTCCTGAAGATGCGATTGGTTGGGTTGCGAAAGCTTCTTCATACACATGATAAAAGAACCTCCTAGTTTTCTAGGAGGTTGATTTGTATTCTGTGGTAGTGCTGTGGCCTAGGTAGGTATAAATCCGTGTCAGTGGGGATTGGGGATGGGTGGAGACGCGAAAGTGAAAGTAGTGGTCACGGTGGTCGCGGCTCTGGGTATGGTGGAGTCTGAAATAGTTGCGCTGGCCTGTCGACATGGATCTCAGCAGGTCATCTTCTAAAAAGACCAAGGGGGTCGCAGTCGTTGCCAATCGGTAAAAATCGTGCTCGAACTGCTGGTAATTGTCTGAAAAATAATCGAATTGGAGTTCGTGTTTATTCAGGGCTGGTTTCATAGCTAGAATCTCCTGGTTCAATAGAAAAAATAGTCGAAAGAAGGAGAGAGTGGTAGTGCTGGCCATTTTTGATGAGGACTTCGGAAGGGCTTAAGGAATAGACCTGACCGTAGTAGACGGCGACTTGATTGTCCTGGAGGGTAGAGAGGGAGAGATAGGTCTCTTGCTGGTAGGCTTGCTCGAGGAGGCGACGGATTTCTTGGTTTGAGAGGAGGCGAAGCTCTTCGAGAGAGAGCTGGTTTGTTTGTAAGGCCGTCGAATGCTCAGAGAGGAAGAAGCCAGCCCACTTGGCCATTCCCCGGTCTTGGAAGTCACGTGCCGACTGATAGGGGAGATAAGAACGATCAATCATGCTAAGCCATCTAAACCTCCTGCAGAGTGGCCTCCGGTCAGTTTGCTTCGAGCCAGAGCGCGCGAATTTTCTAATAGGGCAGATCCCTTCTGTAGAGAAGCAAAGCCAAATCGGTCACGGATATGGTCAATGGTCTCTTGGAGGGCTTCTTCTCTTTGAGTTTGCTCAGGGTCATCAAATAGGGAGATCAGCTGGAAGCTCTCTTCTACGAGCTTCCCATAAAAGACACCGATCTGCCGGATGGCTCCTCCCTGGTAGTGGGAGCGAAAGAGCTGGATGACTTCCTTGGCTAATTGAGCGGTAGAGTTGGTAGGCTCAATCTTTCGTTGGCAGTGGATGGAGGAAAGCTGTTCCTGTTTGGAGTAGCTGGCGTGGATGGAGACCAGTTGTGTCTTTTTCTTTTCCCGACGCAAGCGGATAGCGACCTGCTCAGCCATTTCTTGAAAGACCAGTTCAATATCGCTTTGGCGGTGGTAGTCACGGGGAAGGATTTGCGAATTTCCTAGACCGTGAGACTTTGGTCGATAGGGACGATGGACATTGCTTTCATCGATCCCATGGGCGTGAAACCAGAGCTGGACGCCCATGACGCCAAATTCTTTTTTGAGCTGGTCTGGATTGGCTTGGGCCAGTTCATAGATGGAGTGAATGCCTAGTTTGTTAAGGCGTTTTTCTGTTCGCTGGCCGATCCCCCAAAAATCGGTCAGTTTTTTTATCTGCCAGACTCGACTGGGGACGTCTTCGTAAGACCAGTTGGCCCGCATGGTTTTCTGGTGCTTGGCTTCGTTGTCCAGGGCCAGTTTGGCCAGTAGGGGATTGGCATTGCTCATCCCGACAGTAGCGTAGATCCCAGTTTGCTGCCAAATGCGCTTTTGGATCCGAGCAGAAAGAAGATCCAGCTTGGAGCGTCGGTCTAGCTGAGGATCGGGAATAAAGTAGTTGAGAGAGCTGGTCAAATCGATAAATCCCTCATCAATGGAATAGGGGTAGATGTCATCTGGAGCAGCAAATTCTTGAAAGACTTGCTGGATCTCCATGTTGACCTGGATATAGGCATTCATGCGAGGGGGCACGATAAAGGTGCGTTTGGCCCACCTTTCGATATAGTGGACAAAGGATGGATCTGTAGGCAGGCCTTGCTTACGGGCCAGGTAGTAATTGAATTTCCTCGTCTTGAGATCAAAGGGCAGATCATAGCTCCGCCCGACATTTTTCTTCCCAAAGACCTGCTTAAAAACGGGGGAACTGGCTAAGATGAGGCCAGCAGAATTGTCGCTCCGACTCATGACACAAAGAGAAGTAGTCAAGGGATTGAGGCCGAGGCGGACGCACTCACAACTGGCATAGAAACTTTTCATATCCACAAAAGCAATATCAGACATGGGCTCACGTGAATAATCAAAAAGCATGTCTAAACCTCCAGAGGAAGGAAGTGGCCGACCACGATACCGACGATTTTTGGTTCATCTTCGTAGGGAGCAAAGAGGTCATCATAGGCTGGGTTGATAGACTCTAGGCGAAGCCCCTCCTCTTCCCGATAGACTTTTTTGATATAGGTCTTTCCATTCCACATGAGGGCGTAGACTGCTCCATCATAGTCAAATCCGGTCTGTTTCATCAAGGCAACGGAACCGTTTGGATAGCTTGGTTCCATAGAATCTCCAGACACCCAAGAGGCAAAGTCGTGTTGGATCTCTTGGTCAAAATAGACGGTCTCGTAGTCAGTCTCATTGTCATAAAAGGTATGACCATGTCCAGCTGCCAAGTCGATAGAGAGGACGCGGTAAGGGATCAAAGAGACGACCTTTTCTTGCTCTGCTAAGAGTTGGCTAGCAAAGAGATCGACCTTTCTCTGATGGGGTGGGGTTAGTAAAGGGTAGGTGAAAAGCGCTGAGCTCTTGTCGACAAAGTAGTCCTCTTTAACGGAGAGGCGCTTGGCCAACCTCCTGAGGTTTTTATCGTGTGGCTCTGCTAAGCCATTCTCCCAACTAGAGTAGGTCTTGCGACTAATCTCTAAGGATTCGTAGACCTGGGCTTGGGTCAGGCCGAGCTCAAGTCTACGGTCTTTTAATTTTTTTGCATCAAACATCTGTATTCTCCTACGTAACGTTTTAAAAGTTACGTATAGTATAGCAAAAATAAATGCGGACTTCAAGAGAAAAGTGAGAGGATTTTTCTTTGGCAGCGAAAGGGATTTGGTTCAGCAAATCTCAGATTGGAGAGGGTGGGTGTTTTTGTATCTTTTATCCAAATTTTGATATAATAATCTCTATGAAGATTGTATCAGGTACCTATGGAGGGCGTCCTCTTAAGACGCTCGAAGGAAAGACAACGAGGCCCACTTCAGATAAGGTGAGAGGGGCTATGTTTAATATGATCGGTCCTTATTTTGATGGGGGGCGGGTCTTGGATTTATATGCTGGGTCAGGTGGTCTGTCTATCGAGGCGGTGTCTCGGGGGATGGAGCAGGCTGTATTGGTCGAGAAAGATCGCAGAGCCCAAGCAATTATTGCTAGCAATATCCAAATGACCAAGGAAAGCCACAAGTTTCAATTGCTGAAGATGGAGGCTCACCAAGCTCTCAATCAATTGCAGGGGACCTTTGATCTCATTTTCCTGGATCCTCCCTATGCCAAGGAGCAGATCGTAGCCGATATTGAGGCCCTGGCTGAACGTGGTTTACTTGGAGAAGAGGTCATGGTCGTCTGTGAGACAGACAAGGCAGTGGACTTGCCTGAGGAAGTTGCTTGTCTAGGAATCTGGAAAGAAAAAATCTACGGAATTAGTAAGGTGACGGTTTATGTCAGATAAAATCGGATTATTTACAGGTTCATTTGACCCAATGACCTTGGGACACTTGGATTTGATAGAGCGGGCTAGTCGCTTGTTTGATCGCTTGTATGTCGGTATCTTCTTTAATCATGAGAAGAAGGGTTATTTTACCATTGAGCAAAGGGAAACCATGGTGACAGAAGCAGTGGCTCATTTGCCCAA
>NZ_JBKQBL010000003.1:303686-303913 GCF_046824975.1 Streptococcus intestinihominis | reverse complement strand
TGTAAGAGTCATCACCGCAGAGGCAGAGTTGGCAGTAGAGGTGGCTAGACGGTATGGGGTGACGAGTTTGGTCCGAGGCTTGCGCAATAGTCAGGACTTCCTCTATGAAAGCAATATGGACTACTTCAATCACCAGCTGGCTCCAGAGCTTGAGACCATCTATCTCTGTGCCCAGCCCCAGTACCAGGCCTTGAGCTCGACGAGAATCCGCGAGTTGCTGACCTTCC
>NZ_JBKQBL010000003.1:298320-303644 GCF_046824975.1 Streptococcus intestinihominis | reverse complement strand
AGCAGGACGTCAGTGCCTATGTCCCAGAGAGTGTTATAAAGGAGATGAAATAAAACGAATGAAAGAATTTGAGAAACCAAGGGCTCAGCTACCAGAAAGCCCATTTGAACCTGTGCGCAAAAAAGATAGCGTGTGGAGAACCTATCGTTGGCCGATGATTGGGACCTTGCTTCTGATTTTGGCCTTGCTAGCTTTCTTTGTTCCCCTGCCTTACTATCTGGAAATGCCCGGGAGTTCAGAAGATATTCGCCAAGTGATGCGCGTCAACCAGAAAAATGATGAAGCATCCGGTTCGTATGATTTTGTCACTGTTGCCGTCAAGCAAGCGACCTTCTCGGATATAGTCTATGCCTGGATGACTCCTTTTACAGATATCCACTCTGAAAAAGAAATGACAGGTGGCAGTTCCAGTGAGGAATTTTTCCGGATCAATCAATTTTATATGGAGACCTCTCAAAATACTGCCAAATACCAAGGATTAAAAACGGCTGGAAAAGAGACAGAGATGGAATTCCTCGGTGTTTATGTCATGCAAGTAGCAGAAGACTCTACCTTCAAAGGCGTTTTAAATATTGCGGACACAGTTACGGCTGTCAATGACAAAACATTCAAGAGCTCAAAAGAGCTCATCGAGTATGTTGGTTCCCAAAAAATTGGGGACAAGGTCTCAGTGACCTACACAGAAGATGGCCAGACCAAGACTGCTGAAGGAAAGATTATTAAGTTGGTCAATGGCAAGAATGGGATTGGGATTAGCTTGATTGACCGGACAGAAGTGAAGAGTGACGTACCGATTGAGTTTGCGACAGCTGGCATCGGTGGTCCAAGTGCTGGGATGATGTTTAGTTTGTCCATCTATACCCAAGTAGCGGATCCAGACCTTCGTCAGGGACGCCATATCGCAGGGACAGGGACCATTAACCATGATGGGACTGTCGGAGATATCGGTGGAGTGGATAAAAAAGTCGTAGCAGCAGATCGCGCTGGTGCTGAAATCTTCTTTGCCCCTGATAATCCGGTGACAGAGGAAGTTAAAAAGAACAATCCGAATGCCAAGAGCAACTACGATGAAGCAGTAGAAACAGCTAAGAAAATTAAGACCAAGATGAAAATTGTCCCTGTCAAAACCTTGCAGGATGCCATTGACTATTTGAAAAAGAACTAAAGTAGCCTGTTTGACAAATTTCGTACTTGCACGTATGACATCGTGTTAGCAGAGGGGAACATTCACCTTCTAATTAAATTCAAGTTTTTGCTTATCAATCTCTCTATTTTTAGAGGGATTTTTTCTTTATACTGGTGTCAGAAAGAAAGGGAGGTAGTGAAATGATTCAAACCAGTTTGTTTTCCATTTCAGTATTCTTAGCGGGAGTTCTATCCTTTTTCTCCCCATGTATTTTGCCACTGATGCCAGTCTATGTAGGGATTCTATTGGATTCTGAGCATGAAAAAACGGTGCGTATTTTTGGAAGAGACATTTCTTGGTATGGCCTGGTGAAGACTCTTTGTTTTATCGCAGGTCTATCAACTGTTTTCCTGATTCTAGGATACGGTGCAGGGGCCCTTGGCCAGGTGCTTTATGCTCCCTGGTTCCGTTACCTACTAGGAGGGATTGTCATCTTATTGGGAATCCATCAGATGGGCCTCATCAATCTTCAGCAACTCCAAAAACAAAAGAGTATCCAACTGAAGAAGGACGAAAAACGCAATGAATTCTTCAATGCTTTTCTGATAGGGGTCACCTTCAGTTTTGGTTGGACCCCTTGTGTCGGACCAGTTTTGAGCTCTGTTTTAGCCATTGCAGCTTCTGGAGGAGATGGTGCATTGCAAGGCGCTCTCCTGATGCTGGTATATACATTAGGCTTGGCTCTGCCTTTCTTGCTTTTGGCCTTAGCTTCTAGCTGGGTTCTACAACATTTTGCTAAACTCAAGCCCCATATGGGAACCTTGAAAAAAATTGGTGGTGCCATCATCATCTTGATGGGCATCTTGCTGATGCTAGGAAATCTTAATAGCCTCGCATCCCTGTTTCACTAATCTTGAATGATTAAAGGAGAAAAATCATGAAAAAAATTCTTGCACTTTCTATTGCTACACTTAGCATCGTCACTTTAGCAGCTTGTTCTGGACAGAAATCAGATTCAGACATGAAAAAAATGGACGATAGTAGTATGATGAAGAAGGACGATATGAAGAAGGATGACATGAAGGATTCATCCATGTCCGATGATAAAATGAAAAAAGAAGACATGAAAGATTCATCTATGATGTCTGACAGCAGTTCTGAAATGAAGGACGATATGAAAAAAGATGAGATGAAATCTAGCGATTCAGAAATGAAAGATGAAAAGAGTGAATCATCTGATATGAAATCAGACAACTAATGAAAGAAGGGAGAGGTCATCTGAGGATGACTTTCTCCTTGTTTAAAGAGGTAATAATGATGAAGAAATTAGCTTTAGTAGCTGCAGGATTCTTGTGTACTGGACTTTTGGGGGCTTGCTCTAACCAAGGAATGGAATCATCCAACAAAAGTGAGACTAAGCAGACATCCACAACGGGATCTTCAGAGCAAGCTGGAAAGAAGGTTCAAGAGTTTAACCTGCAAGGAGTAGACGGTAAGACCTACCGCTTATCTGATTACAAAGGGAAGAAAGTTTACCTCAAATTTTGGGCTTCCTGGTGCTCTATTTGCCTATCGACATTAGGGGATACCAATGAGTTGGCAAAAGAAGAGGCGGGTAAGGATTATGTGGTCTTATCCGTTGTAGCTCCAACTTTTAATGGTGAAAAATCAGAAGCAGATTTCAAAAACTGGTACCAGTCTTTGGATTACAAGGATTTCCCAGTCTTGCTAGATAGTAAAGGGGAACTGCTAAAAGAGTATGGGATTCGTTCTTATCCATCGGCACTCTTTATTGCAAGCGATGGAACTCTCGCTAAGACCCATATCGGTTATATGAGCAAGGAAGACATCGTCCAGACTCTAAAAGAAATGAAGTAAGGAGGACATAAAATGGAAACAAAATGGAAACTCATTTCCATTCTTTTAGTGGGGCTATTTTGTTTTGGAATCTTTTTCCTTGTCAAAGGATCCATGGCCTTGGATACATCAGATGCGACGACTGAGCAGATCAAAAAAGCGTCCATGAGTCAGACACCAGTAGCAAACAAAAAGCAGGAAGAAAAAGTCAATCCAGAAGACCAACGAGAAATCTATCTAGCTGGTGGTTGCTTCTGGGGTGTGGAAGAGTATTTTTCCCGCGTTCCGGGTGTCATTGATGCCGAATCAGGTTATGCCAATGGAAAGGGAGAAACAACCAAGTATGAATTAGTCCCTCAAACAGGCCATGCTGAAACAGTTCATATCACTTACAATGTCAAGCAGGTATCTCTGAAAGAATTACTCCTGCATTATTTCCGGATTATCGACCCAACGTCGAAGAATCGTCAAGGAAATGATCAAGGAACTCAATACCGAACAGGTGTCTATTATGTCTCTCAAGAAGACCTTCCAACTATTAACCAAGTCTTTGAAGAGGTAGCAAAAAAATACGACAAACCGTTAGCGGTGGAAAAAGAGCCACTGACTAATTTCATCAAGGCTGAGGACTACCACCAGGATTATCTAAAGAAACATCCGAATGGGTACTGCCATATCGATGTCAATCAGGCTTCTTATCCTGTTATTGATGCTAGTCGCTACTCTAAGCCAAGCGATGAGGAAATCAAAAAGAAGTTATCTCCTGAAGAGTATGCGGTGACACAAAAAAATGATACCGAACGGGCCTTCTCCAATCGTTACTGGGATCAGTTTGATGCCGGTATTTATGTAGATGTCGTGACCGGTGAGCCGCTCTTTTCCTCTAAGGATAAATTTGATTCTGGTTGTGGTTGGCCAAGTTTCAGTCGTCCTATTAGTCCTGATGTGGCAATCTATAAGGAGGATAAGAGTTTCAATATGACTCGGACAGAAGTTCGGAGCCGTGTGGGAAATTCCCATCTGGGCCATGTTTTTACCGACGGTCCCAAGGAAAAAGGCGGCCTTCGCTATTGCATCAATAGCTTGTCAATCAAATTCATCCCTAAAGCAGAGATGGTGGAAAAGGGCTACGGTTATTTATTAGACTATGTCTGAGACATTTGGAACTACAATTTGCTATAATAAGCCTAGCAAAAACAAGTAGGTGAAAGACATGTATGCGATCATGATTGTGGAAGATGAAGAGCTTATCCGGCAGGGACTGACTTCCTTAGTGGATTATGAACAGTTTGGAATGACCGTCATCAACCAGGCAGAAAATGGCCGTGAGGCCTGGGAGAAGTTTCAAGATCAACCAGCTGATATCCTTCTAACCGATATCAATATGCCACAAATGAATGGCTTGGATCTGGCCCATCTCGTCAAAGAGCAGTCTCCGTCTTGTCATATCATTTTTTTGACAGGTTATGATGACTTTGAGTTTGCGAGGAAAGCCATCAAGTTAGGTGCAGATGATTATTTGCTGAAGCCTTTTTCAAAAGATGATATCGAAGAGATGTTAGCCAAGGTGAAAGGAAAACTCGATCAAGAGCGAAAAAAGGCGCAAGTCGAAGATTTGGTCAGTCATGGTTATTCGACAGACTTAGAAGAAGCTATTCATACTCGTTTAGCAGATTCCCAGCTAACCCTGAAGGATTTGGCCTATCAACTTGGTTTCAGTCCCTCTTATCTAAGTGTATTGATCAAGAAAAAATTGGGACTTCCCTTTCAAGAATACCTCATCCAAGAGCGCATGAAGAAGGCTCGCCTCTTACTTCTCACGACAGATTTAAAGATTTATGAGATCGCCGATCAGGTTGGTTTTGAAGATATGAACTATTTTTCTCAACGCTTTAAGCAGGTTGTTGGGGTGACGCCAAGGCAGTACAAAAAAGGAGAGCATGAATGAAACGATATCCCTTGCTGATTCAGCTGGTCCTCTACTTTTTTCTCTTCATTCTCCTCCTTTTTGGTCTTATTGGTAGCCTTTACTATCAAACGAGTTCAGGGACGATCCGCCAGCAAACAGAGCGGACAACAAGAAATAGTATCGATCAAAGTAGTCAGTTTATTACGTCCTATCTAAAAAAATTAAAGCAGACCACAACGGTGCTTAGCAAGGAACAGGCTGTTCGCCAATTTGCCCAAGATAGGAGTGCAGATCAAGAAACGGTTCAGCACTTGATGCGAACGATGATTGAAACGGATCCGGACCTGGTCTCAGCAGTCCTGGTGACTAAGGACGGACGTCTGGTAGCGACAGATACCAAAATCAGCATGCAGACTTCTTCAGATATGATGA
>NZ_JBKQBL010000003.1:296677-298277 GCF_046824975.1 Streptococcus intestinihominis | reverse complement strand
ATGAAAGTTGGTATCAAGAGGCGATTAAGGAAAGAGCCATGCCGGTCTTGACGCCAGCTCGAAAGGAATCCTTGACCTCGGAAAAAGAAAAATGGGTGGTTTCTATTACCCAAGAAGTGGTCGATCAGACTGGTCAAAATCTCGGAGTAGTACGCTTGGATATTGGCTACGATAGCCTTCAGGCTTACTTGGATCACCTTCAACTAGGGAAGCAAGGCTTTAGTTTTATCATTAATCAAAAGCATGAGTTTGTCTACCATCCTAAAAAGGCGGTCTATTCCTCTAGCCAAGAAATGCAGGCCATGCAGCCCTATATTGCTGTGAAGGATGGCTATGCAAAAGGAGGGCAGAATTTTATCTATCAGGTTCCGATTCCAAATAGTGATTGGACCTTGATTGGAGTGGCTTCGCTTGAAGGGCTTCAGATGCTTCAGTCGCAGCTCCTGTACTCTTTCATTGGCCTAGGATTGCTAGCTTTGATTATGTGTTTAATAGGGATTGGCTTTGTTCTGCGTTTGTGGATCAAACCCTTACGAGACCTTCAGACTATCATTTTGAGGATTGGAGCAGGAGATGCTCACGTGAGAGCTGCAGCCAAAGGATCTCCAGAATTGGTGGACCTTGCTCAAGCTTTTAATGCCATGTTGGACCAAATCGATAACCTCATGCAACAGGTCAAGGAAGAGGAGCAGAACGCACGGCGTTACGAGTTGCGGGCACTTTCGGCTCAGATTAATCCGCATTTCCTCTATAATACCTTGGATACGATTGTCTGGATGGCGGAGTTTAATGATAGTCGGCGCGTAGTCGATATCACCAAATCTCTGGCTCAATATTTTCGACTGGCTCTCAACCAAGGCCAGGAACAAATCCTACTGAGAGATGAAATTGACCATGTACGCCAGTATCTTTTCATTCAGAAGCAACGTTATGGTGAAAAGCTCAATTATGAAATTCTAGAAGATGAACGGTTGGGCGACTATCAGCTCCCCAAATTAGTGCTTCAACCCTTAGTGGAAAATGCGATTTACCATGGCATTAAAGAGATCGATCGGCCAGGTCTCATTCGAGTGACGACTGAAGTCAGTGGAGACTCCGCCTGCGTATCGATTTTTGACAATGGACGAGGGTTTGACCAATCAGAGTCAACAGACCAAACCCTTCTTCGTTTAGGAGGTGTTGGCTTGAAAAATGTTGACCAACGATTGCATCTTCAATTTGGCGAAGCCTATCATATGGAGATTGATTCTAAGGCCAATAGCTATACGAAAATCACTCTTTATTTGCCTCTTCCATCCGGCAATGAATATTCATAGAGACAAAGATTGCCTTCTTTGTTTTAGATTGAAAACGAAGTCATCTAAAAAACTTTCCGCCGTGAGAAAAGTGCCTGAAACGCAATTGTTTCAGGCACACGGAATTATTGAGACCTTAGGCTCAATAATTAGTCATGGAACTTCTACGAAGTTCGCTGACGTCCGTACTCACCTAAGGAAAGTTTTTCAGAAGACTTTATTTTCCATCTGAGCAGGCTTTTTTCAAAGCCTGCTTTTTATAATGTGACAGCAAGAAAAGGTAAATTAAATCGTCAGACTTTTTA
>NZ_JBKQBL010000003.1:296374-296632 GCF_046824975.1 Streptococcus intestinihominis | reverse complement strand
CAGATTTTCTCTTTTCCGTTGAAATTCTATCTAAAGATAGGGATTTATGATAAAATAAAGTGTTACAACTAAAGGTATGAATAAAGGAAGGCTATGCGCAAAGAAATATCCCCTGAATTATTTAATTACAATAAATATCCCGGACCGGAATTTCGTCTGGTTGGCAATCAAGTGCTAGCAGAACAATTAACATTTGAGCTGGTTGAGAATCAGAATGATGCCTTTGATGCTACGGTCTTTGGTCAGCGTTTTTCAGAG
>NZ_JBKQBL010000003.1:289626-296325 GCF_046824975.1 Streptococcus intestinihominis | reverse complement strand
GTTTTGACCAAATTTGATTACATTGTCGGTGATTGGAGCAATGAACAGTTGCGTCTACGTGGCTTCTATAAAGATGATCGCCCTGTCACAGATGCAGAGAAAATCAGCCGTCTGGAAGATTATTTATTAGAATACTGTAGCTATGGCTGTGCTTATTTTGTCCTAGAAAATGCAGAACCCCGTCGAGCATCCTTTGACAAGAAATCTTCTCCTAAACAACAGGAAGAGGGGAATCGTTCTGCTAAGCGTGGCGGTCGTCAAAATCGCCGGAATCGTTCTAAAAATCAGTCACGAGAACGTGAACAAGAGCAAAAACAAAAGACTTCTCAACCAAAGAAAAAGAACCGTCAGCGGTCTAGAAAAAAAGATGCACAGGGTGAGCAAGAACGCCACTTTGTCATCCGTCAAAAGTAAAGAGAGAAAAGAGATAAGATGAAACCTTCAATTTATGGCTTGACTCGACAAGAACTGATCGAGTGGGCAGAAGAAAATGGTGAAAAGAAATTTCGAGCGACCCAAATCTGGGAATGGCTCTATCGGAAACGCGTCCAGTCATTCGAAGAAATGACCAACCTATCGAAGGACTTGATTGAAACCTTGAACGACCAGTTCGTGATTAATCCTTTGAAACAACGGATCGTTCAAGAGTCGGCAGATGGGACTGTCAAATACCTCTTTGAATTGCCAGATGGCATGTTGATCGAGACAGTTTTGATGCGTCAACATTATGGCTTGTCAGTCTGTGTCACCACTCAGGTAGGGTGCAACATCGGCTGTACCTTCTGTGCATCTGGTTTGATCAAGAAGCAACGCGATTTGAACAGCGGGGAAATCGTTGCCCAAATCATGTTGGTTCAAAAATACTTTGACGAACGTGGACAAGATGAACGTGTCAGCCATATCGTTGTGATGGGAATTGGTGAGCCGTTTGACAACTACAAGAATGTCTTAAGCTTTGTCCGTACGGTTAATGATGACAAGGGGCTGGCTATCGGTGCCCGTCATATTACCGTTTCAACGTCTGGCTTGGCTCATAAGATTCGTGACTTTGCCAATGAAGGGGTTCAGGTCAACTTGGCAGTATCCCTTCATGCTCCAAACAATGACTTGCGTTCTAGCATCATGAAAATCAACCGGGCCTTCCCGATTGAGAAATTATTTGCGGCCATTGAGTACTATATCGAAACGACCAACCGTCGGGTGACCTTCGAGTACATCATGCTCAACGAAGTCAATGATGGTGTCGAGCAAGCCTTGGAATTGGCAGAACTCCTCAAAAATATCAAGAAGCTATCTTATGTCAACTTGATCCCTTACAACCCAGTTAGTGAGCATGACCAATATAGCCGGAGTCCAAGAGAGCGAGTGATGGCCTTCTATGACACCTTGAAGAAAAATGGAGTCAACTGCGTGGTTCGTCAAGAGCATGGAACAGATATCGATGCCGCTTGTGGACAATTGCGTTCTAATACGATGAAGAGAGACCGGGAGAAAGCCATTGTTGAAGAAGCTCAACCGTAACAACTGGCTGATAGAAGAAGGGCAATTAACAAAAAAAGGAAGACAACTGCTACTAGGTGGCAGTTTCTTCTATTTTGTCCTGCTCTGTCTCCTGTGTTTTCTTCCCCAGCGGCCTGAACCAGGGATGGAAACACCTGGGATTCAGCATTTTGGTCGTGTAGTCGTATTACTGATTCCCTTTAATTCTCTCATCAACCTAGGTCAAGTGACCAGTCTGCTCCAGCTGATCAAGGTGTTTGTACAGAATATAGCCAATATCTTTCTCTTGTTCCCTTTGGTTTTTCAACTGCTGTGGCTTTGGCCTTGGCTAGGTACTAGGAAACGCGTCCTTTGCTTTAGTCTAGGGATGAGTGTGTGGATCGAGCTTAGTCAGATTGTGTTAGACCTCTTGTTTGATTTCAATCGGGTGTTTGAGATAGATGATCTGTGGACCAATACTCTGGGAGGCTACCTAGCCTATCTGTGTTTTAAATGGGTGCAAGCTTCTATGGGTAAGGATAATCTATCTTAGTTTGGACTAAAATCCGAACGATTGAATACGATTTCAAATTTTAGGTTGACAAAGTCAGAAGCGGGAGCTATAATAGCTTCAAGACATCAGAAAAGTAGAGGTTTTTCTCACTTCCAGGGAGCTTGTGGTGATTGCGAACAAGCAGTGGTGAATCTTGAAATGGGCTGATGCGTTTATGATGATGAATTTGAAACAATAAAAATTCGGTGAGCACACCTTATCGTGCACCCTGTTGTTAGACAGGTCAGAGATGTAGGAGAAAGAATGTCTTCCTACAATTGAGGTGGCACCGCGGTATCGAATCGTCCTCACACAGATTTTTCTGTGTGAGGTTTTTTGTATCTCAAAGGGATCCAGTGAGACTGCAGCTCAAAGGACCATCGAGAGAGAAAAAAGATCATAAACAGGATTGAAAATATAGAAAAGAGGACACAATCATGACAGAAACTAAAGGCTATTTCGGACAATTTGGTGGATCTTTCGTACCAGAACCCATTCAAAACTTGCTGGATCAATTAGAGGCAACTTTTGAACAATACAAAAATGACCCAGAATTTATCGCAGAATACAAACATTATTTGAAAGATTATTCTGGTCGGGAAACACCACTCTACTTTGCGGAAAGTTTGACAGAACATTTAGGTGGGGCAAAAATTTATTTGAAGCGCGAAGATCTGAATCACCTAGGTTCGCACAAGTTAAATAACGTCTTGGGGCAAATCCTCTTGGCCAAACGCATGGGCAAAACGCGCGTGATTGCCGAAACAGGAGCTGGTCAACACGGTGTAGCTACAGCAGCTGCGGCAGCTAAGTTTGGCATGGCCTGTGATGTCTACATGGGAGCAGAAGATGTGGAACGCCAACGTCTCAATGTCTTCCGCATGGAAATGATGGGGGCAACCGTCCATGCGGTTGAAACAGGTACAAAGACCTTGAAAGACGCTGTTGATGCTGCTTTTGGAGCATGGATGGCGGATCTGGATGCTTTTTACGTTTTGGGGTCTGCTGTTGGACCTCACCCCTACCCAACCATTGTGCATGAATTCCAAAAGGTGATCAGTGAAGAATCTAAACGCCAAATCTTGGAAAAAGAAGGGCGTTTGCCGGATTATGTCATTGCCTGTGTTGGTGGGGGATCCAATGCCATTGGTGCCTTCTCCCAATATGTAGGTGATGAAGCAGTCAAATTGGTCGGAGTTGAAGCAGCAGGCCATGGTTTGGATACTGATCAGCACGCAGCGACCATGACCAAGGGGACTGTTGGAGTTGTCGATGGCATGAAGACCTATGCTGTCTTTGGAGAAGATGGAAAAGTAGCGCCAGTGTACTCGATCTCTGCTGGTTTGGACTACCCAGGGGTTGGTCCAGAGCATGCTTTCTTTAAAGACTCTGGTCGTGTCGAATATGTAGCTGCGACAGATGATGAAGCAGTTCAAGCTCTTCTTCTTCTCAGTAAGACAGAAGGGATCCTCCCAGCTATTGAAAGTTCCCATGCGATTGCAGAAGCGGTTAAACGCGCTCCACAATTGGACAAAGACAAGATTATCATCATCAATGTTTCAGGACGTGGGGATAAGGACGTAGCTGCTATTGCAGATTATCTAGAAGCGAAAGCTACAAACTAAACAATCTTATCTGCTAAAAATTGTAAAAAAGAGTAAAGCATGATAACTCAGAAAAAGACAGGGAACGAAAGGAATCCGGTCTTTTTCTTTTTTAAAGAGAAAGACCAGGAGACCAATGAGGGAAGCCCCTTGCATGACTAGGAGGACTTGGGTAGCTGAGAGGGTCAAAGAAAAAGTAGCCAGTAAGAGAAAGTCCCCTGCTCCAATGCCAATGGAGTAAAGACAAGATAGAATTCCTAAGAAGAGAAAGACTCCCATCAAGAGGGTAGGGCCGGTGAAAAGTAGGCAAAGAGTGTGGAGTATTAGCCAGAGAAGGAGAGGGTACTCCATGGAACGCAAATCATAGATAGCCAAAACACAACTGCCAAGCAGAAGCAGGAGATGAGGAATGGGAAGAAAGCCCTGATAGCATAGCAAAAAAAGGAGGCCACTCCAGCCTTCAAAAAGGGCATACCAATAAGGAAGAGGACTCTGGCAGTAGCGACAACGGAATCGAAAAAGTACTTGTGAGAGAATGGGAATCAGGTCCAGAGGTCTTAAGGTCTGTTGGCAATGATCGCAGTGGCTTCTCGGACAGATGATGGAGCTTTCTGGAAAGCGGTCGATCACAAGCCCTAAAAAGGAGGCGATGCAGGCACCGACTGTAAAAAAATAAAAGTTAATCATACTTATATAATTCGTAAAAAAGATGACGAATAACGATTAGAACTGAAACAATTTTCTAACTTTTCTTATTTAAGCATTTTCTCTTGCATTTCTTAATTAGAAGGATTATAATATAACTAAATTAGAATAATTCTAAAAAAGGAGAATTTAGTTATGACAACAATTAAAAAAGAAGCAGCAAAAGACGTAGCAACATTTGCAACAATCAGCGAAGTAAGCAAGAGTTTAACCGATACAAAAGCGGTTTTGAATCAAGTGGTGGCAGACCTTTATGTCGCTCATATTGCCTTGCACCAAGTGCACTGGTATATGCGTGGCCGTGGTTTCCTCGTATGGCATCCAAAAATGGATGAGTACATGGAAAGCTTGGATGCGACTCTTGATGAAGTGAGTGAACGCTTGATTACCTTGGGTGGTGCCCCATACGCTAGCATGGTTGAGTTCTTGGAACACAGCAACATCCAAGAAGAAAAAGGTTCATTCGAACGCTCTATGGAAGAAAATTTGGGACGTGTTCTTTCTATCTTCCGCTACTTGGTAAGTCTTTATCAAAAAGCCTTGGATATCACAGATGCTGAAGGAGATGACGTGACCAACGATATCTTTGTTGGTGCAAAAGCTGAATTGGAAAAACATATCTGGATGATTGCCGCTGAATTAGGTCAAGCACCAGGTTTGTAATCTGAAAATAAACAAACGAGCCTTCCTTGCTTGGGAGGCTCATTTTGTTTGGAAGTGATTTTTCCTGTAAATAAAACAGGGGCCATCTTGAAAATACTTGAAAGATTTGATAGAATAAGCACATGAAAACCCTGTACGATGTTCAACAATTTCTGAAAAAATTTGGAATCATCATTTATGTCGGAAAACGACTTTACGACATCGAATTGATGAAGATTGAATTAAAAAGAATCTATGACGCTGGGCTGATGGAAAAATTGGATTATCTAGAAGCAGAAGCTGTCTTACGTAGAGAACACGCACAGGAATTACGTTATTTAGAAGAGGAAAAAGAAAAGTGAGTTTAACAAATATTTTAGTATGGTTGATTGTTTTAGGAATGTTTGGCTGGATGGGCTACAATTACTTCCGTATCCGTCGGGCTGCAAAAATTGTGGACAATGCAGAGTTTGAAGAATTGATCCGCAAAGGCCAATTAGTGGACTTGCGCGATCCAAATGAGTTCCACGCTAAGCATATTTTGGGAGCTCGGAATATTCCTTCTAACCAGTTAAAAGTGAGTCTGTCTGCTCTTCGCAAAGATAAACCAGTCTTGCTCTATGAAAACAGTCGTGGGTCCCGTGTGACCAATGCGGCTCTCTTCTTGAAAAAACAGGGCTATAAAGATATCTATATCTTGTCCTATGGTTTGGATTCATGGGATGGGAAAGTCAAGACTAGTTAAAATCAAGGAACATTTTGCTAAAGACGCTTGATGCGCCATCATAAAATGATATTAATTTTAAGGAGATTATAAAATGATTCTATTTTGGGGTTCAAAAGGTTACCAAAAATTATTGGGACATACACAAACTGCTATCGAATGTGGCCATTGTAACAATGTTGGTACTTGGGAAATTACGGAATACGGACGCAAGTATACTCTTTACTGGATTCCGCTCTTTCCTTACGGTAAAACTTATTTCCTTTCTTGCCCGATTTGTCACTACGGAAAAGAAATCCAAAAATCCGAAATTGAACAATATCTAAACTATTAATAAAAGATAGGTTATCAGTGTACTGACCCCAAAAAGTTAGATAATTAATTTATCCAAAGGATTTAGTTCTGTACTGTACAGGACTGAGTCCTTTTAGTTTTACCTTAATTCGTTTGTTGTTGCAATAATCAATATATTCTACAATAGCTTGTTCCAATTGGTTAAGCGACTTAAATGTATTCTCGTAACCATAAAATAATTCTGATTTCAAAATGCCAAAGAAAGATTCCATCATGCCGTTGAATAAGGTTGACTGCTTTCTTACCAATCTCTCCTTGGTATGAAGAATACTTCCGTTTACGACGAATTCGAGCACTTAAACCAAGGACCTTCATCAGGCGTTGAACTCTTTTGTGATTGACCACATAACCACGATTTCTCAATTCAAGAGTCATTCGGCGATAGCCATAATTTCCTTTGTGCTCAGTAAAAATAGATTGAATTTCAGCTTTAAGATCTTTATCTTTGTCAAGCCTATCCAGTTGCTTCAACTGATAGTAGTAAGTTGAGCGAGGTAAACGAGCCACTTCAAGAAGTAAATCTAGTCGAAATCCTCCTGAAGCCATTTCTCTAATTGTCTCTGCCTTTCTCGTTGTAAGGCTTCGTCCCTGCCTTCTAGCTCTTTTAACTTTTTTAAGTAAGCCACCTCGGTACGTAA
>NZ_JBKQBL010000003.1:278925-289582 GCF_046824975.1 Streptococcus intestinihominis | reverse complement strand
GCGTTCATTCTCTTCTTGGAGTCGCTCTAGTTCTGTCATTTCTTCCCAAGTTTTCTTACGTTTACGTCCCATTTTAGGTACTCTCCCTCTCGTTTTTTCAACAATAGTATACCCGTTTTTCTTGTATTGTGCCATCCAATTTGGAAGCATACCACGATTTGGGAGAGCATATTCGAGAGAAATTCTATCTTGAGACCAGTTTTCATGTAGAACTTTATCAATCATTTCTTGTTTTAATTCAGGAGAGTAGTAACGATTTTTTCCTTTTTTGACGAACTCTATTCCGTAACAATCAATCAATTTAATCATGTACCTAAGATTAGAATTGTTTATCCCAAATTTATTTGAAAGCTGCTCTAAGCTATATCCTTGTTTTCTAAGTTCATAGATCTGAACTTTATCCTTATAAGTCAATTTCATAATAAAAACACCCCAAAAGTTAGATTTTTTCTGTCTAACTTTTGGGGTGCAGTTCAAACTAAAGCTTTTTTTGTTTTATCAATTGTTTTCTAAATAGTTTTTAATAATCTGTAATTCATCTTGGTTCAAGGGGCGGTATTGACCTTCTGCTAGGTTAGGGTCTAATGAAAAATCTCCAAATTTGATTCGCTTGAGGCTAGTTACCTTGACACCGACAGAGAGAAACATCTTTTTCACCTGATGGAATTTCCCCTCAGACAGGGTGACCAGGGCCTGGCTTCCTTCGGGGCTGGAGCTAAGGATTTCGAGTTTAGCCGGCTTACACCTGGTCCCATCTAAGAAGGTAATCCCGTCTTGAAAACGATCGATATGAGTAGCTTCTAGAGGGCCGTTGACTGTGACCGCGTATTCTTTTTCGATATGGTATTGGGGATGAAGAAGTTGGAAGCCTAGAGGACCATTGTCTGTCAGTAGGAGGAGGCCAGTCGTATCCCGATCTAGTCGGCCGATAGGATAGGTATTGGGTGTCCGGTCTTCTGCTCGGAGAAGGTCCAGCACTGTAGGATGTTGGGCATCCTTGGTAGCCGTAACCAGTCCTTGAGGTTTATGAAGAAGAAAATAGCGATGGGAACAGTCGGTAAGGACTCGATCCTTCCAACAAACTTCTTGGAGACCGGTATCGACATTTTGGGATAATTTTGTCGCAATACGTCCATCGACCAGAATCTGCCTTTTGGCCAGGCTTTGTTTAATTTCCTTACGAGGAATTTGGTAGTGGGCCAGTAATTGATCTAATCTCATAAAAGACAGGATAGCATGAAATGGAGAGAAGCACAAGTATTCGGAAAAAGGATGAAGAAAAGGGATAAAGAGGTGAAAAATTTTCATGAATAGAGTGGTTAGGAGTGGGAATGAGAAAGCAGGTTTTCGAAAGAAAACATGAAAACATTTACACTTACTTGAGTTAAGTCATTTGCTTAAAATTGTGGTATAATCGTTCAGTTAGAAAATAAATTTTTGAATACAATAGAGGAAATCATGACAAAATTAAGAGAAGATATCCGTAATATCGCGATTATCGCCCACGTCGACCACGGTAAAACAACCCTCGTTGACGAATTGTTGAAACAATCTGAAACTCTTGACGCGCGTACAGAGTTGGCAGAGCGTGCAATGGACTCAAACGATATCGAAAAAGAGCGTGGAATCACCATCCTTGCGAAAAATACAGCCGTTGCTTACAACGGGACTCGTATCAACATCATGGACACACCAGGACACGCGGACTTCGGTGGAGAAGTTGAGCGGATCATGAAAATGGTTGACGGTGTTGTTTTGGTCGTAGATGCCTACGAAGGAACCATGCCGCAGACTCGTTTCGTATTGAAAAAAGCCTTGGAACAAGACCTTGTGCCGATCGTTGTAGTCAACAAAATCGATAAGCCATCTGCTCGTCCAGCAGAAGTAGTAGACGAAGTCTTGGAACTCTTCATCGAGCTTGGTGCGGATGATGACCAACTTGACTTCCCAGTTGTTTATGCATCAGCGATCAACGGAACATCTTCCTTGTCAGATGATCCAGCAGATCAAGAAAAGACCATGGCGCCAATCTTTGACACCATTATCGATCACATCCCAGCTCCAGTTGATAACTCAGATGAGCCGCTTCAATTCCAAGTGTCTCTTCTTGACTACAATGACTTCGTAGGACGTATCGGTATCGGACGTATCTTCCGTGGTACCGTAAAAGTTGGGGACCAAGTAACCCTTTCTAAACTAGACGGCACAACGAAGAACTTCCGTGTTACGAAACTCTTTGGTTTCTTTGGTTTGGAACGTCGTGAAATCCAAGAAGCTAAAGCAGGTGACTTGATTGCCGTATCAGGTATGGAAGATATCTTCGTTGGTGAAACCATTACTCCAACAGATGCTATTGAAGCTCTTCCAGTTCTTCATATCGATGAGCCAACCCTTCAAATGACCTTCTTGGTCAACAACTCACCTTTTGCTGGTCGTGAAGGGAAATGGGTGACTTCTCGTAAGGTCGAAGAGCGCCTTCAAGCAGAATTGCAAACAGACGTTTCTCTTCGTGTAGAACCAACAGACTCACCAGATAAATGGACCGTTTCAGGACGTGGGGAATTGCACTTGTCTATCTTGATCGAAACCATGCGTCGTGAAGGATACGAGCTTCAAGTATCTCGTCCAGAGGTTATCATTAAAGAAATCGATGGTGTGAAATGTGAGCCGTTTGAACGTGTGCAAATCGACACACCAGAAGAATACCAAGGGTCCGTCATCCAAAGCCTTTCTGAACGTAAGGGTGAAATGTTGGATATGGTTGCAACAGGTAACGGTCAAACTCGTTTGGTCTTCCTTGTTCCTGCGCGTGGTTTGATTGGATACTCAACTGAATTCTTGTCAATGACTCGTGGTTACGGGATCATGAACCATACCTTTGACCAATACTTGCCATTGATCCCAGGGGAAATCGGTGGTCGTCACCGTGGTGCCCTTGTTTCTATCGATACTGGTAAGGCAACAACCTACTCTATCATGTCTATCGAAGAACGTGGAACCATCTTTGTTAACCCAGGTACTGAGGTTTACGAAGGCATGATCATCGGTGAAAACTCTCGTGAGAACGACTTGACTGTTAATATCACGAAGGCTAAACAAATGACTAACGTTCGTTCCGCTACTAAGGACCAAACAGCGGTTATCAAGACTCCTCGTATCTTGACGCTTGAAGAATCACTCGAGTTCTTGAACGACGATGAGTACATGGAAGTAACACCTGAATCAATCCGTCTACGTAAACAAATCTTGAATAAGGCAGAGCGCGAAAAAGCAAACAAAAAGAAAAAATCAGCTGCAGCTGAATAAGAAATAAGAAAGGAGTGACAAAATGGTTTATTTAATTATAGGTATTTTGATCCTCCTTTTTTACCTTTTTGCAGCTCCAAAGAGCATCAGAGGAACTCTGAATGTAGTTACCCTAGTCGTATTATTGGTCTCTTTGGTCATCCTCCTTTGCTTAGCGATTTTCCAAATTTTCCAATTGCCTTCAGAATTTTTTGTGGGCGCCTTCCTTGCTTTTGTAGGCTATCTGGCCCTCGTTGATATTTCGCGATTGCCGACCAAGTCTTCTAAACGCCTGGATAAATCAGAATAAACTGGAGAGCTTGTCTCCATAAAATAGAGTTGTTGTGATTTAAAATCATGGCGACTCTTTTTTTATGAAAGATGCTGAAGAGGTCATTTTTGCTGTCTTTAGACTTTTTAAATTGTCTAAAAAAGGGTAAAATAGAAGGTGAACAAATTGGAGAGAAAAAAGCTATGAACGTCATTGAAACATTTAAAAATAAAAAAGTCCTTGTTTTAGGATTGGCTAAGTCTGGAGAATCTGCAGCGCGACTACTCGATCGCCTAGGAGCTATCGTAACGGTGAATGATGGCAAAGCCTTTGAAGAAAATCCTGCAGCCCAAAGCTTGCTGGAAGAAGGGATCAAAGTTGTGACAGGAGGACATCCTCTGGAACTCTTGGATGAAGACTTTGCAGTGATGGTGAAGAACCCTGGAATTCCTTACACGAATCCTATGGTTGAACGAGCCCTTGAAAAAGGCATCCCTGTTTTGACCGAAGTTGAATTGGCCTACCTCGTTTCAGAAGCGCCCATCATCGGAATCACTGGTTCAAACGGAAAAACAACCACCACTACCATGATTGGAGAAGTATTAACTGCCGCTGGACAAAACGGTCTCTTGTCTGGAAATATTGGTTTTCCAGCTAGTCAAGTCGCTCAAACAGCGACAGCTAAAGACACATTGGTAATGGAATTATCTTCCTTCCAATTGATGGGGATTGAAGCCTTTCACCCAGAAATCGCAGTCATTACCAATTTGATGCCGACCCACTTGGATTACCATGGATCTTTCGAAGGCTATGTAGCTGCAAAATGGGCGATTCAAAAGAATATGACTGCCAAGGATTTTGTAGTACTAAACTTTAACCAAGATTTAGCCAAAGACTTGGCGCAGCAAACAGAGGCTACTGTGGTGCCATTTTCAACCCAAGAAAAGGTGGACGGAGCATATTTAGAGGACGGTGTCCTTTACTTCCGAGGTGAAGCCGTCATGCGAGCAGACCAAATTGGAGTACCAGGCAGCCACAATGTAGAAAATGCTTTAGCTACCATTGCAGTGGTCAAACTTCGTGGCATTGACAATCAAACTATCCAAGAAACCTTATCAGCCTTTGGCGGTGTGAAGCACCGCTTGCAGTATGTAGCTGAGATTGAAGGGGTGAAATTCTACAATGATAGCAAGTCTACCAACATCTTAGCAACCCAAAAAGCCTTGTCTGGCTTTGATAACGCTCATGTCATCTTAATCGCTGGTGGCTTGGACCGAGGCAATGAGTTTGACGAATTGGTGCCAGATATTACTGGTCTTAAAAAGATGGTCATCCTTGGAGAGTCTGCTGAACGGGTGAAACGAGCAGCGGATCAAGCGGGTGTGTTCTATCTAGATGCGACGGATGTGGCAGACGCAACGCGCAAAGCCTTTGAATTAGCTGAGCCGGGCGATATCGTCTTGCTTAGTCCAGCCAATGCCAGTTGGGACATGTACGCGAATTTTGAAGTACGGGGCGATGAGTTCCTTAAAACAGTAGAAGAGTTGAAAAATTAATATGAAAAAAATAGTATTTACAGGGGGAGGTACAGTTGGGCATGTGACCTTGAACCTTCTCCTCATCCCTCGCTTCATCGAGGATGGTTGGGAAGTTCATTATATTGGAGACAAGAAAGGGATTGAACACCAAGAGATTTTGAAGTCTGGTTTGGACATCTATTTCCATTCGATTGCGACGGGCAAGTTGCGCCGTTATTTCTCTTGGCAAAATATGTTGGATATCTTCAAGGTCTTCTGGGGAATTCTCCAATCAATTTGGATCATGCTTCGTGTACGGCCACAGGTTTTGTTTTCTAAAGGAGGCTTCGTTTCTGTTCCTCCGGTAGTGGCTGCACGACTCTGTTTTGTTCCTGTATTGGTCCACGAATCCGACCGTTCCATGGGCTTGGCCAATAAAATTGCTTATAAGTTTGCGACAAAAATGTTCACAACCTTTGAGCAGCCGAAAAGCCTAGTGAAAGCCCAACATGTGGGAGCTGTGACCAAGGTTCATCAGGAAGCCCTTCCAATCCCAGTAGAATTGGAAGCAGTATTTGCTCAATTTGATCCACAGTTGCCAACCCTTCTCTTTGTGGGTGGCTCTGCTGGCGCGCGAGTGTTCAATGAGTTTGTCACAAAAAATCGAGAAGCCTTGTTGGCAAGCTACAATGTCATTAATTTGACAGGGGACTCTTCCTTGAATGAACAAGCACCTCATCTTTATCGCGTGGATTACGTGACGGATCACTATCTTCCTTTGCTCCAAAAGGCAGACCTAGTAGTGACCCGTGGTGGTGCCAATACGATTTTTGAACTCTTGGCCATGAATAAGCTCCATATCATCGTTCCCCTAGGGAAAGAAGCTAGTCGGGGAGATCAGATTGAAAATGCTCAATACTTTGTGGAAAAAGGCTATGCAGAAACCATCGCCGAGCCAGAATTGAGCATGGATCGGTTGCAAGAAATGATGGATAAAATGTTCCAAGAGGCTGAAAGCTATCATCAAGCGATGAAGGCTTCGAATGAATTGCTTTCCTTGGATGAATTTTACAGTCTAGTTCATCAAGAAATTAATAAAAGGAAAAAATGACGGATAAGAAGAACCAAAATACTCCTAAAGAAGTCACAAAGCTCTCTGAATGGCAGAGACGAAACCAGGAGTATCAAAAAAAGAAACAATTAGAAGAGCAAGAAGAAAAAGAAAAGAAGGCACAAGAAGAGAAGGAAAGACAGGAACTTCTGAATCAAAACGCTCCCTCTGAAGATCCAGAAGCAGATGGGCAAGATGGCGAGTCTGCAGAAGTAGATGAAGATGAGAATGTAGCTGATCTAGCTGAGGAGGAAGTGCAAGAAACACTTCCTGACGAAACAGATGAAGAGGATGAAGAAGAAAAAATCATCTACCTAACAGAGCCTTCAGAAGATAGGTTCGAAGATGAGGAACTAGCGAAGAAGGCCAAAAAGGAAGGTCAGATTGCGAGACGTCACATCTACAGAGCTATTCCTGTTTTGGTGATCAGTACCTTGATTGCAGTCTTTTCTGCCTACCTTTTAACACCCTTAGCTAAGCAAAAAATCATCGAATTTTCAGGGAATAAAAATGCGGATCAGACCTTGTTGTTTGAAAAGAGTCAGATCCAAGACCGGGATTATACCTTGACAACCTTTTTAAATCGGGATCGCTATCTTGCCAATATGAAGGCAGCAAGTCCATGGGTCAAAGATATTTCGATGACCTATGCCTTCCCTACGACGTTTAAGGTTCAGGTTGAGGAATACCAGGTCTTTGGTTACTATGTGACGGAGGAAGATCACTATCCCATTTTAGAGAATGGGGAAGTGGTAGAGACACCAGTTGCTGCGGATCAGCTTCCTAAGACTTACCTAGCCGTTCGTTTTTCTGATCGAGAATTGGTCCGACAATTCGTCAAACATTTGGGGAAAATACCATCTTCTGTGCGCGATGAAATTGAGTCAGTGGACTTGACACCGAGCAAGGTGACGAAGGATTTGGTGACGCTGACCATGAAGGATGGCACTAGGGTCCTAGTACCGGTATCTCAAATCAAGCGTAAATTGCCATATTACCATCAAATTCGCAAGCTGATTGAAGATGACAGTGTCATTGATATGGAAGCTGGTATATATAGTTACAATGCAGAAACAATGGCCACTTTAACTCTGGAAAAGAAAGAAAAAGAAGAAGGGGAAGGGAACAAAACAGAAGAAGCTGATGCTAACTCGACAGATTCTGATGAGAGTGCAGTCGTAACCGAGCAACACGAAGAAGTTCCCGCTGAGTAAACCCTCATAAATTATCTGAAATAAATAAAGAAAATATGCCCACTATGGGCATTTTTGTGTTATAATGAAATTTGGATAGTTCTAACTAAAATGGAGCTATTAATTGACGTATAGGAAAACAAAAGAGAGAGGACTGGTGTAATGGCTAGAAACGGCTTTTTTACAGGTTTAGATATCGGTACTAGTTCAATAAAAGTATTGGTGGCAGAACATGTCAATGGAGAAATGAATGTAATTGGAGTCAGCAATGCAAAAAGTGCTGGCGTCAAAGATGGAATTATTGTTGATATTGAGGCTGCTTCTAATGCGATTAAAAGTGCAGTAAGCCAAGCAGAAGAAAAAGCAGGAATTTCAATCAATCTTGTGAACGTTGGGTTGCCAGCAAACCTTCTTCAAATTGAAGCAACTCAAGGAATGATTCCTGTAACCAGTGATTCAAAAGAAATTACGGATGCAGACGTTGAAAATGTTGTCAGATCTGCTTTGACAAAGAGTATGACTCCAGACCGTGAAGTCATTACCTTTATTCCAGAAGAGTTCACAGTTGACGGTTTCCAAGGAATCCGCGATCCACGTGGAATGATGGGGATCCGTTTGGAAATGCGAGGTCTCTTGTATACTGGTCCTAGAACTGTCCTCCATAATTTACGGAAAACAGTTGAACGTGCTGGTTTGCAAGTTGAGAATATCATTATTTCACCACTTGCAATGATTAAGTCTGTATTGAACGAAGGAGAACGTGAGTTTGGTGCGACCGTCATTGATTTAGGTGGAGGACAAACGACAGTAGCTTCTGTTCGGAATCAAGAACTCCAATTTACAAATATCTACCAAGAAGGTGGCGATTACGTTACCAAAGATATTTCTAAAGTATTGAAGACTTCTCAAAAATTAGCAGAAGGCTTGAAGTTCAACTATGGAGAAGCTTATGTTCCATCAGTTGGTGATGAAGTCTTCCACGTTGAGGTGATTGGGGAAGTAGAACCTGTCCAAGTATCTGAAAAATATTTGGCAGAGATTATTTCAGCTCGGATCAAACACATCTTCGACCAAATTAAACAGGATCTTGAAAGAAGACATTTGCTTGATTTGCCTGGAGGAATTGTCATCATCGGTGGTGGTGCTATTCTCCCTGGTATTGAAGAATTGGCGCAAGAAGTCTTTGGTGTAAATGTGAAATTGTATGTTCCAAATCAAATTGGAATCCGCAATCCAGCTTTTGCCCACGTGATTAGCTTGTCTGAATATGCTGGAAATCTCACAGATGTAGATATTCTTGCTCAGGCTGCTGTACATGGAGATCAACGTCTTCGTCAGCAACCAGTTCAGTTTGAACGACCAGTACAGCAACCAGTTGTTCCAGCATATGCACCGGAAGAAATTGAGCCTGTAGTTAACGTCGAGCAACAACATCCAGTTGAAGAACAAAAACAAGAAGAAAAAACTACCTTTACAGACCGAATGAAGAATTTAATCGGTAATATGTTTGATTAAGGAGTGTAAGTATTTATGACATTTTCATTTGACACAGCAGCGGCACAAGGTGCAGTTATTAAAGTAATCGGTGTCGGTGGCGGTGGCGGTAATGCCATCAACCGCATGATTGACGAAGGAGTTGCTGGTGTAGAATTCATCGCAGCAAACACAGATGTACAAGCACTTTCAAGTGCAAAAGCAGAAACAGTTATCCAATTGGGTCCTAAGTTGACTCGTGGTTTGGGTGCTGGAGGTCAACCTGAGGTTGGTCGTAAAGCCGCAGAAGAAAGTGAAGAAGTATTGACAGAAGCTTTGCAAGGTGCAGACATGGTCTTCATCACTGCAGGGATGGGTGGAGGATCTGGTACAGGTGCTGCACCAGTCATCGCTCGTATTGCTAAAGCTGTTGGTGCTTTGACAGTAGCCGTTGTAACTCGTCCTTTCGGATTTGAAGGAACAAAACGCGGAAACTTTGCAATCGAAGGGATCAATGAACTTCGCGAACATGTGGATACCTTGTTGATCATTTCCAACAACAACTTGTTAGAAATTGTAGATAAGAAAACGCCACTTCTTGAAGCATTGAGCGAAGCAGATAATGTCCTTCGCCAAGGGGTTCAAGGGATCACTGACTTGATCACAAGCCCAGGCTTGATTAACCTTGACTTCGCTGACGTGAAGACTGTTATGGAAAATAAAGGAAATGCCTTGATGGGTATTGGTGTAGGTAATGGTGAAGAGCGTGTCATTGAAGCGGCTCGTAAAGCTATCTACTCACCACTCCTTGAAACAACCATTGACGGTGCTGAAGACGTGATCGTCAACGTTACTGGTGGTTTGGATATGACCTTGATTGAAGCAGAAGAAGCTTCTGAAATTGTTAACCAAGCAGCTGGTCATGGCGTAAACATTTGGCTCGGTACATCTATTGATGAATCAATGAAAGATGAAATCCGCGTAACGGTTGTTGCAACTGGTGTTCGTCAGGATAAAGTTGAAAGAGTTAGTGGAATTGCATCTCATGCACCAAGTTCAGCACGTTATTACCAAACTGGACCACGTGAACAACGTCCACAAACCCCACAATTCGATCGCGAATTCGATTTGAAGGAAGAAATCGAAATGCCTACTCCTCAATCACGTGCTAAACAAGAAACACCTCGTGGATCTGCGTTTGGAGATTGGGACATTCGTCGTGAAAATATTGTACGTCAGTCTGATACTAGCACTGGTCGTCAAGTTGAACGCTATGTAGATTCTTCTTCAGAAGATGATGAGTTGGAAACACCACCATTTTTCCGTAATCGTTAAGAATGAATCTGATTGAAAATAAAGAGCGAATATTCTCGCAGGTTGCACAAGCAATGGAAACAGCAAACCGCACGGATCAGGTCAATGTGATTGCTGTTACTAAGTATGTTGGTATCGACCAAGCTAAGGCTTTGGTTGATACAGGAGTCTGTCATATCGGTGAAAACCGTGTTGATAAATTTCTAGAAAAATACCAAGCTCTAAAAGTTGAGGGACTGACCTGGCATTTGATCGGTAGTCTCCAACGTCGTAAAGTAAAAGAAGTTATCAATTATGTAGATTACTTCCATGCTTTAGATTCTATGAAGCTTGCCCAAGAAATTCAAAAAAGGGCGAGTCACCCAATTAAATGTTTTATACAAGTCAATATTTCTGGAGAGGAAAGCAAGCATGGATTTGCTCCTGAAGAGCTCGATGCGATTCTTCCTGAACTAGAAGGCTTGGATAACCTACAAATTGTTGGATTAATGAC
>NZ_JBKQBL010000003.1:277057-278882 GCF_046824975.1 Streptococcus intestinihominis | reverse complement strand
GATGGCTCCTTTTGAGGCAAGTCAGGACGAGTTGCAAGCTATATTTGCAGCAACTCACCAACTTCAAAAAGAATTACAAAAGAAACAGTTGAAAAATATGCCCTTTACAGAGTTAAGCATGGGAATGAGTCGTGATTATGATGTGGCGATTGCTAACGGTGCGACTTTTGTGCGAATTGGGACCTCATTTTTCAAATAGGAAAGAATTATGTCATTTAAAGATAGATTTGATCGATTGATTGATTATTTTACTGAAGATGGAGATGAGTACGATGTGCAAGAAGCGCCTGCTCAAGCAGTCGGAGCTAGCCAACCTGTAGCATCCCCTAAACCAGTACAACCATCATCAAAACCACGTCAAAAAGCTGTGGTAGCTGCCAAGGAGCAGAAACCTACTCCTGTTGCAGCTAGTCGTCCACAAGTAGCTTCTACAGCAGTGGTTGAATCAGCTTCATCTCAAAAATCATCTTCTGAAAATATTACTCGACTTCATCAACGTCAACAAGAGTTGGCAAGAAATCGTTCTGCTGCAGATGAAAAGATTACAATTGATGTTCGCTATCCTCGTAAATACGAAGAAGCAACTGAAATTGTTGACTTGTTGTTGGCAAACGAAAGTATTCTTATTGACTTCCAATATATGACTGAAGTTCAAGCAAGAAGATGTTTGGATTATTTGGATGGTGCTCGCTATGTATTAGCCGGGAATCTACGTCGTGTTGCGAGTACTATGTACTTATTAACACCAATCAATGTCGTTGTGAATATTGAAGATATTCGCCTTCCAAATGATGTCGAAGTTGCTGAGTACGACTTTGATATGAAACGAAATCGTTAATATGTTTGTCCTACAATTAGTTAGAAATTTCTTTCAGGTTTTTGAGCTAGTACTAATCATCTATGCTTTGCTTAGTTGGTTTCCAAATGCATCAGAATCGGCTTTAGCTAAAATGGTTCAACGGATCGTCGAACCATTTTTGAGCCTATTTAGAAAGATTCCTTTGCAATTTGGTGGGTTAGACTTTACAGTCATGTTTGCCTTACTTGCTCTATCCGTAGTGGAACGGTTTGTCCTTCAATTTTTGGTGCTATTTATATGACCAAGGGATTTTATCAACACTATAGTCCAGAAGACCACGTCTTTATCGATCGAGTTCTAGAATTAGTAGCTCGAGTGGAGCAACAGTATAGTTTTGAACTGACTTCCTTTTTAAATCCACATCAGGTTGATATTTTACGACAAATTGGTGCCCACCACGGTTTGCAGGTGTTTTCAAGTGCAGAAATCTATCCTACAGAATATGCACGAGTGATTCTGGCTCCTAGCTACTATCAGTTAGAGGCATCTGATTTTGAAATTAGCCTGTTAGAAGTTCTTTATCCGGATAAGTTTTATCGGTTAAGTCACTCTCAAGTTTTGGGTTCGCTTCTCCATCAATTAGGCATAGAAAGAAAGTCTTTTGGTGATATTCTAGTTGGACAAGGGAAGATTCATATCTATGTGGATGAACGTTTCTCCTCCTATTTCAAAGAGAATCTTAAGAAAATCGCAAAGGCATCTGTGAAGATTCGTGAGATTGACTGTCGAGAACCTATCACCGTAGATGAACCATCCAAACTCAAAGATCTATTGGTTACTAGTGTTCGACTTGATAAACTAGTAGCTTCTACCTTTAAACTTGCTCGGTCTGTAGCTTTTCAATTGGTTCAGTCGGGACAGGTAAAGGTAAACTATGCCACTATTGATAATCCTAGTCGGATGATCCAAGTAGCAGATTTAATTAGTGTTCGAAAGTATGGCCGATTTAAAATACTATCAGAAAAT
>NZ_JBKQBL010000003.1:274676-277013 GCF_046824975.1 Streptococcus intestinihominis | reverse complement strand
GGCCTATCAAAAAGTGGAAAATACAAATTAACGGTTGAAGTATTTTCCAGTAGAAAATAAGGAGGAACTATGGCACTTACAGCTTTAGAAATCAAAGATAAACGCTTTTATGTAAAATTTAGAGGCTACGATGCTAAAGAAGTTGAAGAGTTTCAAGACATGGTCTACCGAGACTATGAAAAATTAGTTCGTGAAAATCATGAATTGGAAACAAAAATTAGTGCGTTGGAAGAGCGCTTGAACTACTTTGACGAAATGAAGGACTCTTTGAGTCAATCAGTATTGATCGCTCAAGATACAGCAGAACGTGTGAAACATGCGGCAAATGAACGCTCAGAAACAATCGTTCGTCAAGCGGAGCAAGATGCTCACCATTTAGTTGAAGAAGCAAAAGCAAAAGCAAATGAAATTCTTCGTCATGCTACAGACAATGCCAAGAAAGTTGCCGTAGAAACGGAAGAATTGAAGAATAAGACGCGTGTCTTCCACCAACGTTTGAAATCAACTATCGAAAGCCAATTGAGCATCATTGATACACCAGAATGGGATGAAATTCTTCGCCCAACTGCTATGTATATTCAAACAAGTGATGAAGCTTTCCGTGAAGTAGTCGAAAAAGCTTTGGAAGAAACAGTTCATCATAACTACGATGATGAAGCAATTGATTTGACTCGTCAATTCTCACGCGCAGAAATTGAAGAATTGCAAAAACATATTGAAGCTGTAAACCGTGAATTGTCTGCGACTCAAGCTTTTGAAGGATTGAATGAAAAAGTTCAAGAAGCTTTGGAAGAAGCAGAAAAAAATCAGGTAGATCAAGATTCTATTGATGAAATTGTTGTAGAAACTCCTCTAGTTGCTGATATTGATGCACCAGAAGTGGAAGAACAACGGGAATCTGTTTCAATTTTATAATCTGTAAAAACAGTGATCTTATCAAATAGTTTTAGCGAGCAGGCGATGGTGGAAGACCTGTACTTCCTTTGATAGGATTGATCCTTTTACAAATCTTAGTGGTGAAATGAGTAACCACTAACGCTGGTCAGCGTTAGCGACAAAAGAGGAGAAAGAGAGGATTCTCTTTCTTGAATGAAGGTGGTACCACGACTTGTCGTCCTTTTTGGCGAGGTCGTGGTCTTTTATTTTGTATGATTATTTTTTAGAGGAGACACCATGAAACTTAAAGAAACACTGAATTTAGGGAAGACAGAGTTCCCGATGCGGGCTGGCCTGCCTACAAAAGAGCCAGTTTGGCAAAAAGAATGGGAAGAAGCAAAGCTTTACCAACGTCGTCAAGAATTGAACCAAGGAAAACCACATTTCACCTTGCATGATGGCCCTCCGTATGCCAACGGAAATATCCACGTAGGACATGCTATGAACAAGATCTCAAAAGATATCATTGTTCGTTCTAAGTCTATGTCAGGTTTTTATGCACCGTACATCCCAGGTTGGGATACACACGGTTTGCCAATCGAGCAAGTCTTGGCTAAACAAGGTGTCAAACGCAAAGAAATGGACTTGGTTGAGTACTTGAAACTTTGCCGCGACTACGCCCTTTCTCAAGTAGATAAACAACGCGAAGACTTCAAACGCTTGGGTGTTTCAGGTGACTGGGAAAATCCTTATGTAACTTTGACGCCAGACTATGAAGCAGCGCAAATCCGTGTCTTCGGTGAAATGGCTAATAAAGGCTATATCTACCGTGGAGCTAAGCCAGTTTACTGGTCTTGGTCATCTGAGTCAGCTCTTGCTGAAGCAGAGATTGAATACCATGACTTGGTTTCGACTTCACTTTACTATGCTAACAAGGTCAAAGATGGAAAAGGTGTCCTTGATACAGATACTTACATCGTTGTTTGGACAACAACTCCATTTACCATCACAGCTTCTCGTGGTTTGACTGTTGGAGCAGATATTGACTATGTAGTCGTACAACCTGCTGGTGAAACTCGTAAGTTTGTAGTTGCTTCAGAATTGCTGAACAGCCTGTCTGAAAAATTTGGCTGGGCGGATGTTCAAGTGTTGGCTGCCTATCGTGGTTCAGAATTGAACCACATCGTGACAGAACACCCATGGGATACAGCAGTAGATGAACTTGTTATCCTTGGTGACCACGTTACAACAGATTCTGGTACAGGTATCGTCCATACAGCCCCTGGTTTTGGTGAGGATGACTACAATGTCGGTGTTGCCAATGGTCTCGAAGTTGCTGTAACTGTCAACGAACGAGGAATCATGATGGCCAATGCTGGTGCAGAGTTTGAAGGTCAATTCTACGACAAGGTTGTGCCAACGGTTATTGAAAAACTTGGTGATTTACTTCTTGCTCAAGAA
>NZ_JBKQBL010000003.1:272901-274630 GCF_046824975.1 Streptococcus intestinihominis | reverse complement strand
GAAATCTCTCACTCCTACCCATTTGACTGGCGTACGAAAAAACCAATCATCTGGCGTGCAGTACCTCAATGGTTTGCTTCTGTATCTAAATTCCGCCAAGAAATCTTAGATGAAATTGAAAAAGTCAAGTTCCACTCAGAGTGGGGTAAAGTCCGTCTGTACAACATGATTCGTGACCGTGGTGATTGGGTTATCTCTCGTCAACGTGCTTGGGGTGTCCCGCTTCCAATCTTCTACGCAGAAGATGGCACACCAATCATGACAGCTGAAACCATCGAGCATGTGGCTCAACTCTTTGAAGAACATGGTTCCATCATCTGGTGGGAACGGGATGCCAAGGACCTCTTGCCAGAAGGATTTACCCATCCAGGTTCGCCAAATGGTGAGTTCAAGAAAGAAACAGATATCATGGACGTATGGTTTGACTCAGGTTCTTCATGGAATGGTGTTGTGGTTAACCGTCCAGAACTCAAATATCCAGCAGATCTTTATCTTGAAGGGTCAGACCAATACCGTGGTTGGTTCAACTCATCACTCATCACCTCTGTAGCTAACCATGGTGTCGCACCATACAAACAAATCTTGTCACAAGGTTTTGCCCTTGATGGTAAAGGTGAGAAGATGTCTAAATCACTTGGAAATACCATTGCTCCAAGCGATGTTGAAAAACAATTTGGTGCGGAAATCTTGCGTCTCTGGGTAACCAGTGTGGACTCAAGCAACGATGTACGTATCTCTATGGATATCTTGAGCCAAGTTTCTGAAACTTACCGTAAGATCCGTAACACTCTTCGTTTCTTGATTGCTAATACTTCTGACTTTAATCCAGCTGAGGATGCAGTTGCTTACGAAGAGCTTCGTTCAGTGGACAAGTACATGACCATTCGCTTTAACCAACTTGTTAAGACAATTCGTGATGCTTATGCCAACTTCGAATTCTTGACAATCTATAAGGCATTGGTTAACTTTATCAACGTTGATTTGTCTGCTTTCTACCTTGACTTTGCCAAAGATGTTGTCTACATCGAAGGTGCAAAATCACTTGAACGCCGTCAAATGCAAACTGTCTTCTATGACATCCTTGTGAAGATCACCAAACTTTTGACACCAATCCTTCCTCACACTGCGGAAGAAATCTGGTCATATCTTGAGTTTGAAGCCGAAGATTTTGTTCAATTGTCAGAATTACCAGAAGCTCAGACTTTTGCCAACCAAGAGGAAATCTTGGATACCTGGTCAGCATTCATGGACTTCCGTGGTCAAGCTCAAAAAGCCTTGGAAGAAGCACGGAATGAAAAAGTCATCGGTAAATCACTTGAAGCTCACTTGACCGTTTATCCAAATGAAGTGGTGAAAACACTTCTTGGAGCTGTTGATAGCAATGTAGCTCAACTTTTGATTGTCTCTGAATTGACTATCGCAGAAGGACCAGCCCCAGAAGGTGCAGTGGCCTTTGAAGATGTAGCCTTCACAGTTGACCGTGCTGCTGGTGAAGTTTGTGACCGTTGCCGTCGTATCGACCCAACAACTGCAGAACGCCACTACCATGCAACCATCTGTGATCACTGTGCAAGCATCGTTGAAGAGAACTTTGCAGACGCAGTTGCAAAAGGTTTTGAAGCAAAATAATAGATATCAAAAGAAGTTCCATAATGGAACTTCTTTTTGAATGCAGACAAACTATTTTTTTATAAAACAGCTGGATGATTTTCAAAAAATGACTTTCATA
>NZ_JBKQBL010000003.1:270627-272854 GCF_046824975.1 Streptococcus intestinihominis | reverse complement strand
TTTTAGTCATTTAAGAAGATGAAAAACTTTCCGCCGTGAGAAAAGTGCCTGAAACAACTGTGTTTCAGGCATTCGGGAGTTTTGAGAGTAAAACAGTTTGGGAAACTGTTTTAGCCTGAGCCCGGAAATTAAAGAGCGAGGGGGTTCAAAACTAATTGAACACGGGCTGCGGATTGTGTCAAAAAGTGCAAATGCATTAGTACTAAATCCAAGACACAGTAGCTGATTGAATTCTTCTCTCACCTTTCAGCTCGGAAGAATCCTAATCAGCCTTGTGGGGGCAGGACAACGAAGCAATCCCATACAACAGTGCTTCTGTCCTGCTCCCTATTTTGACTTTATCCGCAAAAGCCCTTCGTATCTTAATTAGTCATGGAACTTCGTAGAAGTTCGCTGACGTCCGTACTCACCTAAGGAAAGTTTCTAAAATTACTTTATCTTCAATCTGAAAGAAGCTCCGATTTGGAACTTCTTTTTTGGTGGCTAGAATGGTGTATCGTGTCCATCATTAAGGCAATAAAAAAAGTAAGGCGGATTGGCCTTACTAATTGATTGGGAAAGAAATTTCGATCAGTTTGTCGGAGTAGAGCGTTTTAATAGCGGATTGGTCGATGAGTTTAAGATCAATCTTGCGTTTTAAAAAGAACTCACGAATTTTTTCAACTTCTGTTTCACGAATGGCACGGTGTTTGTTACTAATCAGCAATTCGTAATGAGTAGGAGCTTTGGTAAAGATAACATCGGTGTTACCAGCTGAATAGACCTCAACAAGGGTAGCATCGGTACTTTCTAATTGACTTTTGACCAAATTAGCATGACTATTTGTTGTATTCATAAGCTTCATGTGAGATCCTCCTAAGCTCTTTCTCCATTTATTATAGCACTTTTTTTTATTTTGTGAAAGAAGTCGCTTACAATTTTTGGGCAGATTTCCACATTTTGATTCCCCATTTATGGCTTCCTCTTTTTAACTTTTCAATGGCTTCGTCAATGGGGAACCAGGCAATGTTATTGAAATCCTCTAGTGGCTTTTGAGCTTCTACAAAGTCAGTTACTTCATAGATATAAGCAGGATTGTAGTAGTGGGTGTCGCGGTGACTGGAGTAGAAGTACTCATCTGCTTGTCCATAATACTCGCCGATGGTCGCAGTGAATCCCAGCTCTTCGATCAGTTCGCGCTCGAGTGCCAAGAAATGATCTTCTCCTGCCTCGATCTCACCACCTGGTAGGAACCAAGCCCCATTTGGAGCTTGGACTAGGATGATTTTGTCCTTTGCTGGATTTGGAATCACCGCATAGACTCCATAACGATTGACATAGTCAACATTTTCTTCTTTTGTTCCAAAAGTTGCAACGGTCATAATGATACTCGCTTCTTATTTTTTTATCATTATAACATAGATGGACATAAAAAGCAGTAGGAGATAAAAATAAGAGAGATTCCTGGTAGCTACTAGGAATCTCTCTGTGGAATGCGATTATTCAGTTACTTTTTCTGCTTCGTTCGCAGGTTTGCTCTTTCCTTTGATGCTAATCTTCCCATTGCTGGTCATGACAGCCTTCAGATCTTTCTCACTAGGATTTTCTAGGTAGTAATCTGTAATGGCATCTTCAATATAGTCTTGAATGGTGCGACGAAGAGGACGTGCCCCCATTTTCGGATCGTAGCCTAGGTCAACCAGTTTCTCCTTGACCTTATCGGTAACATCCAGGTGGATATCATTGTGGGCTAAGCGTTGGTTGACATCGTCTAACATGAGAGTGACGATTTGAAGGAGGTTTTCCTTAGACAAGGCTTTGAATTCAATGATGCCGTCAAAGCGGTTCATGAATTCTGGACTAAAGAAGTTTCCCAGTTCACCTAGGATAGAATTGGTACGACCTTCACGAGCCGCCCCAAAGCCGACATTAGCCTCCGCTTTTCCAGTTCCCGCATTGGAAGTCATGATGATAATGGTATCTTTGAAGCTCACCGTTCGGCCTTGTCCATCTGTCAAGCGCCCATCGTCTAAGACTTGGAGGAACATATGCATGACATCTGGGTGGGCCTTTTCGACCTCATCCAAGAGGATGAGAGAGTAAGGGTTGCGACGCACCTTTTCAGTCAGCTGGCCTGCTTCTTCATAGCCGACGTAGCCTGGAGGAGCACCGACCAATTTGGCAACGGCATGTTTCTCCATATACTCACTCATATCAAAGCGAATCATACTGTCAGCAGAACCAAAGA
>NZ_JBKQBL010000003.1:267492-270590 GCF_046824975.1 Streptococcus intestinihominis | reverse complement strand
GTTCGATGGCCAATTGCTTGGACAACTCGGTCTTCCCGACACCAGTTGGTCCAACAAAGAGGAAGCTACCAATTGGACGGTTTGGTGTTCCAAGCCCTACCCGGTTGCGACGGATGGCCTTAGCAATTTTTTCAACAGCCTCATCTTGACCGATGACATGAGCCTTCAAGTCAGCTGCCAAGTTGATCAATTGGGATTGTTCTTTTTCTTTCAAATCGCCAACTGGAATATTGGTCTTTTGCTCGACGATGTGTTCGATGGTCTTTTCGCTAATGACTGGCGTATCTTGATCAGTGACCTGTTGCCCTTGCATTTCTTTGTACTTAGCGATTTGGTCGCGGAAGTAGGCAGCTTTTTCAAAGTCCTCATCGCGCGTCGCTTGAGCCTTGAGATTTTCGGCTTCAATTAAGCGTTGGTCGATGACTTTGGGATCGACAAAATTGAGGGTTAAGTTCATCTTAGAGCCTGCTTCGTCCAAGAGGTCAATGGCCTTGTCTGGCAAGAAGCGGTCTTGGATATAGCGATTAGAAAGGAGAGCCGCAGCCTCGATCGCACCATCGGTATAGTGGACGTGGTGGTAGTCCTCGTATTTCTTTTGAATGCCTTTGAGGATGGTGATGGTTTCTTCCACTGTAGGTTCGTCGACCTTAACGGGTTGCATCCGGCGTTCAAGTGCTGCATCCTTTTCGATAATACGATACTCATTGAGTGTCGTCGCACCGACTAATTGCAATTCGCCACGAGCGAGGGCTGGTTTGAGAATATTTCCAGCATCCATATTGCCGTCTCCAGCAGATCCAGCACCGACAATTTCATGGATCTCATCGATAAACAAAATCACATCTTCCCGGCGACGGATTTCCTCCATCAATTGTTGCATGCGCTCTTCAAATTGCCCTCGGATCCCAGTTCCTTGAACCAGACTGACAACGTCTAAGCGAATGACTTCCTTACCTTGAAGCTTGTGAGGGACATCCCCATCAACAATCTTTTGCGCTAGTCCTTCTACGACAGCTGTTTTTCCGACACCGGGTTCCCCAATCAGGACAGGGTTGTTCTTTGTTCGACGGTTGAGGATTTCAATGACGCGAAGAATTTCATCGTCACGGCCGATGACCGGATCGATATCCCCACGACGAGCAATTTCAGTAACGTTAATTCCAAATTCTTCTAGAAGGCCCTTTGGTTGTTGTTTGGCTTGGGGTCTGTTGGGTCCTGAAGAACGACCGTTTCCATTAGAACCATAGCCATTTCCACCACCATAGCCTCCCCCAGATTGGGTCGGAGGGGTTTGGGGTTCTTGCGGAGCCTGGAAGTTTCCTAGTTGATTGAAGAAATCTTCAAAAGGATCCCGTCCTCCGCGATTTTGTTGGTTTAATCCTGCGAGCAGACTATTGTTAGGATCCGTTTTCATAATTTGATAGCAGTTCTGGCAAAGGTCTACTTGTTGTTGGTGGCCATTCACGTTCGTATAAAGATGAATGGTTGAATCATTGATTTTACAGTTTTGACAAAGCATTCTCTTACCTCTTTCTCTAGGGTAAAAAGTGTAAAAACTATTGGTCAGAAATAGTCAAACTTTTATAGTTTCATTATAGCAGTATTCTAAAAGTTTGCAAGAATTTAGTATGAAGTCCGGTTTTAGGCATGGAATAAAGAGGAAAATAGCGGAAAAGTTGATTTTTATTGGAATTTCCTCCTTCTTTTATGATAAAATAGGAGAGTAGAAAGTAAATAGGAGAATCAAAATGGAATCACATTTGGTACGAATTATCAGCCGTTTGGAAGCGATGACGAAAGACGGTGGAAACTTAAAACGTAATTTTGAACGTGAAGGGGTTGTAGTTGCTGAAGTAGCTTACAACTATGATGAAGAAAATGGATCAGTATTTACTCTTCGTGATGTAGAAGCGCGTGAGACCTATACATTCGATAGCATTGACTTAATCGCAATGGAAATCTACGAATTGTTGTACTAAGAAGTATCAATCAAGAGTCTAGAGCATCTAGTCTCTTTTTTGTTGGAAGAAAATAGTTATAGTTTCTTCTTATAACCTTGTCTAATCAAGAAGTGTTAGGAGCAGGTTCACAAATCTGATATAATAGAGAAGATATTGAATAGAAAAGAGATTGAGATGACACATGTAATTGATGGGAAGGCCTTGGCAGTAAAATTGCAAGGGGAATTGGCTGAGAAAACCGCTCGCTTAAAGGCTGAGACTGGTCAGGTCCCAGGCTTGGTAGTGATTTTGGTGGGAGAAAACCCAGCTAGCCAGGTCTATGTCCGCAATAAAGAACGGTCAGCTTTGGCAGCAGGATTTCGAAGTGAAGTGGTTCGAGTGCCAGAAAGCATTTCCCAAGAGGAATTGTTGGCCCTCATTGACCGCTACAATCAGGATCCACTCTGGCATGGTATTTTAGTCCAGTTGCCTCTACCAGCCCATATCGACGATGAGGCAGTTTTGTTAGCCATTGATCCTAATAAGGATGTCGACGGCTTCCATCCTCTTAATATGGGACATCTTTGGGCAGGAAATCCAGTCATGGTTCCCTCTACACCAGCAGGGATTATGGAAATGTTCCGAGAATATGATATCGATGTCGAAGGGAAAAATGCAGTCGTCATTGGCCGTTCCAACATCGTGGGGAAACCGATGGCCCAGCTTCTCCTAGCAAAAAATGCAACGGTGACCTTGACCCATTCGCGGACTCATCATTTGGCAAAAATTGCTAGAAAAGCAGATATCTTAGTGGTGGCGATCGGTCGTGCCAAATTTGTTACAGCTGACTTTGTTAAAGAGGGAGCAGTCGTTATCGATGTCGGAATGAACCGTGATGAAAATGGGAAGCTTTGTGGAGACGTCGACTATGAACAAGTAGCTCCTCTGGCTAGTCACATCACTCCGGTTCCAGGTGGTGTTGGTCCTATGACCATTACCATGCTCATGTCTCAGACCTATGAGGCGGCTGTTCGGGCCTTGAAAAAATAGGCGAACTTGGATGGATTCGAGACAGTGTCTGTAGCTGTAGAATGATTAGAAAGATTTTTAAGGTAGGAACTTCGCTTCCTGCCTTTTTTTAGCCTAAACGTGGTAAAA
>NZ_JBKQBL010000003.1:265252-267459 GCF_046824975.1 Streptococcus intestinihominis | reverse complement strand
TAGAGGGAGAAAGAAGGGACGCTTATGTTAAGAGTTGACCAAACATTGCTGCAACAAGTTATCCTTAGCCGTCAGTCAGACTCCTATAAGGGAGACTATGGGCGTCTGCTCTTGATAGGAGGGACCTACCCTTACGGGGGAGCCATTATCATGGCGGCCCTCGCAGCGGTTCATAGTGGAGCGGGCCTTGTCACGGTTGCGACAGACCGCGAGAATATCCTTGCCCTCCATAGTCAGCTACCTGAAGCCATGGCTTTTGCTGTGACGGACCAAGAATTGTTGGTTGAGCAAATCGCAAAAGCGGGCGTCATTTTATTGGGACCAGGACTCAATGCCAATGAGCTAGGGGCACACCTTGTAGAGCTAGTTTTTGAAAGGGTTCAACCTCATCAAGTGCTCATTCTAGATGGCGGAGCCATTAGCCTCTATACCCGCTTAGGACTTTCTCTTCCTCCAGCTCAACTGGTCTTTACCCCTCATCAAAAAGAATGGGAGGCCATGTCAGGACTAGCAATCGGAGACCAAGGGGAAGAAGCAACAAGGCAGTCTCTGTCCCAACTTCCTCCAGCAAGTATTCTGGTCCAAAAGGGTCCCCAGACCAAGATTTGGCAACAAGGGCAAGCCGATTATTACCAACTAACCGTTGGAGGGCCCTACCAGGCAACTGGAGGAATGGGTGATACCTTGGCAGGCATGATTGCGGGCTTTGTGGGTCAATTTCCGCAAGCTGGACTCTATGAGCGCGTGGTAGTTGCCAGTCACCTTCATTCGGCCATTGCAGACGATTTGAGCAAGAATGCCTACGTGGTTTTACCGACCGCGATTAGTCGAGAAATTCCAAAATGGATGAGGGAAATTTGCCTTTCCAACTGCCAATAAACAATCAAGTCTCAGATGATGAAATCTGAGGCTTTTTCCGTAGGTAGAATCAGCTTTTTCCGCTTATTTTTGGTATAATTTATACTAGAATTTTCCGTGTGAAAGGGGAACTATGTCAGAGTATTTATCGGTATCCAGTCTGACCAAATACCTCAAGTTAAAATTTGATAAGGACCCCTATCTAGAGCGGGTCTATTTGACGGGTCAGGTCTCGAATTTCCGTAAGCGTCCCAATCACCAGTATTTTTCTCTTAAGGATGAAAAAGCTGTGATCCAGGCGACTGTCTGGGCTGGGATTTATAAGAGTTTCGGCTTTGAGCTCGAAGAAGGCATGAAGATCAATGTCATCGGTCGGATCCAACTCTATGAGCCAAGTGGCAGTTATTCCATTGTCATCGAAAAGGCGGAGCCAGATGGCGTCGGCGCTTTAGCTATTCAGTTTGAGCAGTTGAAAAAGAAACTCCAGGAAGAAGGCCTTTTTCAAGAGAAGTTCAAACAGGCTATCCCCCAGTTCTCCAAGAAAATCGGGGTTATTACCAGTCAGAGTGGGGCCGTTATTCGCGATATTATCACCACTGTTTCGCGACGCTTTCCTGGCGTGGAGATTCTCCTTTTTCCAACCAAGGTACAAGGAGAGGGAGCGGCCCAAGAAATTGTCGCCAATATTCAAAAGGCCAATGATTGGACAGACCTAGATGTCTTGATCATCGGTCGTGGTGGTGGTTCCATCGAGGACCTGTGGGCCTTTAATGAAGAGCCAGTTGTGCGGGCTATTTTTGAGTCTAGAATTCCCATTATTTCCAGTGTGGGGCATGAGACAGATACTACTCTAGCAGACTTTGTCGCAGATCGCCGGGCAGCAACTCCTACAGCTGCGGCTGAGTTGGCAACGCCTGTGACCAAGTTGGACCTGCTCAATCATTTGCAGAAGCAGGAAGGGCGGATGGCAACCGCTATGCGTAACCGCCTGGTCTATCATCGAGAACGCCTGCAAAAACTAAGCCAATCGGTCATCTTCCGTCAGCCAGAGCGGCTGTATGATTCTTATCTGCAAAAGCTGGATCAGATTCAGTTGCGATTGAAACAGGCTGTGTCAGAGTCGGTTACCAGAAATAGCCGCCAGTTACAAGAACTCCGCCATCGATTGGCCTCCCAAGCACCACAGCATCAGCTGGAGCGTTATCGAGACCAGATTCTCCAGATGGAGCGATTGCTGACCTTGAAAATCAAGGAGCTCTACCAGACAAAAGCAGCAGATGCCAAGCGCCTATCGGAAGCTCTCTTGATGTTGGATACCAGTCGCATCGTGGCTAGAGGCTACGCCTTGG
>NZ_JBKQBL010000003.1:260600-265210 GCF_046824975.1 Streptococcus intestinihominis | reverse complement strand
TACAGGCTGGAGATCAGGTTTTGGATAGCGTAGATACGATCAAAGAAAAGGATGCCTTGACGCTAGTCATGCGGGATGGGCAAGTAGAAGTAGAGGTAAAGCATGTCGAAAGAAAAGAAATTTGAAGAAAATTTAGCTGATTTGGAAGCTATTGTCCAAAAGTTAGAGAGTGGGCAAGTGCCCCTCGAAGAGGCCATCTCAGAGTTTCAGAAAGGAATGAAGCTATCAAAGGATTTGCAAGAAACACTTGATCAGGCTGAAAAGACCTTGGTCAAGGTGATGCAAGCAGATGGCTCAGAAACGGAACTAGTATGATTCTAGAAGAAAAACTGCAAGGGGTCGAAAAAGCGATAGAAGGCTTCTACGAGGCTAAACAAATCGCTCCCCGCTTGGTAGAATCTATCCTCTATTCAGTCCATGCAGGGGGGAAACGGATTCGACCTTTGCTCTTATTGGAGTTGTTGGAGGCCTTTCATGCTTCCATCCTTGAGGCTCATTTTCAGGTGGCAGCCGCTCTTGAAATGATTCATACGGGAAGCTTGATCCATGATGATTTACCAGCCATGGATAATGATGATTATCGTCGTGGTCAATTGACCAACCATAAAAAGTTTGGGGAAGACCTAGCCATCTTAGCAGGAGACTCGATCTTCTTAGATGCCTTTGGCTGTGTGGCAGAGGCAGACCTTCCGGCTTCTATCAGGGTGCAACTGATTGCCCTGTTATCGGATGCTTCAGGGACAGCTGGGATGGTGGCAGGCCAAGTCTTGGATATGGAAGGGGAAGGGGCGAGCCTGACCTTGGACCAGTTGCAAGTCATCCATGCCAATAAGACAGGGCGACTGCTTGCCTATCCATTCCAAGCAACAGGGATCCTCTTAGAGCTTGAGCCAGCTATCGCGACTCTCTTAGAGGAAATTGGCCTCCATTTAGGATTGGCCTTCCAGATTCGGGATGATATTTTGGATGTGACTGCTGATTTTGCTTCCTTAGGGAAAACCCCTCAGAAGGACCTGCAGGCTGAAAAATCGACCTATCCTGCCCTCCTCGGTCTAGATGGAGCTCAGGCTTATTTGGACCGGGAGCTAAATGCCTGTGAGGACTTGCTCAATCGCATCTCTCAGCAGGTAGACTTCGACGGGACTGGAATCAAGAAGATAATAGAAAGACTTAGAATTCATGGCGAAGGAAAGAGTTGACGTACTGGCCTACAAGCAGGGACTTTTTGAAACCCGGGAGCAGGCCAAACGCGGTGTGATGGCTGGTCTGGTCGTTGCCGTTCATAATGGCGAGCGCTTCGATAAACCAGGCGAAAAAATTGATGAAGCGACAGAATTAAAACTCAAGGGTGAAAAACTCAAATATGTCAGTCGTGGTGGTCTCAAGTTAGAAAAGGCCTTGGACCTTTTTGAGATTGACCTGCAGGATAAGGTCACGCTGGATATTGGGGCTTCTACAGGAGGCTTTACGGATGTTATGCTCCAAAATGGAGCTGCCTTGGTCTATGCAGTGGATGTAGGGACCAATCAGTTGGCATGGAAGCTTCGTCAGGATCCTCGGGTCATCTCGATGGAGCAGTTCAACTTCCGCTATGCGACGTCTGAGGATTTTGAGCAAACCCCGAGCTTTGCTAGCATTGATGTTAGCTTCATTTCCCTCAACCTCATCTTGCCAGCCCTCCATGGGATTTTACAAGAGGGAGGCCAGGTGGTCGCCCTTGTCAAACCCCAGTTTGAAGCTGGTCGGGAGCAGATTGGGAAAAATGGGATTATCAAGGATGCCAAGGTCCATCTGTCCGTCCTGGAACAGGTTCAAGGCTTTGCTTTAGAACATGGCTTCTCCGTCTTGGGAGTGGATTATTCACCGATTCAAGGGGGCCATGGCAATATTGAATTTTTACTTTATTTAGAAAAAAATACTGGGCAAGATCGTCTTCAACTGCAAGAGTTTGCGGCAGTTGTCGAAAAAGCCCATACTGACTTTAAACATGAATAGTAAACAAAACCGATTAGAAAAAATACGCCGCTTTATCCGAGAAAATAAAGTGGGTACTCAGGATGCCATTGTCGAACATCTGAGAGAAGCTGGAATTTCTGCGACACAAGCAACTGTTTCCCGCGATATCAAAGAGTTGGGGATTATTAAAACGCCTTTAAAAGGTTCAGCCTATGTCTACGAATTGCCACGCGTCCAACATAGTGGAAAATTAGCAGAAAATAATCTTCAATCCTTTGAACGCATGGGGAGCTTTTTGACCCTCAAGCTTGTCCCAGGGACAGCCTATCTAGTCAAGCGGCATCTACAAGAAGATTTTGATGACATCATCTTTAGCATGATTTCAGACGACAATAGTATTTTGATTGTGGCCCGCTCGGAAGAAAAGGCTCAGTTTATTGAACAACGATTGATGGAATGGTAGGAGAGAGATGCTATTAGAAATTTCAATTAAGAACTTTGCCATCATTGAAGAAATCGCTCTGAATTTTGAAACAGGAATGACGGTTTTAACCGGTGAAACTGGAGCAGGAAAATCCATCATTATCGATGCCATGAATATGATGCTGGGGAGTCGGGCGACAACCGATGTCATCCGTCACGGTGCTCCTAAGGCTGAGATTGAAGGCCTCTTTGCGATTGACGAAAACCCTGCCCTTCAGCAGATATTTGAAGAGCAGGGCTTAGAATGGGCAGAGGAGTTGATTATTCGCAGAGAAATTTTCCAGAATGGTCGGAGTGTCAGCCGGATCAATGGGCAGATGGTCAACCTCTCTGTTCTCAAGGCGGTTGGCCAGCAATTGGTAGATATTCATGGCCAGCACGATCAGGAAGAACTGATGCGAGCTCCATTGCATATCGCTATGCTGGATAGCTTTGGGGAAGATACTTTTTTTGCGACTAAGAAGGCCTATAGAGAGACCTTTGAGAATTACAAGACCTTGCGCAAGCAGGTCTTGCAGATCCAAAAAAATAACCAGGAAAACCAAGCTCGGATCGAAATGTTGGAATACCAGATTTCGGAAATCGAGGCGGCAGCCCTGTCCCTAGATGAAGATGTCCAGTTAGAGCAAGAACGGCAACGCCTGCTCAACCATAAGATGATTGCAGATACCCTAAGCAATGCTTATGCCATGCTGGATGCAGAAGACTTCTCCAGTCTTAGCAATGTGCGGTCGGCCATGAATGATCTGCAAAGCATCGAAGAGTATGATGCAGAATACAAGACCTTGTCTGACCAAATGGCCGAGACCTACTATACTCTGGAGGATTTGACCAAGCGCTTGGAGGATCTGGTAGATGGTTTGGACTTTGACGGCAACCGCTTGATGCAGGTGGAAGCTCGACTAGACTTAATCCACTCGATCACGCGTAAGTACGGCGGTCAGGTAAAGGATGTCCTTGATTACCTGGAGCAAATTAGCAAGGAATATAGCCTATTAACAGGAGGAGGAACCTCTTCTGAAGACTTGGAAAAAGAACTCAAGTCCATGGAAGGACAGTTGGTTGCCTTGGCTAAAGAACTAAGTCAAGGGCGTCATGCCTTGGCCCAAGAGCTGGAAGCAGAGATCCAGCAGGAATTGGCGGATCTCTATATGGAAAAAGCACGTTTCCAAGTGCGTTTTACCCCATCTAAGTTTAATCGGGAAGGAAACGAAACGGTTGAGTTTTATATTTCAACCAACCCTGGAGAGGACTTTAAACCTTTGGTAAAAGTAGCATCAGGTGGGGAGTTGTCCCGTCTTATGTTGGCCATCAAGTCAGCCTTTTCACGTAAAGAAGGCAAGACCAGTATTGTCTTTGACGAGGTGGATACAGGGGTATCTGGTCGGGTGGCGCAGGCCATTGCTTCGAAGATTTATAAGATTGGACGTTATGGTCAGGTGCTAGCCATCTCTCATTTACCTCAGGTCATTGCAGTAGCCGATTACCAATTCTTTATCGAAAAGGTGAGCGATGAATTTTCAACGGTTTCGACCGTTCGCTTGCTCAGTCATGAAGAACGGGTCGAAGAAGTCGCTAAGATGCTAGCTGGTGAAGATGTGACAGAAGCAGCCCGCATGCAGGCAGAGCAATTGCTAAAACGGCCGTCCTAAGAAGAAAGGAACCGAAATGGAAAGCTATTTTGTAGTGGGAGACATTCATGGAAAAGCCGGTATGCTAGAGGAACTGATGACCCATTGGGATGGTCAGTCCCAGCTGGTTTTTCTCGGAGATCTGATAGACCGTGGGGAAGATAGTCGTAAGGTTATCGAACTGGTCAAAGATGTTGTCGAACAGCAAGGAGCCATCTGTCTCTCTGGGAACCACGAATACATGTTTCTAGCCTGGATCGATAACCCAACAGAGCGCTACGACCATTACCGACGAAATGGTGGGGACACGACCATCAACTCTCTACTTGGTCGTCCCCTCACGGCTCCAGTAGATGGAGTGGAGGATGCTCGGCGCGTGCAAGAGACTTGTGGGGATCTCGTCGCTTTCATTCGTTCGCTTCCTTTTGTCTATGAAACAGAACACTATATTTTTGTGCATGCTGGGCTTGACTTGACCTTGCCTGATTGGCATGAAACGTCGGATTACCAAAAGGTCTGGATTCGCCAGCCCTTCCATGA
>NZ_JBKQBL010000003.1:260287-260562 GCF_046824975.1 Streptococcus intestinihominis | reverse complement strand
AGCGATCAATCAGACAGGAAAGACCATTGTTTTTGGCCATACCCCGGTTCACTATCTCTTGGATCAAAAGATTGGAACCAAGGAGCTCTGGGTGACCGAAGATGGGAAGATTGGCATGGATGGCGGGGCTGTATATGGTGGCGTCCTCCATGGCATTCTCTTTGATGAAAGTGGAATGAAGGCCGATGTTGCTTTGGTCAATGATGGCTTTGCAGCTATCGATGATTAAGTAAAAAGGACTTTATCCCACAAAAGCCTAGAAAATTTGATATAAT
>NZ_JBKQBL010000003.1:258472-260237 GCF_046824975.1 Streptococcus intestinihominis | reverse complement strand
AGAGTGGATATATCTAAGAAAAGATTGTAGGAATGTTATGTCACAAGTAAAAATTGTTACAGACTCATCCGTAACGATTGAGCCTGAAGTTGTTGAAAAATACGGAATTACCATCGTTCCCCTCTCTGTTATGGTGGACGGTGTCCTCTATTCAGATGCGGAATTAACAGAAGGACAATTCCTTCAGTTGATGAAGTCCAGTAAGAACCTTCCAAAGACCAGTCAACCTCCAGTAGGTGTGTTTGCAGAAGCCTTCGAAGGTTTGGCTGCAGAAGGGGCGCAAATTATTGCGATCCATATGTCTCACGCCTTATCTGGTACAGTGGAAGCTGCACGTCAAGGTGCTACCTTAGCCAATGCAGATGTCACGGTGATCGATAGTAGCTTTACGGACCAAGCCATGAAGTTCCAAGTGGTAGAAGCAGCGAAAATGGCTCAAGAAGGAGCTAGCGTAGAGGAAATTGTAGCCCGCATTGAAGAGGTCAAGCAAAAATCTAGACTCTACATTGGGGTTTCTACTCTGGAAAACCTGGTGAAAGGAGGTCGGATTGGCCGCGTAACTGGTTTATTGAGTTCCCTTTTGAACATTCGGGTTGTCATGGAAATGAAGAACGATGAACTGCAACCGATTGTCAAAGGACGCGGACAGAAGACCTTTAAAAAATGGTTGGACGAGTTGATTCAAGACTTATCTGGTAAAGAAATCGCTGAGATAGGGATTTCCTATGCTGGTGGACCTGACTTTGCTAACCAAATGAAGGCACAATTACAGCCTTTGGTTGCAGCTCCAATCTCTGTTTTGGAGACAGGTTCGATCATTCAAACTCACACTGGTGAAGATGCCTGGGCAGTTCTTGTCCGATTTGCATAGAAGCCCGTCAATAAAGGAATTTATTCCTAGATAAATGTTGATAAAAACAAGTTTAGTACTTGACCTAAAAGCATTTTTTAGATATGATAGAGATGTTAAGGGTAAAACCTAAAAAAATTTGGAGGATTTGTTAAATGGCTAACAAACAAGATTTGATCGCAAAAGTGGCAGAAGCTACAGAATTGACTAAAAAAGACTCAGCAGCAGCAGTTGACGCTGTATTTGCAGCTGTTTCAGAATACCTTTCAAAAGGTGAAAAAGTTCAATTGATCGGTTTCGGTAACTTTGAAGTTCGTGAACGTGCAGCTCGTAAAGGTCGCAACCCACAAACTGGTAAAGAAATCAAAATCGCTGCTTCTAAAGTTCCAGCATTCAAAGCTGGTAAAGCTCTTAAAGACGCAGTTAAATAATTGTGATTACAAAGGTTCCTTCTAGCTTGCTAGAAGGAACCTTTTGTTTTAGAGTAGTTTCTAGACAGGGCCTATAAATAGGAGTATAATAGAAAAAAGTGAGAAATGGAGGGTGGACCATGAGATGGATTGTTGGAATCTTTGTTCTGCTCATGATTAAGCCAATTCTTTATCTATTGAAAGGTCTCTGGTTTATGGTGGAACTCTTCTTTATGTTCCTCTTTGTTAAAATTTTACTAGGAACTATGAGATGGATCTTTAGTTGGGGAAGTTAAGATTAGATATAAAAAAGTGTGGGAGTAAAGGAGCTTGATTCGAGCTAATTTAATCCTGCACTTTTTCTTATTTACAAACATTCTAATTAGGCAAAATGTGGTATTCGTGATATAATAGTTTTAAAGAAGAGACAGAAAGGGGAAAGACCATGCTAGCTTGTTTAACGCTCGATTCCGTTCAACAAGAAAAAGTGGAAGATGTATTGCAA
>NZ_JBKQBL010000003.1:235705-258422 GCF_046824975.1 Streptococcus intestinihominis | reverse complement strand
CACTTGCGTAAAAAATCTGTACGGATTACAGAGACGCGTCGGGCTGTCCTTTCCTATCTTGTCAAAAGTCAGGAACATCCAAGTGCAGATGCCATCTATCAGGACTTGAAACCAGCCTTTCCCAATATGAGCCTGGCAACCGTTTATAACAATCTCAAGGTCCTCATTGAAGAAGGTTTTGTCTCTGAAATTAAAGTTCGTAATGATACCACGACCTACTTTGACTTTATGGGACACGATCATTTGAATTTGATTTGTGAGTCTTGTGGGAAGATTGATGATATTGATATCGAAGTTCCAGACGTGAGAGCAGAAGCGAGAGAAAAAAGTGGCTACGTCATTACCAAGTGCCAAACCACAGTTTATGGCCTTTGTCCGGAATGCCAGAAGCAATTGTAGGCAAACCTCTTTTTAGAGGTTTTTTTGTTTAGTCTTGTTTGTGGAAAGAGGGTGGAAGAGGCAGGATTTAGAACCTGGTGAGAGCGACTTGTAAATGTCCATGAAAAAGAATTGATAAAATTTTCACGAAATCTTCGATCTAGCTCTGTTAAGACTAGATTTTTCCCTCAAAATCTAGTAGAATAGAATAGATAAACGAGGGTAACCTCGGAAAATAAAAGGAGATCCATCTAATGGTAAAATTGGTTTTTGCTCGCCACGGTGAGTCTGAATGGAACAAAGCTAACCTTTTCACTGGTTGGGCTGATGTTGATTTGTCTGAAAAAGGTACACAACAAGCGATCGACGCTGGTAAATTGATCAAAGAAGCTGGTATCGAATTTGACCAAGCTTACACTTCAGTATTGAAACGTGCGATCAAAACAACTAACTTGGCTCTTGAAGCTTCTGACCAATTGTGGGTTCCAGTTGAAAAATCATGGCGCTTGAACGAACGTCACTACGGTGGTTTGACTGGTAAAAACAAGGCTGAAGCTGCTGAACAATTTGGTGATGAGCAAGTACACATCTGGCGTCGTTCATACGATGTATTGCCTCCAAACATGGATCGCGATGATGAGCACTCAGCACACACTGACCGTCGTTACGCTTCACTTGACGACTCAGTGATTCCAGATGCTGAAAACTTGAAAGTGACTTTGGAACGCGCTCTTCCATTCTGGGAAGATAAAATCGCTCCAGCTCTTAAAGATGGTAAAAACGTATTCGTAGGAGCACACGGTAACTCAATCCGTGCTCTTGTAAAACACATCAAACAATTGTCAGACGACGAAATCATGGATGTGGAAATCCCTAACTTCCCACCATTGGTATTCGAATTTGACGAAAAATTGAACGTTGTTAAAGAATACTATCTTGGAAAGTAAGATAACATAATTTGTTATCCATAAAAAAAGCTGACTTCAGTCAGCTTTTTTGTTTGTCCATCGCAGACCTAGCTGTTTTTTGGTTTTCAGGGACTCCTAAAAATGATATAATGAAGTGTTATTACATAAGGTTTCATTAGCCTTGAAAGGAAAAGAAAATGACAAAATCATTCTACATCACAACCCCTATCTATTACCCATCTGGTAAATTGCATATTGGTTCAGCTTATACTACGATCGCCTGTGACGTCTTGGCGCGTTACAAACGCATGATGAACTACGATGTTTTCTACCTGACTGGTCTCGATGAGCACGGGCAAAAGATCCAGCAGAAAGCAGAAGAAGCTGGGATCACGCCGCAAGCTTATGTAGATGGGATGGCCGTTGGAGTGAAAGAACTCTGGCAATTACTCGATATCTCATACGATAAATTCATCCGTACGACAGACGATTATCATGAAAAAGTGGTGGCGCAAGTCTTTGAACGCTTGCTGGCTCAAGACGACATCTACCTTGGTGAATACTCTGGTTGGTATTCAGTATCTGATGAAGAGTTCTTTACAGAAAGCCAATTGGCTGAGGTCTACCGTGATGAGAATGGAAAGGTCATCGGTGGGGTAGCCCCATCAGGCCACGAAGTAGAATGGGTTTCTGAAGAATCTTATTTCCTTCGTCTCAGCAAATACCAAGACCGCTTGGTTGAGTTTTTCAAATCCCAACCAGACTTCATCACGCCAGATGGCCGTCTCAATGAAATGTTGAAAAATTTCATCGAGCCAGGTTTGGAAGACTTGGCGGTATCTCGGACTACCTTTACCTGGGGAGTACAAGTTCCATCCAATCCTAGACACGTTGTTTACGTTTGGTTTGATGCTCTGCTTAACTATGTGACAGCTCTTGGTTATGGCCAAGAAGATCATGAAAACTTTGACAAATTCTGGAACGGAACCGTCTTCCACATGGTCGGAAAAGACATCCTTCGTTTCCACTCCATCTACTGGCCAATCCTTCTCATGATGCTCGATATCAAATTGCCAGAACGTTTGATTGGCCATGGTTGGTTTGTCATGAAAGACGGTAAGATGTCTAAGTCTAAAGGGAATGTCATCTACCCAGAAATGTTGGTGGAACGCTTCGGCTTGGATCCGCTTCGTTACTACCTCATGCGCAGTTTGCCAGTTGGTTCGGATGGTACCTTTACACCAGAAGACTACGTGGCTCGTATCAACTATGAATTGGCAAATGACCTTGGAAACCTCCTCAACCGGACGGTAGCCATGATCAATAAATACTTTGGTGGTCAAGTTCCGGCTTATGTCAAAAATGTCACAGCATTTGATGCAGATTTGGCTAAGGTAGTTGAAGAAAACATCGCTGAATACCACAAGCAAATGAACGGGGTTGATTACCCACGCGCATTGGAAGCCGTATGGAACATCATCTCTCGTACCAACAAGTACATCGATGAGACAGCTCCTTGGGTCCTCGCTAAAGAAGACGGTGACAAGGAACAATTGGCAGCGGTCATGGCTCACTTGGCAGCTAGCCTTCGTGTTGTGGCTCACTTGATCCAACCATTTATGATGAACACCTCAAATGCCATCATGGAACAACTAGGATTGGGCTTGGACTTCGATCTTGAAAACTTGACCCTAGCAGGCTTCCCTGAAAATGTCACAGTGGTTGCCAAAGGAACTCCAATATTCCCACGTCTTGACATGGAAGAAGAAATTGCCTACATCCAATCTCAAATGACTGCTGGAAAACCAAAAGAAAAAGAATGGATTCCAGAAAAAGTGGAACTCAAGTCTGAAAAAGATGAGATCAAATTTGAAGACTTTGACAAGGTCGAAATCCGTGTAGCAGAGGTCAAAGAAGTTGAACGCGTCGAAGGATCTGACAAATTGCTTCGCTTCCGCCTAGATGCAGGAGATGGCGAAGATCGTCAAATCCTCTCTGGTATCGCAAAATTCTATCCAAATGAACAAGAATTGGTCGGCAAGAAACTCCAAATCGTGGCCAACCTCAAACCACGTAAGATGATGAAGAAATATGTCAGCCAAGGCATGATTCTTTCTGCAGAACATGGGGATCAATTAACGGTCTTGACCGTTGATTCATCTGTTCCAAATGGAAGCATCATTGGCTAAACGATAGACAAAGAAAAAATCATCTAAAAAACTTTCCTTAGGTGAGTACGGACGTCAGCGAACTTCGAAGAAGTTCCATGACTAATTATTGAGCCTAAGGTCTCAATAATTCCGAGTGCCTGAAACAACTGTGTTTCAGGCATTTTTCTCACGACGGAAAGTTTCAGTAGATGATTGAATAATTCTAACGAATGAATTTTTTTTAGAGAAATTATTTGATTTGTAAGGAAAAACAGGTGGTCTACGCTCTCAAGCACTCCTCGGGAGTGCTTTTCTTGTATTGATATAGTTCCTATCATTGAATTTTACAAGGATAGAAGATGAGTCCTATTAGTAATAAATGTTAATGGAGACTTCCGCAGTGAGAAAAGAGTCTGAAACGTTATCGTTTCAGACTCTCGGAAGATTTGAGACAGTAGGCTCAAATCTTAGGTATGGAATCCCAAAGGGATTCGCTACCGTCCGTCCTCACCTAAGGAAAGTCTCCGAATATAGTTCCTATTCATCTGGCCGGTATTCCAGGATATCTCCAGGCTGGCAGTCGAGTTCTTTGCAGATGGCTTCAAGGGTGGTGAAGCGAATGGCTTTGGCCTTGCCTGTCTTGAGAATGGAGAGGTTAGCGGTGGTGATGCCGATTTTGTCGGCTAGCTCGTTGGATTTCATTTTGCGCTTGGCCAGCATGACATCTAGATTGACGATAATCATGGCACCCTCCTTAAATGGTTAGCTCATTTTCTTCGGCGATTTCAATCCCTCTCTCTAAAATCTTGCCAAGGACCCAGACAATTGGGACAGCAAGGAGAAGTCCCGTGTTAAAGGTAAATTGGAAGGTGAAGGGAAGGAGATAAGCATTGCCGCTGGTCTCAAGTGTACCAGACATAAAGGACAAGACCAAGAGAATCTTCCAAGCTCGGTTGCAAAGATCAATGTTGGAGTGTGAAAAGATCTTTTCTTGGTAGAGATTTTGGAGGAAGCTGCGAATGGTGATGAGAAGGTAAATATAGATAGCGCTTGAGGCTAGTGGGAAGAGCAACTGCCAGAGAGGTTGCGCATGTTGGGGGAAGAGCTGGATGCCATTTACATCAAAGGACAAGCGTCCAGTTTGAATGAGATCTTTAAACACTCCCATCCGGGAAAGCAGGTGGACGACCAGTGCAGCCACGGTCATAAAGCCACAGAAGTAAATGAAAGCCGTTAAGACTTCAATGATATTTTTTAAGGTTTTTGAGTTTTTCATCGCAAGCCTCCTTGAAGTTTATTTATTTTTCACTTATAGTATACTCCTTATAAAAAATAAGTCAATAAAAAAGTATCGAAAAACGATAAAAAATTTATGAGATTCAGTCAAAATTTGCTTTAAATAGAATTTAAGGTATACTATTAGGTAACTACCATTTCAAGGAGGTATTGAAATGATCAAAAAGCTAAATAAGAAATATCTTTGGATGATCATTGCTTTTGTGAGTGCAGTGGTTCTAATCGGAGGAGTCTATCTCTACTCTAGCTCCAATATCCAACCAGATCATCAAAAAGAGTTCAATCAGACTTCGAAGACCTCGTCTTCTTCATCTAAAGAAAAAGCCATTGATCTGTCTGGTGAATATGTCTCTAGTGCGCGTGATAAGGCTAAGATACAAAAAGATGGGAAATCTTGGAAAATTGATTATCAAACAGATGATGGTGCTGTTTCAGCAACGTTCTCAACGGATTTCAAAGTAGAAGGAGCCAATAAAGTTTCTACTAGCCAGATGAAAAAGTCTGATGGAAATACGGATTTTACCGTCACTGTGCGTATCTTTAAATACCAATCAGAAAAAGATCCTCTTATAACGGTAACCATGTCAGACAATGATCCGGATCACGAAATGGTCTTTGCCAATCGGAAGGATTTCTTCAAATCAACGAATCCAGATGATGCGGTATTGGATGGGGATTTGACAACCTTCTCAGGAAGTTATTCCAATGAATCGATTGAAAAGCAGATCGCAGATTCAGGCTTTAAGTTGTATGGCTATAGTCCAGAAGATTATTACAATCACCGGACTACTGTCTTCCCTTCTATCTACTCTGATCAGGATAAGGGATGGAGCTTCTGGAGTGGAGCTAGCAATGTCCAATTTGTCCTCAATAAAGATAAGAAACCGAAGAAAGCTGGATCGACCTATCAGGTTTACTTTGTCCAAGCTGGTACAAGTGGAGAAACTCCTGGTCAGGAATTGATTGTTACCTTGATTCCTGAAAATGTTCAAGGTCCTGATGGTATCGTGTCGCCTTTGAGACGCATCTTCTACCATCAAGCCTCCTTCCAAGCCTACCAAGACAAATGGTGGGAAGCCTACCCAGAGCCTAAGAAGGAAGCAGACCTTGATATTGCGGCCATCAATAGTGGAGATTTCTCAAGTCTGGCAGGGACATGGCGCAATGCTAAAGGCCAGGAGATGGTCATCCAAGAAGATGGAACTGTAAAGGGCCAAGGAAGATTAAAAGCAGTGCCGAACTCGGATAAGACAAGTAAAGTCCCTTATGTAGATCTACGTGTGGGAGAAACAGGAGTGGCAGTTGGCCTCTTTAAGATTGGTTTTGAAAATCCTGATGGAGACCAATCAGATAAGAGCAAACCTCGCTTGGTTGTTACCCAATCAGCTGGGAACTATCCAGCGGATCAATACTTCTATCGTCAATAAGATTGAAGAAAAAGTCATTTTTAAAACTTTCCTTAGGTTCAAAACTCCCGAATGCCTGAAACAACTTTGTTTCAGGCACTTTTCTCACGGCGGAAAGTTTTTCATCTTCTTAAATGACTAAAAAATAAAAGTCATTTTTTGAAAATCATCCAGCTGTTTTATGTAAAGCGATAGTATGTCTACATTTAAAACCCAGGAAATTCAATTTCCTGGGTTTTGTTTTGCTTCAATTGTTTATCACTAGGTGCTGAAGGAGTTGATTATTTCTTACTTCAACCTGTCTCTTTAGACTTACTCTTTGTGTTCAAGGAGCAGTGGTGAGGTGGTCTCGACTGCTTGTTTGCGCTTGAAAAATGCAGCCATTTGAACTAGGATACGGGGGACTGTTTGCCATTTTTTCCATGCTTGGACACGGGTGTCGATGAGTTGCTTGGCTAGACGTTCCAGCATTTCTCGCTCGGTGGGGTCTAGGTCCTGAGTGTTTTGAAAGATATCTTTGATCTTGGAGAAATTTTTCAAGTTCATCAAATCATTAATCGAAGTAACGCCTGCATCCAAGAAGAGGCCAAAGAAGGTATCGAAAAATTTCTTGAGTTGGCTGTCAGGCACTTCTTGTACCCACTGTTTTAAGGTTTGGTCCATCTGCTGGCTATCGGGACTGGTTTGATCCAGTGTCACAAATCCATCCTTTTCAACCATCCAAGTAAAGGCGTCATGCTGGGCAAAGCCACCAAAAGCTCGACTTTTGACGATCGTAGCAGGCTCAGGAACTTCCAGCATCATGCCGACGATGGATCCTTGTGGGACATAGCGATGAATGAGGTGTGCGATTCGTTGGTAGCCCTCTGTTTTGATAATGGACTTGTTGAGACCAGGAGCGTCGTAACAGAAAATGGCGTCGACTTGTTCGGACAGCTGGTCAGGAAGGTAGGAGCAGGCGTAGGCTGCGAGATTACCCCCTTTGGAGTGTCCGGCTACCATGAAGCGTCCTTTTGGGAACTCCTTCATGACATGTTGTAGGTAGCTGGCTGCACGTCTCTGAGCTGGGATATGGTCCATGTAGGTCATGTGGAAATCTTCCTTCCAACCGATCAAGGTATCATCCGTCCCTCTGAAGACAACTAAATAAACATCCATGGTAAGACGATAAGTCATCGCCGCAAACTGTTTCTGAACATCGGGGTCATATTCGTCGACATAGTTGAGCAGTTTGATATTCTTAAAGCGTTTTGAAGTGGCCAAGCTATCTACTAACTGCAAGTGCTGGTCCGTCACGATAAAATCGGTGATCCGATCGACCAGATCTGTCGCATCAGACAAGCGGACTTCAATATTGGTCGTATCTCCTTGGGGCACGATCCGATCAAAAGGAAGATAGGTCAGCTCCGTCAGTGCCAGGACATCGAGTTCCTTAAAGGGGCGATCATAGATGGAATCATAGGTGACATGGTCTAGATAATCAAAAATCGTGGACATGGGATTCTCCTTTGTATCTGTATGTTCAGTATAGCATAAAATACCTGAAAAGCCCCTTAGTAAAAATAGGAAATTGATGACCACTATGCTATGCTGTCGAAAAATATGTATGCTCCTTGGATAATTTGATATAATGAAAGGGTAACATTCTAGTAAGAAAGAGCAGGAAAGAGCATGCACAAAATTCTTCTTGTCGAAGATGATGAAACCATTCGCCAACAAGTGAAGATAATCATGGAGCAGTGGGGCTTTGAAGTCATTGCAGTTGATGACTTTATGGATGTACTGGGCACCTTTGTCCAGACCAATCCTCACTTGATTTTGATGGATATTGGCCTTCCTCTTTATAATGGCTATCATTGGTGCCAAGAGATCCGCAAGGTGTCCAAAGTGCCGATCATGTTTTTATCCTCACGCGATCAAGCCATGGACATCGTCATGGCTATCAATATGGGAGGAGATGACTATGTGACCAAGCCATTTGATCCCAATGTCCTCCTGGCGAAAATCCAGGGCCTCCTTCGCCGCTCTTATGAGTTTGGGACTGATCAAGATTTGTTAGAACACCGGGGTGCTATCCTCAATCTCAAATCCATGGATCTGGTCTACGAGGGAGAGGTAGTCAATCTGACCAAGAATGAATTTCAGATTCTTCGTATCCTATTTGAAAAAGCTGGAAGTGTGGTGGCTCGGGATGATCTAATGAAGGAACTGTGGAACAGTGATTTCTTTATTGATGACAATACACTCTCGGTCAATGTAGCTAGACTTCGGAAGAAACTCGAAGAAGCAGGACTGGAACATTTTATCGAAACGAAAAAAGGGATAGGATACGGGTTGAGCAATGGATAATCGATTCTTATTTGTTAAACACTATCTGATTTCTCATCGCCGCTATCTCTATTTGATCGGTTTACTCCTTTCATCCCTGGTCTTGTTTGCCTATATATTCGAAGGCTACCGCCATTTTCTCCTTTACCTGACAGGGATTTTGGCTTTTTTGAGTCTGCTTCTGATCATTTGGGATGCAGTGGCTAAGTATCAGGCCTATCGGAAGGAAGTGCTCTATGGGGAGGGGGTAGCTGAGACCCCTCTAGAAAAGGTCTTGAGTCAAAAGCTAGCAGCCAGTCTGCAAGCCCAGCGGGAGCAGACGACAGTAAGTATAGAGACCTACAATGATCTGATGGATTACTATACCCTCTGGGTCCACCAGATCAAGACCCCCATTGCGGCCAGCCAACTCTTGGTTCAAAATATAAAAGACAGCGACCTGAGAAAGCAAATGGAGCAGGAGCTCTTTAAGATTGACTCCTATGCCAACGTGGTCCTCCAGTATCTGAGACTCGAAAGCTTTCACGATGATCTGGTCTTGAAGCGCGTGTCGCTAGAGGACTTGGTCAAAGAAGTCGTACGAAAGTATGCCATTTTCTTCATCCAAAAGGGCTTGACGGTGGATCTGCATGACTTAGATGTCGCCGTCATTACTGATCGCAAGTGGCTCTTGGTCATTATCGAGCAATTGCTGTCCAATAGCCTTAAGTATACCAGCACTGGCGGGATTGAGATCTATTTCAAAGACCAGACCCTTTATATCAAAGATAGTGGGATTGGAATCAAGGATAGTGACATACTCCGTGTCTTTGAGCGAGGATTTTCTGGCTACAATGGCCACCTGACCCAGCAATCTTCTGGACTAGGTCTCTACCTATCTAAAAAGATTGCAGACCAGCTAGGGCATCAACTCCAGATGACCTCACAAGTTGGCCAAGGGACGACTGTTGCCATCCACTTTGAAGAGAAGAAATTGGTGATGGATTAATTAAAAAAGGATTATTATGGAAAATAAAAATGAAACATTAGAGATTACTAATAATGAATTAGAATATGGCAATTTGATAGATCTAAGAAGTAGTCTTCAAGTTGAGTTAAATGATATTTTAGATGAACTTTCTTCAATTGAGGAAGATAGAGAAAAACTACAAAATAACCAGTATCTTGAAGAAGCCATTCAAGACATCATTTGGGACCAAGTTCAAAATCAATTAGCAGTCCAAATCGGTGAAGAGTTTATTAAAGATAACAACGGTCAAACTCTAGATTTACGAAAAGAAGCACATATCCAAACTGCTGAAAATTTTGAAAAAGGGAAATTTATTACTCATAATGCAGATAGAAGTATATATGAGGACAGATATAAAGATTGGCAAGAAAAATTTGAAAGAGATGAATTTGGAAATATTCGAACTCATACAACTCGATCAGGGAAAACAGTAAATACAATAAAAAAAGATGCCAGAGAGTTTTTAGATAAAAATAGGCCAAAAGGTTCAAAAGAAAAAGGGACTGATATGGATCATACTATTTCTGCTGGTGAAATCATTCGTGACAGTAAAGTTAATGCTTTTATGGACGAAGATCAACAATATGCTTTTGCTAATAGCGATATAAATTTAAATGAGATGAGAGCCAGTGTAAATCGAGCAAAAGGCTCTAAATCAGTGCCGGAATACCTCGATTATCCAAATTCTAAAGGTCAGTATCCAAAAGATAATCAAAACTTGACTGAATTAGAAGAAAAGCAAATGAGGGAAAAATATAAACTGGCTAAGGATGATTTGGACAAGAAAACAGATGAAGCTGAAAAGCGAGCTATTCAATCTGGTAAAAAGTCACGACGTAATGAGGCTTTGAAAGTGACAGGAAAAGCCTTAAAAGCTGCTGTACTTCAATTGTTGACAGAATTTTTGAGAGAGATTGTTAAGAAGTTTATTTCTTGGTTGGGTGAAAAAGAGAAGAATTTCGGAACCTTCATTGCAAAAGTAAAGGAAGCTATTTCAAACTTTATGTCTAATCTTTCTCATCATGTCCTTGGTGTTGGGCAATCGATGGTTACGATGTTAGCTACTTCTATCATTGGTCCTGTAGTTGGAACATTTATGCAGGTCTGGACTTTTATTCAGCAAGGTTGGAGATCTCTTTCCGAGGCGATTGACTATTTAAAAAATCCAGAAAATAAAAATAAGAGTACTAATGTTAAAATGCTTGAGATAGGGAAAATTATCGTTGCAGGAGTAACGGCTGCTGGAGCCATCGTTTTAAGTAGTGCGATTGGAGCAACTTTGTTATCTATTTTTCCTCCACTTGGTGTAGAAATCCCATTGCTAGGAAGTTTGTCTGGTCTGATAGGTACATTTATGGGAGCAACAGTAGCTGGTATAGTCGGTGCATTTGTCTTGAAATTAATTGATAAAATGATTGTCGACAAACAGATTGATGAATTAACAAATAAAAAAATTGATAAATACAATGATAAACTGATTGTACAAGACCAAATGAATGCGGTTGAAATGGCACTTGTGCAGGTAGATAAAATGGAGTCTTTAAGTCAAATGGAAGATCGACATCGTCAAGCGGGAAAAATAATGAAGGATGAACTTTCTTTCTTACTTGAGGAAAAAGAAAAAGATGATAATGAATTTACAGAAATCGATGCCTTATTGGCGGAGCTAATGGATTAGGAGATATTATGGAAAAAGAATTTGATTTACAGATTAGTAATCATGATTTTAACGCAGCAAAAGAGCAATTGAAAAAATTTGCTGAACAAGATGTTAAAGAGTTAAAGTTTGATAAAGTTCGTACACATGAAGATATCTTTGGATTAGAGTGGGCTGAACACGGAGTGACTGGGAAAGAACTAAATTCATTGATTGAAAAACTTCAGAAGTATTTTTCAAATGTTTATGATCGTGATCAAAACTTAATTAAAGAATTTGGTGAAGTATATAAAGCTCTAGAAGCATTGGATAAGGATTATATTCAAGCTATACTAACGTCTGTTTCTGCGATTAAAAAGACAAATGAAAAGATTTTAATAGAACAAGAAAGAATTGATAAGTCAATCGATAAACAAACGGCCACCTTAATCGCTTTAAAACAGTTTAAAGAAAAAGTATCGGCTCAACTATCTGAGATTGATTCTAGTAAACTAGTCACTCTTATTGAGCAACTTGAAAGTAGGGTTGAGGAGATAGAAAAGTCTTCAAGTATAATGAAAGATGAATCTTCAGAAATTTCGCAGTTAAAGAATGAATTATATTCTGTAAAAAGTCAAGTAAATATCCTATCGAATAAACTATTAACCTCTTTTGTTTTGACAGGCATAGCTACTGGATTTGCTGTTGTGACGTTAATCATTTTATTGATGAGGTAACAAAATGAGTCGTTATCAGGATGAATTAATTGAGATATCAAAAAAATTCGATATTCAAACAGGATCAAGAGGTCAATTTATTGAAAAAATAGCCCTTCTATTAAATGATTATTCTGAAGAATCAGTAATCGAAATTTTACAGTATTTAGTTGTTAAAAAAAAGGATGCTTCAACGAAAGTAGCAACAACTGCAAATTTGGTATCAGAGTCACTTTTAAAATACTCTGGTTATATTAGCCTATCGAAGTACAAGAACACAGAGACAAATCAAAAGTCTGAAGAAATTTCCTTTGATAAATTAAAAGATGAGTTGAATCATTTAGTTGGCTTAGATAAAGTCAAGGAAGAAGTCAACAATCTAATTTCCTATCAGAATATCCAGAGAATTAGAAAAGAAAATGGCTTAAAGATTCCAAATCGAACCTTACACATGGCATTTACAGGCAATCCAGGCACAGGAAAAACCACAGTTGCTAGGATTGTAGGCAAAATGTATAAACAGTTAGGTCTGTTAACGAAAGGACATTTTACGGAAGTTTCACGTACGGATTTGATTGCTGGTTATCAAGGACAGACAGCACTTAAAGTAAAAAGTGTTATTGAAAAGGCCAAGGGAGGAGTTCTCTTTATTGATGAAGCGTATAGTATTACCGAAAACGAAAGTACAGATTCCTATGGGAGGGAATGTTTAACAGAATTAACAAAGGCTTTAGAAGACTATCGAGATGATTTAGTTGTCATTGTTGCAGGCTATAGTAAACCGATGGAGAAATTTTTTGAATCAAATCAAGGACTAAAATCTCGATTTAATTACTTTATTGAGTTTGGAGATTATTCTTCCAAAGAACTAATGACGATTCTAGAACATTTATGTCGTCAGGATGATTATAAGTTAAGTAATGAGTTGAAACTTTCTCTTGAAAGATATTTAAATAGTGAAATCCAAAAAAATACAGAAAATTTTTCTAATGGTCGTTTTGTTAGAAATATATATGAAAAAATGTTGATGAAACATGCAGTTCGGACTGATAAACTAGTTTCTAAAAGCGTTGATGACTTAATGGAATTAGAAGTTGAAGATTTTCAATAAAATGAATCATGGTTCGTTCCTTACAAGACTGTAAGAAATAATATTCAAAATGAAAGGTTAGGTTATGGTGACCGCCTTTTATTTTCTTTACAATAGTCTTATCAAATCAAGGAGGTCAAGAAAATGAAACTCTTGAAATGGATGAAAGAACCCAAAAAGATTAAGAAACCATATATCCAAACTGATCTGGAAAAGGCGGAATTTGGTCGCCAAGTCTTGCAACAAATCCAAGAATTTTTCTTGATCTACTAGTAAAAGGAGAAAAACATGTCATTACTAGACGTTCAACATATCAAAAAGATCTACAAAACCCGCTTTCAAGGGACGCAAGTCGAAGCCTTAAAGGACATTCACTTCACCGTGGAAAAAGGGGAATACGTCGCCATCATGGGGGAATCAGGATCCGGTAAATCGACACTTCTCAATATCCTAGCTATGCTGGACCAGCCGACGGAAGGCCGGGTCTACCTCAATGGCACCGACACCTCGACCATCAAGAACAAGGACGCGTCGAGCTTCCGTAGGGAAAAACTAGGCTTTGTCTTTCAAGATTTCAATTTGCTTGATACCTTGTCTGTCAAGGACAATATCCTTCTCCCTCTGGTCCTTTCTCGCAGACCGGTCAAGGAAATGATGAGTAAGGTCGATAGCGTCAGTCGGGAATTGGGCATCCACCAACTGCTTGAAAAATATCCCTACGAAATCTCTGGTGGGCAAAAACAACGGGTAGCCGTAGCACGGGCTATCATCACCTCGCCAGAAATCCTCCTTGCTGATGAGCCAACAGGGGCGCTAGATTCCAAATCATCTGCTGCGTTGCTCGACGTCTTTGAAGACATCAATAGCATGGGGCAAACTATTCTCATGGTGACCCACTCGACCGCAGCAGCAGCTCGAGCCAAGCGCGTGCTCTTCATCAAGGATGGGATCCTTTACAACCAGATTTTCCGCGGGGAAAAAACAGAGCGTCAGATGTTCCAAGAAATCTCGGATACCTTGACGGTCATGGCAAGTGAGGTGGAGTAGATGTTTCGCTTAACCACTAAATTAGCTTGCTCCAATCTGATCAAGAACCGCAAGCTCTATTATCCCTTTGCGATTGCGGTCATTCTTGCAGTGACCATCGCCTACCTCTTTGACTCCCTGACCTTTAATCCTCACATTCATGAGCTTCGAGGGGGCTCTTCCATGATCTTTACCCTCGTCTTGGGACTGTTCGTGGTCAATGCCGCGGGAGCTATCATCGTGCTCTATGCCAATAGCTTCGTCATGAAAAACCGCTCCAAGGAGCTGGGAATCTACAGCATGCTCGGCCTTGAGAAACGCCATCTCATCAGCATGATCTTCAAGGAACTCTTGTTTTTTGGATTTGTAACTATCTCAGCTGGTGTTTTGATCGGGGCTCTCTTTGACAAGCTGATCTTTGCCTTTCTCTTGAAACTCATGAAGATGAAGGTCCAGCTAGTATCCACCTTCCAACCTGGGATTGTGGTCTTAGTTTTTGTCACCTTTGGTCTCATCTTTGGCCTCTTGGTCTTTCTCAACGCTTGGCGGATTCTCCGTTTGAATGCCCTGCAGTTGACTCGTGAGAAGGCTAGTGGTGAAAAGAAAGCCCGCTTCTTGTGGTCCCAAACCATCCTGGGTTTAGCCTCCCTTGGTTTTGGCTATTACCTAGCCTTGTCAGTCATAGACCCATTGTCTGCGATTGTGATCTTCTTTCTAGCAGTTATCTTGGTCATGATTGGGACCTACCTGCTCTTTAATGCTGGGATCACCGTCTTCTTGCACCTGCTTAAGAAAAAGAAGGCCTACTATTACCAACCCAACAACATGATTTCGGTCTCTAACCTCATCTATCGCATGAAGAAAAATGCAGTTGGGCTTGCGACCATTGCCATCCTCTCGACCATGGTGCTGGTGACCATCTCTGCTGCGACCAATATCTATGTCGGTGGCGAAATGGTCAAGAAAATCATGGCTCCCCATGATTTCTCTGTCCAAGGAAAAGGGGTGGATTTGGAGCAGATCAATCAGAAATTTGATGAATTTGCCTCTGAGCACCAGCTTGAGATCAAGAATCGTGACCTGATGACCTATGCCAACTTTGGGGTTAAATCACAAAAGGGAACGGATTTCACCGTCTATCCAGCTGACGAACGCAAGGTCAATCCTAAAACAGTCTTTCTAGTTTTTGATGCAGCCAGCTATGAGCAGATGACAGGAGAAGAGGTCGATCTGACTGGCAACCAAGTCCTTCTCTTTGCACATAACGAGGCTCTCAAAGGGCAAAAGCAGTTTACCATCAATGGGCAGGACTTCCAAGTCAAGGAAGAAGTGACCAAGGATTTTATCACTGATCATGTTCCAAATCAGTTCAATTTGCTAACAGAGGATTTCAATTATCTAATCGTGCCAGATCTCTCAGCCTTTATCGCCCAATTTCCAAATCTTGCCATCTATACCAATATCTATGGTGGCTTCAATGTCAATGTCGGTGAAGACCAGCAACTCAAGCTAGCAGCTAGTTATGACAAGATGATCGATGAATTGAGTAGCCAACAGGGCCAAGGAACATTTGTCTATGGAGGTAACCGTGCCAATGATGTGGCAGAGATGAATAGCCTCTTTGGTGGCATCTTCTTTATCGGGATTTTCTTGTCACTGATCTTTATGGTAGGAACGGTCATCGTTATCTACTACAAGCAAATTTCTGAAGGCTATGAAGACCGTGACCGCTTCGTCATCCTCCAACAGGTGGGGCTTGATGAACACGAGGTCAAACGGACCATCAACCGTCAAGTGCGGACCGTCTTCTTCCTCCCTCTCATCTTTGCCTTTATCCACCTGGCCTTTGCCTACCATATGATCCGCCTCATTCTTAAAGTCCTCGGTGTCATCAATAGTGGCCAAGTCCTCGTCGTGACCCTCAGTGTCTGCGCCGTCTTTCTCATCACCTACCTGATCGTCTTTTGGATCACCTCTCGGAGCTACCGTAAGATTGTGCAGATATAAGAAAAAGAAGCTCGAATCAAATTAGAAACTTTCCTTAGGTGAGTACGGACGTCAGCGAACTTCGAAGAAGTTCCATGACTAATTATTGAGCCTAAGGTCTCAATAATTCCGAGTGCCTGAAACATGATTATTTCAGGCACTTTTCTCACAGCAGAAAGTTTTAATATACTCTAAATAATAATTAGAAATCATTTGGATATTTTTGCACAATAATCCAGCATAGGTTATTCAAAGAAAAGAATTGTCAATTTTTTTAGCTTGCTCATAGCGGGCTTTTTTGTACGAAAACCGACTGCGATTGTTTTTGTTTTTCAAAGGGATACACAAAAAAGACTGAACCAGTCGAGTTCAGTCTTTGTTCGCTTTCTATTAAAGTGATGTAAGGAAAGTCAATCCTCCTAGGATGACACCTGCCGAATTCGGAATGATCAAAATCCAGTCTTTTTTAGGTTCCTTTGTCCAACCATAAATGACCCAGATCAAGCAAGAAATAGCAGCTGACAAGGGTTGGAAAGGTTGGGCCTTGTTTCCCTGTAAATTAGCAATAATTTGTGGGATGTAGGCAATGAAAACGATAATCCCAATAAAGGCACCGATCGAGCCAACGATTTGGTTGATTTTTTGTTTATTCATAAAATTTTACCTCTGTGTATCAAAATAGCATAAATAGGAAGATAATGCAATTAATTTGCATGCTATTCAAGATGAAAATGATTATATTTGCAAAAAAATTAGACAAAGTGTCTAAAATAATTACTAGAGAGAAGACTCTCTCGAAGAGAAATCCATCTTCCTGCAAAATCACAAGATTGTGACACTTTACAGTTCAGTAACATTTGAAAAAAGCACTTGAATTTTAAGAGGGCAAGCGTTAGAATAGTGCGTACTTAAAAAATGAAAGGTATTTTGAAAATGAATGAAAAACAAATGAAAATTCTTGGTTGGGTTGCAACCTTTATGTCTGTGATGATGTACGTGTCTTACTTCCCACAAATCATGGATAACCTCGCTGGTCACAAAGGAAACTTTGTTCAACCTTTAGTTGCCGCTATCAACTGTAGCCTTTGGGTCTATTACGGACTCTTTAAAAAAGAACGCGATATCCCACTTGCTGCAGCCAATGCACCAGGGATCATCTTTGGTTTGATCACAGCCATCACAGCTTTATAAGAAGGAACTAGCTCCCGCAAGGAAGCTAGTTTTTTTTATACCTTACAGAAATGTAAGAAATCAGGCTCAAAATGAAAGGTTAGCTTATTGTAGATCTCTCTCCAAATCGTTACAATAGAGGTGTAAAAAAAGTTTTATGGATGTCAATCATATAACCGGATAGAAATGGAGAACGAAAATGGCCTTATTAGATGTACAACATGTGAAAAAAATTTACAAAACCCGCTTTCAAGGAACGCAGGTTGAAGCCTTAAAGGATATCCATTTTACCGTGGAGAGGGGTGAATATGTAGCTATCATGGGGGAATCAGGATCCGGGAAATCGACCCTCCTCAATATCCTGGCCATGCTGGACCAGCCGACCGAAGGGCGGGTCTACCTCAATGGCATGGACACCTCGACCATCAAAAACAAGGATGCCTCCAGTTTCCGTCGGGAAAAACTAGGCTTTGTCTTTCAAGACTTCAACCTGCTCGATACCTTATCGGTTAAGGACAATATCCTCTTGCCACTGGTCCTCTCTCGTAGACCGGTCAAGGAAATGATGAGCAAGGTCGATAGCGTCAGTCGGGAGTTGGGCATTCACCAACTGCTTGAAAAATACCCCTACGAGATCTCTGGTGGACAAAAACAACGGGTAGCCGTAGCACGGGCCATTATTACCTCGCCAGAAATACTACTTGCTGATGAGCCAACAGGTGCGCTGGACTCCAAGTCTTCAGCTGCGTTACTAGATGTCTTTGAAGATATCAACAGCATGGGCCAAACCATCCTCATGGTGACTCACTCAACCGCAGCAGCAGCGAGGGCTAAGCGCGTGCTCTTTATCAAGGACGGGATTCTTTACAACCAGATCTTCCGCGGGGAAAAGACAGAGCGTCAGATGTTCCAAGAAATCTCAGATACCTTGACGGTCATGGCGGGAAAGGAGGATCGTGATGTTTAAATTAACAAGTAAATTAGCTATTTCCAACCTCAAACAAAATCGCAAGCTCTATTATCCCTTTGCCTTGGCTGTCATTTTAACGACCATGATCCTCTATAGTTTTATCGCCTTGGCAACGACCCCTCATTTAGAGGATTCTTACGGAGGGGGGGCGGCGAGAACTGTTCTTGGTTTTGGTAGTTTCGTCGTCCAGCTGGTCGTCATCATTTTGGTGGCTTATGCCAATGGCTTTGTCATGAAAAATCGTTCCAAAGAACTGGGCTTGTACAGTGTTCTGGGAATGGAGAAGAAGCATCTCCTCATCATGACCTTATGGGAATTGCTCTTCTTCTATGTTCTCACAGTTGGAGTAGGACTGGGCTTGGGACTCTTGTTTGATCGCTTGATTTTTGCCTTGCTCCTAAAATGTATGGGGCTACCAGTCGTCATTCAATCAACCTTCCAGATAGAGGCTGTTCTTAACACTTTACTTGGGTTAGCCTTAGCTTTTGGCCTCATTCTCTTGTTGAATTCTTTCCGCCTCTTGCGCTACAGTTCCCTCCACCTCATGCAACAGAAAAAAGCAGGAGAGAAGAAGGGACGCTTCTTGCTGGTCCAAACTCTTTTAGGACTTGGGCTCTTAGGAATTGCGTTTTATATAGCGCTAACCGTTGAGCGTCCAGTTGCAGCGGTTCAAGGATTCTTTATTGCTGTCATCTTAGTCATTCTGGCGACTTATCTTTTATTCAACGCAGGATCTATTACCTTCTTAAGATTTCTCAAAGGTCGGAAATCCTACTATTACAAGCCAGAGAATTTTATATCTGTCTCCAACTTAATAGCACGGATGCGAAAAAATGCAGCGGGTCTTGCGACCATTAGTATTCTTTCCACCATGGTCTTGGTCACCTTAACCGGGTCGCTCAATATCTTTATTGGAGGACAGAACTACCTAGATACTGTTTACCCTTCTGATTACATGATTAGTGTGGGGCATATGCCTTCAGATGCTGAGACAGAATCGGTTATTGAGGATGTTCAAGCTCAAATTAAGAAAACAGCCGATGCGACAAATCTATCAGATTATCAGGTGGCACAGACAACATACTGGTCGGCTGAAATTCGAAAGATTGATGGAAGGAGCTTAGAGGTGTATGAGCAGTCCTATCAAGAAGCTGGTCAGGAGATGGAGATGAAGACAGAGGGGACAGTCTACTTTTTTGATCAGGCGACTTACGAGCAACTGACGGGTCAAAAAGTTGAGCTTGGGGAAAATGAAATCCTAGCCTATGGGTATCAGTATCCTGGAAGATTAGATGCACAATTAGAAATCAATGGGAAGACCTTCACGATTAAACAAAAACTAGAATCCAATTTTATCCAAGGAAAACTCCCTCAATCCGACCTGTTTCAACATCAAATGGGTTTGTACCTTGTCCTCCCTGACTTGAACCAACTGGGACTAAAAGTTGATAAAAATTTGGAATTCGCTATTACTGCAAAAGATAAAGAGAATCAAGATTTCATCAGTGGCTTGATCAAAGACCTTTATTCGACAGACAAAATGAGTCAATATGGTGCGACTTTCTTTGGTGGATTTGAACGATACAGCATAGAGAAGGAGTGGCGTGAAACAGCAGGGACTCTCCTCTTTATTGGGATTTTCCTATCGGTCATCTTTCTATTAGCTACAGTACTCGTCATTTACTACAAACAGATTTCAGAGGGTCATGAGGATCGGGATAATTTTGTGATCTTGCAACAAGTAGGATTGGACCAAAAGCAAACCGGCACCACCATTCGCAAACAGATTCTCACCGTCTTTTTCCTTCCACTATTCTTCTCCTTCTTGTACCTAGGAGTGGCCTACAAGATGATTGCAAAAATCGTAGCCATCTTAGGAGCGACCAATGCGGGCTTGGTCCTTCAAACAACTCTTTCCATCTGCGCTGTCTTTTTCATCTCTTATGTCCTCGTCTTTCTTCTGACTTCTAGAAGTTATCGGAAGATTGTCGTGAGATAGCGTTTGATACGATGGAAACTTAAGAAAATAGGTGAAGATAAAGCTCCCCTTGAAACTTTCCTTAGGTGAGTACGGACATCAGCGAACTTCTAGGAAGTTCCATGACTTAGTTTTGAACCTAACGTTTCAAAACTCCCGAGTGCTAGAAACAAGAATGTTTCTAGCACTTTTCTCACAGCGGAAAGTTTCAGTGTATGCTTGAATGAGCTAATTGGATGTATTATCTTAATTATTTATGTGTTCCTAATTTGTTCTATATAAAGAAACAATTTGTCTACATTTTAAAACACCGAGGATTTTTCCTCGGTGTTTTTATCGTGATTATTTCACGTGTTTTGCAAGTTCTTCTTGCGCTTTTTTGTTTGATTCTTCTTTTTCTTTCAACCAATTCTTATAAGCTTTGTCGTAGTCAGCCGTTGTGACTGTATCACTTTGTAATTCCATGTACTTGTAGTAGCTAGCCCCGTCTTTGATACCAATCAAGGAGAAGGCTTTTGTAAATGGTTTAATCTTCGTGATAGAAGGAACAGCACCTTTAGAGTAGACAGGAAGTGCAAAGGCATTGTCTGTCAACCAAGCTTGAGCAACAGCATATTTTTCATAACGAGTTTTGGTATCCAATTGTTCTGCATTGGCATCATCCAATAGTTGTTTGTACTCGTTCAAACCTAGTTTTTCAATTAGGGCTTGGTCAGTTGCCGGATTGATTCCCATACCTGCTAAGGCTGAACCATCGACTGGATTGAAGATATCCAAGTAAGTTGATGGGTCTTGGAAGTCAGGCCCCCAACCAGCGATATCCATATCAAAGTCTTTTTGATCAGGACTTTGAGCGAAGTAGGTTGCATTGTCCGCATCTTCCGTAGACAATTTCTGAACATCCACGACAACATTTTCTTTTCCTAATGTTTTTTCGATGGAGTCTTTCATTGAATCAGCTTGTTGCACAATGCTAGCAGAAGACTGGTCAACCACGTAATCGATGTGGATTGGGAATTGGACACCTTGCGCTTGGAGCTCTTCTTTTGCTTTAGCAAATTGTGCTTTAGCCTTGTTCGCATTGAACATGCTATCTTGTGCATCAGCAAGGCTGACATCCTTCCAATCATCTCCTGTTGCAGCAAGTTTTTCTTCAACAACAGTACCGAAGTCTTTGTTGTCTACTTGCACAAATGTTGGAGGTACAAGAAGCGTACGAAGGGTTTTACTAGCCCCATCTTTCCCGTTTGATTGGGCACTTAGAGAAGTACGATCAAGGGCAAAGTTGATGGCTTGACGGAAGTTTTTGTTTTGAAGAGCTGTTTTGGTTTGGTTCTTCTGGTCGTCTGTTGTCTTCTCAGTATGACCGTAGTTTTGACGGTTTACGTTGAAGTAGACATAGTAGACAGTCGCATCTTGCGGTGAATAAACGATATTGTCCTTGAATTTTTTCTCAATGGTACTGAAGGTTGAGCTCGTTGGGAAGAGACGCGCAGTGGTCAAGTTTCCATCAGAAAAGTTACGAGCTAGGTAGTCTTGGTCAGAACCATCGAAGTAGGTCAATTTGATATCATCGATCTTCACATTGTCTTTGTCGTAGTAGTTCTCGTTCTTAGTGAACTCCATTAACGATTTTGAAGTGAAGGATTTCAAGTAGTAAGGACCGTTGTAGAGGATTCCAGAAGGTTTGACGCTACCAAAGTCTTTACCTGCAGACTTGAGGAATTTTTCATTGACGGGCATCATGGTCGAAGTTGTCAATTTAGAATTCCAGAAAGACTCAGGTTGAGCCAAGGTGTATTGAAGGGTATGGTCGTCAACGGCTTTTACTCCAACTTTAGAGAAGTCCGTATTTTTACCAGTGACATAGTCATCCAGGCCGGCTACTGAGTTTTGAACCAAGTAGAGGGCATCTGACTTGTTGTCCGCTACGTATTTCAGAGAAGTGACGAAGTCCTGTGCAGTGACGTCTGCATATTCGTTCCCTTCTGAGTCATACCATTTTGCATCTTTACGAAGTTTGTAAGTATAAGTCAATCCATCCTTAGAAACAGACCAATCTTCTGCTAAAGCAGGGACCAAGTTACCGTATTGGTCGTTTTCAAAAAGTCCATCTACTAAGTTAGTTGTGACATCACTTGTTGTTGAACGGTTTGAAAGGAGGTAGTTCAAAGAGTCTGGATCAGTGCTATACACGTATGAAAAAGTGTTTGTCTGAGAAGACTTTGCAGATGATCCACAAGAAGCAAGGAACAGGGCTGAAGCAACCGTGACACCTGCAAGGAAAGCTAGTTTAGATTTTTTCATCACTTATCTCCTTTAATAAAGATTTTGTATTATTATACACCTTTTCCGGTAAAAAGCAAATTTTTTTTGAAATTAATTGTATATTTAGTCATAATGCTCGGATTTATCAAGTTTCATGCAGTATTTTTAACTATTATGCTTTACAAACTAGTTAAGGAGGAGTATACTAATAGTGAAAGGACTAGTATGTAAAACAAACTAGCCAAAAAGAGGCGGTATAGAAAGGGGGAGCAGGATGAAAGAGTCGCAATTGCTCAAGGGTGTCCTGGAAGGTTGTGTTTTAGAAATTATTTCAAAAAAATCTATTTATGGCTATGAATTGATCCAAAGTCTCAAGGAAACCGGCTTCGATAAGATCGTTGC
>NZ_JBKQBL010000003.1:234792-235663 GCF_046824975.1 Streptococcus intestinihominis | reverse complement strand
GGGGACCATTTATCCCTTGCTTCAGAAACTAGAGAAGCAGGGAGTCATCGTAGGAGAGATGAGGCCCTCTCCGGATGGACCTGATCGCAAATATTTCTCTCTAACCATGGAAGGAAGAGAGCGCTTAGAGGAATTTTGGAACCAGTGGCAGGATCTGGTCATTAAAGTAGAACGCGTGAAAAAGGAGGGGGAAGCATGATCGAAGATTATACAGAAAAAATGTCAGCCGAATTGATGCACCTAAATAAGGACAATCAAGCTTATATGAAAAAAATGATAGCTTATATTGGAGTGAAGTCCTATTTTTATGATGATGAGCTACTGGGTGAACAGCTCTACAATATGGTTTGCGATTTAAAGGTTGCTGAGCGAGACGGGATTGGTGCAATGGATTATTACGGAAAGGACCCAAGGGCCATGATGGACCAAGTTCTCTCGGAGTTACCTAGACGCAGGCTAGGTTCTTATGTGGGGTTATTCTTGATTCTTGGAACGATTTTCGTTGGCATGCGGTTTGTAATGGATTTTGCCTGGATGCTGCCACTGGTGATTGCTCCTTTAACATATTTGCTAGATCTATTCATTTTCTTTGTGTACAGTCAATTTATGATGTGGCTTTGGTCCAAACAGAGCTATGGGGAAATCAAGTGGCCTTGGGCTCTTGTTATCAGTGTGATTAGTTTGATCCTGTCTCCTAGGATAGAGCGCGTGTTTTCTGACCATTTGAGTCTGAATCGAAGTATCCTTTTGCCAGATGGTTGGGCGATTGTTCTGGCTTTTCTGGTTCTTCTTGGATTTACGATCATGACCTATAGAAATCAGGGACGGCTTGCTGTTAGCCTACTGGTCATGGGAGTGACTTTCTTTGTAA
>NZ_JBKQBL010000003.1:232042-234753 GCF_046824975.1 Streptococcus intestinihominis | reverse complement strand
CTGGATGCTGTGTTCGCTTTGTGAATCCAGGAACTGCTAATTTATTACGCTGGCTACTCCCTCTAATAGGACTAGTCTTGTCCTTCATTGTATTTCGTCTCCAAAGGAAGGGGAAACATCATGACATCAGCTATTTATTATGAAGAAACGCAGTCTTTGGTTCAAACCTTTAGCCAGGAGGACCAAGCTTATTTCCAAGATCTCTGGGATTATTTTAATTTCGCTGGCTTCTTATATGAGGAGAAAGCACTAAGAGAGCAGGTCTATAATCTAGCGCTGGATTTTTCGCAAGCAAACGGTGATGGATGGACGGCCAAGGACTATTTTGGACAGGATCCTAAGGGAATGGCAGACCAAATCATCGAGAACATGCCCAAAGAATCTACGCGATCTGTTCTAAAATATAGTGCAATCGTCTCAGGAATTGTGATTTTCTATCGCCTCTTAAGTGATTTTGCTTCGCAAGCAGTTCTGGTTCTCAAGCCCCTCGTCTATCTAACGGATAGTATTTTAGGACTTTTGGCCGTTGGGTTACTATTCTATCTCCTTCGTCGCCTCATTTTTGCAGAAGAGAAGTCAAAAAAAGCAATCTATGTAGCAGTTGTTCTCGTTCTGGGGATCTATTTTATCAGTGAAATAGTTGGGGTCCGTTTCTTGCCAGCTTTTGCCTGGTTGACGGTACCGAATCCATGGGATACTTTCCTGATGACAGGGGCTTCTGCAGGTCTTATCCTGTGGCAATGGAAAGAAGAGTTTGTTCGTGCCTTCATCTTTCCTATTCTGTCCTTCTTAGTTGTGGGATTCTTGCATCGTTGGACCTTGTCACAAGGGATTCAGAATTCCAGCATGACCATCATTTTGCCGACGGTGATCATCGTTATAGGATTGATGATTTACTATTGGTTCACGATACGCGCTTTGAAAAAGAACAAGACAGAACATGCTGAATAGAGTGAAAAGGGGGGAGGAGGCTCCTCCTTTTTGCAATTGAAAAACAACGAGAAAGCTTGATTTTTGTTATAATGAAAGAGAGTATGAATCAAAGGAGAAGATCATGACATTCGAAGAAATCTTGCCTGGACTAAAGGCAAAAAAGAAATATGTACGTACTGGTTGGGGTGGTGCTGAGAACTATGTCCAACTCTTTGACACCATCGAGCAAAATGGAGTGGCTCTGGAAGTGACCCCTTATTTCCTCATTAACGTCTCTGGTGAAGGGGAAGGGTTCTCTATGTGGAGTCCAACTCCTTGTGACGTCCTAGCGACAGATTGGGTGGAAGTCCATGACTAGACGTGTATTGATCACGGGAGTGAGTTCCGGGATCGGTCTGGCTCAAGCTCGCCTCTTTCTAGAAAAGGGCTACCAGGTCTATGGGGTGGACCAGGGAGCGGATCCCCAGTTGTCGGGTGATGTTCACTTCTTGCAGCGGGACTTAACTCTTGATTTGACGCCGATTTTTGACTGGTGTCCTGAGGTCGACGTCTTGTGCAATACGGCTGGGGTATTGGATGACTACAAACCGATCCTTGAGCAAAGCGCTCAGGAGATTCAGGAGATCATTGAAATCAACTATGTGACTCCGGTAGAGCTGACAAGGCATTATCTGACTCAAATGTTGGAGAAGAAACAAGGTATTATCATCAACATGTGCTCCATTGCATCTAGTCTAGCGGGAGGTGGCGGTCACGCTTATACCTCTTCTAAGCATGCCCTAGCAGGCTTTACCAAGCAGCTGGCTTTAGATTATGCAAAAGCTGGTATTCAAGTCTTTGGCATCGCGCCGGGAGCTGTCAAAACAGGCATGACCGCAGCGGACTTTGAACCAGGTGGCTTAGCAGACTGGGTAGCCAGTGAGACGCCCATCAAGCGCTGGATAGAGCCAGAAGAAGTGGCGGAAGTCAGCCTCTTTTTGGCCAGTGGGAAGGCATCTGCCATGCAAGGACAGATCCTCACGATTGATGGTGGTTGGAGTTTGAAGTAAGGGCTGAAAAAAGTAAAATAATAAGGATGAAATGAGTCTAGTAAAACCACTGGGCTCATTTTCTATTTTAGCTTTATGGAAAAGGAATCTTATGGTATGATAGCCTAAAAGGGACCTGTAATATGGAGGTCAAATAAAAAAAGCCTTTGGGAAGAGAGACTCAAAAGGAGACGAGATGCTAGTATTAACAGACACAGATCCAGCTATTTCAAGCGAAGATTTTTTACAATTTGAGGAGATTCTTGGAAAGAAATTGCCGGAAGCCATGAAGGATTTTTATCTCAAGTACAATGGTGACCAGCCCCAAGTAAGGGGTGTTCACGATGACCGTCATCTCTTTCCTTTCAATTCCTTTGATTCACTGGAGGAGATGAAGAAGTCTTTTACTTGGTTTGACGATGAGGCTGTACCGGCGGGATTTAAGGCCACAGATCTTCTCCATTTTGCCTATGATCCTGGATCGGGCAACTATGCTCTTTCTTTAAGGGCAGAGGATTATGGCAAGGTGTATTTCTATGTTCTAGAAGAAACAGCTGAGATCTACGGTCAATGGGCTTCTTTTGAGGAATTTTTGAACTCTTTTGTTGAAGAGTGAGATTAAAAAGGAGAAGGGATGCGAAAACACCAAGAACTTTCACTAGAGCAGATAATTGAGCAGGTGCGCGTGGATCAATTAGTATCAGATGATTTTTGCCTCTATGGCAAGGAGGATGGAGAACTGGCACTAGC
>NZ_JBKQBL010000003.1:228637-232007 GCF_046824975.1 Streptococcus intestinihominis | reverse complement strand
TAGGCTCTATTGGGTATCCGATTATCCGGATGTTGTGGAAGACCGTGATGTCTACCCGACAGAAGTGACGGAGCAAGATCTGCTGCTAGTCTATTATGGAGAGCAGTTGATTGATGTTCTTGCAGTCGCACTTGAGGAAAAGCCAGATGCTAGTCCCCAAGACTTGGTCGAGGCTTTAAATTATTATCAGCAACATGATAGCTTTATGCCTTTTGATGATTAGCTAGGCCGATTAGAGAAATGGTATTCAATGACTGATAGTGATAAGGAGAAAAATGACAGTCAATATCGATGAATTGGTGAAGGAGTACGGTTTTAGCGTAGGTCCTAAAGAGGAGAAACCATTTAGTTTGGATGAGGTCCGTTTCAACCTTTTGGCATATTTAGAGGATTACTCCAAAATGGGATTTTCTTTTGTCAAAGCAGGCGACGAACTAGTCGAACTAAGGAAAAATCAGGAGAGTTATAGGCTTTTTGGTCAGTGTTTTTTAGGTGCCTTTGTAATTGGAGAAGAGAAGCAAGTCTTCTTACTTTGCAATCAAGAAGGAAGGGAAGTTTTTCAAGAATCGAGGGTTTATGTCAATTCTTCCTTGCATACTTTTGTTTCCTCGTATTCACTCTTTCTATCAGGCATCTTTCTTTTGAAAGCAAAGTTTTATGAGATTGAGCAAGATGAAGTCGAAGAGATTGCAGCAAACTTGAAGGCTCAAGTACTTGCCTTGGAAAAGTCCCTTGAACAAGAATTGCCCTTCTGGGAGCACATGGCCTATTTGATAGAAGACGATGGAATTGTACTAAGAGATGATCTCTTTCATATCTTAAATAAAGAGCAGTAGGAATAGAATTAAATTAATTATGGAGAAAAAATTGCCCCAGATAAAGATTCGTGAGTGGAATGAAAAGCCAAGAACAAAACTTCGATTTATTAAAATTGGTGATATTTTTTGCTATCAATTTTCGGAGGAAATGTTTGTATTTGGTCAAATCCTTGGAAAAGTGAATGTTGGTCATGTCATTCAATTTTTCGATATCTTTCAAGCAAGTCCTACTATAACAGTTGAGGAGCTAAGTCGTGCTCAATTTATAGGTAAGCCCATCATTATAGATTCCTACACCTTGTTTGATCGAAGTCCAGTATTGTCTTGGCAGATAATTGGTCACCAAGTGGATTTTGATCCAAGCCCTTTTAAGGATTTAGCCTTTAAATGGGGAGACCCAAATGGTCCTCAATTTGGGAAGGTCTGGCTAGATGGTAGGCGCGAACCTAAGATTTTTTCTAGGGAAGAAGTTGAGGACCTAGACTGGGAAGCCTGTGTCGGAACTATAGTTTATAACAGAATATTGGAAGAAGAACTGGCAAGCAGAGGAAATAAAGGAGTTTGAGATGGACTATGTAGATGAGTTAACTTCAGGACGTACGCCCTTGGTAAAAAAGGCACCGAAAAAAATTTTAAAGGGTAAACTAAAAGGATATGGACCATTTTTGCATCAAGCCTTGGAAGGCGAGATGGAAAAGCCTAAATCATGGGAATCACAAATGTACTTACTCTACGCCATAGCCGCAACGGATTGTACAGAAGAAGTCCCCTATCTCAAGTCATTGCTGCTGAGAGATATTCCAACACCCGTAACCTACCGCTCTCTAGCAGTAGCGATTGCTTATCTAGAAAATTCAGAAACAGAGAACTTGTCTTTTGTTTATGAGTCCTTAGAATCGAATAACTCATCTCAAGCTGCAGGTGCCTGTGCAGCGATATATCAGAGAAAGATTGTTCTGAAAGATGATGATTTTAACAAAATTATGTCTTATGTGACTCATCCTAAATATCTTGAGCATATTGGTCAAGTCATAAATCCATTTTTATTTATTTTAGCTGCATCTTATTTATATCCAGAACAGAATCGCCAGAAAATTGTAGACTTTTCCCGTCAGTTCGATATATCTACCGTCAAGGACTTAATCAATGACGTTACAAAAGGAAAGGACGGCAGAAGAGTTAGTCTATTCTAAAATCTACTTAAAGAGAGAAACTGTCACTTCCTTAAAGAGGGAAACAATGAATCTTAAAAAGAAGACTTATATTCATTTTTAAAAAGGAGTTCATACTGTGAAATGGTTTGAAAAAGTAGTGGGGAAGGAAAAGATTATTCATTTGTTTGATGGTGATTTGGACTTGAATAATGTATTTCTTGATACTGTATTATGTTACGATTACAAATTAGATCTTGTCCTTTATGTATATGATTTACCAACTGACTTCCCTGAAAAGTGGCAGAAAAGTGCATTTAATGCCATAAAAATTAATTTAGAGTTTTTTAATTTAGATGAAATCCATTTTTATTCTAAGGGGATTCATAAGGTTAAGGGACAACTGGAACTGCTCTTTTTAGAGAATAAGGTTGAATTCAATTTTATAAACCAAAATGATGTGATGTTATCGGGTTCTTCTGACCTAGTTAGAATTGCTGAGATTGGTCCTGTGAAGATTGATACTTAAAGATGTATTCTTAGCTTATTTGCGGAGATTCTGGATGATCAAACAATCCTCCATTGCTAGGAGGGACACCACGACTATGGGAAAAAGTGAAGGAAGAGCACAAATATTAGACCTTGACCTAAGGCTAGACCTTTCTACAAGAAAAAAACTACGAGACCACGAATATGAAGTTACAGTATTTTGAATTAGATAAGCCCTATGTGGAAAATCAACAGAGGATTGAGGAGCTGATGGACTCAGCTACGCTAACTTACGAGGAAGCTAGAATTAAGGACTATCGACAGAATTGGAAAGACCTTCGAAGAGCGTTCGTATATGAATCCAAATGTATGACCTCTATGGTAGAACGGCTTTTCAAACCAGTTATAACCCAGGATTGTTGGAAAATCATCGTAGAATGTGTAGATACGATTAGCAATCCAGCTATCATGAACCTACTTGGCGTCTATACTGTTCAGGTCTTATTTGATTTTTCTAGCTATGAAAGCTCGAGTCCATTGGAACAGAAAAAGCTGCTCTTAGAGGCCTTGTTAAAAGGGGTAAAGCGCGTGTTTCAGGAGCTCTCTATTCCATACTCCTTGATAGAGGATGTAGTCAATGAAATAGAGAAAAACGATTATGAAAATAGCTGGGAGTGGAAAAGGAAGAAGATCCAATCCACGATCTTTTCCATTCAAGTGGAGCATCAGCTGGATAAGGTTGATTTGTTTTGGAAGATAGAGCAAAAGGATAAGAGAATCCGTCAGTTGATTCAATCCTGCGCTGCTCATGAGATGGATTATGGGGCTAAGCTTGGTAAACTGGAAGCAAAAAGTAACTTCCTGTATCTGCTGGATAAAGAGAATGAGGTTGTGAGCAAAATTTCTGTTTCA
>NZ_JBKQBL010000003.1:181569-228595 GCF_046824975.1 Streptococcus intestinihominis | reverse complement strand
GAATGATGGAGCACAAACAATGAGTGACTTAAAAAAGAAATTATCCTTGTTAAAAGTGAAAAGACGAATCAAGAGTTTGAAGGGGATAAAGGATGTCCATTTTCTGACCGATAAACCTAAAGAAATTGCTTGGTATGCTGGGGAGTTGAATCCTATCGATTCTCCGATTCCATGCCTTTATGAGTTTCCTGTTGCCCACACTACTCAAGATTTAAGTAGGTTAATTCAAAGTCTAGTTGGCAATAGCAGGCAGTTTATCCTAGTTTTTTGGGAATTTTCACCGATTTATGTCTTGTTTCAAATGGAGTCTCTGGATGAATTTTTGCCCTCTTATTTTAGTGAATTTTCTACCAGAGACTTGACGCTATTCTTTAAAGACCAGGAAAAAGTATTGGATCTCCATTTAGCGGAGGATAAAGTAGAAGTGAGAGTCTTGGAAAATAAGGCTAAGAACCGGTAAATTCTATAAATTGAAAATGAACATAGAATTAGTCGATGAAAGAGACAGAGAGGAAAGAATGCCATTCTTGGAGAGACAAATGGTAAAGGAAGATTCTAATGTGTGAAAAAGAATATTATTATTATGGCAATAGTGAGTTTATGTCAGGCCTAGGAGTTATTTATACAGAGTTTACTGGTCAGCGTGCGAGTCGACAAATTAACGTTTTGAATGGGCACTCTTATGCTTCCTCTTGCCTACAGGATTATGTTCCAGAAGTAGGGTTTCTACTCTATGATGGTCGAAAAGATGAGTTGGATCTATCAGACTCCATCAAGATTAGTCAAGAGGAATTTGAACGAATTTGGGCTCAGGCTGTCGCTAGCGGTCAGAATGATACGTAATCGTCAGTTGAAAATAGCCAAATATAATCCCAAAAATGTGAGAGGAGTCTAATAATGATGTTCAATTTGTTGAAGGAATTCGTAGAAGTCTATCATAGAAACAAGGGCTTAGGAGAGCTTGTATTTACTAGTGACTGTTTCCATGTCGAAAAGCCAGATTTGTCTGGTCAATTGAAAGAGTTCTACCAGCATTTAGACTTTGATGAAGAAGCTTATTTTAGAGGAGCTCCCTATGATCTTGCTCTAATTCCTCTCCCTCTATGTGAAGCTGCATCAGAAGGATGGCAGGATCCTAGCTGGAAAGAGAGTTATATGGTTTTTGCTCACATGATGGGCGATGAGCCAATTTTTTGTGATCTTACTAGCGAGCGTAGTCCTGTATTTGGCAAGATTCCTGGGAATTCCAAGCTCTATTGCTTAAGCCCCTCTTTATCTACTTTCTTGTCTACCTATAGTCAGATGAAAAAGCTAGAAATCACCAAGTTTGAGAATGACATCTACATTGATGAGGACTTGTCGGACTATAAAGAAGGTTTTTTAACAGGAATCATGGCTATTATCGAGGAGCAACTTCCTGAAGCCTATCGAAAAGACTTTATTGAATTTATGCTTGGCTAAAGCCAAAGATGAAGAGATGAGAAGCAAATGAAAATGAAGAATTTTTTAAAATGTTGTGAGGATCTGGTCATACAAGAAAGTGGGGCCTCAGCTTTTGAACTAGAAAAACTCAAAGCCAGACAATTTCCTCAAGCTCACCTGGATTTGCTCTCCATGACCAATGGCTTGGAGTTTTATGGTGGCTATTATCGCTTGTTTGGGACGGATTCTACTCAAGCTATTACGCTAGATTCCTGGAATTCGGATGAGCTATGGAAAGACGTCTGGAGAGATTATGCATCAGACTACTATTTTTTTGGTATGTCTGCTATTGGAGATCAATTCGCATATAGATTGAAGGATGGGAATATTCAAAGTAATCAAGTTTATTATTTAGATGGGATTACTATGGATGTCATCGAGATCTACGACAGTTTTGAAGCATTTTTTGAGAGGGAATTTGTTCTGAAAGCCCAAGGTGGAATGGAATCTATTTTTGTTTCTGCTAGGGAACGATTTGGAAATCTAGACTTCTCCAGAAGCTGTATTTATTCTCCTTCCTTAATGATAGTGAATGATCCAAGTGTTGAAAATCTCATGCTTTTACCGACAAAGGATGTCATGACTATCAATGGGGATTTGCTTGTTCAATTATCTGATTCGGAGGAGTCGATTACGAAACTAGAGCAATATCTAGACGCTTCGGGTAGAGCCAGAGTCAAGGTTATCTTTGATCGAGATTGAGCAAGCAGGATAAGGTTTATATAGAAAAGAATATTCTTGAGATTTATGATGTTAGTTTTTGCGACAAGAGATGGCTTAGTTTTCTTGTAAAAGTGTCATTGTAAAAATAGATAGGTTGAACAAAGAAAACGAAGCATGATATTCATGGAAAGAGGTGAATGATGACCGGTTTAGATAAATATTTAGAGATCATTAAAAAAGGATTTTCCGAAAGAGAGAATCTAATGGCCATGGAGCCCTTGCATTCTATTGAAGAGATTGCACCATTATTGGACGAAAAATTGACTTATAAAGAATTCATCACTATCAATCGCCTATTAAGACAAAAGTACATTGTTGAAAACCCAGAGGATATGCTGAAGGATGTGGATTTTAATCAGCTTTCGTTACCTAGCAATACGAGAGTGATTTACTTGATGGGAAGTAAATCTGATGTGCTAGACTTTTCAAAATATGAACAAGTAGAAAAGATTTTAATAGTTGGGGCTAGAAAAGTAAGAAAGATCATCTTACCCCAAAATGATTGTGTGAAAGCTCTAGGGATATCTTCCATGACAAATTTGGAAACGATAGAGAACATTTCTTTTCATAAAGGCATGCGTTATCTGCACGTTGATTATGGTGTAAAGTTGCCGGACTTTTCTTTTATTAGAGATTTAAATCAGTTGCTCTATCTTTCATTTACAGCAAATAAAAATTTACCAGAATTGGATTTTATCCAGCCCTCTAGCGAGCTTCGTTTTTTAGATTTTGTTGACACGTCTATTTTTAACTACGCATCAACAGTTAGCTACCTGAAGAGTCTGAAACATCTCCGATTTTTAACAACGGGAAGAACAAATCAAAAGCAAAGGGAACTTCTTAGAAGAGAGTTACCACATGTTTGCATGCGAGAGGGGTAAAAAATGCCTTTAATACAGCTTTTTATGACCGATGTCTTCATAATAAACGAACCTTTAGTCCCGTTGTTTAAGTAGGAGGAATTATGAGCCATACGAATCTAGCAAAAGAAACCTTACTCCAGTTTATGCAGGCTATGTATACTTGGGAAAGAAAAGCCACTAAGAGTCTAAGAAACCAAACCTATAAAGAGATGTTGAAGGATGAATTAGCTACGATTTTTGATCAGTTTTGTACATCTAAAAAAACACTCAGAGCAAGGGAAGTATCTTTATCCGTCCGGTTTCCGTTTGACTATAAATTAGAAACACATCCCATCGTTGATGAAGAGCATGACGGGAATCAAGCTTATTTCTACATCAAGGAGAATCGTTCTGGTATAGAAACCCTCTATCGTTTTCGAATGGTGTTTCAAGAAGGACGATGGTGGATTGATAAGAAAGAATGGCTTGGTGATGGGAAGTGGATCAATTCTTCTTTGTGATATACTGAAGAATGTAGGAAGACAGGAAGAAATGTGTTTCAAAAGACAGTGGTAGTCTAAGTGTAAGTAATGAAATGTTAGAGGTCAATATGAATAAAACACTTTCAAATCAAAAAAGAAAATTAACAACCACTAGAAATCAAGTACTAAAGGCGAGAGATTTTGATCTTGAAAAAGCACAGCTTTTTACTACTAAAGCAATTTTAGAAGCATTAAAAGCAGGCAAAAAAAGCCTTGAGATCAATTGGGAGGAAAACGGGAAAACAGAAACTTACTCCTATAAACATGTACGGATGGTTCATGCTATTAAACCATATACTTTGGTTTCTGAGTTCATTGAAAACAAGACCTCTGAAACCTATCAATCTTTGCTAAATGGCTGTTTTTGTTCTGTAATGGCAGATATGGCTTCTGCTAAATATTTAGCGAAAGGGGGCTCAAACTTTGATACAGATATTTGTTTGAATATCTTATTTGCCCTTGCCTATTTAGATGATACTTATGTAGAGTTTTTAATTGATAAATTAGTTTATTTTAAAGATGCTCAAGTTGAAAAAGGGAAGAAACCTATTTTCTTTTCATCAAAAAGTTTATTGCCTTTAGTCGTTTTTCTTTATGGAAATGGACAGGGAGAGCGGTTAGCTAGCTTGCTCGAAAATGCCTGTGATGCTAAATATAAACCCTTGGACTCCAATCCTTATCATAATGTGAATGATGCCTATAAACAGGTTATGGAAACTATTTTTTCAGAGGATGTTGGTGTTTTTAGAGAAACAATTATATCCATGTGTGATTATCATTTAGCGAATACCAGAGATAGTCATTTAGTAGATTTCAATACCTTACTATGGCAGTATTTCCCAATTGAAATCTTAGTTTTACTAAAAGAACGTCAGAAAAGAGGCCTCCCAATCGACGGGATTAGCCATCCCTTGCTTGATGACTTTCTGCCCTATTTCATGGATGAATTTCAGCTATCTGAGCAAAATAAGATGATACTTGGCACAATCATAGAGTAGCAGTGTGAAATGATGAGCAATCGATTTATAGTAGTATCAATGTATAAGAAACATCCTCTTGAGGGAGTGATATTTCAATAGTAACAAAAAAGAGATAATTAATGAAAACCTATTTACTGGACGAAAGGATATTCCAGTATCCTGAATCGTTTAAAAAATTGATCGAACTCAATTTAGTTGATTTTGATTGTTGGTATCTATTGGATTCAGAATGGGCCCTGTCTTTGTATGAGGGATTGCAGGAAAGGTATCCAAGCAGAAAGTTGATTCCATTTGCTAAAAGAGGAGACTGTGATGATACAGCTTGTTTTGAAATAGGAAAGGGCAATAAGGTCCAACTCATTCATGATTTTGCTGCCGAAGGATGGGAGCAACGGAAAGAGTTTAACGACTTTTGGGAATGGGTAGAATATGCGGTAAAATGCATGATAGAGTATAACAAAGAGGATGGGATTGAATAATCTTCTAGGGACGAAGGAACTCGTCCCTAATAATCTACAAGGTAAGGAGAATAAATGGAAGTGATCACCCAATTATTAAATGAGATTGAAAAAAGTCTCCAACAGCTACATCATCCTTGTGTAGAACATCTAAATCCGGGACTTACTTCTCAAAAGATACAAGAATTATTTGAGGAAATCCCATTACAGCCCAACCAGGACTTGCATGCCCTATATGCTTGGAGAAATGGATCAGAAGATAGTGACGGAATCACACTCGGTGAGCTGGCATTTTTTCCTGGTTTCTATTTGATGTCTCTGGAAGAAAGTATCCAGACCTACTTGGAACTAATAGAAACGGATACTTGGGAGAAGTCTTGGTTCCCAATTTTTGCTAGCGGAGGGGGAGATTTTTATGCCATGATCCTGGCTCCAGAAGCTCAGGGGCAAATACTTGGTTTTTATGTATTTGAAGAAGAGGCTCAGGTCGAATACCGGTCATTGAAATCTATGCTCACAACCTTTAAAGTATGTTATGAACAAGGTATTATTTTCCGGAATGAACAAGGCTACTTGGCTATGGATTATAGGAAGCATGCTGAGGTAGCGCATGAGATAAATCCAGAAGTGAAGATATGGCAGGAATTCTTAAGGGAGATGTAAGAAGAATGACCAAGGAGAAAAAAATGGCAGTAGTTACTGTATTAAAAAAGATCATTAAACTCTATGAGGAAACAACGTTTATTGCCCAATCGGTGAGTTTTTCAGATGAAAAATTGAGAATCCAATCCTCAAATTTGACAGGAGAATTGCTTGATTACTATCAACACATAGTGTTCAAAGAGGATTTATTTTTTGCTAATCAAAATTTTAATATCGTTTTGTTGCCATTAGATTCTCCCGCAAGGACAGTTGAATGCTGGGCCTTACAAGATGTTCTTCAATTTTGTGAAGGGCAATACCAAATATTCGCTACTACAGATACAGACGATATTCTTTTCTGTGATATGAAAGATGACAGTTCTCCAGTTTACGCAGGCAGTCCTGGAGATCCTAACTTCTATAAACTCAGCGCAAGTTTGACGGAGTTTTTTGAGTTCTATTTTGCTTTTTCAAATTTCTGGGGGCAAAGAGAAGATGTCCCTCTGGAGGAATATATTGCAGGGACAGGTGACTTGATAGAGCGCTACCTTTCCCCGGATGTCCAAACAACAGCGAAAGAATATCTATTTCGGTAAGATTGACCTGAGAAAAGCCTTTCTCAATAACAAAAAGTGAACTGGATAGGAGAAAAGAAATGAAAGTGAAAGAACTAATCGAAGAGGTTGAAAATGATGCTGAGTTAGTATCGTATTTAAACCAGGTTCCCAAAAAGAATAAGAAAACTCAAGCTAGCTATCTCGAATCGCTAAATCATCTGGCCTATCTACTTTATCTGGATGGTCAAGAGGAAATGGCTAAGGAATTATTAGATAGGATCATACAAGTTCCATTTGAAGGGAATTATAACACTTGGACCTTTGTTGCTAGCTCTCTGGTTTTATTGGTCTATCTGGAAAGAGAGGCAGAAAATCAAGTATTCGTCTATAAAAAACTCCTTTTATCTCCGTTAGACCAAGGGGAGGAATCCACTCAAAACATAAGAAGGAGAGTTCATCAGAGATTTTTGAATGGTGATAGCTTGGAGCAAAAGCTTGCAAAAATCGAGCAAGCTTCAAGTCCTGAATCGGAAATGGAACGTCGTCTGCTATACTTAACAGATCTACTGAAAATTTACCTCTTTATTACTGAGTCGACTTGTGAAGAGACTGATATCAAGGCAAAAATCGAAGAGAATATGGAGATACTGAAGAAGTATATCAAAGAGCATGAAATCTATAGCCTCTTTCCTTTTAAGGGATAAGGTGAGCTAGCGATCTTTGACTTATAGAAAGAATGGAATATGGAAATCAAAAATCACTTTGGTGTATATGGAATCTGTCTTCAAGACGGGAAATTGCTTTGCATTGAAAAAACGAGAGGACCTTATCAGCATCGTTTTGATTTACCGGGTGGTAGTCAAGAACCAGGGGAAGGGCTGACAGAAACTCTCAAGAGAGAAGTTCTGGAGGAGACAGGCTATACGCTTAGCGAGTATTCAAATCCTAGGATGTATGATGTGCTGGTTCAAGAAGAAGGGCAAGACTTCGCTGTGCACCATATCATGGCCTTTTATGATATCGTACTCGATTTCGAGAGCTCTCAACAATCCCTTCCTCAGGAGGTTCATGATGGAAGCAATGATTCAGCAAATGCAATTTGGGTCCCTATTGAGCAGATGACCCAAGAAAATGCCTCACCCTTAGTATTGAAGGTGAAGGCAGAGTTACGAGGATTTCCAGAATTAGAACTGACAAGCTATTGGAATTGGAAGGTAAAATAGAGGGATAATGGAACTATTTAAAACATGGAAGAAATATATGGTTCTCTATGGACTTAAATCTCAAATCGGTACTGTTTATCGAAACAGTGATAGGACAACGAGCTTTTATGATATTGGAAATTTTCTATACCTAGCAGGGGAGTTGGATTCCAGATTTTGGGAAGATTTTGTTAGGCAATATGGTTTAGATTATAAGATTATTATTTCAGAAGACACTAAGTGGCAAGATTTTCTGCATCGGCAAGGTGGGTTAATTTCTTTTACTCGCTATTCTTTTAAGGATAAGGCAAATTTTCAAGTTGAACTTCTAAATGATCTAGTTACTCATATAGAGGAAGGTTACAATATTGTGCCTATTGATAATCGTATTTATAACAGCCTTTCTGAGGAAGAATGGTCACAAGATTTACAGGGGGATTTTGAGTCCTACCAGGATTTTGCTTTAAAAGGTGGATTTGGCTTTGTTATTCTTAAAAATAATGAAGTGATTGCTGGGATTTCCTCAGGGTTAGTTTACCACGGAGCAGTTGAAGTGGAAGTTGCAACTAGACCAGACAAACAAGGAAATGGATTTGCTAAAAAACTTGGTGCTGCAATGATTCTAGAGAGTTTAAATAGAGGAATGTTCCCACTTTGGGATGCTCATAACGAGGCTTCCAAAAAAGTAGCAGAATTTTTAGGATATGAGTTAGTTGAACCTTATGAAGCTTTTGAACTAGAGGAAAGTGTCGTATAATGATATCTGATATTGTATCTTTTAAGACGAGGTGAATGAACATGCAAAATCAACTAGCTCTTAGTGGAGAACGAATTGTTGAAAAAGTTTATTCCCATTTATTGCACCACGTCGGCTTGATTCGTGGGGAATACTTGTTGAGAGAACTAAACCAAAACATACTATTACCAAATTGTCAGCAATTTGTAAAAGATTATCTAGACACTATTTGTCATTTGTACTCAGATGAAGAAGTCTGGTATCGCTTTTCAGAGTTAACAAATGCAGAAGCAAATAGTCTAGACGGGACTAAAGAGTATTTTGACGAACGCCACCCCTTATTTGGATACAGAGGTATCAGGCGTTTGTTGGCATGTCCAGATGAATTTCAGGCTGAGACAAATGTTGTTACAGAAGTTTTTCAAACCAATCCCAATCTGTCTGTTATTTTTCCTTTTGTCAATGATGCCGACCAATTAAAACAAGCTATTACAGTGTTACGTCAGCATGGTTTTACTGGGAAAGTCGGTACGATGATCGAATTACCGTCAGCTTATTTTGACTTAGACAGAATACTGGAAACTGGTATTTCAAAGATTGTAGTTGGAATGAATGATTTAACTTCTTTTATTTTTGCGACTGTGAGAAACAGTCAATGGCATGATATGGAAAGTCCAATTATGTTAGATATGTTGAGACAGATGCAGGATAAAGCAAGGAATAACAAGATTGATTTTGCTGTAGCAGGCTATCTGAATACTTCTTTCATACAAAAAATGAATCAGATGGGTATCGAATGTATTCTCCATTACAGCTCTATTCCAGAGATTTTTGATTTAGAAATTGACCATGCAGACCATCTTAAACATATAAAAGAGGAAAGTAAAAAATTACAAAGGAGAACCCATGACACCGCAAGAAATGTGGAATGCATACAAGAAAATCAATCTCTCTATCGGTGATGAGATAGACGCCTGGGCTTTTGGAGTAGAGGCAGATCTCTTGGCTGACTTGGTTCTAAGAGGCGAAAAGACTGCAACCGCCTCAGCCTACGACCTCTATACAGTAGAAGATGAACCCCTTCCACAAGAAGGGACTTTCGATGTCATTTTAGACAGTCAAGATCAGGCTGTCTGCATTGTCGAACTTACAAAAGTTTCTGTTCAACCTTTTCATCAAGTGTCAGCCGACCATGCCTACAAGGAAGGCGAAGGAGACAAATCCTTAGCTTATTGGCGTCAGGTTCATGAAGACTTTTTCAAAGCCTGTCTAGAAGAAGCAGGTCTGACGTTTACACCTGATAGCAAGGTGGTTTTAGAAGAATTTCGCAAGGTTTATCCATTATAGATACGCTCTCCATTTAGAAAATCAGAAAAAAAAAATAACTGTTTTTATACAAAATAGGCCTAGTGATTGTGACAAGTTAAAAATACTGCCCAGTTCTTAGAACTATTAAAATATTTTTTGAGACTTTCCGCTGTGAGAAAAGCGCTTGAAACCTAAAGTTTCAAGCGCTCGGGAGTTTTGAAACTTTAGGTTCAAAACTAAATCATGGAACTTCGAAGAAGTTCGCTGATGTCCGTACTCACCTAAGGAAAGTCTCAACGAAGATATGATCTTAATCTGGCTCTCCTTTTAGGAGAGTTTTTTGATCTACGTCAATTTTTCAAATCAGCTAAAAAATGGTATAATGTAAGCGATATTGTACAGAAAAGAGAAATGTTATGCCAAATTATGCCATTATTTTAGCAGCGGGAAAAGGTACCCGTATGAAATCAGATTTGCCTAAAGTTCTTCACAAGGTCGCAGGGCTCTCCATGTTGGAACATGTTTTCCGTAGTGTTGGAGCCATCTCACCTGAAAAGACTGTGACGGTTGTGGGCCACAAGGCGGAATTGGTAGAACAAGTATTAGCGGGACAAACAGACTTTGTTAAGCAAACGGAGCAGTTAGGAACTGGTCATGCGGTTATGATGGCGGAGTCAGTTTTGGAAGGTCTTGAAGGTCACACCCTCGTCATTGCAGGAGATACTCCTTTGATTACGGGTGAAAGCCTCAAACACTTGATCGACTTCCATATCAATCACAAGAATGTGGCAACGATTTTAACAGCCGAAGCGGCTAATCCATTTGGCTATGGTCGGATTGTCCGTAATGATAATGCGGAAGTGCTTCGAATCGTCGAGCAAAAAGATGCGACAGAATATGAGCAACAAATCAAGGAAATCAATACAGGGACTTATGTCTTTGACAATGCGCGTCTCTTTGAAGCTTTAAAGAATATCAATACTAACAATGCCCAAGGAGAATACTATATCACAGATGTGATTGGGATTTTCCGTGAAGCTGGCGAAAAAGTCGGAGCCTATACGCTCAAAGACTTTGATGAAAGTCTTGGGGTTAATGATCGCGTAGCTCTTGCGACAGCAGAAGGTATCATGCGTCGTCGCATTAACCAAGTCCACATGGTTAATGGAGTGAGCTTTGTTAACCCTGATGCGACCTATATCGATATCGATGTCGAAATCGCATCAGAGGTACAAATTGAAGCCAATGTCACCCTAAAAGGACACACAAAAATTGGGGCTGAAACAGTCTTAACCAATGGAACTTATGTCGTGGACAGTGAGATTGGTGCAGGTGCTGTTATTACCAACTCTATGATTGAAGAAAGCACTGTAGCTGATGGTGTGACAGTGGGACCTTACGCCCATATTCGTCCAGGATCTAGCCTTGCCAAAGATGTCCATATCGGAAACTTTGTCGAAGTCAAAGGTTCGTCTATCGGCGAAAATACCAAAGCGGGCCATTTGACCTATATTGGTAACTGCCAAGTCGGCAGCAACGTCAACTTTGGTGCAGGAACTATCACTGTCAACTATGATGGGAAGAATAAATACAAGACCCTTATTGGCAACAATGTCTTTGTTGGCTCAAATTCGACCATCATTGCACCAGTTGAGTTAGGCGACAATTCCCTAGTCGGTGCTGGATCCACCATTACCAAGGATGTACCAGCTGACGCGATTGCGATTGGTCGTGGCCGTCAAGTCAATAAGGATGAGTACGCTACTCGCCTTCCTCACCATCCTAAAAATAAATAGGAGATTTTCATGCAATTTGAAGAAAAAACCATTGATCGCAAGGAGATTTACCAAGGACCGATTTTCCAAGTAGTTACAGATCAAGTGGAACTGCCCGATGGAAAAGGTCAAGCGCAGCGTGATTTGATTTTTCATAATGGAGCAGTAGCGGTTTTACCGATCACAGATGAGGGCAAGACCATTTTGGTCAAGCAGTACCGCAAGGCGATCGAGAGAACTTCTGTAGAGATCCCAGCAGGCAAGTTGGAAAAGGGTGAAAATGCGGATCCCCAAGCAGCTGCTTTGCGTGAATTGGAAGAAGAAATTGGTTACACAGCGGATCTAGAGTTGTTGTATGATTTTTATTCTGCCATTGGATTTTGTAACGAGCGAATCAAACTCTATCTTGCGACCAATTTGAAAAAAGTGGAAAATCCTCGCCCTCAAGATGCAGATGAGACTTTGGAACTCTTTGAGGTGACTTTAGCAGAAGCTGAGGAGCTGATCCAAAGGGGTGATATCTGTGATGCCAAAACCATTATGGCAATTCAATACTGGAAACACCTACAAAACAAATAAAGAATAGAGGAGAAACCGATGGGCAAACCTTTATTAACAGATGAAATGATTGAGCGGGCAAACCGGGGAGAAGCGATCTCTGGTCCCCCGCTCTATGATGAGGAAGAGACAAAAATTCTCCCGACAGGGAACAGAGGCTTTGGTTATGAACGGCCAGTGACCTCAAGAGAAGTAGATGGTGGACGAGGAACCTCCTATCCTCAGGAGACTATTCCAATCAGAGTCCAACCTACAGTGACCAAGAGCCGTCGGATTGAAAACCAAAAGGATGAGGTTTTTCAATCAAAATTAAATAAGATTTTATTTTGGGTCATCTTGCTCCTCATCTTGTTAATTCTTGCAATCTGGCGCTTATAAGGAGCGTCTACCAAAGGAGTGACGATTATGAAAGTTGGAATCATTGCGGCCATGCCACAAGAGTTAAAAATCTTAGTGGAAGCTTTGCAGAACGGAGAGAAGCACCTTCGCTTAGGAAAAGTCTACTATACAGGATCGATTGGTCGCCATGAAGTGGTCTTGGTTGAAAGTGGTATCGGCAAGGTCATGTCTGCTATGAGTGTCGCTGTATTGGCCAACGATTTTAAGGTGGAAGCCATTATCAACACGGGCTCTGCAGGTGCCGTAGCACCAGGGATGGCTGTTGGAGATATCGTCCTAGCAGACAAATTGGCTTATCATGATGTGGATGTGACAGCATTTGGCTATAAGTATGGTCAAATGGCAGGGCAACCACTTTACTTTGAATCCAGTCGCTATTTTGTATCAGAAATGAAAAAAGTGCTAGCTGAGGAACGAACACCAACTCATGTTGGCTTGATTGCGACTGGGGATAGCTTTATTGCGAGCGAAGAAAAAGTCGCTTCGATTCGGGAGCATTTTCCAGAAGTCTTGGCAGTTGAGATGGAAGGGGCAGCCGTTGCCCAAGCGGCTCATGCAGCTGGGCGTCCTTTCATGGTCATTCGGGCTATGAGTGATACGGCAGATCACGCGGCTAATATCTCTTTTGATGAATTTATCGTAGAGGCTGGCGAACGCTCTGCTCAAACCTTGATGACTTTCTTGAAGAGATTGGTGTAAAACAAACAATAGAGGCTAGGCGCCTCTACTATATGTAGGAAGTGGGACAGAATGAATATCATTTAAATTTCATTCTGTCCTACTTCCTTTTCTGAAGCTGATTCCTTCAGAAATAGACGGACTTCATGCTATAATAAAGTCTAGTAATACAAAGGAGACGTTATGGTTTTATCAAAAAAACGGGCACGACATGTGATTGAAGAAATTATTGCCCTCTTTCCAGATGCTCAGCCAAGTTTGGATTTTCGTAACCATTTTGAATTATTAGTAGCGGTCATGCTCTCTGCTCAGACGACGGACGCAGCGGTCAATAAGGCAACGCCCGCTTTGTTTGAAGCTTTCCCAACTCCTCAAGACATGGCGGTCGCCAGTGAAGCTGACATTGCTAAGCATATTTCCAAATTAGGCCTCTATCGAAACAAGGCTAAATTTCTCAAAAAATGTGCCCAACAATTGTTGGACAACTTTGATGGCCAAGTCCCTCAGACACGGGAGGAACTGGAGAGTTTAGCCGGAGTGGGACGTAAAACAGCCAATGTGGTCATGAGTGTCGGTTTCGGAATTCCTGCCTTTGCTGTTGATACCCATGTAGAGCGGATTTGCAAGCACCATGACATCGTCAAGAAATCAGCAACACCATTAGAAGTGGAAAAACGAGTCATGGACGTTCTTCCTCCTGAACGCTGGCTCCCAGCTCATCAGGCCATGATCTATTTTGGACGGGCTATCTGCCATCCTAAAAATCCTGAATGTGATCACTATCCGCAATTGTATAACTTTAAAGACAGTTAAAAAGCGAGGTCTAATGACTTCGCTTTTATTTGATAGGGAAGAAAGTAAGTAAGAGCCAAGAAATCAGTAGAGTAATAGCGCCAATTCCAAGGACAAATAGAATAGGAATGAGGATTCTTTGGTAGGGATCTTTACCCCTTTCTTCAGCTTCTTCAATCTCGCTCAGACTGCGTCCTTGTTCATAGGCGACAAGCTGGCGATAAGTACGAAGATTATGCTTTTTCTTGAATTTTTCAATGCGTAGGGCGTAGAATATACCGACAGCAAGAATCAAGCAACTAATAGCGATGCCGTATCCATCCAAATAAAGAATGAGGGGAATGCTAATGATAGGACTGCCAATTAGCAGTAAGCTAAAAACCACTTCATCTTTTTGATAGCGCATAAATTCTTGGTCGTGAATAATTTGTTTCATGGTTTCCAAATCTCCTTTGACTAGTTTGTCCAATGACACTCCAAAGACCTTGCTTAGTAAGAGCAGGTTTTGAATATCAGGATAGGTTGCGCCGCGTTCCCAGTTGGAAATGGATTGACGGCTGACAAAGATGATTTCAGCTAATTCGTCTTGAGATAAGTTTTTCTCTTTACGATAGTGCTGGAGTTGTTTTCCGACTTGCATAAGATTTCCTCGCTTCCTGATTTCATTCTACTCAATTTTATAAAAAAGGGCTATCAAAGTTCTTTGACATGTTGATTTCATAGGGTTTAGCAACTGTTTTTGACTATAGATTTACAAGCCTGTCAATGGATAGTTAGCTAGCGAAAAAGAGGCCAAGAGCCTCCTTTTTCTTATTCGCTAAATCTTAAGAAATAACCATCTGGATCCAAAATCGCAAATTCCTGGGGATAGATAAAGCTATCTCCGACTCGAAATTTTCTTTGTATCAACGGACGATGGATGGGATAGTTAGCTTCCAACAGTTTTTGGTGGAGTTGTGGGACATCCTTGATACCAAAGGAGATATTTATACCGCGACCGAAAGGATAGGTCAGTTGGGATAATTCTTCTGCGTTGCCTTCTTCTAGCATAAGCTGGCAGTCTTCAAGCGAGAGGAAGAGAAATTTCTCCTCTGGACGTTCGTATTCGACAGAGAAACCCAGCAAGTCGCAGTAGAAGTGGCGCGACTTTTCGATGTCAGATACTACAAATTCAGGGATGACGGCTTGATAGTCCATTGTTTCCTCCTTAGAGATTAATCTCCATTACAATTGGTGTATGGTCTTGACGAGCTCCTGAGTCAATCATATCTGACTTGGTAACCTTGTCTGCCACACGGTTACTTGTGAGCCAGTAGTCAATTCTCCAGCCTGTGTTGTTGATTTTAGATGTCTTGCTACGTTGTGCCCACCAAGTATATTGATCTGGAAGGTCCCCATGCAAGTGGCGGAAGGTATCAGTGAACCCTTTGGCTAGCAAGTTAGTAAAGCCAGCACGCTCTTCATCGGTAAAGCCTGGGGAACGACGGTTGCTGGCTGGATTGGCCAAGTCGATTTCCTTGTGGGCTACGTTGTAGTCTCCTGTTGCCAGAACAGGCTTTTGCTGATCTAGTTCTGCCAAGTAGTCTGCATATTTGGCATCCCAGATTTGGCGTTCTTCCAAGCGTTTGAGCCCATCTCCAGCATTCGGAGTATAGACCTGGGTCACAAAGAAGTCATCAAATTCAAGGGTAATAATCCGACCTTCGACGTCCATGGTAGAAGGAGCACCGATTTCTGGGAAGGTTACGGTCGGTTTCAATTCTTTTTTGTAGAGGAACATGGTTCCTGCGTAGCCTTTACGGGCTGGTTCTACAGAGGACCGCCAGGTGTTTTCATATCCAGGGAAGAGTTCTGCTAAGACCTCTAAATGTTTTTTTGTTGGTCCTTTGGCAGATAATTTTGTTTCCTGAATGGCAATGATATCCGCATCCTCTGCAACCAAGGTGAGGAGGACGTCTTGTGAGAGCTTTGCGCGTGCAGAGTCACTCGTCAAGGCGGCATTCAGTGAGTCAATATTCCATGAGATTAGTTTCATATCGTTTCCTTTACTAACTTTTTCGATGTTTCTATTATACCAAAAAATCTCCTATCACTTGTCTCCTGTGATTTGAGGAAGGAGCTATTTTGCAGTCAAGAGCTATGCATCCTGCATATGTATAAAAGGATGCTTGCTAAGGAGTTCAGAATGACGATTATTTTATCTGGTCTAGCGACTCGTGTCTGGATGAAATGTGCTATAATGGAAGTTGAGTTTAAAATAGAAATATTCCTCAGATTCCCTTTAAAGTTATCCTATTTTTACCAGGTATTGTTAGGGACTGGGGCTGAGAATCACAGTGAAAGGAGAGGTATGGCGCAAAAATCTAAACGTTCAAAAAAAGCGAATGCTAAGGTGAGAAAATTTGATAATCGGTGGATTACTAGACGACTTTATTTGTTATTCAGTATCGTCTGTACCCTCTTTTTGATTTTAATTGCTCGACTAGGCTATATGCAGATTACTCATCAAGGCTTTTATACACAAAAATTAGCAAAAGCCACAAAAAAACATTTAACAAGGGGAAGTCTCCGGGGACAGATTTATGATGCTTCTGGTCAGCCTCTGGTAGAAAATGTTGACAAGAAGGTCTTGTCTTTTACCCGAAGCAATAAGTTTACTGCAGAAGAAATGCGTCAAACAGCTCAGCTTCTTCTGAATTATGTAAGTGTTTCGAATCCCCAAATCACCAAGCGTCAAGAGATCGACTTTTATCTCGCAAATTCGGAAGTCTATAAAGAGGTAGTGGATAAGTTGCCCAAGGAGGAGCGTATCGACACGGACGGCAACCCACTTCCAGAAGCAACTATCTATCAGCATGCTGTTGATAGTATTGAGACTGAAAAATTAGGTTATACAGAAGAAGAAAAGAAGGCCATCTATCTCTTTAGCCAAATGAATGCCGTTGAAAACTTTGCCAGTGCTACGATTGTGACCGATCCGATGTCCGATGAGCAGGTAACGACGGTCAAAGATCATTTAAAAGAATTTCCAGGATTTGAAGTGATCACGAGTTGGGATCGAAAAGTGGTTGATAGCCCCTTGGCTTCCATCGTCGGTAGTGTGTCGACAGAGCAAGCAGGTCTTCCAGCTGAAGAAGTGGATGATTATTTGGAAAAAGGCTATGCCTTAAATGATCGCGTCGGAACTTCTTATCTAGAAAAACAATATGAGTCTGTCCTTCAAGGAGAACGGGTTGAAAAAGAAATCCATTTGGACAAGAATGGCAATGTCGAAAAGATCGAAACCCTCTCCAAAGGAAGCAAGGGAAACAATATCAAGCTTTCCATTGATTTGGATTTTCAAAGAGGAGTGGAAGACATCTTGAAGAAGTCCTTCCAGGCAGAATTGGCCGCTGGCAATGCCACCTACTCAGAAGGGGTCTATGCTGTTGCCTTAGATCCAAAAACGGGTAAAATCCTTGCGATGGCGGGGATGAAACATGAAGCAGGTTCACAAGATCTTTCTCCCGATGCTTTAGGAACAGTGACCAATGTCTTTGTTCCAGGATCGGTTGTGAAAGCAGCTACTTTGACAGCAGGATGGGAAAATGGGGTGATTTCTGGGAACCAAGTCCTATTGGATCAACCAATCTCCTTTTCTGGTTCAGCTCCAATCACTTCGTGGTTCACCCAGTTTGGAAGCCAAGAAATCAATGCGGTGCAAGCATTGGAATATTCTTCCAACACTTATATGGTGCAGATTGCACTTGATTTGATGGGGCAACCCTATCAGCCAAACATGAGCTTGAAGACTGACCAATTGGATCCAGCTATGAACAAATTGCGTTCGACCTTTGCCTCTTATGGTCTAGGAACAGAAACAGGGATTGACCTTCCGAATGAATCGACAGGCTATGTTCCCAAAGAGTACACTATTGGCAATTACCTAACAGATGCCTTTGGCCAGTTTGATAACTATACACCTATGCAGTTGGCTCAATATGTTGCAACTATTGCCAATGATGGGAAACGCGTGGCTCCCCATCTGGTACAAGGGATCTATGAAAATGATGCCAAGGGAGGTTTGGGACCTCTGAAAGAAGAAATTGCAACAAAAGAACTCAACCAAGTGGCTCTAACACCTGAAAATTTAGCCATCATCAAACAAGGTTTTTATCAGGTGGTATATGGAACCAGTGGCTTAACAACTGGTAAAACCATCGGAGAAGGTGCAGCGGTTCCAATCAGTGCAAAGACCGGGACTGCGGAAACATTTGTAAATGGTGGGACCCCTGCTGTAAACACCAATGTTATCGCCTATGCTCCCTCTGAAAATCCTCAGATTGCAGTAGCAGTCGTCTTCCCTCACAACACCAATCTCCAAGCGACTGTTAGTCACAGTATTACCAGAGAGATTATCAATCTCTACCAGCAAAAACATCCTATGAATTAGAAAGGAAGCTATGCTCTATCCAACACCTATCGCAAAATTAATTGAAAGTTATTCGAAGCTCCCTGGTATTGGGATCAAGACAGCAACTCGTCTGGCCTTTTATACTATTGGAATGAGTGATGACGATGTCAATGAGTTTGCTAAAAATCTCTTGTCAGCAAAGCGGGAATTAAGCTATTGTTCCATCTGCGGGAACCTGACAGATGAAGAAGAGTGTGCCATTTGTCGAGATGAGACACGCGATCCATCGATCATCTTAGTAGTGGAAGATAGTCGAGATGTGTCGGCTATGGAAAATATTCAGGAGTACCACGGTCGCTACCATGTCCTTCATGGCTTGATTTCGCCCATGAATGGGGTTGGACCGGATGATATTAACCTCAAATCCTTGATCACACGATTAATGGATCATGAGGTCCAAGAAGTCATTGTGGCGACCAATGCAACAGCAGATGGTGAAGCAACTTCTATGTATATCTCACGCGTCCTCAAACCAGCTGGTATCAAAGTGACCCGTTTGGCACGTGGATTAGCTGTCGGAGCAGATATCGAGTATGCGGACGAAGTCACTCTTCTTCGAGCTATTGAAAATCGAACCGAGTTATAAGCGGTTACAGAAACTGGAGGGAAGCCTCCAGTTTTTTGTTTTTTAGGTGTTCTCTCTCGTTTTCTTTCTTTTTAAAGTGTGGTATACTAGAGGGACGAACTCGTATGTGAGGAGTGCTTCTGACAAGTCAATTAGGAAGCACAAAATTAAAAAAAGGATTAGGATCAAACAATGGCAAAAGAAAAAATTGTACTTCTTTATGGTGGCCGTAGCGCAGAGCGCGAAGTGTCTGTGCTTTCAGCTGAAAGCGTCATGAGGGCGATTAATTATGACAAGTATTCTGTTGAGACCTATTTCATTACTCAGGCGGGAGACTTCATCAAGACCCAAAGATTTGAAGAGAAGCCTGCTGAAACAGAACGCTTGATGACCAATGAAACCATTGATTGGGATGCTAAAGTAACTCCGAGCAGCATCTACCAAGAAGGAGCGGTTGTCTTTCCAGTCCTTCATGGACCAATGGGAGAAGATGGATCGGTTCAAGGTTTCCTAGAAGTATTGAAACTCCCTTATGTGGGATGTGATATCCTTTCTTCTAGTGTGGCGATGGACAAGATTACCACCAAACGGGTCCTAGAATCTGCAGGGATTCCACAAGTTCCTTATGTGGCTGTCCTTGAAGGAGATGACCTAGAGGCCAAGATTGCCTTAATCGAAAAGGAATTGACCTATCCGGTCTTTACCAAGCCTTCTAATATGGGTTCTAGTGTCGGGATTTCAAAAGCAGAGAACCAAGCAGAACTTCGTCAGTCTTTGGAATTGGCCTTTAAATACGATAGCCGTGTTTTGGTTGAGCAAGGTGTCGTAGCCCGCGAAATTGAAGTGGGATTGTTAGGCAACTACGATGTCAAGAGCACCCTCCCTGGTGAAGTGGTCAAAGATGTAGCCTTCTATGACTACGAAGCCAAATACATCGATAATAAGATTACGATGGCGATTCCAGCTGAAATTCCTGCAGAAGTTGCTGCGGCCATGCGTCACAATGCAGAACTAGCCTTCCGTGCCATTGGTGGGAAAGGTCTCTCCCGTTGTGATTTCTTCTACACAGAGGACGGGGGTATCTACTTGAATGAGCTCAATACCATGCCTGGCTTTACCCAATGGTCTATGTATCCTTTACTTTGGGATAACATGGGCTTGGCCTATCCTGATTTAATCGAGCGCTTGGTAGAATTAGCCAAAGAAACCTTTGAAAAGCGTGAAGCGCACTTACTTTAAGAAACTGTTCCTAGCGGGAGTGGGAGATGAAGTCAACTCATAGAGGAGTCGCTTTTCTTCCTGCTCCCACTTTTTAGAGGAGAATACCATGAATGTAACCTTGCACGAAGTGGCTCGTGTCCTGGCTGTTCGCAATGATATCAGTCAATTTGAAGATTTTGCTTTACAGAAGCCAGAATTTGATAGTCGTCTTATTGGTCCGGGGGACCTCTTTGTTCCTCTCAAGGGGGCGCGTGATGGGCATGATTTTATTGAAACCGCCTTTGAAAATGGGGCTGTAGCGACCTTGTCTGAAAAAGAAGTAGAAGGCCACCCGTATTTGTTGGTAGATGATGTTCTAGGAGCCTTTCAAAAATTAGCACAATATGTTTTGGAGAAGAGTCAGGTAGATGTCTTGGCGGTCACCGGTTCAAACGGTAAGACAACGACCAAAGATATGTTGGCTCAATTATTATCTACTACTTATAAAACCTATAAAACACAAGGGAACTACAATAACGAGATTGGCCTTCCTTACACGGTTCTCCATATGCCAGAAGGAACAGAGAAGCTTGTCCTTGAAATGGGACAGGACCATCTGGGAGATATCCATCTCCTCTCAGAAATTGCCCATCCAAAAGCAGCAATCGTGACCCTCATTGGGGAAGCTCACCTGGAGTTTTTCAAAGATCGCACAGAAATCGCTAAAGGGAAATTGCAAATTGCGGACGGCATGCCAGCTGGTGGCTTGCTTCTAGTACCGGCCGATCCGATTGTAGAGGATTTTTTACCCAATCAACAAGAGCTTGTGCGCTTTGGTGAAGGAGCAGATATCCGCATTACCAAATTGGACGAGCGCAAGGACAGCCTGACCTTTGAAGCGAATTTTTTAGAAGAAGCCATTGACCTGCCTGTAACAGGCAAATACAATGCGACCAATGCCATGATCGCTTCCTATGTTGCCTTAAAAGAAGGGGTGAGCGAAGAGGCTATCCGTGCAAGCTTTAAAGGCCTAGAGCTTACTAAGAACCGCACAGAATGGAAGAAGGCAGGTAATGGAGCGGATATCCTATCCGACGTCTACAATGCCAACCCAACTGCCATGCGCCTGATTTTAGAAACCTTCTCAACCATTCCTGCCAATCCAAATGGTCGCAAGCTAGCGGTCTTGGCAGATATGAAAGAGCTAGGGGAGCAATCCATTGATCTGCACAACCAAATGATTCTCAGCCTGTCACCGGATGTCTTGGATACAGTGATTTTCTACGGTCAAGACATTGCGGGCTTGGCTCAATTAGCGAGCCAGATGTTCCCACTCGGACATGTCTATTATTTCAAAAAGACCGCTGAGGAAGATCAATTTGAGGACCTGGTCAAACAAGTCAAGGAAAGCTTAAAAGAGCAGGACCAAATCCTCATCAAGGGAAGTAATTCCATGAATCTAGCCAAATTGGTAGAGGAGTTGGAGAATGGCGAGTAATAATGTACTAAAGAACATTCAGCGCTTGATTTCAATCACCAATACAGGCTTAGCGTTCTCAAAAGATCCATTTGATCAAGAGCGCTATCAGGATATTCGTGCCATTTTACAGGATCTTGTCAGAGAAGCGACTGATTTGAATCCACAAGAATTATCGGATTTGTTTAGACCGACAGACCATTACGACACTCCCTTGATTGATGTTAGGGCATGGATTGTCAAAGATGGAAAACTTTGTCTGGTGAAAGGTCAGGGAGAAGAGACCTGGGCCTTGCCGGGTGGCTTTGGTGAGGTTGGCTATTCTCCGACGGAAAACATTTTAAAGGAAATCCAAGAAGAAACGGGCTATTCTGCGCGTGTAATCAGATTGTTGGCAGTATTTGATACCAATCGCTACCAATTGCAAAGCCGCCAATATGTGAAATTGGTATTTGAATGTGAATTATTAGATGGAAATTTTGAAAAGAACCAGGAAATTTCCGACCTTGCCTTTTTTGAGAGAGAAAAAATGCCTGCTCTTTCTACCAAGCGCAATACAGAAGAACAATTGAACTTCCTTTGGGAGGTCTATGATGGGAAACGAGATTTGTATTGTGATTAAAAACGATCTATAAATTAAAGGAATATGAAAATGACACTTTGGGATTTATTGTTTACGAACCAAAAATCAGCCCCGCCTGAATTTGGGCTCTGGTATTTCATTCTGCCAGCTTCTTTGTTGGTGGTTGGCTACTTTTCCATCAGATTTGCGCAGTCCAAAAGCTACCAACGCTTTTGGTATTGGGCACAGTTGATCCAAGTCTTGACCATCAATGCTTGGTATATTCTTGCCCACATGCCTTTGACGGATAATTTGCCTTTCTATCATTGCCGCTTGGCCATGCTGGTGATTCTCTTTGCCCCTAAAGGGACCTATATCAAGCAATATTTTGCTCTTTTGGGAGTTTTGGGATCGATTGCGGCCTTGGTGTATCCAGCCTTTGATCCCTTCCCATTCCCTCATATCACTGTGTTGAATCTGATTTTTAGTCACTGGGCCTTGCTTGCTAATAGTTTGATTTACCTGCAGGATCATTATCAATCTGAAAAACAAGACGGTTTGAGAATTTTCAAGATCACCTTTGGCATGAATGCTTTGATTTTCTTGGTCAACCTTTTGACGAAAGGGGATTATGGCTTCTTACGGCGTCCACCAATCATTGGGGACCACGGTGCACTTTTGAACTACCTTTTGGTTAGCTTTGTGATGGTAGCTGGAATTTTCTTGGTCAACCAACGGTATAAGTACAAATACAAGATGGTTGAAGAGACTGTTATTTCCCGATCAGAATAGAAAATAAATGTGAAGGGGGAAGGAAGACATGACGCTTTGGGATTTGTTTTTTACCAGTCAACCAACAGCCCCTCCTCAATTGGGGGCTTGGTATTTCTTGTTGCCGACCTCATTGGTAGTGGTGGTCCTTCTATCTATTCGATTTGCCTCTTCCAAAGGCTATCAAACCTTTTGGTATTGGGGTCAATTGATCCAGTTGCTGATGATCAACGTTTGGTATATTGCAGCACATTTGCCTTTTTCAGAGAGCCTGCCCTTCTATCATAGTCGGATGGCCATGTGGATTATTCTCTTGGCTCCCAAGGGAAGCTTCAAGCAATATTTTGCTCTTGTTGGCGTCTTTGGCTCCATCATGGCCTTGGTTCATCCTGTCTTTTATCCCTATCCTTTTCCTCATGTATCCTCAATCAACAATGTTTTTGGCCACTGGGCCCTCTTGGCCAATTGCTTGATTTATCTGGTTCAATCCTACCAGGTGGAAGAAAGAGATGCTTGGAAAATCTGTCAGATGACTTTTGGGGTCAATGCTATTATTCAGCTGGCTAATCTCGTAACGGGTGGAAATTACGGATTTATGCGTCGTCCTCCTGTAATTGGCAATCATGGGCTCGTGCTCAACTATTTGATCGTGACGATCCTGATGACAGGGACCCTTATCCTGATCAATGCAATCGTTAAGTCCAGTAAGAAAAGAAAAAGAACATCTGAATCCGTTTAATAAGGAGATCCTATGCATCATTTTTTTACAACTGAATCCACTGCACCACCTGTTATCCCGCTCCTCTGGTATGGGGTCATGGTTCTTTTAATCCTAATGGCAGTTTGGGCTTCATTACGTTACTATCAAAATGAACAATTTCGGAAGATCTTTCGAAACTTACAAATATTTCAATTGATCTGTCTCTATATCTGGTATTTTGCTTTTCAACTTCCCTGGTCCAATAGTTTACCCTTGTACCATTGCCGTTTGGCCATGTTTGCTGTCTTGCTGTTACCAGACCGATGGAAGAGCAAGCAGTTCTTTGCCTTGATGGGAGTCAGTGGGGCGATCTTTGCCTTGGGCTATCCAGTCTTTGATCCCTATACCTTCCCTCATATTACGAGCTTTTCTTTCCTCTTAGGGCATTACTGTCTCTTGGTTAATTCCTTGATTTATCTCTTGAGATGGTATGATTCGAGGCTCTTAAAAAATCGAGAAATTGTTCTTTATACCTTCGTCTTGGATTTATTCCTTGTGGGAGTCAACCAAGTCACTGGAGGCAATTATGGACTTATGGCACGGCCACCAATTATCAAGGGGGACAGCCTCCTGGTGAATTATGTCGTGGTTTCCAGCATCCTAGCAGCAGCCTTGCTTCTCTTTAATGTATTTTTCAGTCGCAGACTTGCTAGAGAAAGAGTTGTTCGATAAAAAGAAAAAGGAGGGTGGGACAATCAGTCTCAGCCTTCTTTTAGTTAATAGGAGTTTGAAATGAAGAGGTTTTTATTAGTCCTTGCTATCTTGTGTGGCTTATTTTGTACGGTTAGTCCGGCCCAGGCAGATGATGAAGTTCGTTATTCGATTGAGTCCTATGTGGGACACCTCCACTTGCAGGAAGATAACCAGGCGACATTCACACAAGAGATTAGCTATGTTTTTTCAACAGGCTACAATGGGCAGTATGTAACTTTAGGGAGTGTAGATCCCCTTCCCAAGGGGTTTAAAATCCATGAAAATCCTCAAGTTGAAGCCTATGTGGATGGTGAAAAACGAGAGATCCGTGTAGAAGAATCGGATCTCGGGGATGGACGTCTATTAAAAATCTACAATTCAAGAATCGTTGGGGGCAAAGTTACCATCAAGGTCGTATGGAAGATTGATCATATTCTAGAACTGTATTCCGATATAGCCGAGCTCAATTGGTTCCCTATTTCAGATGGGGATGAGGACGTCGCGAAATTAGATTTTTATGTGGATGGCTTGGATGCCAATGAGGGAGAGTTGTATGCTCATACCGGTTTTTTTAATCCACCAGCCCAGATTGAACGGACTGCGACTGGCTATCACATTCAGTTAAGAAACTTCCCAAAGAATGGAAAATTGGAACTCCACGCCTATTGGCCCATGACAGAAGCTCTGCGTCGAGGCCAATCTAATGAGATTAAAAAGGAAAAGGGAAAAGAGACATTTCTAAAAAAAGAGAGATCCATTCAACAAAAAACATTCATCTACAAGACACTGTTTCTCAGAGTCGTGCCAATTGTATCGATTCTTTTATTTGTCCTAGCTTTTATTCCATGGATTCGCTATATGATCAGTACCAGAAATCGTCGGATTGCAAAAGGAGTAAGATTATACGAACCACCGCAGAATTTACCACCATTAGTTCTAGCTAAGGCGCTGTATCAACTTGATTTTGAACAAATGGTGATATTTAGAGAGAAAGGTCAATTAAAATTTAACCATCTCATTCAAGCAACAATGTTAGACCTCATTGACCGAGGAAATCTTCGTTTGACTAGGAATGAAAACGGGGAAAGGTTGACCTGTCTTCACCATGAAGGCTTGGCTGATTTTGAATTGAAGTTTATTGACATGATCTTTGATCAAGAAACGGAAATCAATATCAGCGAGGTATTCTCAAAATATAAAATTAATCAAGTAGCTCTAAAAAAAGATTTTCGGGCTGCTAAAACAGAGGCGCAACGAGATCGCATTCGAAAGGTCGGAAGTGATGTTCAATCGCTTTTAAAAAAAGATGCCCAGCAATTGTCAAAAGGTGTTGACAAGGAGATTGCGAAATTAGGATTGCCCTCTTATTTTAGAGACTTAACTGAGAAAGAAGAAGCTTTTTCAAAAACAGGCTGTGCCTTACACTTTTGGCTCTTACTGATCTTATTTGTGAGCATGTGTTTCTTAACATTTGGATTTGGTTCACACCTATCTTCATTCTATTTTTGGATCATTTTACTTTTGGTTCTGTTATTCATTCCATTTTATATTGTTGTGAAAATCCGTGAAGATCATCTACAATCCTTAGAGAACTTGGATTCGCAATTCCAATGGATGGCTTTTAGAAATATGATCGAAAGTATTCCAAATTTCAACCAAGCAGAACTTGAGAGTGTGGTCCTATGGAATCGTATTTTGGTGTACGCGACCTTGTATGGTCAAGCTAAAAAAGTGAGTCAGGTACTCCAAAATCATCAGATTTCCTTACCATATGAAGACTGGGATGCTCTTGTTTGGCTAACATCCTCTTCAAATACCTTTCTAGATGGCTCTACTTTAATGGCCTATGCAGATAATTCCTATAGTGTTTCAAACTTCTCTATTAACTCTTCAGATGGCAGTGGTGGCTTTGACGGCGGTGGTTTCTCTGGAGGTGGTGGAGGAGGAGGATTTGGCGCCTTCTAATAGTACTTGTTATTTAATGAAGTCTAGGATGTAGAACTATTGTAGTTCTCACTCGGGCTTTTTAAATTGTAACTATACTGACGATTGAAAAAAGGCTCTATTTCCGCTATAATAGGTTAGTTAAGGTAAAAGGAGAGAACCAATGTAGAAGGATCCTACCTACTAAAAAATACGTTTTAAAAAAATAACTGAGGAAGAAAGAATGACAATAACTGACGAAATTAAAAAACGCCGTACCTTTGCCATCATCTCCCACCCGGATGCTGGTAAAACGACGATTACAGAGCAGTTGCTCTACTTTGGGGGAGAGATTCGGGAAGCCGGTACGGTAAAAGGAAAGAAAACAGGTAACTTTGCTAAATCTGACTGGATGGATATCGAGAAACAACGTGGGATTTCGGTAACTTCATCCGTGATGCAGTTTGACTATGATGGAAAACGGGTCAACATCCTAGACACCCCAGGGCACGAGGACTTTTCAGAAGATACCTACCGTACCTTGATGGCGGTAGATGCTGCAGTCATGGTGGTGGACTCTGCCAAGGGTATCGAGGCCCAAACCAAGAAATTGTTTGAGGTTGTCAAACACCGTGGCATTCCAGTCTTTACCTTTATGAACAAGCTGGACCGTGACGGTCGCGAGCCACTGGACCTCTTGCAAGAACTGGAAGAAGTCTTGGGCATCGCAAGTTACCCAATGAACTGGCCGATTGGGATGGGGAAAGCCTTTGAGGGACTCTATGACCTTTATAACCAACGCTTGGAGCTCTATAAAGGAGATGAGCGTTTTGCTAGTCTAGAAGATGGGGACAAGCTTTTTGCTAACAATCCTTTCTACGAACAAGTGAAAGACGATATCGAACTCTTGCAAGAAGCTGGAAATGAATTCTCAGAAGAAGCCATCCTTGCGGGTGAATTAACACCAGTCTTCTTCGGATCAGCTTTGACGAACTTTGGAGTACAGACTTTCTTGGAAACCTTCCTTAAGTTTGCTCCAGAACCACATGGCCACAAGAAGACAGATGGAGAGCTTGTCGACCCTTATGACAAGGATTTCTCAGGCTTTGTCTTTAAAATCCAGGCCAACATGGACCCTCGTCACCGTGACCGGATCGCCTTTGTCCGTATTGTATCGGGTGAATTTGAACGCGGGATGAGTGTTAACCTCCCTCGTACTGGTAAGGGAGCCAAACTTTCTAATGTCACTCAGTTTATGGCCGAAAGCCGTGAAAATGTGACCAATGCCGTAGCGGGAGATATCATCGGGGTATACGATACTGGTACTTATCAAGTTGGGGATACGCTGACTGTTGGAAAAAACAAGTTCGAATTTGAACCACTGCCAACCTTTACCCCTGAAATCTTCATGAAGGTATCTGCTAAGAATGTCATGAAGCAAAAATCCTTCCACAAAGGGATTGAGCAATTGGTGCAAGAAGGGGCCATCCAGCTCTATACCAACTACCAAACAGGTGAATACATGTTGGGAGCTGTCGGGCAACTACAGTTTGAAGTCTTCAAACACCGCATGGAAAATGAATACAATGCAGAAGTGGTCATGAGCCCAATGGGTAAAAAGACCGTTCGCTGGATCAAACCAGAGGACTTAGATGAGCGCATGTCTTCAAGCCGGAACATCTTGGCTAAGGACCGCTTTGACCAGCCTGTTTTCCTCTTTGAAAACGACTTTGCCCTCCGTTGGTTTGCGGACAAATATCCAGATGTTGAACTAGAGGAAAAGATGTAACTCAGCACCAACAATTGGAACTAAAGTCCCTAATTGTTGGACGCTAGCCACTATTATGTGGGCTAGCTAACTGTCTTTCAGATTACTTTGGGATAGTTAAAAAACCAGCTCAAGCGAGCTGGTTTTGTGATATCGACAAATTTTCTTTTTCCATAAAAACCAAGTGGTTGTTCAATAAATAAAAATAATTCTATATTTTTTGTGTTTTTAAAGCAAGGACTGAAACTTTCCGCTGTGAAAAAAGTTCTAGAAACAATAGTGTTTCTAGAACTCGGGAGTTTTGAAACCTTAGGTTCAAAACTAAGTCATGGAACTTCCTGGATTGCTGAAATCATCCACCGGATAATTTCACCTAACTTCCGTTCTCACATAAGGAAAGTTTATAAGAATACTTATTATTATTCTGTAATTAGGAGTCTTCCCAAAAATTCTTGTAAGATAAAGAAGACAATGAGGCTGGCAATAGTCTCGCCTAAGAAGGAGGAGCTATTTACAATTAGAGAGTAGAGGTAGGCACTTTGGCCTGCCGGTGCGTAGCTTCCCCAGAAGATGACCCCTGCAATGTAGTGAATTGTGTAACGTGCGAACCCTCCTAAGACGACTCCAATAGTAATATAAGTGAGTGTCTGAACTCGTTTCTTATCTCTGATAGCCTTGTCAAGCGTAGGTTTGACAATTCCACTCAGTCCAATCAAGCTGAAGGCTACAAAGTATTCTAAGAAACCTTGGATTGGAGTCAACCAACCACCAGCTGCTTCCCCCGTTACGACTTGCAACAGTCCCCAGAGGAATCCCCCCATGGCACCAGCCTTAACGCCCCAGCGGAAACTGAGGAGAAAGATGGGAACCATCTTAAAAGATAGAGAAATCCAAGGACCTAAGGACATGGGTTGAGTAACCAAATCCAAAATATAAGCAATGGTCGCTAAAAGAGCAACCTCAATCATTGGTCGAATCGTAGTTTTCGACATAAAAAAACCTCCTATACCAATCGTTTTGATTGGCTCATTTGTTGCCACATCAAAACGTTGTCATAGAAGTTCTCTATTTCATTCTGTTTTGAGACACATCCCTACGCAGGTCCTAACCTGATCAGGTGGTAAGAGTTTAGGCCAGCAACGAACACCTCTGGTATCCAAGTTAGCCAATCTCAGCAATTGCTCCTCTTGTGACTCTCTCATTATACTATCAAAAAAACGTTCCCGCAACTTTTTAACTCGTAAAAAATATGGTATAGTTATTAAGATAGAAAATGCACAAGTTGTGGAGGAAAAAATCATGGGTATTTTTGCAGGTTTGATGGGCAATGCTTCTCAAAAAGACGTCGATAAGGTTGAAAAAGATTTAGGAGATATCCTGGTTCCAGGTGAGCAAGTAACTCTGGCTTTTAGTTTGATTCGTGACTTGATTGTCTTTACGGAGTACCGTCTGATTTTGGTGGACAAGCAAGGAATGACAGGGAAGAAAACATCTTATAAATCCCTCCCCTATCGTTCCATTTCACGGTTTTCAGTAGAAACATCTGGTCATTTTGATTTGGATGCAGAATTGAAAATTTGGGTTTCATCAGCTGTAGAACCATCAGAAACACTTCAATTTAAGAGTGATAATAGTGTTATCGAGATCCAGCAGGCCTTAGCAGCCGCTGTATTGCGTTGATCAGTGAATGAGGACAGGACTCATCTAGCGATTTCGGATAATTGGGTAGGAGTACTGGTAGATAAGGTAAAGAGGAAACGAAATGTTCGTTGAAAAAAAGTTAGGAGATGGTCGGAGTTGGATCAATATTGATTCTGACTTGATTGCAGAAACATCCCAGTTGTACCAAAAGTATGGTATTGATCAAGAAACCATTGAATATGCACTGGATAAAAATGAACGTGCCCACATGGATTACAACCGTGAAAATGGAACTGTGACTTTTATCTATAATGTATTGGATATGGAAAAGGAAAAGGAATATTACGAAACCATTCCGATGACTTTCATTGTCCAGGGGCCACGTCTTGTGACTATTAGTAACCGAGACAACGCCTATATTATTGCACAAATGGAACGCTATGTTGATGCTCATGAAATTTTATCCACCTTTAAACTCTTGTTTGCGGGGCTTGAGATGATTAGTAATGCTTATTATCCGATTATTGAGCGTCTAGATAAGCACAAGGATGAGATTACTCGTCTCTTACGAAAAACGACAACTAGTAAGAACCTTTATGCTCTTTCTGATGTGGAAACAGGTATGGTCTATCTAGCATCCGCTGCCAAGCAAAATCGCATGCTTCTGGAACATATCAAGGCTCACCTAATCTACCGCCAATTTGATGATGTGGAAAAAGAACAATTTGATGATGCCATGATTGAGGCCAGACAGTTGGTATATATGACGGAGTTGAACTCTCAGGTCTTGCAGCAATTGTCTAGCTCTTACAATAACATCCTAAATAATAATTTGAATGATAATTTGACCACCCTGACCATATTAGAAGCTCTGTTAGCGGTCTTAGCAGTTGTCACTGGTTTCTTTGGAATGAATGTTCCATTGCCGTTTACAAATGATCCCAATGCCTGGATTTATATTTCGGTCGCTAGCTTCGTCTTGTGGTTGATGTTATCACGAATCTTGCGCTGGATTGCCCATAAACGATAAAAAAAGAGAGGTAGGGAAGAAATTCCTTACCTCTTTCGTATCTTGGCTATTTCAGAAAATCCTTCATTTTTAACTCTGCCTCCCCTAAGAAGAAGAGGCAGTTTTGATACAAGTGATCGACTGTACAAAATCTTCTTGGAAATAGTAGGAGTAGATTTAAAAGTACTGAGTGGATTATAAACAATTTATAATTGGATTGAATCGTTGAATCAGTTAAATGAATGAAGCATTTTAATGATACTGAAATAACCTAGATACTAGAATCATTATACATATTTTCATATTAAAAATCAAGGAAACAATCCCAAAATAAAAGGGGATTTATTGTGAGTGAAAATTTTTAGAAAGCCTATTGTAACGCTGTTTTTATGAGGTGATTCAAAGTAAAGAAGAGACTTCACAGTCTTTTATATTATCGCAAATTTAAAAAATAAATTATACTAATTATCCAAAGGTGGAAAGAGCTTTTTTGAAAGGGGTTACGAAATAAAAAAACTTTTAACCTGTTTCGTTTTACTATCTTTTAACCCTAGTCTATGGTATACTAGATAGGTTGCAAAGAAAGCAGTACTTTTCTTTAGTGGAAAAGAAGCAACACGGTCTTTCATAAAAACTGAAAGTACGTCATGACAAGAAAAGTATAAACTAAGCGCTATAGGATGGCTTCGCACCATCTTTAGAAAGAAGAATAACGTGAAATTTAATGAATTTAACCTTTCTGCTGATTTGTTAGCAGAAATTGAAAAAGCAGGATTTGTAGAAGCAAGTCCTATCCAAGAGCAAACTATTCCTTTGGCTCTTGAGGGAAAAGATGTTATCGGTCAAGCACAGACTGGTACAGGGAAAACTGCAGCCTTTGGCTTGCCAACTCTTGAAAAAATTCGTACAGAAGAAGCAACTATCCAAGCTTTAGTAATTGCCCCAACTCGTGAACTGGCTGTTCAAAGTCAGGAAGAACTCTTTCGCTTTGGCCGTAGTAAAGGTGTGAAAGTCCGTTCAGTATACGGTGGTTCAAGTATTGAAAAACAAATCAAGGCTCTTAAATCAGGTGCTCACATCGTTGTAGGAACACCGGGACGTTTACTTGACTTGATTAAACGCAAGGCCTTGAAATTGCATGATATTGAAACCTTGATTTTAGATGAAGCAGATGAAATGCTGAACATGGGATTCCTTGAAGATATTGAAGATATCATCTCTCGTGTACCGGAAAATCGTCAAACCTTGCTCTTTTCAGCGACTATGCCAGATGCTATCAAACGTATTGGTGTTCAGTTCATGAAAGAACCTGAGCATGTGAAGATTGCTGCTAAAGAATTAACAACAGAACTGGTAGACCAGTACTATATCCGCGTTAAGGAACAAGAAAAATTCGACACCATGACTCGTCTTATGGATGTTGATCAACCTGAGTTGTCAATCGTTTTTGGTCGTACCAAACGTCGTGTAGATGAGTTGACTCGTGGGCTGAAAATCCGTGGTTTCCGTGCAGAAGGGATTCATGGAGATTTGGACCAAAACAAACGTCTTCGTGTCCTTCGTGATTTTAAAAATGGCAACCTTGATGTCCTCGTTGCAACAGACGTAGCTGCTCGTGGTTTGGATATTTCAGGTGTGACTCATGTCTACAACTACGATATCCCACAAGACCCTGAGAGTTATGTTCACCGTATTGGTCGTACAGGACGTGCAGGTAAGTCAGGTCAGTCTATAACCTTCGTTTCACCTAATGAAATGGGTTATCTCCAAATCATTGAGAACTTGACTAAAAAACGCATGAAAGGTCTTAAACCTGCAAGTGCAGAAGAAGCCTTCCAAGCTAAGAAGCAGGTTGCACTGAAGAAAATTGAACGTGATTTTGCGAATGAGGAGATCCGTAGCAACTTTGAAAAGTTTGGAAAGGATGCTCGTCAATTAGCATCAGAATTCAGCCCAGAAGAATTGGCCATGTATATCCTCAGCTTAACTGTTCAAGACCCAGATAGTCTTCCTGAGGTTGAGATTGCACGTGAAAAACCGTTACCATTTAAACCATCTGGTGGTGGCTTCGGTGGCAAAGGCAAGGGTGGTCGAGGAGGCCGTCGTGGGGATGACCGTCGAGACCGTGATCGCCGTGGCAATGGACGTCGTGATGACTATCGTAAAGGTGGACGTTCAAAGGATCGTTTTGATAAAGAGAAGCGTTACCGTAAGGATAATAAAAAACCACGCAATACTTCAAGCGAGAAGAAAACAGGCTTTGTGATTCGGAACAAAGGAGATAAATAAAACATACAAGGGTAAACATATGTTTACCCTTGTATATTTATAAGGAGACCGAAATTCGTAAACAAAACGTTTGCTATTACTCTGTGGTAACGCTATCAATTCTGTTAACATATTAAGAATACAACTTTTTATAAGTCCTGTCAACAGATTTGCTAAAAAAAATCTACTTTTTTTAAAAAGATGAACAAAAAATAAATTTTTTCTACAAAAATAACCAACAAAATAAGTGGTTAATATAGAAAAAAATCGATAAAATGTTTGTTTCTTATTGAAAATGTTCACTATTATAGTATAATGAAAGCAGAAATAGGAAAGTAGGACGTCATATGAAAGAGAGTAGACACGTAGCAATCTTACAAGAGTTGGATAAAAATGAAGTAGTCTCTGTTAAGGATCTGAGCGATCTCTTAGGTGTAACCGATATGACAATTCGACGAGATTTGATGGACTTAGAAGAACAAGGCTTGTTGGTTCGTGTTCATGGAGGGGCCCATCGAAAAATCAAAGATAGTCTGGCAGAAGTTTCCCATACAGAAAAGAACATGTTGAACGTGGAAGAGAAAAGGGAGATTGCTCAAAAATGTGCAGCTTTGATTGATGAAGGCGATACAATTTTTATTGGAGCAGGGACCACTACAGATTTTATTGGCGATTATCTTGATGGGAAACATGTCAGTATTGTCACCAATTCCTTGCCGATTTTTGAAAAATTAAAAGACCAACCGAATTGTGATATCATTTTAGTTGGCGGACGCTATAGGGTCAAGACACAGACCTTTGTAGGACAGTTTGCAAATAAGCTCTTAAAGGAAATAAAAGTTTCAAAAGCCTTTATCGGAGTAAATGGGATTGATGGCCATACAGCTATGACCGCAAACGAAGAAGAAGGAAATGGCAATAAAATTATTCTTAACAATGCCATTGAAAAGTATATAGTAGCAGATAATAGTAAGTTTGATAGCTATTCTTTCTATGCCTTTTACCGTTTAGATGATTTAAATGCAGTGATTACCGATCATTCTATCTCTAAAAAGGTGCGAGAAAAATACAATTCCTATACAAAAATTTTGTAAAAATTAGAAAAGAAACAGCTAAACGGCCAGGATTCAAGCAGATCCTGGCCGTTTTCATATCCTTTCATAGGGTAGGGTCTACAAAATAAATCTATAAAAAATAAACAAAAAAGAACAAAAAATTACATATTGTAATTGACAGCGCATTCATATAGTGATATACTTATCGTGTAAATAAAAAAAGGTAAAAGTGGAAGGGGTGAAAAGATGGGATTAAATCAACTGTTTAATCGGGAATTAGTCTTTTGCCTAGATGTTGCGAATCAAGAAGAATTGTTTGAACAGGTTGCAACTTTATTGGAAGAACGTCAGATTGTGACAGATTCTTATCGAGTTGCATTAAAAGAAAGAGAGAAATCGTTCCCTACAGGCTTAGATATGGAATTTCTAGGAAAGGATTTGCCAAATGTGGCCATTCCTCACACGGATATCATCCATAACCTGACAGAGAATATTGTAGTTGTTCGATTAAAAAATCCGGTAACCTTCCACAATATGATCGCGCCTGATAAGGAAGTAGAAGTTTCGCTTTTATTCTTCATCATTAACAATTCTAGTTCCAGCCAAACAAACATTTTGGCGCATTTGATGGATTTCTTTACGACAAATGGAAATCTTGAAAACATGTCGAAATTGGAAACTGAAGAAGACTTATATCGCTATATCACAGAAGCGATTGCTTAATAGTAAAAATTAAAAATATTTATAATGGAGGTCATTCAAATGATTAAAATTTTAGCTGCCTGTGGTGCAGGGGTTAACTCAAGCCACCAAATCAAAAGCGCTCTAGAAGAAGAGCTTTCAAACCGTGGATATGATGTACAATGTGATGCGGTAATGGTAAAAGATGTGAATGAAGATTTGATTAAAGGTTATGATATCTTTACACCAATCGCTGCAACAGATTTAGGCTTTGATCCTGGTATTCCAGTAGTTGAAGCTGGTCCAATCTTATTCCGTATTCCAGCTATGAGCGCTCCGGTATATGACAATATCGAAGCAGCCATCAAAGAACACGGTTTAAGCTAATTCGTTTATCTGTATTTTGTAAGCGGTTCCTATGCCTGGAATTGCTGACATTCTTAATTTTGTAAAATATAAAAATATAAATCGGGAGGATTTATTATGAATGGCATTATCGATTTTGCCAATAAGTTTTTCAAACCCATTCTAGATATGGGTGCACCGATCATCATGTTGATCGTCCTAACTCTATTGGCACTTTTGTTTGGAGTGAAATTCTCCAAAGCGCTTGAAGGTGGTATTAAACTTGCCATCGCCCTTACAGGTATCGGTGCAATCATCGGTATGTTGAATGGAGCTTTCTCAGCGTCTCTTGCAAAATTCGTTGAGAACACTGGTATTCAATTGAATATCACAGACGTTGGTTGGGCACCACTTGCGACCATCACTTGGGGGTCTGCCTGGACACTTTACTTCTTGCTAGTTATGTTGGTTGTCAACATTGTCATGCTTGCAATGAAGAAAACAGATACACTTGATGTCGATATCTTTGATATCTGGCACTTGTCTATCACAGGTCTTTTGATTAAATGGTATGCGGATAAAAATGGAGTTAGCGCAGGAGTTTCCCTCTTAGTTGCCACTCTTGCAGTTGTTCTTGTAGGGATTATGAAAATCATCAACTCAGACTTGATGAAACCAACATTTGACGATTTGTTGAATGCACCAAGTTCATCACCTATGACTTCAACTCACATGAACTACATGATGAACCCAATCATCATGGTTTTGGATAAAATCTTTGACAAATTCTTCCCAGGTCTTGACAAATACGACTTTGACGCAGCTAAATTGAACAAGAAAATTGGTTTCTGGGGATCTAAATTCTTCATCGGTTTCCTTCTTGGTATCGTCATCGGTATCATGGGTACTCCACATCCAGTTGCTGATGTAGCTGATGCTAAAACTTGGGAATTGGTTATTAAAGGTTGGATCAGCCTTGGTTTGACTGCCGGTGTCTGCTTGGAATTGTTCTCATTGATCGGTTCTTGGTTCATCGCAGCGGTAGAACCATTGTCACAAGGTATTACAAACGTTGCTACTAAACGTCTTCAAGGACGTAAATTCAATATCGGTTTGGACTGGCCATTTATCGCTGGTCGTGCAGAAATCTGGGCTTGTGCAAACGTACTTGCACCAATCATGTTGATCGAAGCAGTGCTTCTTTCTAAAGTCGGAAATGGTATCTTGCCACTTGCAGGGATCATCGCTATGGGTGTGACTCCAGCTTTGTTGGTTGTAACACGTGGTAAATTGATCCGTATGATCGTGTTTGGAACACTCTTGTTGCCACTCTTCCTTCTTTCAGGTACTCTTATCGCACCATTCGCTACTGAATTGGCGAAAAGTGTAAAAGCCTTTCCAGAAGGAGTTGACAAAGCTCAATTGATCACTCACTCAACTCTTGAAGGACCTGTTGAAAAATTGCTTGGTTGGACAATCGGTAATGCAACAACTGGTGATATTAAATTGATTATTGGTGTTGTTGCCTTCTTAGCATTCTACGTTGGAATCTTTGCATGGTACAGAAAACAAATGATCAAACGTAACGAAGAATACGCAGCAAATGCAAAATAATCCGCTCCTAAATATGTAACTTGATAAAACTAGGGTATCAATTTTCCAGACATGGAGGGGTAGCCTAGTTTTTTCTCTAAAATAACATGCTAAGGAGTGAAATATGAGGATAGCTTTAAAAAATAATGATCTGGAAGTTTGTTTCAAGGAGTTAGGTGGTGAGCTGACCTCTATCAAGGATCAGGAAGGTATCGAATATCTTTGGCAGGGTGATGCTCAGTATTGGAGTGGCCAAGCCCCAGTTCTCTTTCCTATCTGTGGTTCGGTTCGAAATGATACAACCATGTATCGCCCTCAAGGTGTTGGGAAGATCCCTCGCCACGGGCTGGTTCGCAAGAAAAACTTTGAGCTGGTAGAGCAAACAGAAGATCGGGTGACTTTTGGGATAGAAGATACGGAAGAAATGTATCAGCAATATCCCTATCATTTCAGATTAGAAATTTCTTATCAATTACTTGGTAAGAAGATTCAAGTAACCTATCGGGTTCACCATCTTGGTGAGGAAGGAGTCATGCCCTTTTTCGTTGGTGGCCATCCAGGATTTAATTGTCCGTTACTGGCGGATGAAGGATTTGAAGATTACTACCTGGAATTCGAACAAGAAGAGACCTGTAGTATTCCTAAATCCTATCCAGAGACAGGCTTGCTAAACGTCTTTGATCGGACACCTTTCTTACAGCAAGAGAAAATCCTAAATCTCGATTACGATCTCTTCCAAAAGGATGCCATCACCTTAGATTGCTTACAATCAAGAAGGGTGATCCTCCGCTCTAAAAAGCACGAAAAAGGAGTAAGCCTTCATTTTCCAGATTTTTCAAACTTGATTATCTGGACAACACCAAATAAAGGACCTTTTATCGCTTTAGAGCCTTGGTCTGGTTTATCCACTTCCCTTGAAGAGAGTGATTATTTGGAATATAAAAAGCAAGTTCGACTTTTGCCAGCAGGTCAAGAAGCAGAACTTAGTTTTGAAATCGAAATTTTATAGATAATAATGTTGTTGAATATAGAAGTTTCTGTATTTGATTGAAAAATGAATTAAAAGAAGGAGCATAATATGTCAGTTATTATTGGTGCGGATGCAGCAGGTATCCGCTTAAAAGAAGTAGTCAAAGAATATTTGGAAGCAGAAGGTTTCCAAGTAGTGGATGTGACAGAAGAAGGGCAAGACTTTGTCGATGTGACTTTGGCTGTCGCTAAGGAAGTCAAACAAGCAGAAGACAATCTTGGTATCGTCATTGATGCCTATGGTGCTGGTCCATTCATGGTCGCTACTAAAATTAAAGGAATGGTTGCGGCAGAAGTTTCAGATGAGCGTTCTGCCTACATGACTCGTGGCCACAACAATTCTCGCATGATCACCATGGGTGCTCAAATCGTGGGTGACCAATTGGCCAAAAATATCGCCAAAGGTTTTGTAAACGGTAAGTATGACGGCGGTCGCCACCAAATCCGTGTCGATATGCTCAACAAGATGTGCTAAGGGGAGGAGTAAACGAATGAAAATTGCAATTGGATGTGACCATATTGTCACAAATGAAAAAATGGCTGTTTCTGAATTTTTGAAATCAAAAGGTTATGAAGTCCTTGACTTCGGAACCTATGACCATGCACGTACCCACTACCCAATTTTTGGGAAAAAAGTCGGAGAAGCAGTCGCTAGTGGTCAAGCAGATCTTGGAGTATGTATCTGTGGTACTGGTGTTGGAATTAACAACGCTGTTAACAAGGTTCCTGGAATCCGTTCAGCCTTGGTTCGCGACATGACAACTGCTCTTTATGCGAAAGAAGAGTTGAATGCCAACGTGATTGGTTTTGGTGGGAAAGTAACCGGTGAGTTGCTCATGTGTGATATCATTGAAGCTTTCATTCATGCAGAATACAAACCAAGTGAAGAAAACAAGAAATTGATTGCCAAGATTCAACATTTGGAAACCCATAATGATCACCAAGAGGATGCAGACTTCTTTACAGAATTCCTTGAAAAATGGGATCGTGGTGAATACCACGACTAAGAGGTGAGGATATGATCTTAACTGTCACCTTGAATCCTTCCATTGATATTTCTTATCCCTTGGAAGAATTAAAGTTGGATACTGTGAATCGTGTGTCGGAAGTTTCTAAGACGGCTGGTGGGAAAGGGTTAAATGTCACCCGTGTCCTAGCTGAGAGCGGTGAAACAGTTGGAGCAACAGGTTTTGTTGGGGGGACCAATGGTCAATTCATCAAGACCCATCTTCCACGAGATGTCCAATCCTTCTTCTATGATATCCTGGGAGATACGCGGAACTGTATCGCCATCTTGCATGAAGGAAATCAAACAGAAATCTTAGAAGCGGGTCCAGAAATTATCCGGACGGAAGCTTTAGGATTCCTTCATCATTTCAAACTCCTCATGCCGACAGCGGATGTGATTGCTATTTCGGGGAGTCTTCCTACAGGGCTACCAGTGGACTATTATGCGAGCCTAATTGAGATTGCAAAAGAAGCAGGACGCAAGGTTGTACTTGATTCATCAGGCAAATCTTTAGAAGCGGTCCTTCACTCACCATTCAAACCAACGGTGATTAAACCCAATCGCGAAGAATTATCTCAACTCTTAGGACGGGATGTTTCAGCGGATTTTGAGGACTTAAAAGAAGTTTTGAAAGACCCACTGTTTGAAGGAATCGAATGGATTATCGTCTCCTTAGGTGGAGATGGTGCCTTTGCCAAACATGGGGACAGCTTCTATAAGGTCGATATTCCAAAAATAGAAGTGGTCAATCCAGTGGGATCTGGAGATTCAACCGTGGCTGGGATCTCTGCTGCCCTCAGTAGCGGAAAAGATGACGCGGCCCTCTTGACCCATGCTATGGTCTTAGGGATGCTAAATGCCCAAGAAAAGATGACAGGGCATGTCAATATGGCCCACTACGATGATTTGTATCAGAATATAATTGTAAAAGAGGTATAAGATGGTATTAACAGAACAAAAACGCAACTATTTAGAAAAATTGAGCACCAAAGAGGGTGTGATTTCAGCCTTGGCCTTTGACCAACGTGGTGCCTTGAAACGCCTCATGGCTCAGTACCAAGATACAGAACCAACAGTGGCTCAAATGGAAGAATTGAAGGTCTTGGTGGCTGAAGAATTGACACCATTCGCATCTTCTATGCTCTTGGATCCTGAGTATGGACTTCCTGCTACTAAGGTCTTGGATGCAGAAGCAGGTCTCTTGTTGGCTTATGAAAAAACTGGCTACGACACTTCTAGCACCAAGCGTCTGCCAGACTGCCTTAACCTTTGGTCAGCTAAACGCATCAAAGAACAGGGTGCAGATGCAGTGAAATTCTTGCTCTACTATGATGTGGATAGTGCAGAAGAACTTAACCAAGAAAAACAAGCCTACATCGAACGCATTGGTTCAGAATGTGCTGCAGAAGAAATTCCATTCTTCCTTGAAATCTTGGCTTATGATGAAAAAATCGCGGATGCCGGATCTGTAGAATATGCGAAAGTAAAACCTCGTAAGGTCATCGAAGCTATGAAAGTCTTCTCAGACCCACGCTTTAACATCGATGTCTTGAAGGTAGAAGTGCCAGTCAATGTCAAATACGTTGAAGGCTTTGGCGATGGAGAAATCGTTCATAGCCGTGAAGAAGCGGCAGCCTTCTTTAAAGAACAAGAAGAAGCAACCAACCTTCCATACATCTACTTGAGTGCAGGTGTTTCTGCCAAACTTTTCCAAGAAACCCTCGTCTTTGCGCATGAAGCAGGCGCGAACTTTAACGGAGTCCTTTGTGGTCGTGCAACTTGGGCTGGATCTGTAGAGGCCTACATCAAGAATGGCGAAGCAGCAGCTCGTGAATGGCTCCGTACAGAAGGTCGTCGCAACATTGAAGAGCTCAACCAAGTCTTAGACCAAGTCGCAACTTCTTGGAAAGAGCGTATTTAATTTTCTTAGTTCCTAACGTATCAAATAGTCTTTCTAGAAAAATCTAGAAGGACTATTTTTTTGTTTCTATGCAGGAGTAGTTCCGTCATTCATCAAAAATTGGTTCCCAATGTTCATAAATCTGATTAAGCTTTCATTCACTATTCAAATGGCTTCTGATTTGTAAGAATTTATGTGATAATTTCATATTGCAATCGAAAAAAAGAGTATTTTACAGTATAATGGACTTATTAGAATGAAGGAGTTGGCGTATGGAAAGGATCGTATATAGAGAAGCAAGGCTAGATGAGTACAAGCTAATTGGAAAAGTCTGCGCTGATGCTTTTATGAATTATCCATTTTTAACCGTCATTAAAGAAGATTTAAAAAAGCCTGAATACTTTCCGGCCTTTATTGAGCTATTGCATACCTTGTTAGTCAAGCTCTACATCAAAGGGGAAACTTGCCTAGTTGCTGAACGAGATGGAGAAATTATAGCTGTAGGACTCTTGCAACAAAAAGATTTCTCAATGGTCTCTTACCTACTAAATGGAATTTTTAAGTTATTCCGTTACATTAGCCCTTGGAAATTAATGAAATATCTGGACCTGGTGGAGCGTTCGGAGCAACATTTGAAAAAATCCGGAAACTTCGACTGGTATTTAATGATGTTTGCTGTGAGCCCAACTATTCAGGGCCAAGGTGTTGGTAGTCATTTTCTCCAAAACGGGATTGAGCCTTACGTCAAGGCCAAAGGTTGTAAGCGTCTAGGCTTGATTACCAGTACCCAGCAAAATGTCTTTTTCTATGAAAAAAATGAATTCGTTCTATTAGATTCTATGGTGCTTGACTATGGAAAACAAAGTGTTGGAAATTGGGCATTTTTGAAGACCCTTGATGACGAATCCTAGATGATTAAAAAAAGGAGCTCTTGTGGCTCCTTTTAGCATGCAAACAGATGATTGTTAGATCATTTAGGTTACCTCTATTCTGGATCTAGTTTAGATTGTTGATGCTTGATATAGGTCAGTTTTTCCTCTCGGCTCTTCCGTTTAAAGAGTGCTTCGGCTGACATAGCAGCTCTTTTGTCGGGGAAAGACTCTTGGTAGATCAAGGTCACAGGAAGTCTGGGACGTGTATATTTGGCGCCTTTGCCAGCATTGTGGGTTTTGATACGGCGTTCGATATCGGTGGTGTAGCCAGTATAAAGGGTCCCATCTGCACACTGGACTACATACATATAAGCTTTAGTTTCCATAATAAATCTCATGAATCTCCGGCGTATAGCTTCCATCTTCCTCATGGATGAACAGTGGAGGCAGAATTTTTAGACCATCTCGCGATCCATCTTTAATGGCCTCAATGAGAAGCATGTTGGCATCTTTATGGACCTTGGGATAGACAAATTGAATCCGTTTAGGAGCCAGATTGTAGTGTTTCATGGTTTCAATGATATCTAAGAAGCGATCCGGACGATGTACCATGACGAGTCGGCCATTGGACTTGAGAGTCCGTTGGGCCACTTGACAAATTTGGTCCAAATTGGTGGTGATCTCGTGACGAGCTAGCAAATAATGAGGGCTCTCATTTAAATTGGAATGCTCGTCCACTTTAAAGTAGGGAGGATTACAGAGAATAAGGTCGATTTTACTACCAGGGAAATGGTGGGGCAAATTTTTTAAATCATCGGTAATCATGGACATACGGTCGGAGAGGCCATTCAATTGGATGGAACGCTCTGCCATGTCGGCGAGTCTTTCTTGAATCTCCACTCCAACGATGGTTGCTTTGGTGCGCGTGCTAGCGAAGAGTCCGACAGCGCCATTGCCGGCACAAAGATCGACAATCAGACCACGGTTGGGCAACTTAGGAAAACGTGACAAAAGGACACTATCAATAGAATAGCTAAAAACCTCTCTGTTTTGAATGATTTTTACATCACTAGAAAATAGTTGGTTGACGCGTTCGCCGTCTTTTAATTCGATATCGTTCATGGCTCTATTATAGCATGAAAAGAGGGCGGGGAAAAGCATAGAAAGGGATAAGAAAAAATAAGGACAGAACCTTTGTTCCATCCTTATCAAAGAGTTGTTTAATCAAATTCATATTTTTGATAAATGGTCGCCAAGATGAAGATTCCCGTAAAGAGAGCCATCAAGGCAAGGTAGACTGGGAAGGTCACAGCTGTCAATGTTCCGATTTCAATCAGACCTTTCAAGTAAAAGGCAGAGAGATAGAAACCGCAGACAGAGAAGATAATTAAGAGACCTCGCCAGATATTGAGTGGCAAGCAAGCCCGAATAACGGACAAGAAGCCAATAGATCCTAACAAGTAGTAGGAAAGGGTAGACATGTCCAGGCTAGACCAGCCATGATGAGCTCCCCATAAACGAACAAATAAGACGCTAAAGACAACCATCAAGGCATTTGGTAAGGCCAGATGCAAGGAGCGTTTGAGGAAGTGTTTTTCCACTGGCTTAATGTTTCGTTCAAAGGTCAAGACAAATGGAGGGAATCCTTCGACAAACTGGTCAATCAGTGTAATCTGAATCGGAATAAATGGGAAGATCAACAAGTAGTTGATGTCAAATAAAAGGGCACTTGCGATACAAATAATCGCCAGAATGAAGGAGTAGATCGTCTTAATAAAGAAGATAGGAGCGATTCGTCCAATGTTATTGACGACCCGACGACCTTCAAAGAGAATTTCTGGAACATCATTAAAGTCAGAGTTTAACAAGACGAGATTGGCAATTTGACGAGTTGCAGGATCGCCTTCGGCCATCACGATGGAGCAGTCAGCTTCTCGTAAGGCTAGGATATCATTGACCCCGTCCCCTGTCATGGCAGTGGTTCGACCAGCAGCCTTGAGGGTTTGAATCAAGAGTTTCTTTTGATGAGGAGAAACCCGTCCAAAAATGGCTGTACTTTCAGCTAGGTCCACCAACTCATCGTCCTCAATCTTAGAACAGTCAATATAACTTTCGTAGCTTTCAAAACCAGCTTCCTTAGCAATGTAAGAAACAGTGACTGGATTATCACCAGAGATGATTTTGAGATCTACATCTTGGGAGCGAAGATAATCCAAGGTTTCGGCAGCCCCTTCGCGGATTGGATCGAGGATTTCAATGACGGCGATCGCTTCTACATCACTTGGCAAAGTCAAATCATGCATATCAATGGCTTCCACACTGCGAGCTAAGATCAAGACCCGTGATCCATGGGCTTGGGCTTCCAATACCGCTGGAGGATTTTCTTTGAGGAGCATTTCTGGGGCCCCTAAATAAACGGTCCCCAAGTTGGTCAGGGTCATGGCCCCCCATTTTCGATCACTTGAAAATGGAATGATTGATTCTGCTGTATAAGCGTGTTCTAACTCGCCATATGCTTTGCGGATAGCTTGGGCAGTTGGGTTGTTATCCTCAGAATTTTGCATATAGGCAGCGAGAATAACTTCGATAGTTTCTTCAGAAAAGTGTTCAGACAGGGAGTGAATGCCTTTGACGGTCATTTTTCCTTGGGTGATGGTTCCTGTCTTATCCAAACAAAGAGTATCGACACGAGCCAGGGTTTCCACAGAGTACATCTCTTGGACCAAGACCTTGCGCATCCCCAACTTGATCACGGCTGTCAAGAGAGAGGTCACTGTCAGAAGGGCAATTCCTTTTGGCAACATGCCCAGGAGAGCAGTGGAAGAGGTAATCACAGAATCTTTCACTGGAAGCAGTTTAATCAAAAAGGCTTCACAGAAGAGGGCGATTCCAAATGGGATAATAATCTTTCCAGTAAAACTAGAGATTTTTGCGAGATTGTAGAGGATGCGAGAGTTGATGGGTTTGAGAGTTTTCGCCTCAACCATCAATTTATTAGCATAGTTATTGGCCCCCACACGTTTGACACGAGCGTAGACCTGGCCACTCGCTAAGAAGCTACCGGATAGAAGTTCATCTCCCTCTTCCTTGAGAACCAAGTCACTTTCTCCCGTCAGCATGGCTTCGTTGGCTTCAGCAACTCCCTTTTGAACGATGGCATCACTCGGAATTTGGTCTCCAGCAGATAGCTTAATCAGGTCGCCAAGGACGATTTCCTCTGGATCAATGGTTTCCTCTTCCCCGGCTCGGATGACAGTGACGAGCTCCTTACTCATCAAGTTCAATTTATCAATCATCCGTTTAGCGCGGAGCTCTGTAGCAATCCCGGATAAGGCATTAAAGCAGATGACTGCAAAAAAGACCAGATTGCTCCAGGCTTGTACCGCAACCAAAGCGAGGGCGATCACAAAGTTCAAAGCATTAAACAAGGTGAAGACATTGCGCTTGATGATTTGCCAGGTACTGGTACTGGTATTCGCTTTAAATTCGTTGGTTTGGCCACGCTGTATTTTTTTGCGGACCTCTTCATGGGTTAATCCCTTTAATTCATTCATTTCCATAAAAACATCATATCATTTTTTTAAGAAAAAGACTAGATGCAGTCAGTTTGTTGAGTCATCAAGTTTTTGAAAAGATTTGCGGGGAAGAGAAGGATACGGTATAATGGATAAACAAGAGAATTATCAAAGGAGAAAGCATGTTTTATACCTATTTACGTGGCTTAGTGACCTTTATTTTATGGGTTCTGAATGGAAATGCTCATTACCATCATAAGGAACTGATTCCGAGTCAAGAGGAAAATTACATTCTCGTAGCTCCTCATCGAACTTGGTGGGATCCGGTCTACATGGCCTTTGCGACTAAACCCAAGCAATTTATCTTTATGGCTAAGAAGGAACTCTTTACCAATCGGATTTTTGGATGGTGGATTCGCATGTGCGGGGCTTTCCCAATTGACCGTGAAAATCCAGGTGCAGCAGCGATTAAATACCCAGTGAATATGCTCAAAAAAAGCAAGCGTTCCTTGATTATGTTTCCAAGTGGAAGTCGCCATTCTCAGGATGTTAAGGGTGGAGTTGCTGTGATTGCCAAGATGGCCAAGGTACGTATTATGCCTGTCACTTATACGGGTCCAATGACTTTGAAAGGACTAGCGACCTGTGAACGGGTTGACATGAACTTTGGGCACCCTATTGATATCTCTGATATTGCAAAAATGAATGATGAGGGAGTGGAAGAAGTTGCAAGACGTATCCAGGCTGAGTTTGATCGCTTAGATGCGGAATCTCAGGCACTCCGCAACGACCGAAAACCTTTTATCCTCATCCGTTTGTTGAAGTTTTTACTGCTGCCATTTGTCTTGGTTGTCGCTTTACTGACCCTCTTGTTTAGTTATATCGCTAGTTTTGTTTGGGATCCGGACAAGCATCGGAAAGACTAAGCAGTACTCTAGATAAAAAGAATGTCAAAAATCATGTGATTTTTGACATTCTTTTTTTATTTCTTCGATTTTTTACGAATAATAAAAATAAAAGGGGTATTTATGGAGACGTGGATTGAGAAGATCAAGGAATATAAACTGTTTTTAGGTTTGGCTGCTGTGGGGCTAGTGATGGGAGGAATATTTCTCTTTTGGCCTAAGCAACCCCCACAAGGACCGGAAACTGTCATTTCTCAGTTAGAAATGGTGGATCAGGAGATTTCCCCTAAGGAAGAGACAAGCCTCCCTTCTAGCTCTCAACAGAGGAGTGAGGAAAAGACGGACTCCTCTCAAGAGAAAATCATGGTGGATGTGAAGGGTGCTGTTAGACAGGCAGGGGTCTACGAACTTCCCGTGGGGAGCCGGGTCTATGATGCTGTCCAAAAAGCAGGAGGGATGACAGACGAAGCCAACAACCAATCCGTCAACTTAGCGCAAAAATTGGAGGATGAGTCCATCGTCTATGTTGCTAAGAATGGAGAGGAGGTAGCGCCTGTTGCGTCCGCATCTGCATCTGCTGGGACGACCGGTGGTGAAAAGCAGTCAAAAGATGGAAAGGTCAATCTCAATACGGCAACAGAAGCGGAACTACAGACGATTTCTGGTATAGGTCAAAAGCGAGCCCAAGATATCATTGCTTATCGTGAGGAAAAAGGAAAATTTCAGTCTGTTGATGAATTGAAAAATGTTTCTGGGATTGGCCAAAAGATGCTAGAAAAGTTAAAAGAGCATGTTACAGTGGATTAGAAGTCTCAACATTCATCCCTTTCATCTCACCCTGCCGGTTTTAGCTCTCTATTATTGGATCTACACGGGACACTGGCTCGCTTCGATCTTCCTTCTGGCCTTCTTCATCTTGTTTAGGAGACGCTACGATGGCAAACGATTTCTGTGCCTCCTAGGGTTTCTTTCCCTCTTTGCCCTTTGTTTTGCTTTCCGGATCGAACAGGGAAAACAAGAGTCAAGCGATTATAGGGTCCCAAGGGTCATTCAGCTTTTACCGGATACCATCAAGGTGAATGGAGATGCTTTATCCTTTCGTGCCAAGTCGGGTAGCTGTACTTTTCAGGTTTTCTACCAGCTTCAGTCAGAGGAAGAACAAGCCTATTTTAAACACCTGGATCATGGGCTAGAATTACGGATCAAAGGGGAGTTAGAGACCCCGACAAAACAGCGTAATTTTATGGGTTTTGATTACCAGGCTTATCTGAAAACACAAGGGATTTATCACCTTTTAAAAATCAGCCACATCCTTGAAAAGAGACCTGCTGAGCTTAGAGATTTCATAGGACTGCTGT
>NZ_JBKQBL010000003.1:178816-181531 GCF_046824975.1 Streptococcus intestinihominis | reverse complement strand
CTAGTTGGAGGCGAAAGGCCATTGTATGGGTTCACCAGCATTTCCCCCAGCCCATGAGTCACTACATGACAGGTTTGCTTTTTGGTTTTTTAGATGTAGAGTTTGAAGAAATGAGTCAGCTGTATTCGAACTTGGGGATTATCCATCTGTTCGCTTTATCGGGTATGCAGGTTGCCTTCTTCCTAGATGCTTTTCGGCGCTTCTTTCTCCGATTGGGACTGGAGCAGGAAAAGGTTGCCTACCTCCTCTATCCATTTTCGCTTCTTTATGCTGGAATGACAGGCTTTTCGGTTTCGGTCGTTCGAAGCCTCTTACAGAAACTCCTGGCCCAGGCTGGGCTCAAAGGAATGGAAAATATGGGAGTCACTCTCCTTTTATTACTCCTTCTTTTACCGTCCTCCTTGTTGACTGCTGGAGGTCTCTTATCCTGCGCCTACGCCTTTATATTGACTCTAACCTCTTCCGAAGAGGAGAAGGAGGGAATCCGAAAAGTCATCAAGGAGAGTCTAGTGTTAACACTAGGGGTTCTTCCTTTTCTCATTTTTTTCTTTGGAGAATACCAACCCTGGTCCCTTCCTCTAACCTTTATTTTTTCTCTCTTATTTGACCTTCTGTTGTTGCCAGGACTGAGTGTCGTCTTTCTCCTTTCTTTTCTTTATCCCTTGACCTTCTGGAATCCTTTCTTCGTCTGGATGGAAAAAAGTATGGAGTATCTAGCGAGCTTCACTAGTCAATCCTTGGTTTTTGGACAGCCAAGCATCTATTTTTTCATCTTGTTATTGTGCTTGCTAGCTTGCCTCTATGAGATACGAAAGGTTAAGAAGTGGCGATACCTGTTTTTACTCTTAGTATGCTCTGTGTTTGCCATCGTGAAGCATCCTTTAGAAAATGAGATTACCATCATTGATATTGGTCAAGGTGATAGTATTTTGTTGCGTGATTGGCGAGGGAAAACTATCTTAATTGATACAGGAGGAAAAGTGGACTTTGGCCAAAAGGAGGAATGGAAAAAGCGAAGGTCTACTAGCAATGCAGAACGGACCCTGCTCCCTTATCTCAAAAGCAGGGGGATTGACCAGATTGATCATATGATTCTCACGCATACTGACACAGATCACATGGGAGATTTGGAAGTGCTTGCGACTAAGGTTAGGATAAAGGAAATAAATATTTCTAAGGGAAGTTTAAAAAAAGGCTCTTTTGTCCGTCTGCTCAAACGATTGAACTTACCGGTAAAAACGTTGGAGGCTGGTGATCAATTGTCGATCTTTGATGGGCGTGCAGAAGTCCTCTATCCGGTAGAAGTAGGAGATGGGAGTAATAACGATTCCATTGTTCTTTATGGTCGCTTTTATGGGTGGTCCTTCCTTTTTACAGGAGATTTAGAAGAAGAAGGGGAAAAGGCCTTGTTAGCCCGATATCCTCAACTGCGCGTGGATGTCCTAAAAGCAGGCCACCATGGTTCTAAGGGATCTTCTCACCCTGCCTTCTTAGAGAAAATCCAAGCAAAAATTGCCTTGATATCTGCGGGCGAAAAAAATCGTTACCAGCATCCTCATCAGGAAACTTTGGAGCGCTTCAAAGAGTTAAAAATGCCTGTTTTTCGTACAGACCAGCAAGGAGCGATTCGTTTTAGAGGGTGGAATCAGTGGACGATTGAAACCGTTCGATAAGAGCTGTTTGATTTCTAGCTTGAAAATTGCTATGATAAAGTCAAGGAAATGAGGTTACAAGTATGAAATCATTACAGTTGTTTTGGATGCAATATGCTGATTTTTCAAGAAAATCAGATAGAAAAGAATTTTGGATTAGCCAAGCCTGGCATTTATTATTTACCAGTCCATTTTGGATTTACCAATTGGTCTTACTCTTTTCAAATTCGAAATCAGAGGAAGACGTGATTCCCTTGACCGGGATGGACGTTTCAGCTTGGTTCAGCATCTTTTTTCTCCTTTATCTCTATCTTATTTTTGTTCCCCAGCAAGCAGTAGTCGTTCGGCGATTGAGAGATGCAGGTTTTCATTGGTCTTTGATTTTCCTATTTCTAGGTCCTATCTTGCTCTACCTTTTATCTCCTATTTCCATTTTTTTAGTCTTAGCTCTTGCAGGCTTGCTCTGCTTGGCTTGTCTCTTGGTCCTTCCAAGTGCTAGACTTGCACAACCGGACCAGAATGCTTCTTCAGGATTTGCTTCGACGAGTCCCGTGGTCTCTTCGCCAAGTATGCCATCCTATTTGATGGATCCCAACAGTTTTTCAGCTATTCCCCAGATTGTTTCGGCTCCACCAACTCCACTAGAGAAAGCACCTCTTGAAAAGAAAATGGAATCGGAACAGATCCAGCATCAGTTTAGAGAGTGGAATGAGGTACCTTCAGAACATGCAGGCTTTACAAACAATTAAAAAAATCAGTGCTGAGAACCTTCCTCCAATCCTGGTTCTATCAGGAGATGACATCGGTCAGTTTGAGTGGATGAAAGAGCAACTTTTTAAGAAAGTTGGCTACGATTCATCTGATTTGAACTATTCCTATTTTGACATGAAGGAAACAGCTTATGCAGAGGTCGAGCTTGACTTGGTCAGCCTTCCATTTTTTGCGGACGAAAAAATAGTGATTTTGGATCATTTTGTCGATGTGACGACCGCAAAAAAAAGATACCTGACGGATGATGAATTGCAGTCCTTTGAAGGATACTTATCGGCACCTTTAGAAACGA
>NZ_JBKQBL010000003.1:159662-178777 GCF_046824975.1 Streptococcus intestinihominis | reverse complement strand
CTCGCTTGATTGTCATTGCGGAAGGAAAACTGGATAGCAAACGAAGAATTGTCAAGCTCTTAAAAAGGGATGCCCAGTTGCTGGAAGCGACTGAATTAAAAGAGCAGGAGTTGCGTGCCCATTTCACGGAAGAGATCAAGTCTTTGGGACTAGCGATTGATTCACAAGCCTTCGACCAACTTTTGATCAAATCTGGCTTTGATTTTAGTGAGATTCAGAAAAACTTGGAGTTTCTTAAAACCTACAAGGGAGCTTCAAGCATTACCATCTCAGATATAGAAGAGGCTATTCCAAAGACACTCCAGGATAATCTGTTTGATCTGATCCAGATGATTTTAAAGAAAGAAATAGATTCCGCCCGCAGTTTGGTCAAGGACCTTCGGCTGCAAGGAGAGGATGAAATCAAGCTTTTGGCCATTTTATTGAGTCAGTTCCGCATCTACACACAGGTCAAGCTGTTGAAGCAAGAGGGACGAACAGAATCCCAAATCGTTTCAGACCTATCAGAGCTGACCGGTCGCAAAGTAAATCCCTATCAAGTCAAATTTGCCCTAAGAGATAGTAGAGGGATTTCTCTAGCTTATTTGGAGCAGGCGATTTGTCTTTTGATTGATACCGACTTCCAAATGAAATCGGGAACTTATGAGAAAGATTATCTATTTGATTTGGCTGTACTAAAGCTAGCTAACCCATCTGTGTAAGCAGAATAGTTGAATAAATTGGATGATTGCGTTATCATTTTTATATACATAAAGAAATAGAGGTATTTTCCATGGCAATTATTTTACCAGATCTTCCGTACGCATACGATGCATTGGAACCATACATTGATGCTGAAACAATGCACTTGCACCATGATAAACACCATCAAACTTACGTAAACAATGCAAATGCAGCTCTTGAAAAACACCCTGAAATTGGTGAAGACCTTGAAGCTTTGTTGGCAGATGTAGAATCGATCCCAGCTGATATCCGCCAAGCGCTTATCAACAACGGTGGTGGACACTTGAACCACGCGCTTTTCTGGGAATTGATGACTCCTGAAAAGACAGCTCCTTCAGCAGAACTTGCAGCAGCAATCGATGAAGCCTTCGGTTCATTCGAAGAATTCCAAGCAGCTTTCACTGCAGCAGCAACCACTCGTTTCGGTTCTGGATGGGCATGGTTGGTTGTGAACAAAGAAGGGAAGCTTGAAGTGACTTCAACAGCTAACCAAGACACACCAATCTCAGAAGGGAAGAAACCAATCTTGGGCTTGGACGTTTGGGAACATGCCTACTATGTGAAATACCGCAACGTTCGTCCTGACTACATCAAAGCTTTCTTCTCAGTGATTAACTGGAACAAAGTAGACGAGCTTTATGCAGCAGCTAAATAAGCTTTCATAATAAAAAAAGTTTGAATCAAGAGGTCACTTAAAGGAGCCCCTCGATTCAGGCTTTTTATTTTTAGAATTACTCAAAGTAGAGTAAAATGATTCTCCTGTTTTGGGAGGGATATTTCTTGCGTTTATACCTGAAAATGATACACTAGAAGAGTATGTGAAAGTGAGGAGAAAGGCTTCCTACATAAGAAAGAAGCCGTGTCACTTTTTCTGAAAAAAACTGTACCTCAACAAAAGGGAGAATGAAAATGATAAGTATTACGATTACAAAAGGAGCAGTGGATACGCCACTTTATCTAAAAATGCTCAACCGCCACGGGTTAATTGCAGGGGCTACTGGTACAGGGAAAACCGTGACCCTAAAAGTCATAACTGAAAAATTAAGTCAGCAAGGGATTCCGGTGTTTCTAGCGGATATCAAGGGAGATCTTTCAGGTCTTGCCAAAGCAGGACAATGGACGCCAAAGATGGAAGAACGCTATAAACTACTTGGTATTACAGATCCTTTTGAACCGCAAGCTTTTCCAGTTCGCTTATGGGATGTCTTTGGTCAAGCAGGACATCCGGTCCGTGCAACGATTGAAGGAATGGGCTCTCTTTTGCTAGCGCGCTTGTTGGACCTCAACGAAACACAAACAGGGATTTTGGCCATCGTCTTTAAATTAGCTAAAGAAAAAAATTGGCCTTTGATTGATCTGAAGGATTTACAGAGTCTTTTGAAGGAAGTCTATGACCATGCTTCAGACTATTCCGCTCAATATGGCAATATCAGTAAACAATCAGTGGGAGCTATTCAACGAAGCTTGTTAGTGCTAGAGCAAGAGGGGGCAGATCAATTCTTCGGAGAGCCAGCCTTGGACCTTCAAGATTTTATGCAATTGGACAGCAGTGGACGAGGATACATCAACATTCTATCAGCGACTCGTCTTTTCAACTCCCCTAAGCTCTATTCAACCTTCCTGATCTGGATGTTGTCTCGTCTGTTCGAGACCTTACCAGAAGTTGGAGATCTAGAAAAACCGAAATTTGTCTTCTTCTTTGATGAAGCCCACCTCTTGTTTAATGATGCGAGCAAGCTCTTCCTGGAAAAAGTTGAGCAAGTCGTTCGCCTTATCCGGTCTAAAGGAGTGGGGATCTACTTTATTACACAGAATCCTCAAGATCTTCCTGAGTCTGTATTGGCTCAGCTTGGGAATCGTGTCCAACATGCCTTGCGTGCCTATACGCCAAAAGAAATGAAGGCCATCAAGGTTGCTGCTCAAAGCTTCCGACCAAACCCAGAATTTGATACGGAAACTGTCTTGACGGAGTTGGGAACAGGGGAAGCTCTCGTTTCCTTCCTAAATGAAAAGGGGCAACCAAGTGTGGTTGAACGCTCCTATATTTTGTCTCCACAATCGAGCTTTGATTTGTTAAACGAGAGTGAACAGTTGGCCTTGATTACCAGCTCTCCTTTCCATCAAAAATATGCTGTTCGAGTAGACAATGAATCAGCTTATGAAAAATTGACTGAAAAATCTGCTAGAGAAGAGAAGGAAAAGGAGCGAGAAGAGGAAGATAAAGCAAGAGTTGCAGAAGAGAAGGCCAGTCAAAAACGGAGTCCGGGCCGTCCGCGGAAATCTAGTTTAGAAAAGGCCAAAGATTCCTTTATCAGTTCCTTGTTCCGTACCATTGCGCGTGAAGTGGCAAAACTGATCATGGGATCCTTTAAGAGGAAATAAGACAGTCAAAAGGGGATGGACTATTAGGAAAATGAAGAAGGATTGATCTGGAAATCGCTAAAAAATTTCTTCTAGAAGAAATCGTTTTCTGATCCGGAAACACCTTGTTATTTTAAAGAGAATCTTTTATAATTAACTTCATATGAAAAAAATATTTAATGTTCGATCGATCATGATTGTGTTGGGAATTTTACTATGTATAGGAGGAGTTGGAGCGTTAACTTACCTCCATCTTTATCAGGCTCCGGCCTCACCGCTTGCTCAAGAGGAAACGACAGCTCAACCAGTTGAGTCCAAGGAAGAGAAGCAGCCTCTCCAACCTCCTCGTGTCAAAACTCCTGAAGAAAAACAAGCTGTCATAGATCAAGATCGTGAAACCATGGAGAATTTAGGTCTTGTCTATGATTATGCCAATAAAGGCTTGGTAGAAGTTGTACAAGACTACATGGCTGAATATGGTATTGATCCTTCCCAAATCACCTTTACCTACAAAAATCCTGCGACAGGCCAACAGTTTTCAATGAATGAGTTGCAGCCGATGACAGCTGGAAGTACCTATAAACTCCCCCTCAATATGTTAGTCGTGGATGAAGTCGATGCAGGGAAATTAAATTTAACGGATGAATTTGATATTACCAATACTTACTACGAGTACCTTGGAGAGCACGATAATTATGTAGCTGCTTTCGGTGGTGCTATGACGATTCCAGATATGCAGCGGTATTCTCTTGTCTATTCAGAAAATACGCCGGCATATGCCTTGGCCGACCGCTTTGGTGGTATGGACAATGTTTACGGGAAGTATGAAAAATATGGGAAATCCCGTGCAGAAATAAAAACCATCAGTCCTGAAAACAAAACGACATCTGATTACTATATTCAAGTCTTAGACTATCTCTGGAATCATAAAGAAAAGTATGCGACCTTGCTAGAATTGATCGGAGAGTCCTTCCCAAATGAATACTACAAACGGTATTTACCAGATTTGATCATTCAGCAAAAACCTGGTTATGTAGCGGAAGCCCTCAATGTCGAAGCCATCGTTTACGAACAAACACCCTACCTCATCTCAATTTTTACAGCTGGTCTAGGGGGAACTACTCCAGAAAGTACGGAGATCAGTGGCTATGGTCTTCATTTACTTGGCCAACTCTGCTATGTGATCAATGAATGGCACCGTGTAAATGTCAATTAACGATTTAGAAGCTTTCCCAAAACAGTTTTGGGAAGGTTTTTTCTATGGAAAATATTGTTTTAATAGCTAAAATCCTGGTGACATTCTTTGAGGTCAGTAAATAAATATGATATAATAACTAAAGAACCTAAAGAAAGAATAGAAATGATTACAAAAGAAGATTATCAGTTGATTCGATCCCATCCAGCTTTCTCAGAAATTCCAGTTGAAAAATTCGATAAATTAGCTGTAGAAATCCATTATAGAGAAATTCCAAAGGGACAGATCCTATTTTTTGCTGGTGATAAGCGCGATCGTATCTTTTTAGTGGTGGAAGGCTATGTCCGCATTGAGGAGTTTGATTCTTCAGACACCTTCTCGTATATGGATTACATTAAAGAAGGAGCTGTCTTCCCATACGGTGGTATGTTTACAGATTCAACTTATCACTATACAGCCACTTCCATGACAACCGTAAAATACTTCAGTATTCCTGTTCAGCTTTATGAGGAAATTGTCCAGTCCAGTATGGAACAAGTTCTCTTCATTACGAGAAAACTTTCAAAAATTCTGGAGTTCCAGGAGTTGCGGCTTCGTAATGTGGTCGCAGCCAGTGCCAGTGATCGTGTGATTCAATCCCTAGCTCTACTCTGTAAGGATTATCAAAAGTTTGGTCCAACCATCCCTTTTCCAATGAGCATGAAAGAGTTGGCTAGATTAGCTGCGACGACGAGGGAAACCGTCAATCAAGTGTTAAAGAAGCTCCTAGAAGAGGAGAGAATCGAGTACAAGCATAAGAAATTAACTTTTCTTGATCTTCCATTCTTTTTAGATAGTTTTGAAGAAGCCTAGTAGGGCTTCTTTTGGATTGAAGATAAAGTCTTCTGAAAAACTTTCCTTAGGTGAGTACGGACGTCAGCGAACTTCTACGAAGTTCCATGACTTAGTTTTGAACCTAAGGTTTCAAAACTCCCGAGTGCTTGAAATAATCATGTTTCAAGCACTTTTCTCACGGCGGAAAGTTTTTAAACTTCTTAAATGAAAAAATAATAAAAGTCATTTTTTGAAAATCATCTAGGTGTTTTATGTAAAATAAACTTTGTCTACATTCAAGAAGAAGCCTAGTAGGGCTTCTTTTATTTTCTGTCAAAATCGTTAAAAAGTTTCAAAAATCAAATAAAAAAATATTTACTCACAAAAAGAATATATTTAGCAAAATATCCAAAGAAAGCGGTTCATTTTTCATAAAACGAGGGTAATATTTAAAAAAGTGTCAAATTCTTGGCATTCGTAATGGAAGATTGGTTGTGAAAGCGGTACCAATTGGTGATAAAATGAAACACGTAAACGGGATTAGCTAAGCTAAACCGCAAGAAAAAAGGAGGACTATAGATGTCTACACACCCAATTCATGTTTTCTCAGAAATTGGAAAACTGAAAAAAGTTTGTTTGCACCGTCCAGGTAAAGAGTTGGAAAACTTGATGCCTGACTATCTTGAACGTCTTCTTTTTGATGATATTCCATTCTTGGAAGATGCTCAAAAAGAACACGACGCATTTGCTGAAGCACTTCGTAACGAAGGAATCGAAGTACTTTATCTTGAGCAGTTGGCTGCTGAATCATTGACTTCTCCAGAAATTCGTGATCAGTTCATCGAAGAATACCTTGAAGAAGCAAACATTCGTGGACGCCAAACAAAAGTTGCGATCCGTGAATTGCTTCACAGCATTGAAGACAACCAAGAATTGGTTGAAAAAACAATGGCAGGGGTTCAAAAAGCTGAACTTCCAGAAATTCCTGAAGAAGCAAAAGGATTGACAGACCTTGTTGAATCTGACTATCCATTTGCAATCGACCCAATGCCAAACTTGTACTTCACACGTGACCCATTTGCTACAATTGGTAATGCAGTATCATTGAACCACATGTACGCAGATACACGTAACCGTGAAACTTTGTATGGTAAATACATCTTCAAATACCACCCAGTTTACGGTGGAAAAGTTGAACTTGTCTACAACCGTGAAGAAGATACTCGTATCGAAGGTGGAGATGAGTTGGTACTTTCTAAAGATGTATTGGCAGTTGGTATCTCACAACGTACAGATGCTGCATCAATCGAAAAATTGTTGGTAAACATCTTCAAGAAGAACGTTGGCTTCAAGAAAGTATTGGCCTTCGAATTTGCTAACAACCGTAAATTCATGCACTTGGATACAGTATTCACAATGGTGGACTACGATAAATTCACAATCCACCCTGAAATCCAAGGTAACCTTCGCGTCTTCTCTGTAACTTATGAAAACGAACAATTGAAGATCGTTGAAGAAAAAGGTGATTTGGCTGAATTGCTTGCTGAAAACCTTGGTGTAGAAAAAGTTACGTTGATTCCATGTGGAGATGGCAACATCGTTGCTGCTGCGCGTGAACAATGGAACGACGGATCAAATACTCTTACAATCGCACCTGGTGTGGTAGTTGTATACGACCGTAACACTGTTACCAACAAGAAATTAGAAGAATACGGACTTCGTTTGATCAAGATCCGCGGAAGTGAATTGGTTCGCGGTCGTGGTGGACCTCGTTGTATGTCAATGCCATTCGAACGTGAAGAAATCTAATCATCCTTCTACAGGTTAGACGGGCTCAGTGTCTAAACTGAGCCCTCTAAACTGATTGACAGGATCTTATCATGCATAATAAAAGGAGATAATTAATGACAACTTCAGTATTCCAAGGACGTAGCTTTTTAGCAGAAAAAGACTTTACACGTGCAGAGTTAGAATACCTTATCGGACTTTCAGCTCACTTGAAAGACCTTAAAAAACGCAACATCCAACACCACTACCTAGCTGGTAAAAACATTGCGCTTTTGTTTGAAAAAACTTCAACTCGTACTCGTGCAGCCTTCACTACTGCAGCCATCGACCTTGGTGCTCATCCAGAATACCTTGGTGCAAACGACATCCAACTTGGTAAAAAAGAATCTACAGAAGATACTGCTAAAGTTCTTGGACGTATGTTTGACGGTATTGAATTCCGTGGTTTCAGCCAACGTATGGTTGAAGAATTGGCTGAATTCTCAGGTGTTCCAGTATGGAATGGTTTGACTGACGAATGGCACCCAACTCAAATGCTTGCAGACTACTTGACTGTTCAAGAAAACTTTGGACGCCTTGAAGGTTTGACACTTGTGTACTGTGGTGACGGACGTAACAACGTTGCAAACAGCCTTCTTGTAACAGGTGCTATCCTTGGTGTGAACGTACACATCTTCTCACCAAAAGAACTCTTCCCAGAACAAGAAATTGTTGAATTGGCAGAAGGATTCGCAAAAGAAAGTGGCGCTCATATCTTGATCACTGAAGATGCTGACGAAGCTGTGAAAGGTGCAGATGTACTTTACACTGACGTTTGGGTATCTATGGGTGAAGAAGACAAATTTGCAGAACGCGTTGCCCTTTTGAAACCTTACCAAGTAAACATGGAATTGGTTAAGAAAGCTGATAACGAAGACTTGATCTTCTTGCACTGCTTGCCAGCTTTCCACGACACAAACACTGTTTATGGTAAAGATGTTGCTGAAAAATTCGGCGTAGAAGAAATGGAAGTTACTGACGAAGTGTTCCGCAGCAAATATGCTCGTCACTTTGACCAAGCTGAAAACCGTATGCACACAATCAAAGCGGTGATGGCAGCTACTCTTGGTAACTTGTACATTCCAAAAGTTTAAGACTTTATAACCGTATACCAACAGCTATAGGGGCTGGACTGCTAGCTTTAGTCCTGCCCCTATTTTTTATAGAAAGGGAAAACCTATGTCAAGAAAAATCGTCGTTGCTTTGGGAGGAAACGCCATCCTTTCATCTGATCCTTCTGCAAAAGCTCAACAAGAAGCACTTGTAGAAACAGCAAAACACTTAGTAAAATTAATCAAAAATGGGGATGACTTGATCATCACTCACGGAAATGGTCCTCAAGTAGGGAACCTCTTGCTCCAACATTTGGCAGCTGATTCTGAAAAGAACCCAGCTTTCCCATTGGATTCATTGGTTGCAATGACTGAAGGAAGCATTGGTTTCTGGCTTCAAAACGCTCTTCAAAATGCTCTTCTTGAAGAAGGAATTGAAAAGGATGTGGCTTCCGTTGTGACACAAGTCGTTGTGGATAAGAACGACCCAGCCTTTGTCAACCTCAGCAAACCAATCGGTCCATTCTACTCAGAAGAAGAAGCAAAAGCAGAAGCTGAAAAATCTGGAGCAACCTTCAAGGAAGATGCTGGTCGTGGCTGGCGTAAAGTTGTTGCTTCACCAAAACCAGTGGATATCAAAGAAATCAATACCATCCGTACCTTGTTGAACGACGGACAAGTCGTTGTTGCTGCTGGTGGTGGCGGTATCCCAGTTGTGAAAGAAGCAAATGGTAGTTTGACTGGTGTTGAAGCCGTTATCGACAAAGACTTTGCATCACAACGTTTGGCTGAGTTAGTAGAAGCAGACCTCTTCATCGTTTTGACCGGTGTAGACTATGTTTTTGTGAACTACAACAAACCAGACCAAGAAAAATTGGAACATGTTAATGTTGCTCAATTGGAAGAGTACATCAAACAAGATCAATTTGCACCAGGAAGCATGCTTCCTAAAGTAGAAGCTGCGATTGCCTTTGTAAATGGTCGTCCAGAAGGAAAAGCAGTCATCACTTCACTTGAAAACCTTGGCGCTTTGATTGAGTCTGAAAGTGGAACGATTATCGTAAAAGACTAATTCATATACATGAGTGAGGGGAGTGAACCCCATATTTACAGGAGTTTGTACAAAGTTCCTCCCCTCGTTTTTTCTAAAAAAGTTTAGGAAAAACTAGTTTTTTAATCTTAAATATGATAAAATAAACATATAGGTAAGCGCTTTCTAAAAGTTTAACCTTTTGAAAGACTCACTCAAACTTTGTTGCGTTAGGAGGATAAACAAATGAGTGAAAAAGCGAAAAAAGGGTTTAAGATGCCTTCATCTTATACCGTATTGTTAATCATCATTGCGTTTATGGCAGTGATGACTTGGATTATCCCAGCAGGGGCTTTTGTCGATGGTGTGTATAAATCACAACCTCAAAACCCTCAAGGTATCTGGGATGTCTTGATGGCACCGATTCGTGCTATGCTAGGAACTACTCCTGAAGAAGGATCTTTGATTAAAGGAACTAGTGCAGCGATCGACGTAGCCTTCTTCATCTTGATGGTTGGTGGTTTCCTTGGTGTAGTCAATGAAACTGGTATGCTAGACACTGGTATTGCTTCTATCGTGAAGAAATACAAGGGTCGCGAAAAAATGTTGATTTTGGTTCTTATGCCTTTGTTTGCCCTTGGTGGTACAACTTATGGTATGGGTGAAGAAACCATGGCCTTCTATCCTCTCCTTGTGCCAGTTATGATGGCCGTTGGATTTGATAGCTTGACTGGGGTAGCCATTATCTTGCTCGGTTCACAGATTGGATGTTTGGCGTCTACCTTGAACCCATTCGCGACAGGTATCGCATCTTCAACTGCAGGTGTTGGTCTTGGTGAAGGGATCATCCTTCGTTTGATCTTCTGGGTTGTCTTGACTGGTCTTAGCACTTGGTTTGTATACAAGTATGCAGATAAGATCCAAAAAGACCCAACCAAATCTCTCACTTATGCAACTCGTGAAGAAGATATGAAATTCTTCAATGTTGGTGAAAATGAAGAAGAAGTCAACTCAACACTTACTAAGAAACAAAAACAAGTCTTTGTACTCTTTGTATTGACCTTCGTCTTGATGGTCTTGAGTTTCATTCCATGGGGTGACTTAGGTATTTCCTTCTTTGGAGACTTTAATACTTGGTTAACTAGTCTTCCAGTAGTTGGTAAGATTGTTGGTAGCTCAACTGCAGCCCTAGGTACTTGGTACTTCCCTGAAGGAGCAATGCTCTTCGCCTTTATGGGTATCTTGATTGGTATTGTCTACGGATTGAAAGAAGAACAAATCATTTCTTCATTTATGACTGGTGCAGCTGACTTGCTCAGCGTAGCCTTGATCGTAGCGATCGCTCGTGGTATCCAAGTTATCATGAACAATGGTATGATTACAGATACGATCCTTAACTGGGGTAAACAAGGACTCAGTGGTCTATCTTCTCAAGTCTTCATCGTCTTGACTTATATCTTCTACTTGCCAATGTCATTCTTGATCCCATCTTCATCTGGTCTTGCCAGTGCGACAATGGGTATCATGGCTCCATTGGGAGAATTCGTCAATGTACGTCCTAGCTTGATTATCACTGCCTACCAATCTGCATCTGGTGTCTTGAACTTGATCGCACCAACTTCTGGTATCGTAATGGGAGCTCTTGCTCTTGGACGTATCAACATTGCAACTTGGTGGAAATTCATGGCAAAACTTGTTGTTGCCGTTATTGTGATCACCATTGCCCTCCTTCTTCTCGGAACTTTCGTTCCATTCCTATAAGAAGTAAAGAGGTGATTCCATGAAAATTGAGATTACAAATCAAGTCAAAGATGACTTTCTAGCTTCATTAAAGACTCTGATTTCTTATCCTTCGGTTTTAAACGAAGGCGAAAATGGAACACCGTTTGGACAAGCTATCCAAGATGTCCTTGAGAAAACGTTAGAAATTGCTCAAGAAATGGGCTTTCAAACCTATCTAGATCCTGAAGGATACTATGGATATGCAGAGATCGGTCAGGGGGAAGAACTCCTGGCCGTTCTTTGTCACTTGGATGTTGTTCCAGCCGGTGATTTAGAAGATTGGCAAACGCCACCTTTTGATGCGACTCTGAAAGATGGATGGTTGATTGGACGTGGAGTGCAAGATGATAAGGGACCATCGCTTGCGGCGCTTTACGCAGTTAAGAGTCTGCTTGACCAAGGAGTTGTCTTTACCAAACGGATCCGCTTTATATTTGGTACGGACGAGGAAACTCTCTGGCGCTGTATGAACCGCTACAATCAGATAGAAGAAAAAGCAGATCTTGGCTTTGCTCCAGATTCGTCCTTCCCATTAACCTATGCTGAAAAAGGCTTGCTTCAAGTCAAGCTCCATGGACCAGGCTGGGAGGATCATCCCCTACAAGCTGGTCGTGCTCTCAATGTGGTGCCAGATAAGGCAACTTATAAGGGTGACCGCTTAGAGGAACTCTTACCAGTCATCGAGCAAAGTGGTGTGAAGTATTCAGAAGAAGCAGGAGCAGTAACCGTTCTTGGTCTATCTAAACACTCCAAGGATGCGGCTGAGGGTGTCAATGCCATTGTAGGCTTAGCGGAAAGTCTTTCCTTGATCCAGCCTCATCCAGCCCTTCTCTTTATCGCAGATGCCGTTGGGGAAGATGCGACTGGAGCAGCTCTCTTTGGTGAAATCAAAGATGAACCAAGTGGTGCTCTTTCCTTCAATATTGCAACCCTCTCCATTGATGAACAGCAATCTGAAATCGGGATTGATATTCGGATCCCTGTCTTAGCGGATAAGGAGGCCTTGGTAAAACGTTTAAGTGAGGTGGCAGCTAGCTATCAACTTCAGTATGAAGAGTTTGATTATGTAGCTCCACTATACGTCCCACTAGACAGTCCATTGGTGAGTACTCTGATGGCGGTCTACCAAGAAGAAACGGGGGATCAGACCCCAGCTATGTCCTCAGGGGGAGCGACTTTTGCTCGAACTATGGAAAATTGTGTGGCTTATGGGGCCCTCTTCCCTGATGCTCTCCAAACAGAGCACCAAGCGAATGAACGAGCTAAACTGGATGATTTATATCGTGCAATGGAAATCTATGCAGAGACCATTCGACGATTAGCAGCCAAGGAAGCTTAATAGAGATTAGAAAAAGCTTAGATGGTCAGACCATCTAAGCTTTCTTTTATTTGCTAAAGAAGAAGGGAGGAGTGAATTCTTTCAATTTTTCAAAGCAGTCCAAGGCCCCCTGATTGTCTTCACAAATGATAAGGCAGACGTCATCTCCGCAGACGGTTGCAACAATTTGCGGCAATTCAAGGGCATCTAAGATGGCCCCGAAGGACTGGGCCAGACCAGGTAGAGTTTTGACGACTACTTGGTTTTGGACGGGACGAAGCATGACAAGGGCATCTTCCATATAAAAACGCAGTCGGTTTTCCCAACGAGATGGGGCAATGCTATTGATGGCATAATAAGAGCTATCCCCTTCGTTAATTTTTACTAGATTCAAGGATTTGACATCTCTTGAGAGAGTGGACTGGGTCACGATGATGCCGTTCGCTTCCAGGCTGTCCTGCAATTCTTGTTGGGTTCGAATTTTCTTTTCTGAAATAATGGACCGGATCAGGCGGTGGCGACTTTCGATCTTATTCATTAGGGGCTCTCCTTATTTGATAAACATAGCATCTCCAAAGCTAAAGAAACGGTAGCCTTGGTCGATGGCGTGTTGATAAGCGTCCAGAGTGAGTTCTCGACCTGCGAAGGCAGAAACGAGCATGACTAAGGTTGATTTTGGTAAGTGGAAGTTGGTTGAAAAGGCGTCGACAACCTGCCACTGATAGCCTGGTTTGATAAAGATATTGGTCCAACCAGAGTCAGCTTGTAACTCTCCATTAAACTTATTTCCAATTGTTTCTAAGGTTCGGATAGAAGTGGTTCCAACGGCAACGATTCGGTGTCCACTTGCTTTGACTTGTCGAAGAGTTTGGGCGGCTTCTTCAGAGAGTTGATAAAACTCGGAATGCATCTCATGTTGGTCTAGATTATCGACGGATACAGGACGGAAGGTTCCCAGTCCGACATGAAGGGTTAGATAAACCAAGTGAACCCCTTTGTCTTCGATCTTTTGTAAGAGCTCTGGTGTGAAATGGAGGCCAGCTGTAGGAGCTGCGGCAGATCCATTTTCTTTGGCATAGACCGTCTGGTAACGTTCCTGATCTTCTAATTTTTCATGGATGTAAGGTGGTAGGGGCATTTCTCCTAAACTTTCCAAGACTTCAAGGAAAATCCCTTGGTAAGAAAACTCTACGATACAACCTCCGTGTTCTAACTTCTTGATCAGAGTTGCTTGGAGACGTCCATCACCAAAGCTGACGACCCCACCCTCTTTGAGACGTTTGGCAGGTTTAGCAAGAACCTCCCATTGATCGCCCTCAATATTTTTTAAGAGAAGAAGCTCCACATGCCCTCCTGTATCCGGTTTGACCCCATGGAGACGAGCCGGAAGGACACGGGTATTGTTCATAACCAAAGCATCCCCTGGTTCTAATTCATTGATAATGGCGTCAAAATGCTGGTCTTCCATCTGACCTGTTTGTCGATTGAGGATTAGTAGTTTTGAGGCATCGCGCTTCTCTAGTGGAGTTTGCGCAATTAACTCCTCGGGGAGGTGGAAATCAAAGTCATTCGTGTTCATGTTCTCTCCTTGTATCTAAATTCTTCTATTTCTTACATTTAACCTTCCCCATTATATCATGAAATAAGAGTGAAACAAAGGAAATCACTAGCCGAATTTTAAAGGGATGAAGGTAAAAAATCCTTTTCTAACATCAAGAAAGCGCTTGACAAAAATTGGTCTATACCATATAATGAATATAAGAAATAAGCGGAGGATTTATCATGAAAGTTATTGAAGTAGCTAATCAAATCGAAGGAGGGCAGGTTGCTTTTGACCTGTTAAAAGAAAAGTTAGAGCAAGGTGCCAAAACTCTGGGGCTTGCGACTGGAAGCAGTCCACTTGAATTTTATAAATTGATTCGGGAGAGTGATTTGGATTTCTCAGACATGGTCAGTGTCAACTTGGATGAGTATGTCGGCTTGACGGGAGAAGATCCTCAATCCTATCGTTACTTTATGCAGGAAAATTTATTCAATGAGAAACCGTTTAAAGTTAGCTATCTTCCAAAAGGAAACGAAGATACTGCAGAAGAAGAAACAGCTCATTACAATGAAATTTTGGCCCAACATCCAGTAGATCTGCAAATTCTAGGGATCGGTCGCAACGGCCACATTGGTTTTAACGAACCAGGCACCCCGTTTGACAGCCAAACGCATTTGGTCCATTTGGATCAATCAACGATTGAAGCCAACGCTCGCTTCTTTGAAAAAATTGAAGATGTGCCAACTCAAGCCATCTCCATGGGGATCGCGAACATTCTCGCTGCCAAGTCTATCATTCTCTTTGCCTATGGAGAATCAAAAGCAGAAGCGATTGCAGGAATGGTCAATGGTCCAAAAACAGAGAGTTTACCAGCGAGTGCCCTTCAAGGTCATCCAGATGTCGTGATTATTGCAGACCAAGCAGCCTTGAGCCTACTGTAACCAGTTGAAAAAGAGAGACCTATCTGAAATATCCTGAAAGATAGGTTTTTTTATAGAGTGAAGTATGGTACAATAAGATAAAATTCTATATTTGAGGAAAATATATTTTGAAAAAGAAGTTGCTCGTTTTAGGAATCGTCATACTATCTCTAATCCGGCCTCTGTCGATCGCGGCGGATGAGCTAGTGGATATGGCGCAAAAAATGTACCCAAATGATCATGTGCAGGCCTATAACCGACCAAGGTCCTCTCTCGTCATCGATGCGAATACCGGGGATGTTTTGTGGAGAGACAATATTGATGAAGTGCGGGATCCAGCAAGTATGAGTAAGCTCATGACTCTGTATCTGCTCTTCGAAACCATGAAAGAGGGGAAGATTACCAAAGATACGGTTGTCACTGCAACGGCTGCGGATCAATCCATGTCAAAAATCTATGAGATTTCCAACAATAACATCGTTGCAGGAGTGGACTATACAGTCTCTGAATTGATTACCATGACGGCTGTTCCATCCTCCAATGTGGCTACGATCATGTTGGCCAATCTCCTTTCTAACCACGATGCGGATGCCTTTATTCAGCGGATGAACGAAAAGTCCAAGGAGTTGGGGATGACCAATACCATTTGGAACAATCCTAGTGGAGCGGCCATTTCAACCTTCCGAGGTTTGTATACCAGTTATAACTATCCAAATGATGCGGCCAACCAGACAACTGCAAGAGATTTGGCGATTCTCGTCTATCATTTCGTGAAAGAATATCCTGAGATCCTTAGTTATACCAATCAGGCTAAGGTGACCGTAAAACAAGGAACACCTTATGAGGAGACTTTTGATACCTATAACTATTCCTTGCCAGGAGCAAGATATGCTCTTGAAGGAGTAGATGGTCTGAAGACAGGTTCGAGTCCACGTGGTGCCTTTAACTATATCGCAACCGCTAAACGGGGGGAGCAACGAATTATCTCCGTAGTCATGGGAGTTGGTGATTGGTCCGACCAGGATGGTGAATACTATCGACATCCATTTGGTAATGCCTTGATCGAAAAGGCTTTTGCTGATTATCGTTATAAGAAGTTGTTGGACAAGGGTGTTCAGACCATCGATGGAAAGACCTACACCCTAGATCAACCTTTTTATGCCACGGTCAAAAAGGGAGAAGAGAATCCAAAACTCGTTGTCAAAGATGGACAGGTTGAGGCGGATTCAGGCTTGATGACCCTATCAGAAAAGATTTCTGATGGACTTCCAGTCAAAGAAGGAGCAGTGAGTCAATCGGATTCCCAAAGTACGGTGGCCCCAGCTAGAGAGAAATCCTTCCATTTTCCTCTTGAAAGCCTGGTCATTCTGATTCCAATTTTCATTCTTGCTATGATTCTGTATTTAGAAAGAGCTCATCGCAAAGAACGGGCGCGCAAGGCTCAGGATCGCTACAAAAAATAACTGATCAAAACTCAACTGAAATCCAGTTGGGTTTTGTCATTGCCTTTTATTTCTCATGTTGAAAGGAAACTTATGAAAGCATTTCGAAATTCCTATCCTGCTTATTTATTTTTATATAGTTTTTACTTCATGTCGACGGCCCTCTTTACGACTTTAATCTCTGTTTATCTGATAGGCCAACAGTATTCAGCCAGTCAGGTCTCCAATTTGGTATCGACGGCCTTTTTCCTATCCATGCTTACCCAGCCCTTGTTTGGGTATATCAATGAACGGTTTGGTATTGTTAAAATCACGACTTTGAGCTTAGGAGTCCTCATGGCAGGAGTGGGTGGCTTTATCTGGGCCCCTAACTTCTTTTGGTTGACCATTTTTTATGGCTTGGTATTACTGTGTCTAAATGGGACGGCGCCCATGATGGAGATCTTAGCTACCCAGAGTCCTTATGCTTTTGGAAAAATCCGCGTTTGGGGGACGCTAGGATATGCTGCTGGAGCTCACCTAGCTGGTTGGCTCTATGCTCATCTTAGCCCTCAGTCGGTATACTATTGTGTATTGGTCACGATCCTTCTTAGTTTCTTTACTTTAGGGGCTATCCGTATTGATAAGACCAATCGGGTACAAAAAGAAGCTGTCTCGATCCGTCCTCTGCTCCATAATGGACCCTATCTCTTTTTCCTATTACTGATGGGGCTTGTGTCGGGCGTGGGAAATATTGGCCATACCTATATTCCAGCTCTCTTAATGGATAGTGGGCTCCCTGTTCAGATAGCGTCTACGGTTGTGGCCCTATCTGTCGTAGTAGAAGCGCCCCTCATCTTTTTCTCGGACCGTTTTATGGATCATTGGCCCCTGCGTCTCCTAATTTTGCTTCCTGTGGGGATTCTCTTGCTCCAGTATTTCATCTATGCTCTTCCGAGTCCGGTCTTCTTAAAAGTGCTGGTCACCCTCTTGGCCAAGCATACGACGGGGATGGTCTTGATCATGGTCTCCTTGCGTTTTATCTCCCAACAGGTGGATAAGAAAGATCTAGTCTTAGCCATGGCCCTCGTGCAGGGAGTGCGCTATCTTGGTACCATTCTCTTACAACCGCTAGCAGCTTTCTTTGTGGATCACGGTGGATTTTCAATGATGAGTTACTTCTTGGTGGCTGTCCTGGTCCTCGTCCTTCTACTAAGTCTCTTTTTAAAGATGCCAAAAGGAAAATCTCCAGGTCTCTTTGGGAACACGAAAGAGTAAAAGTTTAGGAAATAGAGTTTGTGAATAGAAGGACTTATGCTATAATGGAGAACGATGATGTTTATGAAAGAAATGAGAGAGAATGAAGTTTAAACGTGCCTTATTTGCGACACTTTCCCTTGCTTGCCTATGTTTCCCAATGCTAGCAAAGGCAGATGATCTATACCAACAAGAAGATATCATGTCGATCACAGAAAAATCAGGGACTTCGGTGGATGAATTTTTCCGCCCCAAGGCAGATATTGTCGTTGATGCTCACACAGGAGCGATTCTTTACGGAGATAATATTGATGCTCCTCGTGACTCCGGTAGTATGGCTAAATTGATGTCCGTCTACGTGCTTCTGAGAGCTATTAAAGAAGGGCAGCTGGATTATGATACCTTGATCACAGCGACAGATACGGATGTGATCATTTCTCAAAATCAGAAGTTGAGTAATAGTCCCATTGTGGCGGGGGCTCAATACAAGGTATCGACCCTCCTAAATATGATTTTTGTTCCTTCATCTAGTGCCGCTACCATCATGATTGCCAATAAGGTATCTGGAGGAGATCCAGATAGATTCTTGGATTTGATGAACCAGCGGGCCCAGGAAATTGGAATGACCAATACCAAGTGGAACAATCCTAATGGTGCCCCAACTGCAGTCTTAGATGGCTACTATAATCCGACCCGCTATGATCAACATGCTATTAACCAAACAACAGCAAGAGATATGTCTATTTTGGCCTATCACATAGTTAATGAGTTCCCTGAAATTCTCAACTATACTAAAAATGCCAAGATAACACTCTTCCAAGGGACAGATTATGAAGAAACCCATGAAAATTACAATTATTCCTTGGAAGGTGGAAGATATTCTCTAAAGGGAGCGGATGGCCTAAAAACCGGCTCTAGTCCGACAGCAGATTATAATTACACCTTGACGGTTAATCGCGGAAATCAACGATTTGTTCAAGTCATTATGGGAGTTGGGCATTACGATGTGGAAATTGCAGAGAGCCTGCGCCACGTCATTGGAAATGCCCTGATTGAAAGACTCTATCAGGATTATGAGTACAAAGAGGTGCTGCCTGCAGGGGATCACACAATTCAGGGGCAAACCTATCACTTAGACAAACCCTTCTATGCTACAGTGAAAAGAGGTACCAATCCAGAGATCAGTGTTCAAAATGGCCAGCTACAAATTGCCAATGGCTTGCAAACTGTTTCTCCGTCCATTCAGCAAACGCAGTCTGTAAGCGCAGTAGAAGCGCCCCACCAGAAGACCACGAGTAGTCGTCAAAAAGGCTGGGATCCAATGTGGCTCTGTTGCTTCCTTCCCTTTATTTTCTTAAGAGTTTTCTTTAACATCAGATATAAGAGAAAATAAAAAGATTTCCAGATTTGGAAATCTTAAATTAAAGAAATAGTATTGCTTGAAACTTTCCTTAGGTGAGTACGGACGTCATGGAACTTCGAAGAAGTTCCATGACTTAGTTTTGGATCTAAGGATCCAAAACTCCCGAGTGCTAGAAACAAGAGTGTTTCTAGCACTTTTCTCACAGCGGAAAGTTTTTGTCCTTCTTAAATGCCTAAAAAATATAAGTCATTCTTTGATAATCATCCGACTATCTTATGTAAAAAATAGTTTATCTACATTCGAAGATGTCCAAATACGGAAATCTTTTTTTGTAGTGAACCAAATGAACATTTGCTTTCTGAGAGGAGAGAAGCAGTGCTAGAGCAGTTGTTCTCCTACATTTTCGGATTTGATTTCACAATCTATCATCAGTTAGTGATTGATTTGACTGTCAAATTATTTGATGATACAATGGTCTCGAATCAATATTAAAGGAGTAATCGAATGAAA
>NZ_JBKQBL010000003.1:158393-159618 GCF_046824975.1 Streptococcus intestinihominis | reverse complement strand
AAATTGATTTTATCTACTACAACCTTGTTGGCAGCTGCTTCGCTTGCAGCTTGTTCAGGTAAGCAAGAAGTAAAAACCGAAGCTTCTTCATCTACTGAGAAGACAGAAAAGGTAACAAGCAAATCTTCTAACTCATCTAAGGCAGAAAAGACTTCTTCTAATACTAGCTCTCAAACAACAAGTGATGTATTCCCATCAGACGAAGAGCTTGAAAAGTTAAAAACAGTTGGTGATTTTAAAAAGTGTTTCGCAAAAATCTTGGATGAATCAAATCGCCTGATGACTGAATCAATGGAATCTCTTCCTGAAAGTGCCAAGGAGACATTTGCTCAAACAGCAGATGCGCTTAAGGAGACTCTTGCACAAACGAAGGAAGCATTCAACAAAGCGGTTGAGCGTTATGGGGATGATAATGCGGAAGTTCCAAAAGAGTTTCGTGAAACCTTTATTGAACAGTTGAAGGATGCTCGTGACTCTGCTAAAGATTCATCAGAGTCACCAGTGGACAAAGATTCAGACGATGAAGACAGCGATTCAGATGAATAAATAGATGGCTAGCATTGGATTTTTTGGTTAAAAGCCAAAAGGAGGAGACGAGTGGAGGGATTTTCTACTTGCAAGAATCTCCCTCTTCCCTTAGGGTATCCTCTCTTATACCTCATGTTGGAGAAGTTGTAGAGACAGGAGAACTTGTCCACATGATGCCGATATTTTCTAGGATTCCGACAGTGAATCAACCTTTAAGTATCTGGTGATAAGGGAGAGGTGCGCCTCATCCAAATAAATCGATAGGCCGGAGATAGACTGATCTCTGGTCTTTTTTAGAAAGTCTCAGGGAGGATGCATGAATTGACGGCAACCTAGCTTGATGCTAAAATGGTAGTGGAAGCTTAAAAAGGAGAGAGTGAATGAAAAAAATACTGTTATTGATGCTTGCTTTACTGGGAGTGATGGGGCTAGTAGCCTGCTCGAATCAAGAAGGGACCTCGTCCAGTGAAAAGTCTGTAAAGGAAACACGCCAGTCATCAACCTCTTCTCAGGGCAAGAAAGTGACCAGCTTGAAAGGATCCTCAGAGTCTCCTTTTGTCTTGTATACAGATGAGGAACTTGAAAATGCTAGAACTGTTGGAGACTTTAAAGCGCTCTATGCTTTGATGATGGACCGAACCGTTGCTCATTCAGAGGAAGCAGGAGCATCACTGACGGGCTCAGCTAAAGAGACCCA
>NZ_JBKQBL010000003.1:154309-158347 GCF_046824975.1 Streptococcus intestinihominis | reverse complement strand
TGAGACCTATCTGAAAGATTTGAAAGAGAAAATGGAAACGAGTAAGGCTCGCTTTAATGAATCTATGGATACGATAGGGTCCGAAGATACCGAAGTTCCGGAAGCTACTCGTGCAACCATTGTTGAAAAATTTGAAACGGCTCGAAAACAAGCTGAAGCATCTGAAAATGGGACCGCTCCATCATCGGAAACTCCAGATCCGGTATCAAGCGAGAATTCGAGTGAGTCAGATCAATAAGCGAGGGATGTTTTTAAACGTCTCGTCTAGGATGGATGAGTAGTTGCTTTACATGTAAGAGCGATTATATCTAAACAAGGAGCTGGGCTCCTTTCAGATTGAAGATAAAGTAATTTTAGAAACTTTCCTTAGGTGAGTACGGACGTCAGCGAACTTCTACGAAGTTCCATGACTTAGTTTTGAGCCTAAGGTCTCAAAACTCCCGAGTGCCTGAAACACATTTGTTTCAGGCACTTTTCTCACGGCGGAAAGTTTTTCATCTTCTTAAATGACTAAAAAATGAAAGTCATTTTTTGAAAATCATCCAGCTGTTTTATAAAAAAAATAATAGTTTGTCTGCATTCAACAAGGAGCTGGGCTCCTTTTTTTCATTCTCCTCTATAGAAGCGTCTTCAGTTACGAATTATATAAGTGGAGGTGATGACATGTTTATTGCGACAGATGCCAAGCAACGACGATGGAATTGTTTGGAGAAGATCCCGATGAAAAAGGAAGGTCCCTTTTTCTGTCTCTTGTGTGGAAAGGAAGTCCGCTTAAAGAAAGGGGTCGTGATGCGTCCTCATTTTGCTCACGTTAGCCTAGAGGCTTGTCCCTTTTATCATGAGACGGAGAGTCCCGAACATCTAGAGTTAAAGCTGGGGCTTTATCAATGGGCCAAGCAAAACTCAGATGCTGAAGTAGAAAGTCCTCTGCAGGCTTTCCAACAGATTGCGGATGTTCTCCTTCCGGATCAAAAGATTGCCTTAGAAGTTCAATGTAGTTCCTTGTCTATGGAGCGTTTGAAAGAACGGAGCGATGCCTATCGCAAGCATGGTTATCAGGTCTATTGGTTGTTAGGGAAAAACTTGTGGCTTAAGAAAAGCTTGTCTGCTCTGCAAGAAGGTTTTGTCTATTTTAGTCAAAATAGGGGCTTTCATCTCTGGGAGTTGGACCTAGAGAAGCAGGAAGTTCGTCTCCACTATCTCATTCATCAAGACTTGCGAGGGCGTCTTTATTATCGGACTCAACACTTTCCTTTTTATGGAGGTAATCTGTTAGAAGTTTTGCGGACGCCTTATGCCCAACAAAACTTGCAACAAATGACAGTCCCTCTAGACAGACAGTTTAAGGACTATCTTCGTCAACAGCTGTATTACCGCCATCCTAAATGGATGGCCCTTCAGGAACAACTCTATCTGAAAGGAAATCATCTCCTGGAATTGGACTTGGAAGCCTTTTATCCCCTTTGTCGGCCGCTGAAGTCTTCCCATTTTATACAGATTAGGGGAGATTGGCGAAGCTATTACCAGGACTTTATGAGCTACTATCGTCGAACTGGAATGAAAGCGACGCAGACTCTTTATTCCCCTCGTTTTTATCAGAATGGGAAAGCTTAAATTTCCGTGAATCAAATACCCCCAAATGGTAATATATGTGATAAAATAGAAACATTGGAGGATTTTTGTAATGGTAAAACAACGAAATGAAATTGATGAAAAATACCAATGGGATTTGTCGACCATTTTTGCGACAGACCAAGCTTGGGAAGAAGAAGCAACTGCTTTAGCTGCAGCGATTAAAGATGCTGCCCATTTTGCAGGCTCTTTATTGTCTTCTCCAGCCAATCTATTAGAAACCACAGAAGTTTATTTGGACTTGAGCCGTCGTTTGGAGAAGGTCTATGTCTACGCCCATATGAAGAATGACCAGGATACACGCGTAGCCAAATACCAAGAATTCCAATCAAAAGCCATGTCTCTATACAGCCTTTTAGGGGAGACCTTTGCCTTCTACGAACCAGAATTTATGGAGATCACCGAAGAGCAATATGCCAACTTCTTGAAAGAAGTCCCTGCCTTAGAAGCTTATGCTCATTACTTTGACAAATTGCTCAAAACCAAAGAGCACGTTCTTTCTCAAAAAGAAGAAGAATTGCTAGCAGGAGCGGGTGAAATCTTTGCTGCGGCAGGGGAAACTTTTGAGATTTTGGACAATGCCGATATCGTCTTCCCAATGGTGAAAGATGACCAAGGCCAAGAAGTGCAGTTGAGCCATGGAAACTATATCTCTTTGGTAGAGTCGAAGGATCGCCAAGTCCGTAAGGAAGCTTACCAAGCCTTGTATGGTGTCTACGAACAGTACCAACATACTTATGCCAAGACCCTTCAGACCAACGTCAAGGTCCACAATTACAATGCTAAGGTTCGCAAATTCTCTAGCGCGCGTGAAGCAGCTCTTTCTGCTAACTTCATCCCAGAGAGTGTCTATGATAGCCTGGTAGAGGCAGTGAACAAGCATTTGCCACTCTTGCAACGCTACGTGAAGTTGCGCTCAAAAATCTTGGGAATTGAAGATTTGAAGATGTATGATGTCTACACGCCATTGTCTTCTACTGATTACAAGTTCACCTACGAAGAAGCCCTTGCTAAGTCTGAGCAGGCTTTGGCGGTGCTTGGTGATGATTACCTATCCCGCGTGAAGCGCGCCTTCACCGAACGTTGGATCGACGTGCATGTCAACCAAGGGAAACGCTCAGGGGCCTATTCAGGTGGATCGTATGATACCAATGCCTTTATGTTGTTAAACTGGCAGGATACATTGGACAATCTCTTCACCTTGGTGCATGAGACTGGCCACAGTATGCATTCTAGCTATACTCGTGAAACGCAGCCTTATGTCTATGGGGATTACTCTATCTTCCTTGCTGAGATTGCTTCCACAACCAATGAAAATATCTTGACTGAGCAATTGTTGGCAGAAGTAGAAGATGATGAAACCCGTTTTGCCATTCTCAACCACTTCTTAGATGGTTTCCGTGGTACCGTCTTCCGTCAAACCCAGTTTGCTGAGTTTGAGCATGCGATTCATAAAGCAGATCAAGAAGGACAGGTCTTGACCAGCGAATTCTTGAATGAGCTCTATGCGGACTTGAACGAGAAATACTATGGTCTTTCTAAAGAAGACAATCCAGAAATCCAATACGAATGGGCTCGCATTCCTCATTTCTACTATAACTACTATGTTTTCCAATATTCAACTGGTTTTGCGGCAGCCTCTGCCTTGGCTGAGAAAATCGTTCATGGAACACAGGAAGATAAGGACAAATATCTAGAGTATTTGAAGGCCGGAAATTCGGATTATCCACTCAACGTGATCCGCAAGGCGGGTGTTGATATGGAAAAAGAAGACTACCTCAATGCCGCCTTTGAAGTTTTTGAACGTCGTCTCAATGAATTTGAGGCTCTGGTTGAAAAATTAGGATTGGCCTAAGATGGTAGAGTCTTACAGTAAAAATGCCAACCACAATATGCGCCGTCCAGTTGTCAAGGAGGAAATTGTCTCCTTCATGCGGGAGCGCCAAGCGCCGGTAACGGATGCTTTAAAGGAGCTAGAAGAATTTGCTCGGCGGGAAAATATTCCCATCATCCCTCATGAAACGGTCGCTTTCTTTCGTCTCTTTTTGCAGACCATGCAGCCCAAATCGATCTTAGAAATTGGGACAGCGATCGGCTTTTCGGCTCTCCTGATGGCGGAGCAAGTGCCTGATGCAAGGATTACAACCATTGATCGCAACGAGGAAATGATTGGTTTTGCCAAGGAAAACTTTGCACGCTTTGACCAGCGTGACCAAATCACCCTCTTAGAAGGGGATGCGGTGGACTTGTTGGAGCATATCGAGCAACGCTTTGACTTGATTTTTATGGATTCGGCTAAGTCCAAGTACATCGTCTTTCTTCCAGAAGTTCTCAAACGGTTGGAAGTTGGGGGAGTGGTGATTTTAGACGATATCTTCCAGGGGGGAGATGTGGCGCGTGATATTA
>NZ_JBKQBL010000003.1:144146-154266 GCF_046824975.1 Streptococcus intestinihominis | reverse complement strand
TGGAAGTTCGTCGTGGACAGCGCACCATCTATCGAGGCTTGCAACGTCTCTTTGATGCCACTTTGGACCATCCTGGCTTGACGGCCAGTTTGATTCCCCTCGGCGATGGCATTCTTATGATTCGTAAAAATCAGGAAGAGATTTCTTTGCCGAAAGAAGAGTAGTTTTTAGACTTATTTAAGTTATCCTGTTGAATTTGTGGTAAAATAGAAGCAGTGAATTTTAGAATGGAGAAATAAACATGAAGAAAAAATTTGTAGCTGGAGCGGTGACCCTTTTATCCGTTGTAACGCTAGCAGCCTGTGCAAAAGGTGGCAGTGACAAAGATATCATCACAATGAAGGGTGATACGATCACTGTTGGTGATTTCTATGATGAAATTAAACACAACCAAGGTGCACAACAATATCTTTTCCAAATGACCATTAATAAAGTCTTTGAAAAAGAATACGGTTCAAAAGTTTCAGACAAAGATGTTGAGAAAAAAGTTGATGAGCAGAAAAAACAATTGGGTGAAGCCTTCAAAAGCTACCTCACACAACAAGGTTTAACAGAAGAAACCAACAAACAACAAATCCGTAGTAACCTTTTGTTAGAGTATGCGGTTGACCAAGCTATTTCAAAAGAGTTGACAGACGAAGCTTATAAAAAAGCCTTTGAAACCTATACACCAGAAATCACTGCAAATGTGATCAAAGTGGATTCAGAAGAAAAAGCGAATGAAGTTCTTGCAAGTGTAAAAGCTGAAGGCGCTGACTTTGCACAAATTGCCAAAGAAAATTCTACAGATGCTAGCACCAAAGAAAAGGGTGGAGAAATCAAATTTGACTCTGGAACAACAACTGTTCCAACTCGTGTCAAGGAAGCAGCATCTAAGCTTGATGTAAATGGTATTTCAGATGTCGTTATTGATCCTGCTAGTCAAAAAAGCGCTGGTGCCTACTATATCGTTAAAGTAACTAAGAAGGAAGAAAAAGGATCTGACTGGAAGAAATACGAAAAACGCTTGAAAGAAATTCTGACGGCAGGACGTAAAAATGATGCCAACTTTATCCGTAGCATCATTGCCAAAGCAATGTCAAATGCCAATATCAAGGTCAAAGATGATGCCTTCAAGGCAACCTTCAACCAATACATGCAAAATATTGGTGCAACAACAGAAGGTAGCTCATCTTCTAAATAAGGATATTAGTTGACGAGCATTGTATTTATCTGTATAATGAGATAGTTGAGAATAAATCATTTAGAATCGGATGCAGAGAAGTGGCGGGGGTGCGAGCCATGGAAGAGAAATGATTTTGCTACTCAATAGAACAATTACATAATCGAATGAAGAATGACAAGTTCATTGAATGAAGGTGGTACCGCGGTTTTTCGCCCTTCGTTAGTGAGCTTGTCTTTTTTTCAGCATTTCTACCGGAGATCCTTTCTAATAAGAGAAAGGTTTTCATAAGGATTTGCAGGAGGAAACTGATGAAAACGTATCTGGTCAAACAAAAGTTTCGACTTGGAGGGGAACGCTTTGACATCAAAAATGATCTAGGAATGGTGGAATACCAGGTAGAAGGTTCATTTTTGAAAATTCCCAAGACCTTTACGGTATTTGATGTGGAAGGCCAGAAGGTCAGCCATATCACGAAGAAGCCTTTTAGCCTCTTACCCCAATTCACTGTAGAATTAGCGGATGGCTCCAGTTTTTTCATCCGTAAAAAACTAACCTTACTCCGTGATAAGTACGATATTTCTAATTTAGGACTACGCATCGAAGGCAATATCTGGGATTTGGATTTCAAGTTATTGGATGATCGCGACCAGCTGGTTGCAGAGATTAGCAAGCAAGTCTTTACCTTAACTTCGACTTATCAGGTATCCGTCTATGAAGAGGAATATGCCAATCTTGTGATTTCCTTGTGTCTTGCCATTGACTATGTAGAAATGATGGAGAATGGCTCCTAAGCCGATCAATAGAAAACAATAAATAGAGGAGAAAACATGAAACAATTATCTAGTGCACAAGTCCGCCAAATGTGGCTTGATTTCTGGGCAACCAAAGGTCACTCAGTAGAACCATCTGTTAGCTTGGTTCCAGTAAACGATCCAACCCTATTGTGGATTAACTCAGGGGTCGCAACTCTTAAAAAATACTTTGACGGGACTATCATCCCTGAAAACCCACGGATTACCAATGCTCAAAAGGCTATTCGTACCAACGATATCGAAAACGTAGGGAAGACTGCTCGTCACCATACTATGTTTGAAATGCTGGGGAACTTCTCCATCGGGGATTACTTCCGTGACGAAGCCATTACCTGGGCTTATGAACTCTTGACAAGTCCGGAGTGGTTTGACTTCCCTAAAGACAAACTCTACATGACCTACTATCCAGCTGATACAGATTCATACAACCGCTGGATCGAAGTGGGCGTGGACCCAAGTCACTTGATCCCAATCGAGGACAACTTCTGGGAAATCGGTGCTGGACCTTCTGGACCAGATACAGAAATCTTCTTTGACCGTGGAGAAGCATTTGACCCAGAAAACATCGGTATTCGCCTTCTTGCAGAAGATATCGAAAACGACCGTTACATCGAAATCTGGAACATTGTCTTGTCACAATTTAACGCGGACCCTGCTGTTCCTCGTAGCGAGTACAAGGAATTGCCACACAAGAACATTGATACGGGAGCTGGTTTGGAGCGTTTGGTGGCGGTTATCCAAGGGGCTAAGACAAACTTTGAAACTGACCTCTTCATGCCAATCATCCGTGAAGTTGAGAAATTATCTGGTAAGGTTTACGACCAAGATGGCGACAACATGAGCTTTAAGGTCATCGCTGACCACATCCGTTCTCTTTCATTTGCGATTGGTGATGGTGCCCTTCCTGGAAATGAAGGTCGTGGTTATGTCCTCCGTCGTCTCCTTCGTCGTGCCTCTATGCATGGTCAAAAATTGGGTATCAATGAGCCTTTCCTTTATAAACTTGTTCCAACTGTTGGAAAAATCATGGAAAGCTACTACCCAGAAGTACTTGAAAAACGTGACTTTATTGAGAAAATTGTCAAGAGTGAAGAAGAGTCATTTGCTCGTACCCTTCACTCAGGTCAACACTTTGCCCAAGGCATCGTAGCAGACTTGAAAGAAAAAGGCCAAACGGTCATCGCTGGTCAAGATGTCTTCAAACTCTATGATACATACGGATTCCCAGTAGAATTGACAGAAGAAATTGCTGAAGAAGCTGGTATGACGGTTGACCGTGAAGGTTTTGAAGCAGCTATGAAGGAACAACAAGAACGTGCGCGTGCATCTGCTGTCAAAGGTGGATCTATGGGTATGCAAAATGAAACCCTTCAAAACATCACTGTTGAGAGTGTCTTCAACTACAATGCTAGTCAATTGCCTTCTAAATTGGTGGCTATCGTAGCAGATAATGCTGAAGTAGAGGCTGTTTCAGAAGGAACTGCATCACTTATCTTTTCAGAAACTCCATTCTACGCTGAAATGGGTGGACAGGTTGCGGACCACGGTCAAATCTTGGATGCTGCAGGAAATGTCGTAGCGACTGTAACAGATGTACAAAAGGCACCGAATGGACAACCTTTACATACCGTTGAAGTTCATGCTCCACTTGCTTTGAACCAAGAGTTCACTTTAGCTATCGATAGCAATCGTCGTCTTCGTGTCATGAAGAACCATACTGCAACTCACTTGCTCCATGCAGCTCTTCATAATATCCTTGGCCACCATGCCACTCAAGCAGGATCACTTAATGAAGTGGAATTCCTACGCTTTGACTTCACTCACTTCCAAGCTGTGACTCCAGAAGAGTTGCGTGCTATTGAGCAACAAGTCAATGAGAAGATTTGGGAAGCCATCGCAGTGGAAACAGTTGAGACTGATATTGACACAGCAAAAGAAATGGGAGCTATGGCCCTCTTTGGTGAGAAATACGGTAAGGAAGTTCGCGTTGTCACTATCGGGGACTACTCAGTGGAACTGTGTGGTGGTACCCACGTTGGCAATACTTCTGAGATTGGTCTCTTCAAGATTGTCAAAGAAGAAGGTATCGGATCAGGAACTCGTCGTATCTTGGCAGTGACAGGTAAGGAAGCCTTTGAAGCATACCGTGAACAAGAAGATGCACTGAAAGCAGTCGCAGCAACCTTGAAAGCACCTCAACTCAAAGAAGTCCCTCATAAGGTGGAAGGACTTCAAGAACAACTTCGTCAATTGCAAAAAGAAAATGCAGAATTGAAGGAAAAAGCAGCAGCAGCGGCAGCAGGTGATGTCTTCAAACATGTTCAAGAAGCAAACGGACACCGTTACATTGCTAGTCAAGTTTCTGTATCAGATGCAGGTGCCCTTCGTACCTTTGCGGATAACTGGAAACAAAAAGATTACTCTGACGTCCTTGTTCTGGTCGCAGCAATCGGTGACAAGGTCAATCTTCTCGTAGCAAGCAAGAACAAAGACATCCACGCAGGTAACTTGGTCAAAGAATTGGCTCCAATCGTTGATGGACGTGGTGGTGGAAAACCAGACATGGCCATGGCAGGAGGAAGCAACCAAGCCAAGATTCAAGAATTGTTGGATGCCGTAGCGGGTAAATTGTAATAAAGAGGAGATCTACCTTCGGGTAGGTCTTTTTGTATGGTAAACTGTTAAATCTTTGTAAAAACTTTTTAAGAAGTACTTGTAATTTTTGATAAATACATTACAATAAATATATAGGAAAAAGGAAGTGTCTTAGATATTACTCCATTGTCGATTTGAAGGTGCAGTCCGAGGCCCTCATAAAAATCCTAAGTTTGACAGCATAATAAATAATCAAAAGTAGATAATTGAATTAAAAAATAGACTTGGAATAGGAATCGAAAGGAAAAAGGAGTGTTGTATGAAGGGGAACAGTATCTGGAAAAATGTTGGTTTGTATGCCTTGGTGGTCTTCTCTCATTTTATTTTATTTTCGAGGATTCTTGCTAGTTGCTTGAATGTTCTCGTTGAGGGAGGTTCCGAGCTTCTCATTCTCTTGATATTCGCTTTGGTATCTGCTCTCTATATTTTTGGTTTGTGGAAATGGTACCAAAAGGGTTGGAAACTTGAGGTTAAAAAGACCAAACTGACGTCCACGATATGGTTACCCATTGGATTATTAGTTGCCTTTATTGCTCTTCAAGCCTTGGTCTCGGGTGAATCGTCTAATAATCAAAGAAGTATTGAGTTTTTCTTGGAGTTATTTCCTGCCTTCGTTTTTTTCTATATTATTTTTATTGCTCCCATTATTGAAGAATTCATAACTAGAGGCTTAATGGCCAAGTATCTATTTTCAAAGCAGGAAACCCTAGGACAGACCTTGCTCTATATTGCTCTTTCTTCTAGTTTATTTTCTTTTCTCCATCTTCCGTCTAGTCTAGGGCAATTTCTAATTTACTTTATAATGGGTTCAATTTTCGCTTTAGCGTATCTGACTAAGGAAGATATTCGTTATGCCATTGCCCTGCATATAGCAAATAACCTGATCGCTTCTCTCCTTATCTTCTTGCTTCAATAAAGAAGAATGGGGACTAACATACCTACCAAATCAGCCCTTTCCAAATCTGGAAAGGACTGATTTGTTTATTTGAGATAGTTTCTTCTGCAGCAAGGCTAATTTTTTATATAAACAAAGTATAAATTTCTAATTATCTTTTTATATTTTCTTAAATGCTCGTAAAGCCTTATTCTATGTGCTTTCGAGTATTTTTACTGTAGGAAGATACTTCACGTTTCTTTGCATATTTCCTCATGTCTTAGCTGTCAGAAGTGGTAAATAAGTAGTAAATTCATTTGTACTACTAAGCAACAAGACGCTCCTGTTGCTTCTCTTTATTCAAGCGTTTCATTTCTGCCATTGCAGAATCGAATGTTGCATGTGCGTAATAGTTCAGCGTCATGGCTATATTAGCATGTCCCATAATGTACTGTAATGCCTTTGGATTCATTCCTGCATTTGCATAGTTGGTACAGAATGTATGTCGCAAACTATGTGGAGTGATGTGTGGCAATTTATCCTCGTTATACTTATTGTATTTCTTAACAAGACCTTTCATCATGCCGTTGTAATCACTTGCCACTTCTTTCTATTAAGAAAGAGGAAATCACTATATCCATCAATCTCAACACGCTTATCATTCTTTCGATTCGCTAACACTCGCTTAAATGCTTGATAGGCTTCTTCAACCATAGGAACTTGACGTTCGCCACTTTTGGTCTTTGGTGTTTCAATGTAGTACCCAATTTCAGTATCTCTCAATAGCTGATGGTCTATATTGACAAGACGATTCTCAAAATCTAAATCTGGAAGTGTCAAACCACCAAACTCTGAAATACGAAGACCTGTTTTTAAGAGTATCAGAATTTCATCATAATTTTTGCTGTAGGTTTTATCAGCTTTTGCAAAGGCTAACAGTTTTTCTTCCTGTTCTTCTGTTAGTACGGTCTTAGGGACAGTATCATCATCAAGAACTGCTTTCAGTTGAAAGTCAAATGGATTCTTCCGAACACAATCATCTTGTATAGCAATATAGAATGAAGCCTTTAAAGAACGTTTGTAGTTATTGATGGTTTGATAAGCATAACCATTTTCACTCATTCTAATAGCCCATTCTTTAGCGTCTGATGGCTTAATACTGTCAATACTTCTTACACCTAACTTGTCTTTCTTCAAAATATCCATAAGATATTTGCGTCCAGTTTCAGTGTTTTTTCTAACCTTTGGTCTTTGAGCGTTCTGTTTTGCGTAAAGCTGGCAGAGTGTCATTTTCTTTCCTACAACATCAATACCATCATGAATGTCTTTCTGTAACTCTGCGATTTTCTCTCTAAGTGAGATACAATCACGCTTTCCTGCTGGTACTCGGTCTGTAGCCACAAGTTTCCACGAGTAAACAAATTGCGGTTCTCCAAATGAATCTATATATTTGTATAAGTATCTTCCGTCTTTTCGTTGGCTCTCTCCAGTCTTTAAGATTCGACCTTTATTGTCACGTCTTTTTTCTGACATGGCATTTGCTCCTTTCCTTTATGGAAAGAGCCTTGATACGACTTAATACTATTTTATCATATACAAGACCCTTTGGCGACGCTAGATTGCGTCCAATGTATCTATAATTTTTTCAAATTGTTTTCGTTTAATCTGAATACGATTGCCATTCATAATCAGCCAATTTGCATTTTTATTTTCCTCTGCCAAGCGTCGTAGCTTGTTTTCGCCAATACGAAAATATTTTGACGCTTCTTCAATGGTTAGGGTATAACGTTCCCAAATAGGAATGTCAGTCTGCTTCATAAAATCCTCCTTTCCAAATCACTTATTTGGATTTCATAAAAGTTGTTTTACCAGCAATCGAACAGCTTTAGCAAAGCTCACGGGAGTTCCACCCCTGCATGGTTCTCATGTAGCCATACTCATTGCCTGCGACGGTTTTATCACGCTCGGACTATTGACTGTATGGGAGTATCATTATCACGATAAGAATGTCGTTGCAGGCAATCCTGCTAAAGATTGCTTCTCGGATCACTAACATGAATCGCTCGCTATCTTTATAAGATAGGTCATGGCGGTTAGTTCCGTTGGCTCTTTTCTTATCGAAACGTATTCGATTACTTTTATTCAGTTTTCAAAGAACAATGGCTCGTTAGCCTATCAAAACACATTGAAAGCTCAATATGCTTTGGTGGAATAACAAACCTCCCTGTTCGGGAAGCGTGGAATGGTTTAGCACGCTTCCACGAAAGGAGAGAGGATATTACTTAATTTCAAATGACAAAATCTTTGTAATCAGTCTGGTTTCCATTCTTCCACGTAAGACTTCATCAACGACCATACTTTGATTGCCATATTCATCTTTCATAAGTCGTAGGGAACGCTTCGTTATGTACCCTCTGTAATGATGTAGAATCTGGTTAATCGCTTCGGTATCGCCATCTGTTGCCTTTACAATGAGAGGAAAGGGAATCATAGGATATTGTGTTTTCATTCTTCAAATTCCTCCATAAACTTTTTAATTAAGGCTAGTCCACTGGTTCTATGCCGATAGACAGTAGAACGGTTCAATTTCAACAGGTCTGCAATTTCTGAATCGCTCATGTCCATAAAGTAAAACAGCAGTAGAATTTCACGTTTCTTGTCTGGCAACTCACGTAATGCTTCACTCAACAAATCATTTTCAACGCCTACTGATAACCCATTGAGTGTAAAAATCTGAAAGTCAGTTGAATAGTTATCTGTTGTCGCAAACTGGCTAACAAGATAATCGCCAACATCCGAAAAGGACACCTCACGCTTTGCAATCCTTGAAAGATAAAGCATATAATTCTTTCGCTCGTCTTCCATAGCACGTTTACAGATATAGTCAAACTGATTTTCTATTGTGGTCTGAAAAGAAGATGGTTTCATGTTTCTCACCCCCTTTCTGTCTAGGAAAGGAAGTGAGCCTTGCTCGTTTATCTCCTTTCACTCTTAGTCCCAATGTGAAAGGGGGATTTGTTGCATTACTGATAAATAAACTTTGTAAAAAAGTTCTGAATAGCCAAAAAAGCATATAAACAGATTTATTTCTCTGTTTACATGCTTCTGTTATTCTATCTATATGATTTATAAAACCACATTGGTGGACGTACTTATCTATTGCAGATAGACGACTTTTTTTGACAAGAACCCAATGTAAGGAAATTTATTGTATATGATGTACTTCATGGCGACGTTGACCTCCAACAAACCGCCATTTGGAAGTAATATACAATATTTTAACAGCGTAAATAGCACTACCATATAACGGTTTTTTTTATTGGCGTTTAGTAGTGCTTTTTATTAAATATAAACCTATAAACCATATAACACGTTTTTCTATACCTGTTTTTAATTCAGTAGGAACAATAAAATGTATAGAGGTGGTCTACTATGCGTAAAAAAGAAGATAAATATGATTTTAGAGCCTTTGGTTTAGCCATTAAAGAAGCTCGATTGAAACGAGGTTTAACTCGTGAACAAGTGGGAGCATTGATTGAAATTGACCCACGGTACTTAACTAATATTGAAAATAAAGGGCAACACCCCAGCATACAAGTTCTTTATGACCTTGTATCGTTACTTCATGTTTCCGTTGATGAATTTTTCTTACCTGCTAATAACTTGGTAAAAAGCACCCGACGATTACAGATAGAGAAATACATGGATAGCTTTACAGACAAAGAACTATCCTTAATGGAATCTTTAGCCAGCGGTATCAACGAAGCAAGAAACATCGAAGACTAATTAAAAGAATCCATACATAACGGAAAGAGCCGATAAAATGAGATTGTATTAATCTCATTTTATCGGCTCTGCGTCTTTGCGTCTGGCTCTGTAATCACAGTTACTTTGAACTGCTTTATTTCAATTAAATTTTCTTGTCTGCATTTCGGACAATAGAGGGGGAATTTTTTTAATTCAGTATCTTCCCTTATCTTTAATCGTGTTTTATTTCCACATACAGGACACAATATCCACTTGTAGTTTATAATAACTATCTCCTCCTTTACACTTTAATTCAAATCTTTATTAAAAAATATTTCATCTTATTTAACAAGAAACCATATTTATATAACAACATAAAATACACTAAGTTATTTTATTGAACATATATCGTACTTTATCTATCCGACTATTTGGACGACGGGGCTGGCAAACAGGTTCACCGGTAGTAACATGGTACCCTTTTAACTCTGTTAAACAAACACTACGTCCATTTGTAAAGAAAGTTAAATCACTACGATATTCTTGAATACACCGAGCAGGGATTTCTCCACTAAGAATGACCTCATTATTTTTCAATTGAGTGTCTACGATGTTCGCACAATATTTAGGAGCATCGTTGTATGCTCGTGAAAGATATTCCTGTGGCGCATAAATTTTAAAACTAAGATATGGCTCTAACAATTCTGTTCCAGCTTTTTTTAAGACTTGTTCCAATACAATAGGAGCAAGCATCCGAAAATCTGCTGGGGTACTAACAGGGCTATAGTATAAGCCATACTTAAAACAGATTTTACAATCCGTCACATTCCAACCATATAATCCTTGTTCGCAACCATAGCGTATCCC
>NZ_JBKQBL010000003.1:142168-144094 GCF_046824975.1 Streptococcus intestinihominis | reverse complement strand
TTCCATAACTGCATTTTGAAATGATTGATTTAAGTATCCAAGAGAAACCGAGCTCTCATACTGCATTCCACTTCCCAACGGAAGCGGTGATACAGATAAACCAATGGAAGCCCAGAAAGGATTTGGCGGCACTTCGATGTGAATGGTATATTCTGCATTTTTTAACGGTCTCTCCATATAAATGACTGTAGGCTCTTTTAGTTCTATCTCCACATGATACTTTTCTTGCAACAGTGCACTAATCACTTCCATTTGTACTTTCCCTAAGAAAGAAAGTATAATTTCATGTGTCGTAGAATCCACGTAATATCGTAGAAGCGGATCACTATCTGAGATTTCCAAAAGGGCATCAAGCAACATTTCTCTCTGTTCAGGTTTACTCGGTTCAACAGTTGTTTGTAGTAGAGGGTGCGGATTTTCAATCTTTTTTCTCTGTGGCAATAGTTTTGTATCTCCAAGAACACTATTTAACTTCAAAAACTCATTTTGCAAAATAACAATTTCTCCAGAATAAGCTCTATCAATCTTACATAATTCACCATTTATTGAAGTATACATTTCTGTAACTTTTATTTTTTCTTTTTCTGATACTCTAACCGAATCTCGTAAATGTAGTACTCCACTATAAAGGCGTATATATGCAAGACGTTGTCTTTTTTTTGTATATTCAATTTTGAAAACATTTCCGCAAAGTTCAGACGGACCTCGATGTGTTGATGAATAAAATTTATTCGTAATCACTTCTATAAGGTTATCAATCCCTATATTGTTTTTTGCACTTCCGTGATAAACAGGGAACAGGGAACAATTATGAAATCTTATGCTTTCCTCTTGTTCGAGTTCCAATGCTTCTAATGATTTACCGGACATATATTTCTCTAAAAGGTCATCGTTTCCCTCTATTACCGTATCCCATTGTTCAGATTCGGTAAAGTTCGTCACACACATATTAGGATACAGTTCTACCTTCTGTTTGATTACAATTTCGGCAGAAAGTTTCTCTTTAATATCCTGATAAACCGTTGATAAATCAATTCCATTTTGGTCAATCTTATTGATAAAAAAGATTGTGGGAATCCCCATTTTCCTAAGTGCATGAAATAATATACGAGTTTGTGCTTGTACGCCATCTTTTGCAGAAATCAGTAGAATTGCCCCATCTAAAACTGATAATGAACGATATACTTCTGCTAAGAAATCCATATGTCCTGGCGTGTCTATGATGTTCACCTTCGTATTTTCCCACTGAAAAGAGGTTATTCCTGTCTGAATTGTAATTCCTCTCTGACGTTCTAAAAGCGTATTATCCGTCCTCGTTGTACCTTTGTCCACGCTTCCTAATTCTGTAATCGCTCCACTGTTATATAATAAGCTTTCTGTTAAGGTAGTTTTTCCTGCATCAACATGAGCTAAAACTCCAATATTAATAATTTTCATGTGATTTTCCTCCATTCAAAAACCCAAAAGGGCATAAAAATCCCAGTGATAAATACTTTTATCACTGGGATTTTTATGCATAACCATAGGTATACAAAGCATACAGATATTCTCTGGATACTTTAGAATCACATGATAAAGGTATTCTTAAACTGGGTACAAAAAACTAAGCCCTCCTAAAAAAGGACATCTAATTATTTGTTCCCGCTATCAAATTGACAGTTTATTTAAGAATACCTTGCCGCATATTTATTAACTCCTTTTAAATAGTCACTTAAATAATAGCACGTAAGAGCATATTTGTAAAGGAATCTCCAATTTTTTATCAAAAAGAGTACATGATTACAAAGTATCTGTAATCATGTACCAATATTTGTTATTTTACAATCTTCCAATTACTCCCGTTCTTTTCAAGTACCAAATCAAATTGAGATACCTGCGTTGCTTTGGTCTGCTGGTCGATATACTCCACTGTCAGCGATACCGTGA
>NZ_JBKQBL010000003.1:120361-142116 GCF_046824975.1 Streptococcus intestinihominis | reverse complement strand
CTTGATTATCCTTACGATTGTGAATAGGATTTACCAGTTCTTGAAAGATGTACTCTTTTCCGATTGGTTTTAATATCCCGTCATTCACATAGTAGGAAAGTTCACTGGCTGTCGCTGTAGGATAGAGCTTGAAGAACGTCGTTAAAAACTCATTGATTTCATTGGTTGTAATGGAATCAACCGTCCCCTCACTTTCAATGGCTTTTGGTTTATAACTTGATTTCTTAGGTATGTTGGTAATGGTCGGATTCTTAACCAGTACCATATTTCCAGAACCATCTACATAGACACTCACTATATAAGCAGAGTGGACGGTCTTTGTATTTTCTCCCTCTGTAATGAGCTGGTCTACACTGTAGGTTACATTAAACTCATTGTCGCCAGTTGGCTCTACCGTCCATATCTGAAATCCTCTTACAGAAGACGATACAGGAATATCTTTGCGTACTGTATCAACATTGAGAGCTTGAAGTTCATCTGTCAGATAGCCTTTTAGACTTTCCATTCGATTATCAATGGACTTATCGGATTGCTCCCATGAATAGTAGACTTTCGCAAAGTTCTCTACAAAATTTTCTACATGATGAGTATCAACGTATTCCTTTTCTATGATAGTTGTTTCGTGAATAGTATGAGTATCTATAGCTGTAAAGTGCTTGAATATCGCAAAGCTGAAACTAAGCCCTAAAAGTACCCACAAGGCAATCACAACCTTTTTATGAGGATTGACCTTATAGACACGAGGTTTCTTTTCCTTTGGTATCTGTTTTTCTTTATTCTGATTTTTTCTAAATTTCATCATTAAATCTTCCTTTCTCATTGTTTGATTCGTCCTGCTTCCACTAAATGCTGTTGCCAGTAGGGGCTTGTTAAGTCGGCATAACCGATTGGGTCGCCTGCATGAAACATACGGTTATTGCCAAGGTATATCCCAACATGAGTAATATAAGAGCCAGCGTTATAGGTAGAATGAAAGAAAACCAAATCGCCAGCTTGTGCTTCCGATAGTGGGATATGCTGGGTCACATCATATTGCTGTTGTGCGGTTCGTGGTAAGTTAATTCCAGCTTTTCCATACGTCCATTGTGTCAGTCCGCTACAATCAAAAGAAGTAGTCGGGGAAGCTCCACCGTAAACGTATCGCCAGCCCTCATATTTCAGTGCTTCGTCCATGATGGCTTGTACCGTATCATCATCAAACTCTGTTGTGACAAGATACTGCGTTACCAGTTGCACATAAAACATATTGCCATAGTTGTATCGCCAGCCCCCATTGATAGGTATGGCTATGGGATTGGGGTAAGACACTTTTTCGCCACCTGAATACTCTTTTGAGAAACTTTGAGCCAGTTCAAAGGTATATTTATTTCCACGATTAGCCACATACCCTAAGAAACCACCACCATAATTGTAGGACTGGATAACCGATTCTAAATCTACACTGAGCCTTTCGCTACTGGCTAATAATTCACTGAAATACTTCACACCTTGCTTAATGGATTCTTCTGTACTCAATGAATTAGGTGGAAGACCGAGGGATTCCGAGGACTGCATAACATCTTCCGCAGTACCGCCCGATTCCACCTGTATAATCGCAAGAAGTATGTTGACATATTCTTCAACGCCATATTCTTTGGCATATTTTTCTACCATAGGCTTATGAGCCAGCACTTCTGCGGAAACATTCACACCTCCATAATGAATATTGGAAATTCCGCTGTCCTGTTCATCTGAAAATAAAATGGCAACAAACAGAAGCAGTGAGAAGACCATCAAGAATAATCCAGAACCACCAATCACTAAAGTTTTCAACTTCATGGTTTCTTACCGACTTTCTTAATGGTGGCGGTTTTGATTGGTGGTCTACTTCTTGTATTTTGTAGTGGTACTCTTTGAACAGTAGACGGACGTTCTTTTGTGATTGGACGTTGTGAAGTTCTATCTGCTGTAGTGGTTGAAGTTGCTGGCTTTTGAACGGTTTTTTCTTGAACGGTATTGCCTTGGCGTTCCACTTTTGGACTTGAAAAATCGGACTTAACTGCTGGACGCTCTTGTTTGGCTTGTTGAGATTCCTTATATGAAGTCTGAATATTAGACTGTTTTGAGGTCTGTTCATCATGATATTGTTCTTGTCTTGTAGTCGGTCTTTCATGAACAGAAGAAGCAGGCTGTTTTTTCTGTTTGACCTGTTCCATTTCAGAGCGACGCTTCGCAATGGTTTTTCGCCTTTGTTCCTGCTGTTCCTTGCGTCCACTGGCTCTGTCCGCTTTGGTTTGAGAAATACTACTGGTTAAATCACGGACATTCTCTTTTACTTTGGATTTTCCTTGATATACTGCATATCTTGCATTGGTCGGCAAATCTTTAACCTGTTCTTTCAAACCACTAGCAGTGTCTACCATTCTGTCTTTGGTATCAGCTACTGTACCGATGGTTTGACCGATACGTTTTCCAAGTGTTGATTTTTCCTTTCCGTCTGGTCGGGAGTGATCTGCTTGTGTCCTTGCAGAACTCCCCGAACCCGACTGTCCTTTTTTACCTGTAACAATGGCAGACCCAGCCCCTAGAGTAGTCATGGAACGTCCAAGTTTCCGCTGTAGACGGTGCATGTGAGCGTGCATAAGCATACGAGGTTTTCTCATCACACGACTTCCCACACTTTGAGAATCGTTACTCTGTAGAGAAAACATACTCATTAAATCGCCCAGCTTGAAGTAGATTCCTGCAAAGGTCACAATCTGTAGAAAAGCAATCAAAAAGAACGGATAACCAGCCGATAAGGTATAGAGCATGGTTGAAATACTAAATGCTGTCGTAATAATCAATGTGATTCCAGCTCGTGTCAAAATGGTATTAAAGAGCTTTGTTATGGCTCGTTTTGACATACCATCAAATGATGGAATCATGCTTAAAATAAAGCTCACAGGCAGAAACATAGCATAGATGATAAAAAGTACCTGCGAGAAAATCATGATTCCTGTTAATAGGAATACAAATATGGAAATCCCAATATTGAAGACAAATAGGAAGAAGACTGTACCTAAACGGTTAATGGTCTTTGTAATGGTTAGATTGGTATTGCTTCTGTCTTCAATTTCTTCCGCAACAATTTTTTCTCTGTCTTCGCCATTGTTGGAATCTGGGCTGGTGGAGAGCAGGCTTTCCACACGGTCAATACCGATACTTTCAATGTCTGAACTGTTGTATTGAAGCAGTAGCCACGGTTGCTGAACCTGTATGGAAAACAGGCTATCTCTGATTAAGTCCACGCTGTCCTTGCCTTGACTATCGGAATGGGGCATGACAATCTTCGTGCCAAGTGATAAACTGGCATTACTGATGTCTGATGAAAAGTCATTGATTTTTTTAATGTAGTCGGGAGCGTAGGCAATAAAGGAAGCCGATAGGATAAACACCAGCACAAAATTCATAATGGCATGAATTGCCTTTGTGGTTTCTCTCTTTATCAGTCCCGTATAGGCAACATAAACCCCAAGAACCAAAATCAAGAGTAAGAGGAATCCAACATAGAAACCCTCTGTTGAAAATCCGTTTGCACTCACACCAGCTAAGGTCTGCATATTCTTACCAATGGAATCTGCTGTAGCGGAAATGAAGTCTAAGGAATAGGCTTCCTGTACTAAGTAACCTGTCGCATTGGAAACATACAAACTGATTGTCCAAATAAAATTGGTAATGGCATATAGTCCATACATGACCTGTTTTCCAATCCCGTCCGACCAGTTCCACGGAAGCCAGCCCCAGCTATTATCCACATAAAAATCCAGTTGATAGTTTTCAAGTGGGTATCGGCTGTATTCATTTGCCACATTGACCGTATCATCTACCAAGCCCGCAGCTTGAACCACCGTTCCCAGCATGGCTAAAAGAAAAATGGCAATCACAAGTGTGAAAGCCACTGTCATTGCCACTTTACCTAGACGTTTCAGCGTCCAGTTTGATTTTATTCTGTTTACTATTGATGGTTTCACATTTACACCTCTTTTCGCACAGGTGGTCTGGTATCAAAGGCATGGAGCAGTTCTTCAAATACAGGGTGGAACTGTATCACACCGACACGACCATATAAATCACTGATAAGGCATTGCCCGTTTTCCAAATCACGCAATCGCTTCTGATTGTTTTCGTCCTCTGGGTCTACACCAAAAAAGGCTAAGGTCTTTTTAATCTCGTTAAGGTCAGTGGAACGAAATGCAAATTTTAAGCCGAGGTTATTTTTCAGTTTTTCATCTAAGAGGTCGTCTGTATTTTGGGTCACGAAATATACCCCAGCGTTCATAGCACGACCAGCCCGAACCAGCTTCATAGATAGTGTTTTTCCTTGTGCTACCTGTAAAAAGCTCCATGCTTCGTCTAAATCTACAATCTTGAAAATGCTTCGGTCTGTATGGATAAAGTCTAAAGCAAAGGTACTAATGACAATCAGCATAGCAACGGATAAAAGCTCCATAGTGGTATATTCCTCAAAGGAAGTTTCCTTGTCGGGAAGTACCAAGTCCGCAACCTGTATAATGTTCAGTTGTTTTTCTAAGCTGATAGACTGCTCCACATAACCATTACTGAATAATAAATGTGCAAAGTCATAGTCTGTAAAACTTTCGATATGGTCGGCTATACTGGTACTTAGTGGCGTATTCTCAACCCGTAATTCCTCAATCACTTTCATCAACCCTCGTACTTCACTATTGGTTACTGCACGAATGGCTTTTCTAAGGATTGGGAAGCGTTCCCCATCACGAGAGGAAATCCCCGTAAGGAATGTCAGAATATCAATAGCCAGTGATTCAGAATCTTTGGGATTTTTCATAATCACATAAGGGTCAAGTAAGCCTTTGTTTTTCTCATCAGAAGTCAGAGTGACGATATTGATTTCATGGGAAATCTCTGGCAAGGTTTCTTTCCATCTGCCACGTTCTGCTTTTGGGTCTACAATCACTGCTTGTGCCCCATAAAGCACCGCATAATAGACGATAAGGTTATTCGCAAAGGATTTACCACCACCCAGCGAACCAACAAAAGCCGACGCTAACGCATTGGTTACTGAACCCTTAACCCCTTGACTGGCAAGAGCAGGTTTCAGATAGACATTGCGTCCAGTATCTAAGCTGTAGCCAACATAAATCCCCTCATTTTCCCCCAGCATTTGAGTAGCACCAAAACCTAAACCAGCGAGGAAATCAGAGGTCACGTATTGAATATAATCATTCATATAACGCTTGCTGGCAGGTAAAAATTCTTCATGTAAGCCGAGCATATCCCCAAATGGTCGTACCAGTTTTACGCTTAAATCGTCATAAAAATCTTTCACTTCATTACAACGACGTTTGAGTTCGTCAAGATCATTTGCTGATACCCTTACCACATAAGACAGCTTGTACATAGATTCCTTGCTTTGGTCTAAATTGGTTTCCAGCTCATTCACACTTTCCAGAGCTTCCGCCACATTGGAGCTGGTTTCATTATCACTTTGCCAAGCGTGGTTATCCAAGTCTTTCAGTTCTTTCTTTTTATTGCGGACAGTAGATAGGGCTTTACGATTCGCTACAATTTCCACATTCATTGACGTATCAATCGGGAATGTAAATTGCTGTTGCTGGTAGTAGAAGATTTCAGAGGACGGGAAGTCCAGTTCTCCGACAATGCTGTTAATGGTAAAGTAAGCTACATAGACGGTTTCATCTTCCTGCTGGATTTTCAAATATCGCTGTTTTTCTTCCACCAAACAGCGAGTAGGCTTAATCAAGTCATAGTATTTAATCAGCGTTTCATTATCCAGCTTTTTCTTTGATAGATGGTACTCATACTCTTCATAGGCAGTGCCTGTCTGTCCGTAAAGGTGTTCAATCAGATAGCCGAAGTCGTCCTTATCTAACCTGCGGATTTTGAAACGACGAGAGATTTTATTTTCTAAGAGCTTTTCCATCTTCTGAAAACGCAGGATTTCATCATTACTCATACTAACAAAATCGCCCATCAGCTTATGGTTCACATCATAGACAAAATCAGACAAAGCATTTTTTGCTTCAACGGTAAGACTTTTCATAGAAAACTCCTGATCGTTGAGAAGCAACTTAAAGCCGATAAAGAAACGGTAGTTCACTTGATTTTCGCCAATCATGGATATTAAAGCGTCTGTCTGTTGGTCGATTTTGTCATAGGCAACCGCTTTGAGCTTGCCAGTGACTTCATTTTTGGAACGCTCTTGTGCAGAACGTATGCTGGATTCTGTACTGATTTGTAAAGCATGAATTTTGCCATCACGATTTTGTGCGATAAGCTGTCTGAAAGAATCATGCACTTGTATTTTCTGTTCTGGACTTAGAAATGAGTAATTGTAAGGAACAAGCTCATAGTAAGCATAACATTCCCCGTCTTTATTCCAGACGAGATTGTTTTCAATGTATTTAATTGGATATGCCATAAAATTCACTCCTAACTGCTGTAATGGCTTCTTGTGGCTGGTTTCTGCCAAGCGTTACTTTTTTTCCTGCATAGGTCAGCTTTGGTCGCAGTGCATAAGCAATGACAGACTTCAAAAATCCATAAGGCTTTTTACCATCAAAAGTTTTTGTAGACATAAACCATGTGAAAGCCACAGGAATCCCAAAGTATTTGAGAAATGCTCCCTCTATCATGGAAAGAGGGGGCAAGTTGCCAAGTATCATCACTGCAAAGAGTGACACGACAAACCATGTCATTTGCGTAAAGGTTATGGGAAACGGAAGTCTAAAATCATTGATAGAATACAGTACCTTTTCCACAGACCAGATACTGGTATAGCTTCGTATTTTCTTCATGTAATCAATCCTTTCATAAAAAATAGGGGTAGCTGATTGAGCCACCCCGTAAAATAGAAAATCTGCCAGTAGTAATGTACCGACAGATTTAATAGACGATTTCAAAAATCCCATGATTGGTTGAGATAAACGTTCCTGAAAGGTCTAAATCCCGACCATAGGCTTGATAATCAATATAGTTTTGAAGACTAGCTGGTACTTCGCCTAAAGCACCCGTTTCTTCAATGTAGTAGCGTGCCACGTCATACATATCATCACAATCGGAATGAATGATAATATCCTCTTGATGTTCGCTTAGTTCTTCAATGCTTGAAAAATGAGTGAGCAGAGCAGATAGCTCCGATTGTAATTCTTCGGGTAATTCCGATACCATTTCCCATAGTCGATTGAGTTCGCCAATGGAAGTGTATTCGTCAACCGTAAAGGGTAACTCGTAGTCATGAATGGCGTATTCCTCATATTCATCATTCAAGCCGATTTTCTCTTTGACTTCCTCAAAGTCAATGGGAAAGGTAAACCACGCACCGACCAATTCGCCCTCATTGTATTTGCCTAAATTCGCAATATAGACTTGCATATCGTCCATATATTCACGTCCTTTCTTTGTAGAGATTCAAAAATCCCTACCGCACTTCGTTTGGTGTACCATTCCTTTGCGGAACATAAGAAAACCACTTATATTCCACAAAAGAACGGTTTTATTTAAGCACCAATAATGCGATTGAATAGCTCTAGTAAAATGTCTTTTACTCCAGCAGCGTTGAAGACTAAGCCAACCGCAATAATCGCAATAATTAAAAAGCCAATCAGTTTGCTAAACTCACGCTTGAAGCCAAGATACAAGCCAATCACAACGATTGCTAAAAGCACCAGTGATTGAGCGTTTGATAGAAACCAGTTATAAAGGTTTTGTCCAAAATTCATAAAAATGTTCTCCTCTCTATATTCAATGAATTTGTATTTGAGTTATTTTTTTGTTGTTATCACGTCCTGTTCTTTTACTGACTGTTGCTTCAAAATCTGCTTGTGTCGGTCTGTCAGTTTCGCATGGTCGAGAATGTCTTTTACAACCTGCGTCTGGTTGATTTCATCAAGTTTAATCGCAACCTTTAAGGTCGGGGCAACTTGATGAGATAGCCAGTTCAGCGTCCTTTGGAAGGAGTAAGGCTCTGGTTTTGTGGTTAGTTTTAATCGTTCACGATTGTTCCCAATAAACCAAGCCCATTCTTCATTCAGTTTCCAATCAGAACGAGGTTTGGAATCGTCTTTATCTACAAAACGGATATACCGATTGATAATTTTAAAGGCGGTATGCTCTGGATTGTCATAGACGAGTAAATCACGGACTGCATAATAGGCACGCTCATTTTTCAATCGAATCTCAAAACGGTTTTTTACTTCTGCGTCTTCAATGGGAATATCATTTTTCTTGTACTGCTCGTAGTCCTTTTCATAGATACAGAAATAAACTTCACTTTGTAATGAACCGATATAGAGGGTGTTTCCCATACATTCCTTTTCCTCTTTGCGTACCAGTTCGCCACTGCGATAGCTTTTAAAACTGCGGAAGACGGAGATACATTCTTCCTGTTGGCACTTTTCAGTGAGTACAGGGATATTTAAAATCCCTGTCTTATCGTTAATGGCAAGGTCAAGGCGTTTCATCACACCGCCAGCCACCAAAACGTCCATAAAGAACTCATACCAGCTTCTTTGTTGTGCCAGAAGATAGCTTTCAAATTGTCTGCACCCACGACCTTTCAATTCCACCAGAACTCCTTTGTCCAGTTCATGGGAGCAAAGGACGAATATGTCGCCTAAAGCATAATGCTCTGAATAAGAATAGAAACCATAGTCCTCATGAAGAAAATAGGACAGTTTCAGTTGTAAGATGTTTTCGACCACCTGCTGTACGTCTGTTGTCGGAAAGCGAATTCTTACATAATCAAACAGCATTTCAAGGGGAGCGTCGGGATTGAAGCGTTCCAGAGCTTCCCAAAGGGACTGCTGTAAATCCTCTGATGGCTTGACTTTTCCTGTTTCAATATCGCTTAGATACTGCCTTGTAATACCAGTCGCAACAGCTAAACGGTTTTGAGATAGTCCATAAGCCAAGCGTTTTTCTTTTAAATGCTGTAACCAAGTTTGTTCATTCAGTAAAAATCCCTCCAATCAAAAAGGCGTATGTCAACTTTTAAAGCCCATTTGACATACGCTGAAATTTTGTAAATCCCTTGTAACCAAAGGATTTTCTAATGTTTTTTTGACTGTTTCCTGTCGATTTGTACCCCCCTGTTAGAAATAGTGGGATAATATGAAAAAAAGCCCTTTAAAATGAGGCTTTTGAGGTGTATTTCTTTTTTTTGGTAGCTAATTTGGTAGCCAAATAGATTTAGTCGATAAAATCACTTGATATGAGATTGAGTTTATCTGTTAATTCGGAATCAGCGTTTGGGTATAAATGACTATAAATACTAAGTGTAGTTTTGACATCAGAATGACCCAATCGTCTTTGAATATATAGAGCATTTACGTTATATTCATTAATGAGTAATGATGCGTGAGAGTGTCTCAAACCTTTGGGTTGAATGTATTTAACACCTGCACGTTTAGAGTATTTTATAATCTGGTCTCTAATACTACGCTTACGATATGGATTTCCATCAAGTGATAGAATGAATGGTATCTTGTCAACTTTTGCTTGTCGTTCTTTCCATTCCTTAAGTACGTTTAGAGTGTTATCATCAAGCCCAATGGTTCGTCTGGAGCTTTCCGTTTTTAGTTTGTTACGCCGAACCCAATTTTCACGGTTTATGTACTGTAAGTTGTGATTGATTGCTAGAGTTTTCTTTTCAAAATCTACATCTTCCCAATAAAGAGCAGTCGCCTCATTTACACGCATTCCCGTAAAATAATATAACCAAAAAAGTGTATAAACAAAGTGCTCAAAATAACTCTTTTTATCAAGTGATTGTATTACTTTTTGGAACTCGTCTTTTGTCCAAAAATCTATATGTTTTTTTATGATTGGAATTGGACTGATATTACTTGTGGGAATTTCATGAAAAATCAACCCATATTTTTTCGCAGTTTTCAAAACTTGATTAAGCAATGTCATCTTGTTTCTTGCATATGAATTTGAATATCTCTCTAATAAACCGTTTCTATAATTAATCACATCATAAGTAGTAATTTCTCTAGGTTTTTTCTTACCAAAGTATTGAATAAATTCATCGAATATAACTTGACGTCTGTGTTCGAGATCCGGACTTGTTGTAGCGTAATAATTTGGCATAAAAACTTCTTCCATAAACTGCTTAAAAGTCCATTGAGTATGCTTAATTCCTCCTTTTTGTTGTATCTTATTCAAGGCTCTTGTACGTGCTTCAAAGGCTTCTTTTGCGGTTTGAAAACCACGTCTACGTTCTTGATAAGGTTTACCAGTAGCTAGGTCAACTCCAGCTTTAAAATAATAAGTATATTTGCCAGTCTTATCATCTTTCGTAACACCGGTATATCTAGTTTTTGACATGTAGTTCCTCCAATCCAAGTATCTCTGCTACAACTGATACTGGAACTGTTCCAAGTCCTTTATTATTATAAAAATCGAATCCACGTTCAACCATAATATGTTTTGCTTGCCGTAAAATATTATAAGCAGTCCATTTTGAAAACCCTAAGTCCATAATTTCTTGTACTGTCATAGTTAGTTTATCGTTCATAAGTCAATTTCTCCTTTACTAGTAAGTTCTAGGAATTCTCCTATTAATTGTTTGAGTTCATTATTTAATCGTGGGGTTTGTTCTTTAAGTGCATCTTGTAGTTCTAAAGAAAATGAGCTACTATCAAATGCTTTTAGGTGTTTTCTAAGTCTGGTCTTTTTCACTCTAATAGTGTTAGGTTTGAGGTAGGGGAATAATTCGGGTAAGAGTGCTGGTTCATGAAGAAAAATATAGGCAAATGCTTTGCTATCATCTGGAACACTCGAAAGACTAAAGAAGCTAAAATTCTCCAATCGTTTAGAAATCTCTGAAATGGTTTCTTCATTTATAGCCTTTGTCCGAAGTTGGAACTCTAATCGCCACCAAAAAGGCTTACTCTCTATATTTAATTTATCAGCTCTTTTATGACTTAATACCTCTATATTCTTATCGTACAAACGTACTTGAACGTTGCTACCACTTGCACCCCAGTATTTACTTTCTATATTTCCCCCTCTACCGTAGAATATTTTATGACTAACCCCTCCTTTGATATGTTGTAAAAAAACTATTTCTGGCCTATTGAAGATATCAAAAGCAAGATCTAATCGTGACAGTCTAATTTCTAATCGATTTAATCGAGCGTAATTCATAATCTGCCTCCACACTTGTAACCCCTCAAATTCTTTTAGTGAGTTTGGGTTGAAGTCTAGGCGTATGACTTGATAACCACCATAATCCGATAGTTGAAAGAAAATTAGATTTATACTATCTTCGTTTATCGTTTTATAAAGAGTAAAATAGTCTTCTCTTAGATTTTCTTGAATACTAAATTCTTGAATTATATTATCGAGTGATTTTCGTAATTCACGAAATATTCGTCTAAGTGATTGGTTCTCACTATCAAAGATTACTGTTAATCTGTCAATACTGATATAAATAGATTTTTCTAGTTCTGATAAATCTACTTTATTTTGATATTCTCGTAGAGATTGAATGGTATTTTTCAATGTAACGCCTCCTTTCTATGCTTAAAATCTGCGTAATTCGTTGCTACTATTGATTTTTGCCAATGGCTCGTTACTTAGGACGTTGCCTTAAGTGTATCGGATTGCTGGCTGTTAGAAACGCCAGTTTTTATGTTAGAGATTGGGAGAACTTCGAGCTTCGGGCGCTCTGCCTTCGGCCCGCGCCCTTGCACTTGTCTCCCAATCTCTAATTTATTAGTTTTTAAACTACCCAAAATACTTGTCTAGAAACTGCGAGAGCAATTCAAGTGCTCTAAGCTCAATTTCTTCATTTCGAATATCTTCAAATTCATTATCATTTACTTGAATATATTCTTCTAAACTAGGCGAATAAAAAGAATGAGTATTGTTAATTTTGTTGTTTTGAAATGTAAATTGTGTTGATGTCATAATATCCTCAATCTAGCCATATTTCGCTTCTTATGGACTTTTTATTATCATTTTGGTATAATTGTATTGGTTTTAAACGAAAGCCTCAGAACGCTTTGCAGAGCTTTCTGGGGTGTTTTTGCATATTCATAAGCTAACTAGTATTACCTATTTTGTATGCTTTGTTTTTATATAACCATTTTGGTTATATAGGTATAATACAACCATTTTGGTTATAAGTCAATAGAAAAACGAAAGGAATTTTAAAATGTTAAAAGACAATATAAAAAAAGCCCGACTAGATGCAGGACTTACTCAATTAGAAGTTGCTGAAAAGTTAGGTGTGGCTCAAGCTCAATATGCTAGGTGGGAGAACGGGGGGAGAAATCCAAAGGATGATACAGTAGAGAAACTAGCTGAAATCTTAAATACTTCTTTTGAGATTCTTAAAGGACGAGATGATGGCCTTGAGGAGATAGTTAGTTTATTGAGAGAGCATGAATTAACAGAGGAAGATAAAAACCAAATTATTAGTCTTTTACAGGACTTCTTAATAAACAAGTCAAAATAATGCATTGGTTGGAGGATTAAAAGTAAATAACATCCGAGAACAAAAAAAGCAAGCTAAAGCATTTATTAAACGCTGGGAAAACCGTGGCAATGAAAGACAAGACAGTCAGTCATTTTGGCTTGATTTGCTCCAATCTGTTTATTGAATTGATAAATGAGAAGATTAAAGCGTTGTAGGAAAATAGATATTTTATGAGGAGGCGAGGCAACTTGAAAGAATATATTGTAAGTTTGGAAAAAGAAATAATCAAATCTGAATTTGAGGGGGTGTTTTTATGTCAACAATTAAAATTGAAAACCTTACTTTCTCATATTATGGCTATGTAAAACCTGTATTTGAAAATGTATCATTTTCATTTGATACGAACTGGAAAACAGGGCTAATAGGAAGAAACGGAATTGGGAAATCAACACTATTTAAGCTGCTTCTAAACCAAGAAGTTTATAAGGGGAAAATCAGCAAAAGTGTTGACTTTATTAAATTCCCACCCAATTTAAGTGATACTTCAAAATTAGGGATTGAGTTATATAGAGAACTAATATCAGATGAGGAAGAATGGAAATTATTTAGAGAACTTCATTTGCTAAATGTAGATGAGAACCTTGTTTACAGAAAGTTTGAAACACTATCCAAAGGAGAACAAACAAAAATCCTTTTGGCTATTTTGTTTACAAGAGAAGATGGTTTTTTACTTATAGATGAACCAACAAACCATTTAGATATGGATGGAAGAAAAAATGTCAGTGAATATCTGAAAAGTAAAAAAGGTTTTTTGCTCATATCTCATGATAGAGATTTTTTAGACGGCTGTATCAATCATGTTATTTCTCTTAACAGGAATTCTATTGATGTTCAATCAGGAAATTATACATCTTGGTATGAAAACAAATTGATGAAAGACCAATTTGAAATTAGTGAAAACGAGAAATTAAGAAAAGATATTAAACGATTAAAAGAAGCTGCAAGACAAAGTAAAACTTGGTCTGATAAAATTGAAAACACTAAAAATGGTGTGAAAGTATCAGGTGTAAAACCAGATAAGGGACATATAGGTCATCAGTCAGCCAAGATGATGAAAAAATCAAAGAATTTGGAAAAGAGACAAAATAAGGCAATAGAAGAAAAACAAAATTTACTAAAAGATATTGAAACAAAGGAAAGTCTATCATTGCATTCATTACATCATCATAAAAATCCTCTAATATCGGTTAGCAATTTATCATTATGCTATGGAGAAAGACAGATATTAAGCGATGTAAGTTTTGAGATAAAACAAGGAGATATAGCAGCTATATATGGGGGTAATGGTAGCGGAAAATCAACCTTGATTAAAATTTTATTAGGTCTAAATAACGAGTATTCAGGTGATGTAAAATTAGCAAATAATTTGAAAATATCGTATATTCCTCAAGATACATCAAATTTAACAGGTAGCTTAAATGAGTATATTCATCAGCAAGGTGTTGATGAAACATTGTGCAAAACAATTCTTAGAAAATTAGATTTTGCAAGAGAATTATTTGAAATGGATATGAAGAACTATAGCGATGGACAAAAAAAGAAAGTTTTAATTGCTGTAAGTTTGTCAAAGGCAGCTCATATATTTGTTTGGGATGAACCATTAAACTATATAGATGTAATATCAAGAATACAGATTGAGGAAATTATAAAAGAAGCAAATCCTACACTCATATTTGTGGAACACGATAAGCGATTTGTAGAGGATATAGCCAATAAAATCATACGATTATAAACTAAATTAGAACTCCCGGTTTGTCGAGATAATACCTTTTAACGATAACCTTATGCTATTGTTAAAAAGAATGAAATTCTAGTAATTAAGGGAGATAGAAAAAATGGCTTCAAGTAAAGAATATTTAGATTTCATTTTAGAACAACTATCCGAGTTGGAAGAAATAACATATAGAACAATGATGGGCGAATATATTGTTTATTATCGCGGAAAAATTGTTGGTGGAATTTATGATGATAGGTTTTTAGTGAAACCTGTTGAATCTGCAATAGCATATATGCCAAATGCAAAGTATGAGTTACCATATGATAGAGCAAAGGCAATGCTATTGGTAGATGATGTTGACAACAAAGAATATTTAACTGGCTTATTAAATTCGATGTATGATGAGTTACCAGCACCAAAACCAAAGAAAAAGAAATAATCAAATTAGAATTTACGAGGATAAAATAAGTCATATATATGTAAAATTGTTGACAGTAGTAGTTAATTTTTCAGAAACTCAGTAATAATGTATATTACTAAAAATCATATTAAAAATAATTCAAATTTATTGGTAGCCTTTTGGTAGCTAAACAGACAAAAGTTAATATCTTCATAAAAAAATACAGTTAGAGAATGTTGATTTATCAGCATTCTTTTTTATTTCAAATAGTTTCTCGGAATTAGAAACGGGGGGTTAAGTGCTGGCGTGGCTATTGCCACACCAGCCAGCAAGATCAGTCCACACCTGCGACTTCCGCTTCGCACGTCGCCTGCGTGGACTGTCTGCTGTTGGATAACTTTTTAATTTCCTCCAAGAAATCATATCCTTTTGGTACAAGGGGAGTATAAAACTCTGATATGACACTTGTTCCTACATCAACATAGCCACGACCTTTGATTCGCTTTAAGAAGAAATCCTTTTGTACGTCACTGCCAAACATCATGCCATAGCCCATTTCAGACATACGACCTAAAGCCACTCTGAAATTAAACTGATCACGGATTCCGTCGCCTAAATATTTTGCGTCTGGACGTTGACAAGCCAGTATTAGAAAGAAGCCAGCTTGACGACCTAACATGACAATCTGTTTCAGCTTATTCATAACTGCGGTGTTTTCTTTTGTTCCCAGTATTTCCATGAAAGCGACGTATTCATCAAAGATTAAGAAGTGTGCCGGGAGACCTAAGTAAGCATAATTTTTGCCAGTCTTATAGTTCTTCATCTGCTTCATTTCCTCACTACGTTTCATCATTTCTTCATAGAATGTTTCAATGCAAGAAAGCAAGTCTTCTTTTCTATAGTAGACATTTGCCATCACAGAACCTAAGTCCGCAAGATCAGCATTTTTCGGGTCAAGAATATACAGTTTTGAATCTGTATGAAGCAAGGCTTCAATCAGTGTCAGTATAAAGTAAGTTTTACCGCCACCTGTACCACCAGCAATCAACATATGAGGGAGCTTATCATATTCCCACCATACGTTTTTCATTAAGCGAAGTTTACCATCTTTAGCTTCTACTTCATCAATAGAAATACGACTGGCTATGGTGTCATAGAGCAAAGTATATTCCACATAGGAATCCTTTAACTCTTTATCCGTCAGCTCACAGTACAAGCCACTCTCTAATTTCTTTTCCAAGTGTAAGAGTTGGTCTTGATATTTTCCCAGCGTGATTTCCACCCGTATCTGTATCAAGCCATTTTTAAGTCGATAATACATTTTAGGGAAGTAGGTTATCTTTTCCTTTGTACGACCAGCACTATCTTTAAAGAAACCCTCTGTTTTGACCTGTTCAGATTCATACCACTTGTTTTCAAGTATCATCTTTGCCAGTTTTTGACGGTGGTAAAGTTGTTTAACCGTATCATAGCGAACCCGTTTGAATACAAACGCTACCAGCAAGCAGATAAGAATTGCGACACTGAAACTGATAATTAAATAGGGAATGTCAATCTTATCTGCTTGTGATAGGTTAAAATCCTGCCAGTTGATCTGCTGGATTGTCTTCACATGAAACAGTCCGACAACCAGCAGGAAAACAGGCAGGAGTGACGCTATCGTAAAATGAAAGACTAAATCTTTACCAGATGGGCGAATCCTTTTACCACGCTGTTTCATGCGAAAAAGTCTCCTTTCTACCTAGCGACTATTTGTCTTGTGTCGGTTCTTTCTTTGCTTGTGGTTGAGCTTTGAATGAACTAGAATCCTTTGTCAGCACAATATCGTCTGCCTTGATATACCAGTCAACATCTGCTCCTTGATAGGTGGCAGTAGCAACGGTGTCCGCAATGGGATTGATAAGTTCCACCCGTGCGTTATAATCAAACTCTTTCAAAGGCACGCTGGCAGGAATACTTACTTGAATCATGCGTCCTTGTCCTTTGGATTTTAAGTCATAGGTACGTTCCTTGATTTCATCTGAAACCGACCCGTCTTCATTTTGGATTCTCACTTCACGACGTAGAGCAGAGAATTTCAATTCTCCAAAAGTCGTGTCTTTATCTAATACAATGCCATTTGCTAATCTCATCATTTTTCCTCTCTTTCTTTATTCTTTTATCATGTCGTCAGCATGTAAAAGGTAATTTGTAAAACCACGAGTGCCGATTTTGTAGCCCTCTGCGGTAATACGTGGATTGACTAACTTCACACGTTCCTCAAAGCCGAAATGTTTTTCGCCAGCTTCAGCAGGAAGCACCACCACAATATCATCTGCTCTTTGAACATCAGAATAGAGATTATAGCTTCTTGATAAGACAGTTAGCCGTCCGTTGATTCTTCGCTGAACGACTTTATCCTCGCCAGCAAATTCTAAATTGCCGAATGTTTTTTCCATGTTGGGAATCACAAATTTAAGTTCCATATTTTTACCTATCCTTTCTTTTTTATTGGCTGAATGAATGTTTGATGGTCTTAAAGAGTGGGGAACGACCTTTTGATTCTTGATTTTTTGTTTTCATAAGTTCACTTCCTTTCAAAATCGGGTAAAAAAATAGACACCTCATTTTTTGAAGTGTCTACCTATTAAATATTCAAATTTTATTGGAAGTATCTTTATATCTTCACTTTTCAAGGATAAATCGTCGTATCAAAGCTCATTCATAAGTAGTAAATTAGTAGTAAATTGAGTGGTTTTGACCTTGATAAAGTGTGATAAGTCCAGTTTTTATGCGGATAACTAGATTTTTATGCTATTTTTAGCATAAAAAAACAAAAAAACCTTTCCATCTGGAAAGGTTTTTGTCTTATAGGCCATAGTTGTAATCGTCATCCTGCATGGCTTCTACTTCACCGAGAAGATAACCATTTCCGACTTGAGAGAAGAAGTCGTGGTTGGATGTACCGGTTGAGATCCCGTTCATGACGATTGGGTTGACATCATCCGCTGAGTCAGGGAAAAGGGGATCTTGTCCCAAATTCATGAGGGCTTTGTTAGCATTGTAGCGAAGGAAGGTCTTGACTTCCTCTGTCCAACCTACACCGTCATAGAGGCTCTCTGTATAGCCTTCTTCGTTTTCATAGAGGGTGTAGAGCAAGTCATACATCCATTCTTTAAGTTTTTCTTGTTCGTCTTCTGGTAATTCGTTAAATCCAAGTTGGAACTTGTAGCCGATATAGGTTCCGTGAACAGATTCGTCCCGAATGATCAACTTGATGATTTCTGCCACGTTGGCCAATTTGTTGTTTCCAAGATAGTAGAGCGGTGTGAAGAAACCAGAGTAGAAGAGGAAGGTTTCAAGGAAGACGCTGGCTACTTTCTTTTCTAGAGGAGTGCCATTGAGGTAGATCTCGTTGATGATTTCTGCCTTCTTTTGAAGGAAGGGATTGGTATTGGTCCATTCGAAAATCTCTTCGATTTCTGACTTGGTATTCAAGGTAGAAAAGATAGAAGAGTAAGACTTAGCATGGACAGATTCCATGAATTGGATGTTGTTAAAGACAGCTTCTTCATGAGGAGTACGAATATCCGCACGAAGGGCTTGCACACCCGTTTCAGACTGCATGGTATCGAGAAGGGTTAAACCTCCAAAAACTTTACCAACAAGGTCTTTTTCCTTGTTAGACAGCTTTCTCCAGTCGTCCAAGTCGTTTGACAAAGGAATACGTGTATCCAACCAGAATTGTTCGGTTAGCTTTTCCCAAGTAGATTTATCGATGACATCCTCGATGGCATTCCAGTTAATGGCTTTGTAGTAAGTTTCCATTTGAAATCTCTTTCTTTTTCTAATTCATTCGATCATACAATCATTATTATTCTAACACAATTGTTAGAATACCGCACAAAAAGTCGGCGAACCGACTTTTTGGTAGCAATGGATCAGAGTGTCTTAGATGACACAGCTTTCACATTGGTTCGCGCCAACTTCTCCACCATCATCGGTAAAGGTACGGACGTAGTAGATAGACTTGATTCCCTTGTTAAAGGCGTAGTTGCGAAGGATAGACAAGTCACGAGTGGTTTGTTTGTTTTCAGTTTTCCATTCGTAAAGCCCTTTTGGAATATCACTACGCATGAAGAGCGTGAGTGAAAGTCCTTGGTCTACGTGCTCAGTTGCAGCAGCATAGACGTCGATGACTTTTCGCATATCCATGTCGTAGGCAGAAGTGTAGTAAGGAATGGTTTCTGTTGACAAACCAGCAGCAGGGTAGTAGATCTTACCGATTTTCTTCTCTTGGCGTTCTTCAATCCGTTGTGTGATTGGGTGGATAGAAGCAGATACGTCATTGATGTAGCTGATAGAACCATTTGGTGCGACAGCCAAGCGGTTTTGGTGGTAAAGACCATCTGCCTTGACTTTATCGCGGAGTTCAGCCCAGTCTTCTGCACTAGGAATGAAGATATCCTTAAAGAGTTCTTTGACGCGATCAGATTTTGGAACAAACTCTCCGGTCGTGTACTTATCAAAGTAGCTACCGTTGGCATAGTCTGATTTTTCAAAGTTGTGGAAGGTAACGCCCCGTTCACGTGCGATGTTGTTTGATTCGACGAGAGTCCAGTAGTTCATGAGCATGAAGTAGATGCTCGTAAACTCAACAGATTCAGGTGATCCATACTCGATCAATTGTTGGGCAAGGTAGCTGTGAAGTCCCATGGCTCCAAGACCAAAGGTATGAGCTTGGCTATTTCCGTGGTCAATTGTTGGAACAGCAACGATATGAGAGCTATCTGTAACGAAGGTCAAAGCACGAACCATGGCACGAATCGAACGACCAAAATCAGGTGAAGTCATCATGTTAACCACGTTGGTTGAACCAAGGTTACATGAGACGTCAGTCCCCATTTTAATGAATTCTTGAGCATCGTTGATCAAGCTTGGCTCTTGAACCTGGAGGATCTCTGAACACAAGTTACTCATGATGATCTTTCCATCAATAGGGTTTGCCCGGTTAGCAGTATCGATGTTAACTACATATGGGTAACCAGATTCTTGTTGCAATTTAGAAATTTCAGTTTCCAAATCACGGGCCTTAATTTTTGTCTTGCGGATGTTCGGATTAGCAACCAACTCATCGTATTTTTCAGTGATGTCGATGTAGTTAAATGGCACTCCGTATTCACGCTCTACAGAGTAAGGGCTGAAGAGGTACATTTCTTCATTCTTACGAGCCAACTCGTAGAACTTGTCTGGCACGACGACACCAAGTGAAAGGGTCTTAACCCGAACTTTTTCATCGGCATTTTCCTTCTTAGTTGAAAGGAAGGCGATGATATCTGGGTGGAAGACATTGAGGTAAACCACCCCAGCCCCTTGGCGTTGTCCTAATTGGTTAGAGTAAGAGAAGCTATCTTCGAAGAGTTTCATGACTGGAACGACCCCAGAAGCGGCTCCTTCATAGCCCTTGATCGGTGCTCCAGCTTCACGAAGGTTGCTGAGGGAGATTCCAACCCCACCACCGATACGTGAAAGTTGGAGGGCAGAGTTGATAGAGCGTCCGATCGCATTCATATCATCAGTTACCTGGATCAAGAAACATGAAACCAATTCACCACGGCGGGCACGTCCAGCATTTAAGAAGGAAGGAGTAGCCGGTTGATAGCGTTGGTGAATGATTTCATTTGCGATGTCTTTAGCAATTTCTTCATTTCCATCCGCAAAGTAGAGAGCATTGAAGAAGACGCGGTCTTCCATGCTTTCGAGATAGTATTCTCCATCATTTGTTTTCAGAGCATACTGGTTATAGAATTTATAGGCAGCCATGAAGGACTTGAATTGGAAGTTTTGATCTTTGATAAATTGGGCCAATTCTTCCAAAAATTCAGGACGGTACTTCTGAATGAAGGCTGTTTCGATATAGTTGTGTTCAATAAGGTAGTTGATTTTATCCGTTATTGAATCAAAGGCCATGGTATTTGGCACAACATTTTCTTTGAAGAAAGCATCCAAGGCCTCTTTATCTTTATGAAGCATGATTTGACCGTTAACTGGACGGTTGATTTCATTATTAAGACGGAAGTAGGTTACGTCTTCAAGTGATTTTAATCCCATAATGTTCCTTTTTCTAATTCAAAAACAAAGGGGAGGCAAGCTCCCCTGTACAAGTAAAAGGGCTAGGGGAATACTGTAGTCGAGAACTACAGTATTCCATTCCCTAGACCAATCAGATCCTGTTTGATAGTTTTAAGATAATTTCTTGAGCTTAGCTGGTTGGAAGCCAGAAAAGACTTCATCTGCCGTTTGGATAACTGGTGCAGCGTTGAAACCAAGGTTCTTCACATGGTCTACAAACTCAGGTTGCTCATCTAGATTAATTTCACGGTATTCAACGTGATTGGTATCTAAAAAACGTTTGGTCATTTTACATTGAACGCAATTATTTTTTGAATAAATTGTCACCATAATGTGATCTAACTCCTCTAAATTCATAAATCTGTATCTAGTATAAACAAAAGGTTTTTCCTTGTCAAGAGTTTTAACTAAATATTGTGCACGTAAATTAACTATATCGGAGTATACCACAATATGTAGTATTGTAAGAATTAGTGAAAATTGAGGAAAACGTGATAAAATATAGGTTTTTTAAGTCAAAGGAATTCGAACTATTTTCCTAAAATTCTATATACTGTGTCCCTGAAAGCAATTCTATTTATTTAATAGAAGAAAGTAAAAAAAGTAGTTTAAAAGAAGAGAAAAAATGAGTGCTTCCTGTAAGTATTTTCAGTAAGTGTGTGATAAAAATCTTGAAAAATAATGAAGAAGATGATATAATAGCAAATTGTAAGGGTTATCACAGATAACTCAAAAACTAATTTTAAAAGGAGAGTCAAACTATGGCTTCTAAAGATTTCCACATCGTGGCAGAAACAGGTATCCACGCACGTCCAGCAACTTTGTTGGTTCAAACTGCTAGCAAATTTGCTTCAGATATTACTCTTGAATACAAAGGTAAATCAGTTAACTTGAAATCAATCATGGGTGTTATGAGCCTTGGTGTTGGTCAAGGAGCTGACGTTGTAATTTCAGCTGAAGGTGCTGACGCTGATGATGCTCTTGCAGCAATCGCTGAAACAATGGAAAAAGAAGGATTG
>NZ_JBKQBL010000003.1:108910-120320 GCF_046824975.1 Streptococcus intestinihominis | reverse complement strand
GCATAAACATGACAGAAATGCTTAAAGGAATTGCAGCATCTGATGGTGTTGCCGTTGCTAAGGCATATCTACTTGTTCAACCCGACTTGTCATTTGAAACGATCTCAGTCGAAGATACAAATGCAGAAGAAGCTCGTTTGGATGCAGCTCTTGAAGCTTCACAGAACGAGCTTTCTCTTATTCGGGAGAATGCAGTAGCGAGCCTTGGTGAGGAAGCAGCACAAGTATTTGATGCTCACATGATGGTTCTTTCTGACCCTGAAATGGTTGGTCAGATCAAGGAAACAATTCGCACGAAGAAGGTGAATGCTGAGGCTGGTTTAAAAGAAGTCACAGACATGTTTATCACCATCTTTGAAGGAATGGAAGATAACCCATACATGCAAGAGCGTGCAGCAGATATTCGCGACGTGACCAAACGTGTTCTTGCAAACTTGCTTGGTAAGAAATTGCCAAACCCTGCAACTATCAATGAAGAAGCAATCGTGGTTGCGCATGACTTGACTCCATCCGATACCGCTCAATTGAACAAACAGTTCGTTAAAGCCTTTGTTACAAATATTGGTGGACGTACAAGTCACTCAGCGATCATGGCGCGTACACTTGAAATTGCAGCGGTTCTTGGTACAAACAACATCACAGATCTTGTAAAAGATGGTGATGTGTTGGCTGTATCTGGAATCACTGGTGAAGTTGTTATCAACCCAAGTGAAGAGCAAATCGCTGAATTTAAAGCAGCTGGTGAAGCTTACGCTAAACAAAAAGCTGAATGGGCACTTTTGAAAGATGCCAAAACTGTTACTGCAGATGGCAAACACTTCGAGTTGGCTGCTAACATCGGTACACCTAAAGACGTTGAAGGTGTGAACGAAAATGGTGCAGAAGCTGTTGGTCTCTATCGTACTGAATTCTTGTACATGGATTCTCAAGACTTCCCAACTGAAGATGACCAATACGAAGCATACAAAGCAGTTCTTGAAGGTATGAACGGTAAACCTGTTGTCGTTCGTACAATGGATATCGGTGGGGATAAAGAACTTCCTTACTTCGATCTTCCTAAAGAAATGAACCCATTCTTGGGTTACCGTGCGTTGCGTATCTCTATCTCTGAAACAGGTAACCAAATGTTCCGTACACAATTGCGTGCTTTGCTTCGTGCATCTGTTCACGGTAAATTGCGGATCATGTTCCCAATGGTTGCATTGTTGACAGAGTTCCGTACAGCTAAAGGTATTCTGGAAGAAGAAAAAGCGAAATTGGTTGCTGAAGGTGTTGCCGTTGCTGACGACATCGAAGTAGGGATCATGATTGAAATCCCAGCAGCAGCGATGTTGGCTGACCAATTTGCCAAAGAAGTTGATTTCTTCTCAATTGGTACAAACGACTTGATCCAATACACAATGGCTGCTGACCGTATGAACGAACAAGTTTCATACCTTTACCAACCATATAACCCATCAATCCTTCGTTTGATCAACAATGTGATCAAAGCAGCTCACGCTGAAGGTAAATGGGCTGGTATGTGTGGTGAAATGGCTGGTGACCAAACTGCTGTTCCACTTCTTGTCGGAATGGGCTTGGATGAGTTTTCTATGTCAGCGACATCTGTCCTTCGTACACGTAGCTTGATGAAGAAACTTGACACAGCTAAGATGCAAGAATACGCTAACCGCGCTCTTACTGAATGTTCAACAATGGAAGAAGTTCTTGAACTTTCTAAAGAATACGTGAACGTAGACTAATTGATGTTAAAAATCTGATAAAAGTTATCACCTCGGAAGAGGTGGTAGCTTTTTTATTTTAAACCTGTATTTGTTTCTTTAAATGAAGTAGCTGAACAAAAATGGACTAGGTGTCGCTATATCAAAACAAAAAATTTTAATTTTCTAAAAATTTTCGGAAATAGGTTTGATTACAATTATTTTTATAGTATAATATTGGAAAGATAGTTTGAAAACTGAACAATTATGAATCTACTTTAGAAAATTTCAGGGAAATAATGGAAGTTTCAAATTTTTTTCATATATTTTCATCGCATTATTCAAGAAAAAATCTTGAATATTTCAACTATTTATAGTAGAATAATACTAATAGGAAGCGCTTACATAAAAGCGAGAGAGGTGAGTGAATGGATACGAAACAAGCATTGTATACATTTGGAACTGGGGAGAACTTTCATCTTCAACATTATCTAGGGGCTCATAAAGAGCAAGTAGATGGTGTGGATGGGTATAGTTTCCGTGTATGGGCTCCAAATGCTCAGGCAGTACACCTAGTAGGTGATTTTACCCAATGGGAAGAAAATGAAATTCCTATGGTGCGAAACGAAGCTGGTGTTTGGGAAGTTTTTACAACTGCACCTCAAGTTGGCGATATCTATAAGTTCCATGTTACAAGACAAAATGGCCACCGCTTGATGAAGGTGGATCCTTTAGCAGTCCGCATGGAAAAACGTCCGGGTACTGGAGCAGTCATTACGGAGATTCCTGAGCGGAAATGGAAAGATGGACTCTGGATGGCGAGACGGAGAAAACTTGGCTTTAGATCTCGTCCAGTAAATATTTATGAAGTTCACGCAGGTTCTTGGAAACGCAACGAAGATGGAAGCCCTTATTCGTTTGCTCAGTTGAAGGAAGACTTGATTCCTTACTTAGTAAAAATGAACTATACCCATGTGGAGTTCATGCCGGTGATGGCTCACCCGCTTGGATTAAGTTGGGGCTACCAATTGATGGGTTACTTTGCCTTAGAGCATACCTACGGAACACCGGAAGAGTTTCAGGATTTTGTTGAGGCCTGTCACTTGAATAACATCGGGGTGATTGTGGACTGGGTTCCAGGACACTTTACCATCAATGATGATGCCTTGGCTTATTACGATGGAACACCAACCTTTGAATACCAAGACCATCATCGTGCCCACAACTATGGCTGGGGAGCTTTGAACTTCGACCTAGGGAAAAACCAGGTCCAATCCTTCCTCATCTCTAGTGTGAAGTTCTGGATTGAGTTTTATCATTTGGATGGAATTCGGGTCGATGCGGTCAGTAACATGCTTTACTTAGACTATGATAGTGGTCCATGGACACCAAATATCGATGGTGGAAATCTCAACTATGAGGGAATTCATTTCCTTAAACGGATGAATGCTGTGATTAAATCAGAACATCCGGATGTCATCATGGTAGCTGAGGAAAGTTCATCTGGCACCAAGATTACTGGTCCAGAAGAGTATGGTGGTTTAGGATTTGACTACAAGTGGAATATGGGTTGGATGAATGATATCCTTCGCTTCTACGAGGAAGATCCTATTTATCGGAAATTTGATTTTAACTTGGTGACCTTTAGCTTTATGTATGCTTTCTCTGAAAACTTCTTGTTGCCATTTTCTCACGATGAAGTGGTCCACGGGAAGAAGAGTCTTATGCATAAGATGTGGGGAGATCGCTACAACCAGTTCGCTGGCTTGCGAAATCTCTTGACCTATCAGATTTGTCACCCAGGTAAGAAATTGCTCTTCATGGGTTCAGAGTTCGGCCAATTCTTAGAATGGAAGTCTGAAGAACAGCTAGAATGGTCCAATCTGGATGATGACATGAACCGCAAGATGCAAGAGTTTACTTTACAGCTCAATCAATTCTACAAAGATAACAAGATGCTTTGGGAAATTGATGATAGCTATGATGGTATTGAGATTATTGATGCAGATAACCGAGATCAAAGTGTCTTGACCTTTACTCGTAAGGATAAAAAAGGAAATCATCTGCTATGTATCTTTAATATGGCACCAGTAGAGCGCAAGGACTTTACAGTCGGCGTCCCTGTTGCTGGAGTCTATGAAGAAATTTGGAATACAGAATTAGAGAAATGGGGAGGTGTCTGGAAAGAGCACAACCAGGAAGTGAAGACTCAAGAGGGATTATGGAAAGATTATCCACAAACCTTGACCTTCACCTTACCGGCTCTTGGAGCTAGTGTATGGAAAGTGAAACGAAAACTTCGTTCCAATGTGTCTAAAACAAAAAAATAGTTGTTGGTGATCTACTGATCGCAGTCTATGATCCCATTCCTAAGTCTGTAGAAGAGGCCACAGTGCCTCTCCTCAGAAGTGGGAAGAAGGTCTCGTCAATCCAAAAAGGAGTAATCAATGAAGAATGAAATGCTAGCTCTGATCCTTGCTGGTGGGCAAGGAACTCGCCTTGGAAAACTCACTCAAAGCATTGCCAAACCTGCAGTGCAATTTGGTGGACGTTATCGTATTATTGACTTTGCCTTATCCAACTGTGCCAACTCAGGTATCCACAATGTTGGCGTGATTACTCAGTATCAACCGCTTGCCTTAAACAACCATATCGGAAATGGTTCCAGTTGGGGTCTTGATGGTATTAATACTGGGGTTTCTATCCTTCAACCTTATTCTGCAAGTGAAGGAAATCGTTGGTTTGAAGGAACAAGTCATGCGATTTTCCAAAATATCGACTACATCGATAGCATCAATCCAGAGTACGTGTTGATCCTTTCTGGAGACCATATCTACAAGATGGACTATGACGACATGCTTCAGTCTCACAAAGATCACAATGCCAGCCTTACAGTAGCTGTATTGGATGTGCCTTTAAAAGAAGCTAGCCGTTTCGGAATTATGAATACGGATGCCAACAATCGAATTGTCGAATTTGAAGAAAAACCTGCAGAGCCAAAATCAACAAAAGCTTCTATGGGGATCTACATTTTTGACTGGTCTCGTCTTCGCAACATGCTAGTGGCTGCAGAGAAGAGTGACATCGATATGTCTGACTTTGGTAAAAACGTTATTCCAACTTACCTTGAATCTGGAGAAAGTGTCTATGCTTATGAATTCAATGGCTATTGGAAAGACGTGGGAACTATTGAATCTCTCTGGGAAGCGAATATGGAATACATTGATCCAAACAATGCCTTAGACAGCCGGGATCGTCACTGGAAGATCTATTCTCGTAACTTGATTTCACCACCAAACTTCTTTGGCGAACATGCCCATATTGAAGATTCCTTGGTAGTGGATGGGTGCTTGGTAGACGGAACAGTAAAACGTTCTATCTTGTCTACGGAAGCACAAGTTCGTAAAGGTGCAGTCGTTGAAGATTCTGTTATCATGAGTGGTGCCATTATCGGTCAAGGTGCTGTGATTAAACGTGCTATTATCGGTGAAGGAGCAGTTGTTTCAGAAGGTGTTGTCATCGATGGAACGGAAGAAGTACAAGTCGTTGGATATAACGAAAAAGTGGGGGTAGCAACAGATGAAGATTGATAAGTATTCAGCCATTTTAGGAAACACAGTAGGCTTCCATGATATGTCGTCATTGACAGATCATCGTCCTGTTGCTAGTCTGCCATTTGATGGGAAATATCGCTTGATTGACTTCCCGCTTTCTAGCCTCGCTAATGCAGGGATTCGTAGTGTATTTGGTATCTTCCAGCAAGAAAATATCAGTTCCGTCTTTGACCATATTCGCTCTGGTCGTGAGTGGGGCTTGTCAACTCTTTTGAGCCACTACTATCTCGGTATCTACAACACTCCAGTAGAAAGTTCAAACGTTGGCAAGGAATATTATGAGCAACTATTGACCTATTTGAAACGCTCTGGTTCGAACCAGACAGTCGCTCTTAACTGTGATATCTTAGTAAACATTGATTTAAACCAAGTCTTCCACTTGCACAATACCGTTGACAGACCAATCACAGTGGTCTACAAGAAAATGCATCATCGTGACATCTCTGAAGTAAATGCGGTTTTAGAAATCGATGAGACAGATCATGTACGTGGACAAAAGTTGTTTGATGGAACAGATCCAGATGCTCTCTATAATATGTCAACGGATATCTTTATCGTTGATACACCATGGTTGATTGAAAAATTAGAAGCAGAAATCCATAAAGAACATCCAGAAAAATTGCGTTATATCTTACGTGATTTAGCGGTTGAATATGGAGCATTCGCATTCGAATACACTGGCTATATTGCCAATATTCACTCTGTTGAATCCTACTACCGCGCTAACTTGGATATGTTGGAAACCAATAAATTCATGTCTCTCTTCTCACCAAATCAAAAAGTTTATACCAAGGTGAAAAATGAAGAGCCAACTTACTATGCTCCTGGTTCGCAAATTAAGAATTCGCAATTTGCATCAGGAAGCATTGTCGAAGCTTTGGTGCATGATTCTATCATTTCTCGTCGTGTTCATCTACACAAGGGGGCAGAAATTCGTAGCAGTCTCTTATTCCCGGGAGTCGTTGTCCATGAGGGAGCTGTCGTAGAGCATGCGATTCTTGACAAGGGCGTCGTAGTTGAGACTGGTGTAACCATTCGTGGAACCAAAGAAGCACCTCTTGTGATTAAAAAAGGTGCTGTGATTACAGAGGATATTGGATAATGAAATTATTGTTTGTTGCCGCTGAAGGAGCTCCTTTTTCAAAAACGGGGGGCTTGGGAGATGTCATTGGGGCACTTCCTAAATCCTTGGCTAAAAAAGGTCATGATGTTCGTGTCGTCCTCCCCTACTATGATATGGTAGAGGCGAAATTTGGCGACCAAGTTGAAGATGTGCTACACTTTACTACAAAGGTAGGTTGGAGAAGTGAGTATGTTGGGGTAAAACGTATTTTTAGAGATGGTGTTACCTTCTACTTCATTGATAATCAAAAGTACTTCTTTAGAGGACATGTCTACGGAGATTTTGATGATGGGGAGCGTTTTGCCTTCTTCCAATTGGCAGCGCTTGAGATGATGGAACGTGTAGATTTCATTCCAGATATCATCCACGCTCATGACTACCATACAGCCATGATTCCTTTCCTTCTTAAGGAAAAATACCGTTGGATTCAAGCTTACAATGGTATTAAGTCTGTCTTGACCATCCATAATCTGGAGTTCCAAGGGCAGTTTGACCCAGGGATGTTATGGGATTTGTTTGGAGTTGGATTTGAGCGCTATGAAGATGGCACCCTTCGTTGGAAAGATTGCTTAAACTGGATGAAGGCTGGGATCCTCTATGCTGATCGTGTGACGACTGTTTCACCAAGTTATAGTTATGAAATCAGAACAGCTGAATATGGTTGTGGCCTCGATCAAATCTTACGCATGGAATCTGGTAAATTAACGGGGATTGTGAATGGAATCGATACAGACCTCTACAATCCTGAAACAGACCCGCTCTTGACCTATCATTTCAATAAAGATGATTTATCAGGAAAAGTAGCAAGTAAGCGAGCTCTTCAGGAACGTGTCGGACTTCCGGTTCGTGATGATGTTCCCTTGTTTGGAATCGTTTCTCGTTTGACCCGCCAAAAAGGGTTTGATGTGGTGGTTGAAGAATTACATAACCTCTTACAAAAGGATATCCAAATCGTTCTTTTGGGAACGGGAGATCCTGGTTTTGAACATGCCTTTTCTTGGTTTGCTCAAGCTTATCCAGATAAACTCTCTGCCAATATTATGTTTGATGTCCAGTTGGCGCAAGAAATCTATGCTGCTTCGGATGTTTTCTTGATGCCAAGTCGTTTTGAACCATGTGGACTATCTCAAATGATGGCTATGCGTTATGGTACGCTACCATTGGTTCACGAGGTAGGGGGACTGCGAGATACAGTACAAGCCTATAATGTGCTTGATGGCAGTGGTACTGGCTTTAGCTTTAACAACCTATCTGGTTATTGGTTGAATTGGGCTGTCGACCAAGCTTTGACAGTTTATACTCATGATAAGGATGCTTGGTACGGTCTCCAAAGAGAAGCCATGAGTCGTGATTTCTCTTGGGATACGGCTAGTCAACACTATGCGGATCTCTATCAATCATTATAAGATGAATGAAAAACGCCTAATTTAGGCGTTTTTTTGTTTGTAGAAGAAAGAGTTTACTACTAAAATATAGGGAATCAAAAAAAGGAAAAAATCTGAGTAAGATATGTTGCTAAAATGACTGAAAAAAGATAAGATAGGTAAAGGTAAAAAATCACGGGAAGCTATTTTAGGAAAAGAGCCTGTCCTCTCTAAAAATAAACTAGACTTCTTATGATTTGCTAATATTACTATGTAGGAAGTTATAGGATGAAACAAACAAGAAAAGCTGTTGAAAAGATTACCAAGTATTCGATTCGAAAATTATCCGTAGGAGTAGGACCGGTTGCTATTGGAGCCTTTTTCTTTGCAACTAGCTTATTAGGAGCGCCTTCTGTACAAGCTGATCAATTCACGGCAGAAGCGACAGTTCATATGGGGTATGTCACGGAAAATGAGTTGACTCCTGAGGAACAAGCTCAGGTGATTCATGCTATTCCTGAAGAGTATCAAAATGAAGATACCTTTTATCTGGTGTATAGGAAGAAAACAGCTAGCCAGAGTATACTGCCACAAACAGGGACTACCGAATTGGCGATTGCGGGGCTTAGTTTAGCGACTGCATCCTTTGCAGTTCTTTTGCTATCCAAGAAACATCGTAAAAAAGTAATGGGACTTTTATTAATTGGTTCTATGGGGCAAAGTCTGCTTTTGTCTATCGATGCCGCGGCCTTGCAAAATATTGAATTAGCAAGCTACAATCAAACTCTTTCAATTGCAAGCAGTAAAGAATTAGCCAACGGTGTTATTCCGATTGAAGGTTATGACTACGTCGGCTATCTCCGATATTCAGCTAGTCCTAAATTGGATGGGCAAGCGCCTGTCGTGAAAGTTGAGGAAAAGCCGGCAATCTCTGATCTCTATCAACCTACAACGAAAGAGGAGACTCTATCTCAGATTACACCAAAAGAAGGACCTAGTTTCCCTGTAGTGGAAAAGCCAAAAGTTGAAGTATCAACAGAAAGTATTCCATTTGAAACTGTAGAACAAGCAGATCCTACTATAGCAAAAGGTCAAACGACGATTCTAAGAGCTGGGCAAAATGGGGAACAAACTGTTTTAACAGAAGTGAGTACGGTAAATGGTCATGAAGTTCGCAAGGTAGTTGAAAGCAAGGTTACTAAAGAACCAGTTTCACAAATTCTTGCTGTCGGGACCAAGGAGGATGTTCAACCAAGTCCACAACCTGCCCCAGTGGTCACAGCTAAGGGAACGCAGGAAGAAGGTCATGTGGGAGAAGCGCCTGTTCAGCCGGAAGTCCCAGCCTATACCGGTGTTGTGGAAGCCAAAGGGACCCAAGAAGAAGGCCATGTCGGCGAAGCCCCGGTTCAACCAGAGAACTCAGAATATACCGGTGTTGTTGAAGCTAAGGGGACCCAGGAAGAAGGCCATGTCGGCGAAGCTCCCATTCAACCAGAGACTCCAGCCTATACAGGCCTGGTGGAAGCAAAGGGAACACAAGAAGAAGGTCATGTCGGCGAAGCTCCTGTTCAACCGGAGAACCCAACCTATCAAGTAATAGAAGGGACGGTAACAGAGACAGAAACGGTGGCCCTCCCATATGCAACAGAGTATGTAACGGATGCCAATCGTTACACCGATGAAGAGAGCCTCCTTCAAAAAGGCGAGGCTGGTAGCCAGGAAATTCGCCGTGTCTATAAAACAGTCAATGGTGAGAAAGTTGGAGAGCCCCTCAGTACGACAACTGAAACTGTAAAAGCTCCTGTGACAGAAAAAATTAGTCGTGGAAGTAAGGCGATTGAAGGCCAAACAGAGGATGTTTCGTTTGAGGAAATTCCATTTAAGACGGTAACCGAACAAGATGCCACCTTGCTAAAAGGAACCGAAAGGGTTTCTCAAGCTGGTAAGAATGGGAAGAAAAAAATCACTAAGGTCTATAAGACCATCAAGGGGGTTAAAACGGCGGATGCTCCTACTGTTTCTGAGGAAGTAGTTGAACAAGCACAAGATCAGATCATTCAAAAAGGGAGCAAAGAACTTGAAAAGCCTACCTTAACCTTGACTCAGGTCGATAAGGAAGAATTGAAGCGCAGTGCCAAAGCTACTTATCGTTTGGATAAACCAGACGGTGTAACCATCAAGTCTATCCAGGCTGTATTGAAGAAGGGCGATCAAGTGGTGAAAACTTTTGCCCTTTCTGAGACGGATTTAGCGGCTGCTTTAGCAGACTTAGACTACTACAAGGATTATACGCTCGCAACGACCATGGTCTATGACCGTGGAAATGGGGATGAAGAAGAAGTTCTTAAGGAAGAACCGCTAAGACTTGACCTTAAAAAAATTGAAATCAAAAACATAAAGGAAACCAGTCTGATTAGCGTGGATGACCAAGGTCTTGAGAAGGATAGCAGCCTCTTGACTGAAACACCGTCTGATGTGAAGCCATACTACTTAAAAGTTACCACCTATGATAATAAGGTCACGAAACTAGCCGTTGATAAAATCGAAGAAGTGACGGTAGATGGCGCGACCCTCTACAAAGTAACAGCCAAAGCTCCAGATTTGGTCCAACGGACTGCAGACAACCAGTTCAATGAGGACTATGTCCACTATATTGCGAAACCAAAAGCTCATGAAGGTGATGTCTACTACAATTTCAACGAACTTGTAAAAGCCATGCAAGCCAATCCGACTGGAACCTTTAAGATTGGTAGCAATATGAATGCGGCCAATGTCCAACCAGCAGGAAAATCTTATGTAACCAATGCTTTCAAGGGAATTTTGGAAAGTACGGATGGAAATACATTTGCCATCCATAATATCACGCGACCACTGTTTGGGAACATCGAAGGTGGCTCGGTTAAGAATCTCTTGCTTGAAAATGTTGCGATTGACCTACCTGGGACTGATCGAGTAGCCCCAATCGCAGGTGTCATCAAAAACAATGCAACTGTTGAAAATGTTAAAGTAACAGGAAGTGTTGTTGGGAACAATGACGTAGCAGGGATCGTCAATAAAATTGATGGTAGTGGGAAGGTCAGCAATGTTGCCTTTATCGGGAAACTGCACGCTACTGGTAACAAAGGTGGCTATCTAGCGGGTGTTGTTGGCGAAAACTGGAAAGGTGTTGTTGAAAAGGCTTACGTTGATGCTGAAATTACTGGGAACAAAGCCAAAGCTGCAGGTCTAGTCTATTCCTCTCAAAATGGTGGAAATAACCACACGGTTGGTAAAGAAGGGGTCCTCAGAAATTCAGTTGCTAAAGGTTCTATCGAACTCAAAGAAGCTGTTCAGTCTGGTGGATTGCTGGGTACCAACTGGGCCTTGGGTGCTATTGAAGACAACATCACGATGATGAAAGTCAAAACAGGTGAGATGGTATTTGGTCATTCAGATATCGATGCAGATGATTACTTCACCTATTCAAGAACCAAGCGCAATTACAGTGTGGAAGGCGTGAGTGAAGGGAAGAAGTCCTTTAACAATTCCCGTAAAATCCCAAGCATCTCTCTGGCAGAAGCTGAGCAGAAAATCGAAGCAATGGGAATCACTGCTGATAAATTTACCAGC
>NZ_JBKQBL010000003.1:88334-108866 GCF_046824975.1 Streptococcus intestinihominis | reverse complement strand
AGCAAACCGATTGAAGATACGCTCAATCACCTTGTTAGCAAAGACGATCAATACAAGGCCATCACTGCTTACGATGCGAATCGTGAGCTAGCTTACCGCAATATTGCTAAATTGCAACCTTTCTATAATAAAGAATGGATTGTTGACCAAGGGAATAAACTGGCTGCAACTAGTCCTCTCTTGACCAAGGAAGTCTTGTCTGTGACCGCTATGAAGGGCAATGATTTTGTCACTGAACTAGCTGATGCCGACCATATCCTAATCCATTATACCGATAAGACAAAAGATATCTTCAGCATTACACCGAAAGACTCTAAGGTCAAACAAGTCAAAGAGTACAGTGTAGCGGAGCTCGGAGAAGTAGTCTACACGCCGAATATGGTGGACAAAGATCGTAGTGATCTCATTAGTGCCATTGTTGAAAAATTAAGTCCAGTCGAATTGCAATCGGATCCAATCTACACACATCTTGGTAGAACTGGTCCAAACAAGGTCAATGCCATTAAGAACCTTTATCTTGAAGAATCCTTCAAAGAGGTGAAGGATAATTTGACTCACTTTGTGAAACAGTTGGTTGAAAACCAAGACCATCAATTGAACACGGATGAGGCTGCCAAACGGGCCCTTATCAAGAAAGTTGATGACAACAAGGCCGCTGTTCTTCTTGGTTTGTCTTACCTCAATCGTTACTACGGAGTTAAGTTTGATAACTTCAATATCAAGCAGCTCATGTTGTTCAAGCCAGACTTCTATGGGAAGAATGTCGATGTTTTAGACCGTTTGATTGAAATTGGTTCAAAAGAAGACTACATCAAAGGGACTCGTACCCACGATGCTTTCCGAGAAGTTGTGGCTAAATCGACTCTTTCTGGTAACTTAAATGACTTCCTGAAATACAATATGGAGCTCTTTACAAGTGATACAGACTTGAATGATTGGTTCATCAAAGCAACCAAAGACAATGTCTATATTGTGGAACCTGAGACGACCAATCCAGCATTCGCGTCTGCTAAACACAGAGCCTATGAGGGCTTAAACAATGATGTTCACGGTAAAATGATCTTGCCACTCTTGAACTTAAAAGATGCTCATATGTTCTTGATTTCAACCTACAATACCATGGCCTATAGTTCCTTCGAGAAATATGGCAAGAACACGGAAGCAGAACGAACTGTCTTCAAAGCCGAAATTGATAAGGTGGCTAAAGGACAACAGAATTACCTAGATTTCTGGTCACGTCTAGCAACGGATAAGGTACGCAATCAACTCTTGAAGAGCAATAATATGGTGCCGACCCCTGTCCTTGATAACCAAAACTACAAGGGCATTAGTACAGATCGTTATGGTCATACCAACAGTGGTAAAGATGTCGCTCCAATTCGGGAGTTGTATGGTCCAACCGATCGTTACCATGCGACAGATTGGCGGATGGGAGCAGTGGCGCGAATTTACGGAAACCCATATAAAGACGACTCTGTCTTCTTTATGGTGACTGATATGATCAGTGACTTTGGGGTTTCTGCCTTTACCCACGAAACGACGCACGTCAATGACCGCATGGTTTACTTAGGTGGTTGGATACACCGTGAAGGAACCGATATTGAAGCCTTTGCCCAAGGTATGCTCCAAACACCATCCGTATCCAATCCAAATGGGGAATACAAGGCCTTAGGTCTCAACATGGCCTATGAACGTCCTAACGATGGAAACCAATGGTACAATACCAATCCAAATAATCTCACCTCACGCGAGGAGATTGATCGCTACATGAAGGGCTATAATGACACCCTCATGCTTCTGGATTACCTAGAAGGGGAAGCCGTCCTCAACAAAGGCAGTCAGGCATTAAACAATGCTTGGTTCAAGAAGGTTGACAAGCAATACCGAGGGGCTAACACCAAGAATCAATTTGATAAGGTGCGTCCTTTGAGTGATGAGGAAAAAGCCATCACCTTACATACAGTAGATGATCTCATCACCAACAACTTCATGACCAATCGTGGTCCTGGTAATGGAGTCTATAATCCATCTGACTTTGGTTCAGCCTATGTGACTGTGCCGATGATGACAGGTATCTATGGTGGGAACACCAGTGAAGGGGCTCCTGGAGCTATGTCCTTCAAACACAATACCTTCAGGATTTGGGGCTATTATGGCTATGAAAAAGGATTCCTAGGTTATGCTTCAAACAAGTATAAACAAGAGTCCAAACAAGCTGGACTTGCCACTCTAGGAGATGACTTCGTAATTCAGAAGATTTCTGATGGAAGATTCACTACCCTTGAAGATTGGAAGAAAGCATACTTCAATGAAGTTGGGACCAGTGCCAAAAATGGAATGCAGGCTATTGAAGTTGATGGCACTACTTACAGCACTTATGAAGACTTGAAACGTGCATTTGCTGAAGCAGTTGATAAAGATAAGGCTACCCTAAGTAACGGCTCTGTCAAGTTTGACAATACGGTTTCACTGAAAGAAAAAGTCTTTAAGAAATTGCTGCAACAAACAGACAGTTTCAAAACCTCTATTTTTAAATAGAAAGAAAATGCTCATCTGCTCGTCAGGTGAGTTTTTTCTATCCTTGGTAATAATGCCTCCTCTTCTGATGAAAATAATATAAATTTGTGTGAAATACAAAAATAGACAAAGTGTCTAAAGATAATGAGAATCTTTTGAACGCTATTGGCAAGAAGTATTTTAAAAGTGGTGACAGAATCATAGTAAAACGTTTTCTTTCTAAGCAAACATTTGACTATTATATCTTTTAGGAGTAAACTAAGGAGGTAAAATTTATAAAAGGAGAATTCATCATGAATTTAACATTTTTAGGTCTTTGTTTAGCCTGCTTTGGTGTGTCACTTGCAGAAGGTTTGATGATGAGCAATCTGTTCAAATCTGCATCACGTCAACCAGAAATTATTGGTCAATTGCGTAGTCTTTTGATCCTTGGTGTTGCCTTTGTCGAAGGTACTTTCTTTGTAACTTTGGCCATGGCCTTCGTTATTAAATAGACAACTCTATTTAGAAAAGGAGGTGTCAAACCTTGGAAGAAAGTGTGAATCCAACCCTAAATATTGGACCAGTATCCTTTGATTTGACCCTACTTGCCATGTCTCTTGTAACTGTTTTGACGGTCTTTGCCTTTGTCTATTGGGCAAGTCGCAAAATGACCCTTCGTCCAAAGGGCAAGCAAAATGCTCTGGAGATGGTTTATGATTTTGTTATCGGTTTTACCAAGGGAAACATTGGGGAACATTATATGAAGGATTACTCTTTATTTTTGTTTTCTCTCTTTCTCTTTATCTTGGTAGCCAATAATATTGGCTTGATGGCAAAAATTCAGACAACAAACGGTTATAACTTATGGACTTCCCCAACGGCTAACCTTGGATATGACCTATCTCTTTCATTTTTGATCACCCTGATTGCTCATGTGGAAGGAATTCGTCGCCGAGGCATTAAGGAATACTTGAAGGCTTTTGCAACACCAGGATTTATGACCCCGATGAACCTCCTAGAAGAGGTGACCAATTTTGCATCCTTAGCGATTCGGATCTACGGGAATATTTTTGCTGGTGAAGTCTTAGCATCCTTGTTACTAAGCTTGTCGCAACTGGCTTTTTATTGGTATCCAGCAGCCTTTGTTGGAAGCATGTTATGGACAGCCTTTTCGATTTTCATTTCATGTATCCAAGCTTATGTATTTACCATGTTGTCTTCGATGTACATTGGTAAAAAAATAAACGGTGAGGAAGAGTAAGTAGAGGAGGAGTAGAAGATGGATTTAACTATTGGTACCATTATTGGTGACTTTATTCTGATCGCTGGTTCCTTCCTATTACTAATCTTTTTAGTAAAGAAATATGCTTGGGGCAATATTACCAGTATTTTGGATGCGCGTGCTGAAAAAATTACCAATGATATTGATGAAGCAGAAGCAGCTCGTCAAAAAGCTGAGGAACTAGCAAGTAAACGTGAAGAAGAGTTGGCAGGTAGCCGCAAAGAAGCTGCGTCTATCGTCGAAAATGCAAAGGAAACTGCTGAAAAGAACAAATCTCAGATCCTTTCAGAAGCCACTCAAGAAGCAGTACGTTTGAAAGAAAAAGCGCAACAAGAAATTGCGCATAACAAAGAAGAAGCATTGAACAGTATCAAAGGCGATGTGGCAGATCTCACTGTCAGTCTTGCCAGCAAATTGTTGAGCCAACAGCTGGATGCTGAAGGTCAACGTCAACTGATCGATCGCTATCTTGATGAATTAGGAGAAGCCTAATGGACAAAAAGCAACTGATGGTGATTGAGAAATATACCCAGCCTTTTGTTCAATTGGTCTTTGAAAAAGGAGAACAAGATCTTGTCTTTGAAAAATTAACCCAAATCAAGGGCATTTTTGAGGAGACTGGACTTGCTAACTTTTTAGCTCATATCGGTGTAGAGGATGAAGAGAAAGCAAAAAGTCTACGACTTTTTCAACCCTCTGATTCACAATTACTCGACCATTTGATTGAAGTGGTGATTCTCAATCATCGTGAAGCCTTATTTTATGACATTGTAACGATTTGTTTGGAGCAGATTCAATCGCTGAGCAACGCTTTTGTCGTCACTGTTACGACAGTTGCTGGTTTGGATCCCATTCAAGAGCAAAAGCTAGTACCCATTATCGAAAGAAAATTTGGGATTCAAGTTCGCTCGATCCAACAAAAGATCGATCCAGATTTGATTGGTGGTTTTGTGGTTTCAGCAAATCACAAGACCCTAGATACTAGTCTCAAACGTCAATTGCAAGTCATAAAAGCAAATTTGAAATAGAAAGTGGTGTGAATTTTGGCGATTAACGCACAAGAAATCAGCGCTTTAATTAAGCAACAAATTGAAAATTTCCAGCCAAATTTTGACGTCACAGAGACCGGAGTCGTTACCTATATTGGTGACGGGATTGCGCGTGCTCATGGCCTTGAAAATGCAATGAGTGGTGAGTTGTTGATCTTTGAAAACGGCTCATACGGAATGGCGCAAAACTTGGAAACGACGGATGTCGGGATTATCATCCTTGGAGACTTCACGGATATTCGTGAAGGAGACTCGATTCGTCGGACTGGTAAAATCATGGAAGTCCCTGCTGGGGATGCCTTGATTGGTCGGGTTGTCAATCCTCTTGGTCAACCAGTGGATGGCTTGGGAGAGATCGTAACAGATACCTTCCGTCCAGTTGAAACACCAGCTCCTGGTGTTATGCAACGGAAATCTGTCTCAGAACCCCTACAAACTGGTTTGAAAGCCATTGATGCCCTCGTTCCAATCGGACGGGGCCAACGGGAATTGATTATCGGAGACCGTCAAACAGGGAAAACCTCTATTGCCATCGATACCATCTTGAACCAAAAGGATCAAGACATGATCTGTATCTATGTCGCAATTGGACAAAAAGAATCAACGGTTCGGACACAAGTAGAAACACTTCGCAAGTATGGAGCAATGGATTATACCATTGTCGTGACAGCATCAGCCTCACAACCGTCTCCATTGCTATTCCTTGCTCCATATGCAGGGGTTGCTATGGCCGAAGAGTTCATGTACAATGGCAAACACGTTTTGATCGTCTATGATGATTTGTCTAAACAAGCCGTTGCTTACCGTGAATTATCCCTTCTTCTTCGTCGTCCGCCAGGACGGGAAGCCTTCCCAGGGGATGTCTTCTACCTTCATAGCCGTTTATTGGAACGTTCTGCCAAAGTATCAGATGAATTGGGTGGTGGTTCCATCACTGCGCTTCCAATTATTGAAACACAAGCAGGAGATATTTCCGCTTATATCGCAACTAACGTGATTTCGATCACAGATGGACAAATCTTCTTGCAAGATAGCCTCTTTAACTCAGGTATTCGTCCAGCCATCGATGCGGGATCATCTGTCTCACGGGTTGGTGGATCAGCCCAAATCAAGGCCATGAAGAAGGTTGCGGGGACTCTCCGTATTGACCTAGCTTCCTACCGTGAGTTGGAAGCCTTCACCAAGTTTGGTAGTGACTTGGATGCGGCTACTCAAGCTAAGTTGAACCGTGGTCGCCGGACAGTAGAAGTCTTGAAACAACCGGTCCATGAACCATTAACTGTTGAAAAACAGGTGGTGATCTTGTATGCTTTGACACATGGATTCTTGGATAGTGTACCAGTTGATGATATCCTTCGCTTTGAAGAGGAATTGTTTGCCTTTGTAGAAGCACATCATGCAGATATCTTTGAAACCATTCGTACTACCAAAGATCTTCCGAGTGAAGAAACAATGGATGCAGTGATTACTGACTTTGTCAACCAATCAAGTTTCAAATAGAAATAGGAGTGGCAGATGGCAGTTTCTTTAAATGATATCAAAAATAAAATTGCATCGACAAAGAATACCAGTCAAATTACAAATGCTATGCAGATGGTATCTGCTGCCAAACTTGGGAAGTCTGAGCAAGCTGCCAAGGACTTCCAAATATACGCATCTAAGGTTCGTAAACTATTGACCGACCTCTTACATGGACACGAGGCTGAAAATGCTAAGTACCATCCATTTTTAAAGAGTCGTCCGGTCAAAAAGTCTGCTTATATTGTCATCACTTCTGACCGTGGACTCGTGGGAGGCTACAACGCCTCTATCCTCAAGTCTGTCATGGAACTGAAGGAAGAATACCATCCGACAGGTGAGGATTTTGAAGTCATCTGTATTGGAAGTATTGGGGCAGATTTCTTTAGAGCAAGAGGCATCCAGCCGGTTTATGAACTGCGTGGTCTAGCTGATCAACCAAGCTTTGATGAAGTGCGGAAGATCATCACCAAAACAGTCCAAATGTATCAAAATGAATTGTTTGATGAATTGTATGTCTGTTATAATCACCACGTCAACAGTTTGACCAGTCAATTGCGGGTAGAGCAAATGCTTCCGATCATTGACTTGGACCCCAATGAAGCAGATGAAGATTATATCTTGAATCTGGAGTTGGAATCAGACCGCGATGCGATTTTGGATCAATTGCTTCCACAGTTTGCAGAAAGTATGATTTATGGAGCCATCATTGATGCCAAAACAGCTGAAAATGCTGCCGGTATGATGGCCATGCAAACCGCAACAGACAATGCCAAGAAAGTAATTGATGAATTGACCATTCAATACAACCGAGCTCGTCAGGCAACCATTACGCAAGAAATTACGGAAATTGTTGCAGGAGCGAGTGCGCTTGAGTAGTTGATTCGATGCACATTTTAACAATACAAACATAAGCTTGATGGTGTGTATTCACAAGCTTAGAAACTTAATAGAATAGGAGAATGACATGAGTTTAGGCAAAATTTCTCAGGTTGTAGGTCCTGTCGTTGACGTAGCTTTTGCTGCGGGCGATAAACTCCCTGAGATTAATAATGCGCTTGTAGTCTATAAAAATGACCAACAAAAATCAAAAGTCGTTCTTGAAGTAGCTCTTGAACTTGGGGATGGTGTCGTTCGAACCATTGCCATGGAATCAACAGATGGCTTGACTCGTGGGATGGAAGTATTGGACACTGGTCGTCCAATCTCTGTACCTGTCGGAAAAGAAACTCTTGGACGGGTCTTCAACGTCTTGGGAGATACCATTGACTTGGAAGAAGCATTTCCAGAAGATGCTCCTCGTGAATCCATTCATAAAAAAGCTCCATCCTTTGATGAGCTTTCTACTTCAGAAGAAATTCTTGAAACAGGGATCAAGGTCATTGACCTCCTTGCCCCTTACTTGAAAGGTGGGAAGGTCGGCCTCTTCGGTGGTGCCGGAGTTGGGAAGACCGTCTTGATTCAAGAATTAATCCACAACATTGCCCAAGAGCACGGTGGGATCTCTGTATTTACCGGAGTTGGAGAACGGACCCGTGAAGGGAATGACCTTTACTGGGAAATGAAAGAATCTGGCGTTATCGAAAAAACAGCCATGGTCTTTGGACAAATGAACGAACCACCAGGAGCACGGATGCGTGTAGCTTTGACTGGTTTGACCATTGCGGAATACTTCCGTGATGTCGAAGGTCAGGACGTTCTCTTGTTTATCGACAATATCTTCCGTTTCACCCAAGCCGGATCTGAAGTATCAGCCCTTTTGGGACGGATGCCATCAGCCGTTGGTTACCAACCTACTTTGGCAACTGAAATGGGGCAATTGCAAGAACGGATTACCTCAACCAAGAAAGGTTCTGTTACATCGATCCAGGCCATCTACGTGCCAGCCGATGACTATACCGACCCTGCCCCAGCAACAGCCTTCGCCCATTTGGACTCAACCACCAACTTGGAGCGGAAATTGGTACAATTGGGGATCTACCCTGCCGTTGACCCATTGGCATCTAGCTCTCGTGCCCTTTCTCCAGAAATCGTCGGAGAAGAGCACTATGCGGTGGCTTCTGAGGTCAAACGCGTCCTTCAACGCTACCATGAATTGCAAGATATCATTGCTATCTTGGGGATGGATGAATTGTCTGATGATGAAAAGACCTTGGTAGCTCGTGCCCGTCGTATTCAATTCTTCTTGTCTCAAAACTTTAACGTAGCGGAACAATTCACTGGTCAACCTGGTTCTTATGTACCGGTTGCAGAAACTGTACGTGGCTTTAAGGAAATTTTGGATGGGAAACACGACCACTTACCTGAGGATGCCTTCCGTGGTGTCGGTTCGATCGAAGATGTGATTGCAAAAGCTAAAAAAATGGGATTCTAAGAAGAGGTGAAAGATGAGTCAAATGAACGTCCAAATCGTTACACCGGATGGACTGGTTTATGATCATCATGCCGCATTTGTATCTGTCAAGACAATTGATGGTGAATTAGGGATTTTACCTCGTCATATCAATACCATTGCGGTTTTGGCTGTAGACCAAGTCAAGGTCCGTCGGGTCGATGACGAAAAACACATTGATTGGATCGCCGTGAATGGTGGGATTATCGAAGTGGCAGATAATGTCGTTACCATCGTAGCGGATTCGGCGGAACGCGCTCGAGACATTGATATTAGCCGGGCTGAGCGTGCAAAAATGCGTGCTGAAAAAGCCCTTGAAGAAGCCAAAGATCAACATTCTGTTGATATGGAGCGTCGTGCAAAAATTGCCCTTCAACGCGCTATTAACCGGATTAATGTCGGAAATCGATTATAAATACAAAAAGAAGTTGATTGGATCGACTTCTTTTTTTCGCATCTTAAGAATATGAAAGGAAACTTTGTCTTATGGTATAATAGAGATATGATTCAAATGATTTTTACTTTTTGCAGTCACTTATTGTTTATTTCCTTTGCCTACCACCTTCTTTCAACGGTGGTTCAGTGGGAGCGTTTTTTAAAGGTAAGCGCCGATACAGCTGTGAAAATTCGGCTTCTTATTTTATTGATCAGCATTAGTTTAGGCTATTTGACTAGTAGCTTCTTTATCAGTATTTACGAATTCAGTCGGCAACTGTTTAACGGGAACTTTTAGCTTCTTTTTTGATGAATTTATGGTATGATAGTAGTCGTGACTGAATGAAATGGAGTAATAACGAGTATGGATAAAATTATTGTAAATGGTGGTCAAAATCGCCTAGTTGGAACTGTGAAAATCGAAGGAGCAAAGAATGCAGTCCTTCCTCTTTTAGCAGCAACTGTTTTGGCCAGTGAAGGAACAACAACTTTGACCAATGTTCCTGTTTTATCTGATGTCTTTACAATGAACAATGTCGTTCGTGGCTTGAACACACAAGTTACGTTTGATGAAGAAACCAATACTGTAGTCGTTGATGCGACGCAACCATTAACAGAAGAAGCACCTTACAAATATGTCAGCAAGATGCGAGCTTCGATCGTCGTTCTAGGTCCTGTCTTGGCCCGGAATGGTCATGCCAAAGTTTCCATGCCGGGTGGCTGTACCATTGGAAGTCGTCCGATTGATCTCCACCTTAAAGGTCTGGAAGCCATGGGAGCAAAAATCACCCAAACGGCTGGTTACATTGAAGCAAAAGCAGATCGTCTTCGAGGAGCTCATATCTACATGGATTTCCCATCCGTAGGTGCGACGCAAAATATCATGATGGCAGCAACCTTAGCAGATGGAACAACGGTTATTGAGAACGCGGCCCGCGAACCTGAAATCGTGGACTTGGCCTCTCTTTTGAATAAGATGGGTGCTAAGGTACGTGGAGCAGGTACAGAAACCTTGACAATTGTTGGGGTGGATCGCCTGCATGGAGCGGTTCATAATGTCGTTCAAGACCGAATTGAGGCAGGCACTTTCATGGTTGGTGCAGCCATGACAGGTGGAGACGTTTTAATCGAGGATGCTATCTGGGAACACAACCGTCCTCTTCTTTCTAAGATGCAAGAAATGGGTGTTGAAGTAACGGAAGAAGAAAATGGTATTCGCATTCGCTCAGATGTCTCTAAATTGAAACCAGTGACGGTAAAAACCTTGCCTTATCCAGGTTTTCCTACAGATATGCAAGCTCAATTTACTGCTTTGATGGCCATGGCCTCTGGTGAATCGACTATGATTGAAACAGTATTTGAAAATCGTTTCCAACACTTGGAAGAGATGCGTCGGATGGGCTTACACTCAGACATTATGAGAGATACAGCCCGCATCCAAGGTGGAGCTAGCTTACAAGGGGCTGAAGTGATGTCGACAGACTTGCGTGCTAGTGCGACCTTGATTTTAATGGGGCTTGTAGCTGAGGGAGAAACCAAAGTTAGCAAGTTAACACACCTTGACCGTGGATATTTTAAATTCCATGAGAAATTGGTGGCTCTTGGAGCAGATGTACGTCGTGTGAAGGAAGATGATGATGAAAACTAAATTAAAAGCAATTGGAAAACAATTGGGAATCGTCCTATTGGTTCTTACTATTTTAGCGATTGTCTTCGCTCTTGGCTTGGTCATTGGATATGGTATCATTGGTAATGGGAAGGATCCTTGGTCTATTCTCTCGCCAGATACATGGAAGGAAATCCTTCAGAAATTTACAGGTAAGTAACTATTTATCAAAAAGAGGAGCTTGAGATCGTGATCCCAGGCTCTTTCCAATTCAGTAGAAATAGAGGAAATCATTATGGCAAACAATCAAAAGAAACCACTTAAAATGAAAAAATCGGGACAAACCTTACTAGGCTTGGTGGTGGCTGCAGCTCTCTCGATCGGCGGGTATTATTTTAGTCAACCCCAGCCAGTCGCTAGTCACTCTCAAGTTCAAACGGTTGTCACTTCGAGTCAACAAGCAACACCGAGTAAGGAACTAGCAGAGAGTGTTCTGACGGATGGTGTTCGTACGAAACTAGGAAAGAACATTCAATGGAACGAAGCGGGCGCTTTCATTATTAACCAGAACAAAACCAATCTGGATGCAGATGTTGCGAGTCTCCCTTATGCAGATACGAAGACAAAGACTGTAAAAGGACGAGAAATTCCCACAGTTGCCAACGCTTTGATGACCAAGGCGACTCGTCAATACCAAAAGAGAGAGCAGACAGATGTAGATTGGACGCCAGCTGGCTGGCACCAAGTAACCAATTTAGCTGGGGAATACGACCATGCGGTTGATCGGGGACACCTTCTCGGCTATGCCTTGATAGGTAAGCTTGATGGTTTTGATGCCTCAACGAGCAATCCAAAAAATATAGCGGTTCAAACAGCTTGGGCGAATCAAGCTCGTGATAGTTTTTCGACAGGACAAAATTATTATGAGACCATTGTTCGGAAGGCCTTAGACAATAATAAGCGGGTTCGTTATCGAGTGACTCTCCACTATGCATCGGATGATGATTTGGTACCAGTCGGCAGTCAAATTGAAGCAAAATCTAGTGATGGTAGTCTAGAGTTTAATGTTTTTGTTCCAAATGTTCAGAGTGGGATTAGTTTGGATTATCGTACGGGAAAAGTAACAGTGCATCGTTAAGCTAAACGGAAAAGAAGAAGCAAGATAAGAAGGATTCGGTTGGCTTTGTAGTCAACTGAATCTTTTTCTATTCATGACTGCAATCTTTAGTTTATTTTAAGAAAACTAAGGTATACTATTCTCTTCTAGACCTAAACAGAGGTCTTCCCAAGGAAAGGAGGAGCTTGTGAGAACTATTATAGCCATGATTCGTTTTCTAATACGGGCCATTTGGAGTCTTATTTGGGGCTTGTTTTGGACCCTAGCTCTCAGTTTTGCCCTAGTAGTTGGTGTTCTGTTCTTTAGTGGTAAAACCGGTAGTGGGATAGACGGCGTCAGTCGTGCGGCCCAAACGGTTGTCACGCAGGTGGATGCTTACTTTCATCGAACTGGTCCTATGCTAAGTCAAGGGAGCCCATCTGCTCAAGAAGGCCTAGCAACTGATGGCCATACCTCTACAGGAGCAAGGTGGGATCAGGCAACTGCAAAAGTTTATCTAGATCCTGCGATGGATGAGACCTTTACCCTTGCTTATGAGGAAGCGCTTGAGTCTTGGAATCAGACAGGGGCCTTCACTTTCCAACTTGTCACCAGTGAAGAAGAGGCGGATATCCTCCTAACAGAGATGGATGATAGCACGGTTTCTGCAGCAGGTGAGGCAGAATCCCAGACCAATGTTTTAACCCATCGATTCAAACGTGTGATTGTTCGTTTGAATCGCTATTACCTATTAAATAAGCAGTACAACTATTCCCATCAACGGATTGTGAATACAGCTGAGCATGAACTAGGCCATGCCATTGGTTTGGACCATAATGAGGAAGAGTCCGTCATGCAGTCGGCTGGTTCCTTTTATAGCATCCAAGCGAGGGATATTGAAGCTGTTCGTCAACTATATAAGGAGTCAGAATGATCAAACGGATACTGTATCTTATTCGAACCTTTCCAGAACAAGTGGCACTCTTTGTGTTTAACTCTGGAATCTTTCTTTGGATATCCCAAAAAGGGCAAGTAATTTCCCATGAATTAGGCATTCAACAGGCTTGGGAAAATTATGCTCCTGAGGGAGTCCGTCAATTTTTCGGGAACAATAGGGAAGCTGTTCAAGCTTTCTTCTCCCATTCGGCCATTACTTGGCTGATTGGCTCCATGATTATCCTGCTTGTGATTCGCTTTGTGAAGGGCGTCATCAAATGGGGCTTGTTTTTGCTAGTGATTGGCACCGGGCTTTTCCTAGCCTATCAGTACAGTCAAATGGCTTCCAATGTCTCAGCGATTTAAAAAGTGAAGAAAGGTCAAGCGCGTCTAGCGTTTGGCCTTTTCTTCAATTGTCAATTTGTCAAAAGTAAGGTACAATGAAACTATGATTATTTTACAAGCCAACAAAATTGAACGCTCTTTTGCAGGGGAGGTTCTTTTTGATAACATTAGCCTGCAAGTGGATGAACGGGACCGGATTGCCCTGGTCGGAAAGAATGGAGCTGGCAAGTCGACGCTCTTAAAAATCTTGGTGGGAGAAGAAGAGCCGACTTCTGGGGAAATCAATAAAAAACGGGACCTTTCCCTCTCATATCTCGCTCAAGATAGTCGCTTTGAGTCGTCCAATACTATCTACGATGAGATGCTTCATGTCTTTGACGACCTCCGAAAGACAGAGAAAGCCTTGCGTCAGATGGAGTTTGCGATGGGGGAAACAACTGGCGCTGACTTAGAAAAACTCATGCAGGACTATGACCGTCTATCGGAAGAATTCCGTCAGGCAGGTGGCTTCACCTATGAAGCAGATATCCGTGCGATTCTCAACGGCTTCAAGTTCGATGAGTCCATGTGGCAGATGAAGATTGAAGAGCTGTCTGGAGGGCAAAATACCCGTCTAGCTCTGGCCAAGATGCTCTTGGAAAAACCAAATCTCTTGGTACTGGACGAGCCGACCAACCACTTGGATATTGAGACCATTGCCTGGTTGGAAAATTACTTGGTCAATTATAGCGGGGCCCTTCTCATTGTCAGCCACGACCGGTATTTCTTAGACAAGGTCGCAACCATTACTTTGGATTTGACCAAGCATTCTTTGGATCGCTATGTCGGCAATTACTCCAGTTTTGTCGAGCAAAAAGAGCAAAAACTCCTGACCGAAGCCAAGAACTACGAGAAGCAACAAAAAGAAATCGCTGCTCTCGAAGACTTTGTTAATCGCAATTTAGTGCGGGCTTCGACCACCAAGCGGGCCCAGTCTCGTCGCAAGCAGTTGGAAAAAATGGAGCGCCTAGACAAGCCCGAAGCTGGGACCAAGTCTGCCCATATGACCTTCCATTCTGATAAGACCTCTGGCAATGTCGTTTTGACAGTAGAAGAGGCAGCTGTCGGCTATGACGATCAAGTCCTATCAGAGCCCATCAATCTGGATATCCGCAAGATGAATGCGGTCGCTATTGTAGGACCAAATGGGATCGGGAAATCGACTCTTATCAAGTCCATCGTTGGACAGATTCCTTTTATCAAAGGAGAAGCCCGTTTTGGGGCCAATGTCGAGGTAGGCTACTATGACCAGACCCAAAGTAAGCTAACCCCTCACAACAGTGTTTTGGATGAACTCTGGAATGACTTTAAGCTAACACCAGAAGTGGAAATTCGCAATCGCCTGGGAGCCTTCCTTTTCTCTGGGGACGATGTCAAGAAAACCGTCGGCATGCTGTCAGGTGGAGAGCGGGCGCGCCTGCTCTTGGCTAAACTATCCATGGAGAATAACAACTTTTTGATTCTCGATGAGCCGACCAACCACTTGGACATCGATAGCAAGGAAGTGCTGGAAAATGCCTTGATTGATTTTGACGGGACTCTTCTCTTTGTCAGCCACGACCGCTACTTTATCAATCGGGTAGCCACCCAAGTCTTAGAACTCTCAGAAGAGGGTTCAACTCTTTACCTAGGAGACTATGATTATTATCTGGAGAAAAAAGCAGAGTTAGAGGCCCTTGCTGTAGCGCAAGCAGAAGCTGTGCCCGCTGCTTCAATGGAAGAAGTCACCAGCAATGATTATCACTTGCAAAAGCAAAACCAAAAGGAACTCCGTAAAATCACTCGTCGCATTGAGCAATTGGAAGCGGAGATGGAAGAGCTGGATCAAAAAATTCAAGCCATCACCGAAACCATGCATAGCACCAATGATGCAGAAGATTTAGTTCAATTGCAGAGTGAGATGGACAAACTGACAATTCAGCAGGAAGCGGTTATGGAAGAGTGGGCAGAACTGTCAGAGCAGGTGGAATAGATGGAAAATCTAGCGGAGAAAGTGTAGTTTTCTAATTTGCCTAAGGAGAACATTATGACGGCTGAAAATGATTGGTTTATGAAGCAGATTAAAGGTGTAGCCGATATAATTGGTACAACTCTGCGCCTACAGATTCAGAATTTAGATTTGGGGCAGTATGAGGATGAGGAAGGAAGACTCATCAACGGGGCTCACTATCTTCAGCAAGTTTTAGAAGAGCAGCGCTTTGCAGAGGCCATTTCTTTTGTTGAAGAGCAGATGAAACGCCTACCTCTTCATCAGTATGATCTATTGGTTGATTGGCTGATTTCTTACTTAAGGCAATTAGATTTTTCCGTGAAAGAGGATCACGGATTCTACGAAGGATACTTGCAAGAGTTAGAAAGGTCCTTAAAGGAATTTAAGTGGTAATCAAATGGAAGATTTAGGAAAAGTTTTTCGTGAATTTCGAATGAGTAAAAATTATTCCTTGAAAGAAGCTGCAGGAGAAGCCTGCTCGACCTCTCAGTTATCCCGTTTTGAATTGGGCGAATCAGATCTGGCTGCGTCGCGCTTCTTTGACATTTTGGACAATATCCATGTGACGATTGAGAATTTCATGGATAAGGCCAGAAATTTTCAACACCATGAGCATGTGGCCTTGATGGCTCAGATTATTCCGCTTTACTATGCAAATGATATTGCTGGTTTTCAAAGGCTTCAAGGAGAACAACTTGAAAAGGCTAAACGTTCGACCAATCCCCTCTATTTTGAATTGAATTGGATTTTGTTACAAGGGCTGATTTGCCAGAGAGATGCCAGCTACACGATGAAGCAAAGTGATCTGGAAAAGGTGGCGGACTATCTCTTTCAAACGGAAGAATGGACCATGTATGAGTTGATTCTCTTTGGCAATCTTTATAGCTTTTATGATGTGGATTATGTCACTCGGCTTGGTAGAGAAGTGATGGAGCGGGAAGATTTCTACAAGGAAATTGGTCGCCATCGAAAACTGGTCTTGATTCTAGCCCTCAATTGCTACCAGCATTGTCTAGAACATCATTCTTTTGAAAATGCCAGCTATTTTGAAGCCTATGTGGAAAAGATTATCGGCAAGAGCATCAAACTTTACGAACGCAATGTCTTTCATTACCTCAAGGGCTTTGCCCTCTATCAGAAGGGGCAAACAGAAGAAGGTAGTCAGCAAATGCAAGAGGCTATGCATATTTTTGATGTGCTAGGTCTTCCAGAGCAGGTAGCTTATTATCAAGAACACTTTGATAAATTTGTAATAGATGAATGTTCCTAAATAGGAGAGAGATAAGGGAGATTTTATGAACCGACATGCGGTCCAATTAATTAGTCGTGGAGCGATTACCAAAATTGGAAATATGCTCTATGATTATGGGAATAGTGTCTGGCTGGCCTCAATGGGGACTATAGGAAAGACGGTATTAGGAATCTATCAGATTTCTGAGTTAGTGACAGGGATCCTCGTGAATCCTTTTGGAGGGGTGATTTCAGACCGTTTTTCTCGTCGCAAGATTTTGATGACGACCGACTTGGTGTGTGGTCTCCTGTGTTTGGCGATTTCTTTTATTAGAAATGATCATTGGATGATTGCGGCTCTGATTGTTGCCAATATTGTTCAGGCCATTGCCTTTGGTTTTTCTCGACCTGCCAATAAAGCCATTATTACAGAAGTTGTGGAGAAAGAAGAGATTGTAACCTATAATGCGCACTTGGAGCTGGTCTTACAAGTTGTTAGTGTCAGTTCTCCCGTGTTTTCTTTCCTAGTTCTACAATTTGCCAGTCTCCATGCGACCCTCTTACTAGATGCGCTGACCTTTTTCATTGCCTTTGTCCTAGTGGCATTCCTTCCGAAAGAAGTAGCAAAGGTTCAAGAAAAGAAACAGTTTACGAGGAAAGATATTTTTTCTGATATCAAGGAGGGGTTAGACTATATCTGGCATCAGAAAGACATTTTCTTTCTCTTGTTGGTGGCTTCCGGCGTTAATTTCTTTTTTGCGGCTTTTGAGTTTTTACTTCCATTTTCCAATCGACTCTACGGGGGCAAGGGGGCTTATGCGACCATCTTAACATTGGGAGCTATTGGATCTATTCTAGGAGCACTTGTTGCCAATAAAATTACATCAAGTATGAAAATTCTCCTGTTTTTACTGATCATGGCAGGGGTCGGAGTGTTCATGATGGGCTTGCCTCTTCCGACTTATCTTTCCTTTTCGGGAAATCTGGTCTGTGAATTTTTTGTGACCATTTTCGACATCCACGTTTTTACTCAAGTGCAAACCAAGGTGGAAGATGATTATCTGGGGAGAGTCTTGAGTACGATTTATACTTTGGCTGTTCTCTTTATGCCCATCGCCAAAGGTTTGATGACTTGGTTGCCAAGTGTCCGCATGGAATCATTTCTTTTTATTGGAGCTGGAGTTATTCTCTTTTCACTCTTGGCTCAGCTAGTAGCTAAGCAGCTTCAATCAAAAGAACAGTAGGATCCTTTTTATAAAATTGTAATTTATTATTTTTCCCAAATAAGGGACAAAATGAAAACCTCTTTCATGAACTGATACAATAGTTTCAGAAAATGAAGGAGGTTTTTTATGAATCGACATGCAGTCCAATTAATTGCTCGTGGGGCGATCAATCGAATGGGAAATATGCTCTATGATTATGGGAATAGTGTCTGGCTGGCCTCGATGGGGACTATAGGAAAGACAGTATTGGGGATTTATCAGATTTCTGAACTTGTCACCTCTATTTTAGTCAATCCCTTTGGTGGCGTGATCTCAGACCGTTTTTCCCGTCGCAAGATTTTGATGACAACCGACTTGGTTTGTGGTCTCCTTTGTTTAGCGATTTCCTTTATCAGGAACGATCGTTGGATGATTGCAGCCTTGATTGTTGCCAATATTGTCCAGGCCATTGCCTTTGCATTTTCTCGTACGGCCAACAAAGCCATTATCACTGAAGTCGTAGAGAAGGATGAGATTGTGACCTATAATGCACGCTTGGAGTTGGTCTTACAGGTTGTCGGTGTTAGCTCACCTGTGTTCTCTTTCCTTGTTTTACAATTTGCCAGTCTCCATGCGACCCTCTTACTGGATGCGCTGACCTTTTTCATCGCCTTTGTCCTAGTGGCATTCCTTCCGAAAGAAGAAGCAAAGGTTCAAGAAAAGAAACGGTTCACAGGAAAAGATATTTTTTCGGATATCAAGGATGGATTGCACTATATCTGGCATCAGAAAGAGATTTTCTTCCTTCTCTTGGTGGCTTCCAGCGTCAATTTCTTTTTTGCAGCTTTTGAGTTTTTACTTCCCTTTTCGAATCGACTCTACGGGGTCAAGGGCGCTTATGCGACCATCTTAACTTTGGGGGCTATTGGCTCCATCATCGGAGCCTTGATCGCCAATAAATTTAAATCAAGCATGGAGATGCTTCTCTTCTTATTGATCTTAACAGGAGTAGGAGTATTCATGATGGGTTTGCCTCTTCCTCCTCTTCTATCCTTTTCTGGAAATTTAGTCTGTGAACTCTTTATGACGATTTTTAATATCCACTTTTTTACCCAAGTGCAAACCAAGGTGGAAGGAGACTATCTGGGCAGGGTCTTAAGCACTATTTTTACCCTGGCCATTCTCTTTATGCCCATCTCTAAAGGCTTGATGACTTGGTTACCAAGTGTCCGCATGGTATCTTTTCTTTTCATTGGTGCTGGCGTTATTCTCTTTTCACTCTTAGCTCAAGTAGTCGCCAAGCAGTTACCATCAAAAAATCATTAGATCAGCATGAAGAGGCTGGGACAAAAGTCCTAGCCTCTCAATTGTCTTTGGATTGTCGAGCAAGACGCAGTGGTTGAGTGGGCTCTACTACGCTGATTTCATCAGCTTTTACAGCCCTACTCAACTGTGCGGATGTGGGACGACGAAATCGAATTCTAACGAATGACCGATTTCTGTCCCACTCTCAGTTTTCGATTTGTTTGATTTTTTCTTCTTTATCACCTGACATCTTTTGTCCTAGTTGTTTTTTCGCGGTTTTTAACTCATGTTTTAATGAGAAATTTTTTGGAAGGCTGACTAAGAAAGTCACCAGCGAACCAAGAAGGACACAAACCAGAATCAAAATGATGAGAGGGAGTTTAAATTGGACCAGCAAAAAGTTCACAGTCACCGTTTGCATATTGGCCAAGGAAATAATCGCAATAAGCAAGACTGCAATCAGTAGTGCAACATATTGTAGTTTTCGTTTATTCATTTTGTCTCCCTATTCTTCTAATTCAGCTTTGCTTTTCACATCAGTATATTCTTCCGCCTTTTCAAGGCTTAAGATATCATCGTAAGTGGCTAAGACGATGTCTTGTCCATATTTTTTCTTTAGAGCTGTTGTCACCAAGCGATAGGCCAAATTGGCGTTGCGAGAGAGAATAGGACCGTGGAAGTAGCTGCCAAAGACGTTTTTGTAATGAACCCCTTCACAACCATCTTCTTTATTGTTCCCATTTCCGTAGATAACCTTGCCCAGCGGTTTTTCATCCTCTGCCAAGAAGGTGCGACCTTGATGGTTCTCAAAACCATAGTAGGTTTCATTGAACTCTTCATTATGGATCTTGATGTCGCCAATATAGCGATTGTTTTCTTGGTTGAGAGTGTAATGCCCCATAATACCAAGGCCCTCAATGCGTTTGCCAGAAGCTTCAATATAGTACTGGCCTAGAAGCTGAAAGCCACCACAAATAGCAAGGACTACACCATCTTCATCAATAAAGCGCTCGATGTCTTCTTTTTTATCTGCTAGATCTTCTGATACAATGGTCTGTTCGTAGTCTTGGCCTCCACCGAAAAAGGCGATATCGTAGGTATCTGGATCAAAGCGGTCTTTGAGAGAAACGATATCCACAGTGACATGAGCACCAAGTTTCTCCGCAACGTACTTGAGCATGAGGATATTTCCATTGTCCCCATAAGTATTCATCAGATTCCCATAAAGATGGGCAATTCTCAATTCGTACTGGTAGTTTTCCTGATCAGGGGATTGTAGTGAAGTGTAGGTCATTAATTCATCTCCTTTTCAATCAGGTGTTCTTGGGCCAAAATCTCACGGAATTCAAGCATGGCCGTATAGGTGGCTAAGATATAGGCGTGAGGAGTTTCCTGTTGCTGGATGCGTTGGAAGACCTCTTTTAATTCAGCCATTTCTGTGATCTTTTCAGCAGGATAGCCTGTAACCCGAAGTCGTCGGGCAATTTCAGAGTGGCGTACCCCTCCGGCGTTGATCTCTGGGATGTCCATCTTGGTGATTTGCTCAAAGTCCGCATCCCAGATCCAGCTAGTGTCGATCCCATCAGCATAGTTAGCATTGAGGAG
>NZ_JBKQBL010000003.1:80849-88285 GCF_046824975.1 Streptococcus intestinihominis | reverse complement strand
GACTGACAAGCTAAAGGAATACGGCGCCAACTTAATCATTTCAATGGCTTGGGTTGCTCCAACCGGATTTTTGATCAGGACTAAGGTACATTCTTTATCCCCAATCTTAAAGGTTTCCTGACGGCCGAAGACAGCCTTGCTCTTGTCGAAACCACGCTTAATGACGTCTGGACTCGCTTCAAAATAATGGGCAACCGCAACTGCAGCGAGGGCGTTGTATATATTATAGAGGCCCCCAATATTGATGTGGTAGTTTGTCCCGTTGATTTTAAAGTGAGAAGAAGTATTGGTCAGCTCGGTCAATTCATTAACTGCCACTGTCAATGGAGGACGATGGAAGCCACAGCTTTCACAAATGTAATCTCCCAGATTGGCATAGGTGTTTAATTGGTAAGTTAAAATACCGTGACACTCTGGACAAACGATTCCTTCCGTATTGTAATGAGCTAGCTGCGGAGCAGTTTTTTCCGTATCAAATCCAAAATATTGAACGGGATTTGGTAGGGGAAGGGTGTGGAAAAGTGGGCTATCCCCATTCATCAGAACAGTCGCTTGAGGCGCTTTTTTAATCCCATCTAAAATCATCCGATAAGTCGTGTAGATTTCCCCATAGCGATCCATTTGATCCCGGAAAATATTGGTGATTACAAACAAGGTCGGAGTGATGTAGTCACAAATTCGAGCCAGGCTGGCTTCATCGATTTCAAGAACAGCGATAGGACGACCAGAAGAACCTTTTGCGTTCAAGAAAGTAGTCGTAATCCCTGAAATCATATTAGCCCCACTAGGATTGGTCACGATAGGTCCGAAAGCCTCCCGAAGAATGCCAACAGTGAGAGCTGTTGTTAGTGTTTTCCCATTCGTGCCAGTGATAACCACAATTTCGTAGTTCTGGGCCAGGTATTGTAAAATGTCTTTATCAATTTGGAGGGCGATTTTTCCAGGAAGGGTAGAGCCACGACCAAGCAAACGCAAGAGGTGACTACTCGTTTTTCCGGCAATAAGCCCTATACTAGTCTTAATCTTCATAATTCATATTTTATCACAAAAACCAACAGAAGGTTACAGAAAAATCTGTTGAAACATGATATAATGGTGTAGAGTAGTTTGAACGCGCTATCCATTTGCTAGAAGCCTTGCTGTTTCCAGTAATCATCCACAATTGTTAGCTGCGTGAAAAGCCTAGAAGAGAAGTGGTAGGTATGAGATTGTGAACATCCAACAATTGTCAAATCCCCAGTATTGGGCCAGTTTATTTCCCACTCCATGGAGTGTGGTTGTCAACCTGATTGACATTGCCCTAGTAGCCTGGTTATTGTATTATTTTATAAAAGCCATTGTCGGCACTAAAATTATGATTTTAGTCCGTGGTGTCTTGACCTTTTTCTTATTTGAGTTAGTTGCCAATATGATTGGTCTGACGACCATTTCTTGGTTGATCAACCAAATCATCACATACGGGGTCATTGCTGCGGTAGTGATTTTCTCTCCGGAAATTCGGACGGGATTAGAACGATTAGGTCGAGCAACTGAATTTTTCTCAACCAACCAGATTAGTACAGAAGAAAAATTGGTTCAATCCTATGTAAAAGCCGTTGCTTATATGAGTCCTCGAAAGATTGGTGCCTTGGTTGCTATTCAAGGGAGTAGAACCCTTCAAGAATATATTTCTACGGGTATTCCCCTCGATGCAGATGTTTCGGGTGAACTTCTGATTAATATTTTTATCCCCAACACCCCGCTTCACGATGGGGCAGTGATTGTCACCAATGATAAAATTGCTGTATCTTGTGCCTATCTCCCCTTAACAGAAAGTACGGGAATTTCAAAAGAGTTCGGAACGCGACACCGGGCAGCAATTGGCTTGTCTGAGGTAAGTGATGCCTTCACCTTTGTTATTTCAGAAGAAACGGGTGGTATTTCCATTACGAGAAATGGGAGTTTTAGACACGACCTCAGTATCGAAGAATTCGAACAAGAATTGCGTGCCTTCATTATTCCAGAAGATCAAGAGAAAAAAGATTTGAAATCAAGAATTTTTGGAGGACGCGTCAAATGATTTCAAAAAGAAAAATAGTCTATATTGTGACCTCTGTCTTTTTCTCAAGTCTCTTGTTCATCAATGCAACTTCTGTTAATTTTCAGAATAACAGTAGTGCGCGTCAAGTTAGTTCTGAAACCTACACGAATACCTTGACCAATATTCCAATTGACGTAAAGTACAACGATAGTAAATATTTTGTCAGCGGGATTAGTTCAGAAGTGACCGTCTTTCTTAAAGGATCTAATCGTGTTGCTTTAGCATCAGAAATGCAGGCTAGTACTCGTAAATTTAAAGTGGTAGCCGATTTAAGAGATCTGAAAGAAGGCGAGCATGAAATCATATTAAACATTGAAGGCTTACCTTCTGGTTTAACAGCAACCATCGAGCCTCAGAAGGTAACTGCAAAAATTGGTAAGAAAATGACGAAAAAATTTGATGTTTCCGTCACGATACCAGATAAACAAATTGCTCCAGGTTGGAATCTCTCGCATGTTACTTTCTCTGAGGATGAGGTATCTGTAACAAGCGACCAAGATACTTTAGCTAAAATTGATCATGTGGAAGCCATCTTCCCTGAAGGAGATCTTTTGAACAATACCTATACTGCAACCGTATCAATGAAGGCAGTAGACAGTGAAGGGAATGATTTACCAGTCATCATCTCTCCATCAGAACTCTACATGAAGGTTGAGTTGAAACAAACCAGTTCCAGCTCTTCCTCGACCAGTTCTTCATCACATAATAGCAATTAATAAAGATTCATCGAAAGGAATATCATAATGGGTAAATATTTTGGAACGGACGGAGTCCGTGGAGAAGCAAACGTCGAATTGACGCCAGAGTTGGCCTTTAAGCTCGGTCGATACGGAGGTTATGTCCTCAGTCAACATGAAAAAGGAACTCCACTTGTTTTCGTAGGACGAGATACACGTATTTCTGGTGAAATGTTAGAAAGTGCTCTCGTAGCAGGTCTCCTATCTGTAGGGATTAAAGTTTATAAACTCGGTGTCATCGCGACACCAGGTGTAGCTTATTTGGTTCGTTCTGAAGGTGCAAGTGCTGGGGTCATGATTTCTGCCAGTCATAATCCAGCCTTAGACAATGGGATTAAATTCTTTGGGAATGATGGCTATAAATTAGACGATGACCGTGAACTAGAGATTGAAGCCTTATTGGATGCGGAGTCTGATACTCTTCCTCGACCTAGTGCAGAAGGTCTTGGTACAGTGATGGACTATCCTGAAGGACTTCGTAAGTATCAAGAATACTTAGTTTCAACTGGAACCCAGCTGGAAGGAATGCACGTGGCTCTGGATGCTGCGAATGGTTCCGCATCTACAAGTGCCCGTCATGTCTTTGCTGACTTGGGAGCACGTTTGACAGTTATTGGAGAAAGCCCAAATGGTCTCAATATCAATGACCAAGTAGGCTCGACCCATCCTGAGGCTTTGCAAGAGGCTGTCCGAGAATCTGGTGCAGCTATTGGTTTGGCTTTCGATGGTGATAGTGACCGTTTGATTGCAGTTGACGAAAATGGGGACCTGGTCGATGGTGATAAAATCATGTACATCATCGGGACCTACCTTTCTGAGAAAGGTCTCTTAAAAGATAACACTATCGTAACGACGGTCATGTCCAATCTAGGCTTTCATAAGGCTTTGGATGCCAAGGGCATTAACAAGGTTGTGACAGCTGTCGGAGACCGCTATGTGGTCGAAGAGATGCGGAAGTCTGGTTACAATCTAGGTGGTGAACAGTCTGGTCACGTGATTGTCATGGACTACAATACCACCGGAGATGGCCAGATGAGTGCCGTTCAATTGACTAAGATTATGCAAGAAACTGGTCGTACTTTATCAGACCTTGCATCAGAAGTTACCATCTATCCTCAAAAATTGGTCAATATCCGTGTTGAAAACAGCATGAAAGACAAGGCTATGGAAGTTCCTGCCATTCGCGCAATCATTGAAAAAATGGAAGCTGAAATGGCTGGGAATGGCCGTATCTTGGTGCGTCCAAGTGGTACCGAACCACTTCTTCGTGTCATGGCAGAGGCTCCGACTGATGAAGAAGTGGACTACTATGTGGATACCATTGCTGCTGTAGTCAAAGATGAAATTGGTCTTGAAGATTAAATAAAGAAGTAAACTCTCCAAGTGAGAGTTAAGGAGGTTAATATGAAATATTTACGTCGAATGATGTGGTCCCTAGCCCTTGTTGCTGCAGTTATTTTTTCGAATGCTTTTGTTCAAACTATTCAAGCGTCAGAAGTCCTGTCTTATACGCAAACAGCTAGTCTGACCAAGGATAACCAAGCAGTAACCAGTGGAACCACAGTCTTATCAAACGAAAAATTGTCTGCTACCATCAATGTAGCCTTTCCTGATACACAAGCCATTCAAGCAGGAGACACCCTGACCTTGGCTTTGCCTAAAGAATTAACCTTCTATACAGCTCTAGAATTTGATGTGGTAGAAGAAGGCCAAACAAATGGTCAGACAGTCGGGAAAGCTGTTGTCAATTCGGCAAACAAGACCGTAACGGTTACATTTAACGATTACTTTGCTTCACACCCTCTCAATAAACGCGTTTCTTTACGTTTTGATGTGAAAGTTGATCCAGAGGTTGTTACCAAAACATCCCCACTGACCTTTAAATTTGGTAATACAGATTTTTCATTAAACTACGAAAAAACAGATGGCCAAGCTGGTGACTATGAAATGAAATATGGCTACCAAGACCAAACAGATCCAACGATTGTAAAATGGCGGATTATCTTAAATGCTCGTCAAGATATCCTTCGTGGAATGGTCATTAAAGATCAATTTGGAGATGGTTTGACACTGGTAGAAGGTAGTTTCCGTGCGGTTCGCTTTAGTCCAGTAGATGGTGGAATTAGAAACGAAGCCCATATTTTAACTCTGCCAGTTTTAGATAATTTCAGTAAAAAAGCTGTCTTCGACAAGAATGCAGCTGGTCAGATCACAGGATTTACTATTGAATTTGGAGATAACTACAATTGGCCAATGTATATTGAATACTCTACTAGAGTGGCTCCGGGTACAAAAGTTGGCGATCTAGTTCATAATACTTTGACATGGACAGCAACCAATTTTCCTGAGCCTCGTAGTTTAACACGCGAATTGAGATTGGAATCGGGATCTGGAGAAGGATTAGGTGAGAAAGAACAAACCCCACCGACACCAAGTTCAAGTTCTTCATCAAGTTCAAGTTCTTCATCAAGCTCAAGTTCTTCATCAAGTTCTAGTTCTTCGTCAAGTTCATCGTCTTCATCAAGTTCTAGCTCTTCGTCAAGTTCATCGTCTTCATCAAGTTCTAGGTCTTCGTCAAGTTCATCATCTTCGTTAAGTTCTAGTACTTCATTAAACTCATCATCAACTTCTGTCAAAGAAGAAGAAACTCCAAAAACTTGGAAGAAAAAAGTTCTTCCAAGTACAGGTGAAAAGATGACGCCTGTTATCTTCCTTGTCGGTATCTTGGGATGTGCAGTTGGTATTACAGTGTTTCGCTCTAAGAAGTTAACAAAATAATCCTCTTTTTTAAAAGGCTGGAAATTACTCCAGTCTTTTTTAATTGGATGCTAGAAATAAATATGCAAAAGTATGGTTGTAAAAAAACACCTGCCATAAATTAGCTGTCTTTCTTGTAAAAGGTGGATGTTTGAAAAATGCCCTTTTTCGTGGTAAAATAGGGCTAATGAATTTATTGTAATAGAGGTAAAAAACGTGGCTTTTGGAGATAATGGAAAACGCAAAAAAACTTTTTTTGAAAAATTGACTATGCTAGTCATTGTGATTATGTTGATTGTAACGGTTGGAGCAATTTTTGCTGCAGCATTTGGTGCACTATCCTACTAAGAGGATTCCAAGTAGCACTTGGTAATAAAAGGAAAACGTTAAATTATGAGTATGTTTTTAGATACAGCCAAAATCAAGGTCAAGGCTGGGAATGGTGGAGATGGCATGGTCGCCTTCCGTCGTGAAAAGTATGTTCCCAATGGCGGACCTTGGGGAGGTGATGGAGGACGCGGAGGCAATGTTATCTTCGTTGTAGACGAAGGCTTGCGCACGCTGATGGACTTCCGCTATAACCGACATTTTAAAGCTCAAAATGGTGAGAAGGGGATGACCAAAGGGATGCACGGACGGGGAGCAGAAGACCTCTATGTGCGAGTACCGCAAGGGACAACTGTCCGAGATGCGGAGACTGGTAAGGTCATTACCGACTTGGTTGAAAATGGGCAAGAATATATTGTAGCCCATGGCGGACGTGGAGGACGCGGAAATATCCGTTTTGCAACTCCTAAAAATCCAGCGCCTGAGATTTCAGAAAATGGGGAACCAGGTCAGGAACGCGAACTCGAATTAGAACTCAAGGTCTTAGCAGATGTTGGTTTGGTTGGCTTCCCATCAGTAGGGAAATCAACTCTTCTCAGTGTGATTACTTCTGCTAAGCCAAAAATTGGAGCTTATCATTTTACAACCATTGTTCCGAATTTGGGCATGGTTCGGACACCATCAGGTGAGTCCTTTGCAGTTGCAGACCTTCCTGGATTGATCGAAGGGGCTAGCCAAGGTGTCGGTCTGGGTACCCAATTCCTTCGCCACATTGAGCGCACCCGTGTTATCTTGCATGTCATCGATATGTCAGCGAGTGAAGGACGCGATCCTTATGAAGATTACGTTCAAATCAACAAGGAGCTTGAAACCTATAATCTTCGCTTGATGGAGCGACCACAGATTATTGTCGCTAATAAAATGGATATGCCAGAGAGCCAAGAAAACTTGAAAGAGTTCAAGAAAAAATTGGCTGCCAATTACGACGAGTTTGATGAATTGCCACAGATTTTCCCAATCTCTAGTTTGGCCCATCAAGGCTTGGACAATTTGTTGGAAGCAACAGCAGACTTGTTAGATAAAACACCAGAATTCCTCTTGTATTCAGAAGAAGATATGGCGCAAGAAGAAGTCTACTATGGCTTTGATGAGGATCAACCAGCCTTCGAAATCAATCGAGATGATGATGCTTCTTGGATCTTGTCTGGTGATAAGTTAGAAAAACTCTTCAATATGACCAATTTTGATCGGGATGAGTCTGTCATGAAATTTGCGCGTCAATTGCGTGGAATGGGTGTCGATGAAGCTCTTCGAGCACGCGGTGCTAAAGACGGCGATATCGTTCGAATCGGTAAATTCGAATTTGAATTTGTTGACTAGTTAGAGATAAAGAGGAGAAGAAGATGGGAGATAAACCTATATCCTTTCGTGATAAAGACGGAAATTTTGTCTCTGCTGCAGACGTTTGGAATGCAGAAAAATTGGAAGAACTCTTTAATAAGTTGAATCCCAATCGTAAGTTACGCTTAGAACGG
>NZ_JBKQBL010000003.1:74337-80796 GCF_046824975.1 Streptococcus intestinihominis | reverse complement strand
GAAAAGCTAGCAGCCTCCAGTGAAAATTAGGAATGAGGAGAAGAAAATGGCAAAAACAATTCACACAGATAAAGCACCAGCAGCAATTGGTCCTTATGTTCAAGGAAAAATAGTGGGCAATCTCTTATTTGCAAGTGGGCAAGTTCCCCTTTCACCAGAAACAGGTGAAATTGTTGGTGAAACCATTCAAGAACAAACCCAACAAGTCTTGAAGAATATTTCTGCTATCCTTGAAGAAGCTGGAACGGACTTTGATCACGTGGTGAAAACAACCTGTTTCTTAAGTGATATGAATGATTTTGTACCTTTTAATGAGGTTTATAAGACAGCATTTTCAAGTGAATTTCCAGCACGTTCTGCAGTAGAAGTGGCTCGCTTGCCACGCGATGTCAAAATCGAAATCGAAGTGATTGCAGAAGTATAGTCTCAATAGAAGGAATGCATTCGGGTAAAAGGAATGTTGGAGTGAGAGCCATCGACTGACCAACTGGAAAGATGATGCCCTCCTCCTTTTTTGTAAGGAAAAGGTGATTAGGATGACAGATACAGAAAAAACAATTCAACTGGTCATTGTAACAGGAATGAGTGGAGCAGGGAAGACCGTAGCCATTCAGTCCTTTGAAGATATGGGCTATTTCACCATTGATAATATGCCTCCAGCTCTCTTGCCAAAATTTATAGAGCTGATTCAACTCTCGATGGACAATAACAAGTTGGCTCTCGTCGTGGATATGCGTAGTCGGTCTTTCTTTGCAGAAATTCGCTCCATTTTGGACGAATTAGAGAATCACGAAGGAATTGATTTTAAAATTCTATTTTTGGATGCGACCGACAGTGAATTGGTTGCTCGCTACAAAGAAACCCGTCGTAGTCATCCACTGGCTGCTGATGGGCGCGTCTTGGATGGGATTACTCTAGAACGTGAACTTTTGGCTCCGCTTAAAAACATGAGTCAAAATGTCATTGATACGACGGAATTAACTCCCCGTAATCTTCGTAAAGTGATTGCTGAACAATTCTCCAGACAAGATAGCCAGCCTGAGTTTCGGATTGAAGTCATGTCCTTTGGTTTTAAGTATGGTTTGCCTTTAGATGCGGACTTGGTCTTTGATGTTCGTTTCCTACCTAATCCTTACTACCAACCAGAGCTACGGAATCAAACAGGGCTAGATGATGATGTCTATAACTATGTCATGAATCACAAAGAATCAGAGGAGTTTTATCGTCATCTTTACGAGTTGATTGCTCCCATCTTGCCAGCATACAAACGAGAAGGAAAATCCGTTTTGACGATTGCAGTTGGTTGCACAGGCGGCCAACACCGTTCCGTCGCCTTTGCGGCACGTCTTGGACGAGATCTAGCTAAAGATTGGACGGTTAATATGAGTCATCGCGACAAAGACCGACGGAAAGAAACGGTGAATCGTTCATGAGAAAACCAAAAATGACCGTCATCGGAGGCGGTACAGGGATTTCTGTCATCTTGAATAGCCTACGGAAAAAGGATGTTGAAATTACGGCCATTGTGACAGTGGCGGATGATGGTGGTAGCTCTGGAGAACTTCGAAAAAATATTCATCAATTGACACCGCCAGGCGACTTGCGAAATGTTCTAGTAGCCATGTCTGACATGCCTCGTTTTTATGAAAAAGTCTTTCAATATCGTTTTGCGGAAGACGATGGGCCACTAGCTGGTCATCCTCTAGGGAATTTGATTATTGCTGGGATTTCTGAAATGCAGGGCTCGACCTATAATGCCATGCAATTGCTTACGAAATTTTTCCATACGACAGGAAAAATCTATCCTTCCAGCGATACACCGTTGACCCTTCATGCCGTATTTATGGATGGGTCAGAAGTCGCTGGTGAGAGTGAAATCGCCCATCATGAGGGCATGATTGATTATGTCTATGTCACCAATACCTATAATGATGAGACGCCGAAAGCGAGTCGAAAAGTAGTAGATGCGATTTTAGAAAGTGATATGGTTATTTTAGGACCTGGTTCTCTCTTTACATCGATCCTTCCTAATCTAATGATTGAGGAAATTGGACAAGCCTTGCTTGATACAAAAGCAGAGGTCGCTTATGTCTGCAACATCATGACCCAACGTGGGGAGACAGAACACTTTACTGACAGTGACCATGTATCCGTCCTTCATAAACACTTGAAGAAGCCTTTTATTGATACTGTTTTGGTCAATATTGAAAAAGTACCTCAAGAATACATGGACACGAATCGATTTGATGAATATCTGGTTCAAGTAGAACACGATTTTGCAGGTTTAAAATCTCAAGTGCCCCGAGTTATTTCAACAAATTTCCTACGCTTGGAAAATGGCGGAGCCTTCCATGATGGAGAAGCTGTTGTGGATGAACTGATGCAAATGGTACAGGTGATTAAATGAGTTTTACCATTAAAGTAAAAGAAGAGATCTTGACCCTTCACCGCTTTGAGAAAAGTGAGTTATCTGCTCTGATTAAGATGTCAGGTAGTTTGGGCTTGAGTATGGGGGGCTTAAGTTTGTCTCTGACAACGGAGAATGCTAAGATTGCCCGCCATATCTATGAATTAATTGTAGAGTTTTATCAGGTTAAATCCGATATTCGTCACCACCAAAAAACCAATTTGAAAAAGAATCGCGTCTATACTGTTTCTATTGATGAAAAAGTCGAAGAGATTCTTGCAGACCTGCATTTGGCTGATTCTTTCTTTGGTATTGAGACTGGGATTGACCCGAGAATCTTAGAAGAAGACGAAGCAAGTCGAGCTTATCTGAGAGGAGCTTTCTTAGCAAGTGGGACCATCAAGGATCCAGAATCAGGACGCTATCAATTAGAAATTAGCTCTGTTTATTCTGACCATGCCCAGGATTTGGCCAACCTGATGCAACACTTTTTGTTAGATGCCAAGACCATCGAACGCAAAAAAGGAGTTGTCACCTATTTGCAGCGGGCTGAGGATATTATTGATTTCCTCATCTTAGTAGAAGCGAAGCAGGCCTTGGAAGAATTTGAGTCTGTCAAGGTCATGCGAGAGGCGCGCAATGATCTCAATCGAGCCAACAATGCTGAAATGGCCAATATCGCGCGGACGGTCACAGCTAGTATGAAGACCATCAACAATATCGTCAAAATCATGGATACTATTGGATTAGGTGGCCTTCCTGTCGAGCTTCAAGAAGTTGCTTATGTTCGAATTCAGAATCCCGACTATTCCATTCAGCAAATTGCAGATGCCTTGAAAACGCCCTTGACCAAAAGTGGCGTCAATCATCGCTTGCGGAAAATCAATAAGATTGCAGAAGAATTGGATAATTTGTAAGCAGAAAAAAATCCTTTGAATCAAAAGATTCAAAGGATTTTTCTTATAAGCTAGTCGAGTGGACTGGTTGAACTTTCTTATCTGGATAAATGTAATTAATGGCGTTATTCACTGCTGTAGGAGCTTCGCCTAAGCCGGTTGCAATTAAATCAATTTTCCCATCATAGAAGCAACAATCGCCACAAGCATAGATTCCTTCACGACTGGTCTCCTGTTTGCGATTCACGAGGATTTTATTGCGTTGGAGATCCAAGCCCCATTCTTTTAATTTGCCAACTGACGATTTGAAGCCGTAGTTGACAAAGAGTTCATCGATAGGGAGTAATTGGGTTTCATCTGATTTGACCTTGGTGATTTCCAAGTGGCTGGCACGGCCATTTTCTCCGATTAAGCGACTAGGAACATAAGGAGTTTGAATAGAGACAGAAGAAGCCTTTAATTCCTCAACGCTATGTTCGAGAGCTCGGAAATTATCACGACGATGGACCAGAGTTGTCGGGGCGATTTTTTCAAAGGCCAGGGCCCAATCGACAGCCGAATCTCCTCCACCTAGAATAGCAACTTGTTTGCCAGCATATTGTTGGATATTTGAAACATGGTAGTGGACGTTCTCAAATACTTCAGCCCCATCCACTTCTAATGGACGTGGTTTGAAGGCACCACCGCCCATAGCAATAATGACAGCACGACTGAAATGTTGGTCTTTATTGGTTTCAATTAGGAAGTGATCTTCGTTTTTATGAACGTCCAAAACAGTTTCATTCAAACAAATGTCAGTCTCGAATGTTTTTAATTGATTGATCAACCGATTGGACAATTCTTCCCCTGTTAGGTTGGTAAAACCAGGGACATCTAGGATGCGTTTCTCAGGATAGAGAATAGCAGGTTGACCACCTAGTTGAGGGAGGGAATCAATCAATTTCACTTTTACTTGACGCAGATGGCCATAGAAGGCAGCAAAGAGCCCTACAGGGCCACCGCCGATAATGGTAATGTCATAGATTTCAGACATGAGTTCTCCTTTGTGATGTGTAACTAATCCTATTGTATCATAATTCGGAGTTAAATAGAAAGTGGAGGATAATACAAGAATTAAAAAGGATGAATCAAGGGATTAAGATATATTTTTTAAAAATAATGTTCGGTTTATTTACAAGTGTTCGATATTCTGATAGAATAAATTATTATTATTTTTTTATAAGGAGATTATTCAAAAATGCAATTTGATTTTTGGGTTAAAGTTGCGACCGAATTTATTGCAACAGCTTTATTGATTATTTTAGGAAATGGTGCCGTTGCAAACGTTGAATTGAAGGGGACCAAAGGGCATCAAAGTGGATGGCTCGTGATTGCAATTGGATATGGAATAGGTGTTATGATGCCAGCCTTGATGTTTGGTAATGTATCAGGAAACCATATCAACCCTGCTTTTACGATTGGACTTGCAGTTAGCGGACTCTTCCCTTGGGAAAATGTTTTATACTACATCGTTGCTCAAGTTCTTGGAGCCATGTTTGGACAATTGGTTGTTGTTGCGACTCACCGTCCATATTACCTTCAAACTGAAAATCCAAACAATATCTTGGGAACTTTCTCAACGATTTCTAGCTTGGATAAAGGAACTCCTGAATCACGTAAAGCAGCAACCATCAATGGTTTCGTCAATGAGTTTGCAGGATCATTCGTCCTTTTCTTTGGGGCACTTGCCTTGACAAAACACTTCTTCGGTGCTGAGGTTGCTGGTCTAGCTCAAAGAGCTGCGACTGAGCAGGGAGGGATTTTCGATGCTTCTTCAACAGCTGCAAAATTGGCTTTGTCACAAGCACATGCTCCTGGTCTAGGAGTTGCTCACTTGGCACTTGGATTCCTCGTTATGGCTTTGGTGACATCACTTGGTGGTCCTACAGGACCTGGTTTGAACCCTGCACGTGACCTTGGTCCACGTTTGGTTCACGCCTTCCTTCCAAAATCTGTCTTAGGTGAACACAAGGGAGATTCAAAATGGTGGTACGCTTGGGTACCAGTTGTAGCACCAATCTTGGCTGCAATTGTTGCCATTGCCCTCTTTAGCTTCCTTTATATGTAAGACTAGAACACTTTTCGTAGACATTACGGAAAGTGTTTTTTATCTTTTAATGAGGAAACAGTTTTTTCTAAAGGGAGTAGGGATGAAAGAAAAGAATTTAATAGAAGATAATAGAAGAGCTGATTATTTTAGTTTTCTATATTATTTGCATGAGAAGAAAGTGTTTCATTCGGAGTCACTGGCTGTTCTTTGTCAGTATCTAGTAGGATTGGAATCAGTTAATATCGAGTAACTAAGGGATGTGCGCTGGATAGAAACTCAAATTTTGCGTCATCTGGTCTATCATTTTGATGAGAATGATCTAAGTAAAATTAGTAATCTCCCAATGGATTATTGGGAGGAAGTAGAAGCATTTGAACAAGTAGTATCAAAACTTTATAATCGTTATGAATGAAAGGAATTCAGAAAAGAATGAATCCTCGAATAGATTTGATAAACGTTTAGAGAGTTGCCAGAGATGAATTCCTTTAACTTTTTCTTGACAATCTTTAGAATTCCGTGTAGAATAGAGTAGATCTTGAACTTGAAGGGAGTGAAAAACATGTCAAAAACAGTAGTACGTAAGAATGAATCTCTTGACGATGCTCTTCGTCGTTTCAAACGCGCGGTTACTAAAGCTGGTACTCTTCAAGAAACACGCAAACGTGAATTCTATGAAAAACCTTCTGTAAAACGTAAACGTAAATCAGAAGCAGCTCGTAAACGTAAAAAATTCTAATTGAATACAAGAACAGACTTCGGTCTGTTTTTTGTTTCTCTAGAAAAATTGAAGACAAAAAAAGCCGACCTTCTAGCTAGAAGATCGGATCTTTTTATCTGATTATTTGTTTGCAAGCAAGTCGCGGATTTCAGTAAGCAACTCTTCTTGAGTTGGAGCAGCAGCTTCTTCTTCAGTAGCTTCTTCTTTTTTACCGAAGTTTTGTGCTTTTTCAGCAGCTTTCACTACGAAGAAAAGAACAGTACCGATAACAAGGAAGTTGATTACAGCGCTCAAGAAGCTACCGTATGCAACACCGTTCCAAGTCAATTCAGCGATCTTTTCAACACCA
>NZ_JBKQBL010000003.1:71446-74285 GCF_046824975.1 Streptococcus intestinihominis | reverse complement strand
GCAGCTTTCAAAGCTGGGTTCAAAATAAGCGGAGTAATAACGTCGTTTACAAATGATGTAACGATAGCTCCAAATGCAGCCCCGATAATCACAGCAACAGCAAGGTCAACAACGTTTCCACGAAGGAGGAAAGCTTTCAATTCTTTTAACATATCCTAAATATGTCCTTTCATAATAATTTTTTTACAGACCATAGTATAACCAAAAAGTTTGTCGAATTCAATGATTATGCTCAAATCTTTTAAAAAAGTTGATTTAAGCAAACTGTTGATTCTAGAAAGTGTGGAAAGATGTGGAAAAATAGGATGAAAATCAATCTGAATGATTTACAATTGACAAAAATTAGTTTAAAATAGTTAATGATATTCTATGGTAAAATGGAGGCACTGTTTATGGTTGACAAACAACTGATTTCAGAAATTAAAAACAGTGTGAATATTGTAGATGTAATCGGAGAAGTCGTTCAATTGACAAAGGCAGGACGAAACTTTTTAGGTCTCTGTCCTTTTCATGGTGAAAAGACACCTTCTTTTAATGTAGTCGAGGATAAACAGTTCTATCATTGTTTTGGTTGTGGCAAATCAGGCGATGTTTTTAAGTTTATCGAAGACTATCGTGGTGTCTCCTTCATGGAAGCTGTTCAAATTGTTGGAGATCAGGTAGGCATTCAAGTGCAAGCTCTTGCTCCATCTCAGTCCAGGCCACAGCAAGCAGATGGGAAACAACCCTTTTATGAGATTCATCAAGAGGCTGCCAAATTCTATCATGCGATCCTGATGACGACAAAGATGGGAGAGGATGCTCGGCAATACCTTTATGATCGAGGACTTGATGATGAGGTGCTTCGGCATTTTCAAATAGGCCTAGCACCAGCAGAAGGGAATTATCTGTATCAGAGTGTTTCTGGAAAGTTTTCAGAAAACATTATGGCCGAGTCAGGACTGTTTCATATTAGTGATATGGGGACTCTGTATGATGCTTTTCAAGATCGCATTATGTTTCCCTTATCGGATGATACTGGCCGAGTTATTGCTTTTTCTGGTCGGCTTTGGCGTGAACAAGCCGAAGGGACCAAGCCTCAGGGGAAATATAAGAACAGCCGTAGTACGCTCCTTTTTAACAAGAGTTATGAGTTGTACCATTTGGATAAGGCCAAGCAGATCGCGAAGAAGAACCATGAACTTTACCTGATGGAAGGATTCATGGATGTCATCGCAGCCTACCGGGCTGGGATTGAGAATGCGGTTGCTTCCATGGGGACAGCTCTGACCCGTGAACATGTAGCCCATCTGAGCAAATTTACCAAAAAAGTGATTTTGGCCTATGATGGAGATAAAGCGGGAAGGCTAGCGACAGCAAAGGCATTAGAGGTTCTGGAAAAACAGGAGGTAGAGGTTGTCCAAATTCCTGATCAGATGGACCCTGATGAGTATCTCAAAAAGAATTCACCGCAAGCTTTGGCAGACTTATTGGAAAAAACGCGTCTTAGCCGCGTAGAATTTCTCATGGATTATTGGAAGCCAGACAATATTGAAAATTTGCAGGCGCAGATTGAATTTGTTGAAAAAATGGCTCCTTTAATTGCTCAGACACCATCTGTAACGGCACAAAACACCTACATTTATAAATTAGCCGATCTCTTGGTTGACTTTGATTATTTGCAGGTGGAACAAACGGTTAATGCTAGTCGTCTTCAGATGCGTAGTCAGCGTCAAGATCAAGGGCCAATCCAGACACAGGCTCCAGTTGCTAGTCCAACTATTGTACAGAAGCAGTTGCCTCGCCTGGTTCGGGCTGAGAATCATCTTCTTCATCGGATGAATGATTTTCCTTATGTTTTGAATGAATATCGTCTTCGGACAGATTTTTCATTTGATACCCCTGCCTTGCAAACCTTGTACCAACTGCTTTGCCAAAATGGAGAAGTGACATCGCAGGATTTGTCTGAGCAGACAGAGGAAGTCCAACGAGCCTGGTATCTGATGCTAGAAGAAAATTTACCGGATGAAATAGCGGAGAATGAGCTGGAAGAAGTGGAAGAAACGAGAAATCGTGAGCTTCTTCGTAAAGAAAGTCAACAAATAGGAAAAAAAGTCCGAGAAGCCTCTCACAGTGGAGATGCGGATCAGGCTTTATTGGAACTCGAGCGACTAATCGCTCAAAAAAGAAGAATGGAGTAGGAATGGCGAAAGAACAAAAAGATATCACAACTTTAGATGTCCAAATTGCAGAGTTTATTCGTAGTCATAAGAAAAGTGGTACTGCAACAGATGATGAAATCAATGATCAATTGGTCATTCCTTTTGCTTTGGATGCCGATGGAATTGATGATTTGTTGCAACGGATTCAAGATGCTGGGATTTCAATCACGGATAAAGAAGGAAATCCAAGTGCGCGTGTCCTGAACAACGAAGAAGAAGAACCAGAGTTGACGGATGAGGAATTGCTTGGAAGCAACTCTGCTAAGGTCAATGACCCAGTACGGATGTACTTGAAGGAAATTGGGGTCGTTCCTCTTTTGACCAATGAAGAAGAGCAAGAATTGGCCATCTTGGTGGAACAAGGAGACTTGGAAGCTAAGCAACGTTTGGCAGAAGCCAACCTTCGTTTGGTTGTTTCTATTGCGAAGCGCTATGTTGGTCGTGGGATGCAATTCTTGGATTTGATCCAAGAAGGAAACATGGGCTTGATGAAGGCCGTTGATAAGTTTGACTATACCAAGGGATTCAAGTTCTCTACTTATGCGACTTGGTGGATTCGTCAGGCTATCACCCGTGCCATTGCAGACCAGGCTCGTACCATTCGTATTCCTGTCCACATGGTAGAAACTATTAACAAG
>NZ_JBKQBL010000003.1:69781-71404 GCF_046824975.1 Streptococcus intestinihominis | reverse complement strand
TTGGTTCGTGAACAACGCAACCTCTTGCAAGAATTGGGACAAGATCCTACACCAGAACAAATTGCTGAACGCATGGATATGACTCCTGATAAGGTGCGCGAAATCTTGAAGATTGCCCAAGAACCTGTTTCTCTTGAAACGCCAATCGGGGAAGAGGACGATAGCCATTTGGGAGATTTTATCGAAGACGAAGTGATTGAAAATCCAGTGGATTACACCACTCGTGTGGTACTACGCGAACAATTGGATGAAGTCCTTGATACTCTTACCGACCGGGAAGAAAATGTCCTTCGTTTGCGTTTTGGTTTGGATGACGGTAAAATGCGAACCTTGGAAGATGTGGGGAAAGTCTTTAACGTGACCCGTGAACGGATCCGTCAAATTGAAGCCAAAGCCCTCCGCAAACTGCGCCACCCAAGCAGAAGCAAACCATTGCGTGATTTTATAGAGGATTAAAAAGGTCCGGGGGACCTTTTTAACCCGATCCGAGAAACTCGGAAGCGAGGAATGTCCAGTGGACATTTTTTACGGTCACCCAAAAACAAGAGAGTGGCCAGGTCCGGGGGGTCTTTTTAACGGTCGCCTAGAAATAAAAAAGCGACCTAGATCCTGCGGATCTTTTTAACCCGAGCCCAGACATTCAAAAGCGACCCAGGTCCGGGGGACCTTTTTAACCCGAGCCGAGAAACTCGGAAGCGAGGAAGATCCTGTGGATCTTTTTAACGGTCGCCTAGAAATAAAAAAGCGACCCAGGTCCGGGGGGTCTTTTATAGAGTTTCCTTAATATTTGGGTTTCCGTAAAAAAAGAAATTCTTCATAGGGATGAACCCAACGAAGAAGGAGTAAAGAATGAGTTATACGACAGAAGAAATCGAACAAATTAAAAACCGTATTCTTGAAAATCTAGAGCAGGTCATCGATCCTGAATTAGGGATTGATATTGTCAATCTTGGTTTGGTCTACGAAATTCGGTTTGATGGTGAAACTGGTGAAACAGAAATCGATATGACCCTAACCACCATGGGTTGTCCATTGGCAGACTTGCTGACGGATCAGATTTATGATGCCTTAACAGGAATGGAAGAAGTGACTAAGGTCGATGTAAAATTGGTCTGGTACCCAGCTTGGACGGTTGAAAAGATGAGCCGCTATGCGCGGATTGCTTTAGGAATCAAATAAGATTGCTTTAAAGGAGGAACGGATGTTTCTCCTTTTTTTGGACAGATGATTTGGTTATCAAATAGTACGAACATTCGATTTTCTTTTCTGATTATATCTTGCAATCACTTCTTAGTAAGGTTATAATAGAATCATTATTAAATTAAGGAGAAGATTATGAATCAGTACCCTTTGGTCTACCTAGACCATGTTCAAAAAGTGTATGGTAAACATATTGCCTTATATGATGTGAGTGTCAATATTCAACCGGGTCGTATCATTGGTTTGTTAGGACCAAACGGAAGTGGGAAAACGACCATTATTAAATTAGTGAACGGGCTCTTGCAACCTACTTCAGGTAATGTCTACATCCATGGTGAAGTACCGTCTGCAAAAACCAAACAAGTCGTTTCTTATTTGCCAGATACAACTTATTTGGATGAAAATATGAAGATTTCAGAAACA
>NZ_JBKQBL010000003.1:67104-69742 GCF_046824975.1 Streptococcus intestinihominis | reverse complement strand
ATCCGTTTCTTCCAAGACTTCTATAATGATTTCAATCCGCAACGTGCTTATCAATTGCTAAATGATTTACATTTACATCCAGAGCAAAAATTGAAACAACTCTCTAAAGGGAATAAAGAAAAAGTTCAATTAATTTTGGTCATGAGCCGTGAAGCAGATTTGTACATTCTTGATGAACCTATTGGTGGAGTGGACCCTGCTGCGCGTGATTACATTCTTAGAACCATCATTCAAAATCGTCGTCCAAACTCATCTGTATTGATTTCAACCCACTTGATTGCGGACGTTGAACAAGTCTTGGATGAAGCGCTCTTTATCAATCAAGGTCGTATTCTGTTGCATGAAAACACAACTGTTCTTCGCAACCAATACGGTAAATCGATTGATGAGATCTTCCGTGAACAATTTAGAATGTATTAGGAGGTTCTTATGTTTGGGAAATTAATGAAATATGAATTAAAAGCAACCTATAAGTGGTATCTCATTATTTCGGGTGTGCTTGCTATTCTCTCCATTTTTGCTGGTTTATTAGCTTCTAGTGTTATAACTGGGGCATCAACTTTCACAGAAAATACAGCCTTAACTATTGGGAGTATTGTTGTTTTGGTCATTTTTGCGGGCTACATTGGCTTGACCTTGACCAACTATATCATTATTATTCGTCGTTTTTACAACAATATTTTTGGTCGTGAAGGTTATTTGACCTGGACCTTGCCAACTGGATCTCATACTGTTTTACTTGTAAAAGTAACATCTGCTTTGATTTGGAGTATCTTCTGTTTTATTAGCTTGATTCTTTCTTTGCTTATTTTCTTAGGAGTGATTGGCCTCGCTCAACAAAAGAATATTTTTGATTTGCTTGGTCCATTGTTCGAACATATTGGGTCATCTCTTATTTGGCAAAGCTTGCTATTTCAAGTGTTAGCGACTATTTCAGGTATTTTAATGCTCTACTGTGCCATCTCACTGGGTCAGCTCTTCATTAACAGTCGTATCGTGATGGCCTTCGTCTTTGGATTTATCCTTTGGGTTGTACTAAGTATCATTGGAAGATTGTTCCCTTCTATATCTATTTCAGAACTTTCAAGAACTGCAACTATGTCTTCTGATACTCTTAGTGATATCTTGGTTGTTAACTTTATTCCTGCCTATATCTATGAAGTGGTGAAAATTGTAGCGATGTATTTCACGGTACATTATGTAACAAAATTCAAACTAAACTTGCAATAAAAGTGAAAGAGGAAGGAATTCCTCTTTTTCTTTTGCCATTTTACCCAAAAAATGATACACTTGAGTATATCATTTTGGGGTCGTTACGGATTCGACAGGCATTATGAGGCATATTTTGCGACTCGTGTGGCGACGTAAACGCTCAGTTAAATATAACTGCAAAAAATAACACTTCTTACGCTCTAGCTGCCTAAAAACCAGCAGGCGTGACCCGATTCGGATTGCTCGTGTCTGATGACAGGTCTTAATTTTAGCGAGATACGATCAAACTTTGTCTAGCAGTTTGATAAGAGATTGATAGACTCGCAGTTCCTAGGCTTGAGTTATGTGTCGAGGAGCTGTTAAATCAATACATAACCTATGGTTGTAGACAAATATGTTGGCAGATGTTTGGACGTGGGTTCGACTCCCACCGGCTCCATATATACTTTCTAAAGTTTTCTAAAACTTTCTAAAACGTTGTAAATACAACGTTTTTTGTTTTATACTTCCTATTCCTTTTTGAACCTTTTTGAAACTGGCAGACCCAAAAACAGACCCTTTTTTGTCCAAAGGGTCTGTTTTTATGTTATTTATTTAAAAATCAATATAGTTTGCGAATTTCTCACCAATGTCATCCTTAGCCTCTCTAGTGATGTGAGTATAGATGTCCATGGTTGTCTTTAGGTCCGAGTGCCCAAGTCTGTACTGGACCTGTTTGAGCGTCATACCAGCTTCGAAACATAGACTGGCATGTGTGTGGCGGAATCCATGGATCCTAATCGGACGCATATCCGAATCTTTGACAATTTGTTGTAGCCATTTACGTGGTAGTGTTCCCGGTATTGGTTTTCCAAATTCATTTTCAAAGATATAAGTAGTAGTAGGGTTCATCGCACTAAGCTCTGCGAGAATCTCACTTGTCTTTTTCATTTTCTTTGCCGACATAGACCCTAAACTTATAGGCAGTGTCGCATTTTTCTTTTTGTAAGATTTAATTTCCATTATGTTTCACCTCATTTCACAAAAGAATGAGCGCAAAGAACCCTTCTCTTAATCCTTATTTGCATTTCAAGGTTAATCGCAATTAACGGCTGTTGATTGTGAATGCCAGATATCTGTTTTAGAATTAAGGGGCAAATTCACTGTATTTTTTAAGATATTCCTCTATTACGAAAAGATCTTCTGTCAGAAGGTTATTTTTAATAAAGTTAAAGTCACTTTCTGTAAGAAACATTTTTTTCTTCAAGCTTTTGATTTCTTTTTTTGCAAGATCAAATGCGGAATTATAGTCATCTAGGTCGCACTCTTCTGCTATATTGCGGATATTTGTAACGATATAACTATTTGTCATAGGTGGTATATAAACAGGACCTTGAATATATTCATAACTATTACCAAGACCAGAACAATCAAATAACATGGTTTC
>NZ_JBKQBL010000003.1:59596-67063 GCF_046824975.1 Streptococcus intestinihominis | reverse complement strand
GATAAAATATTTCAATGCCAACTTATAATCTTTCTTATCTAGAAAGAAGCAACCAAAAGCATGGCAGTCGTTTCTGACAAGGCCGAATAATTTAGCGTTGATATTGCTATTAATCCGGTCATTCAAAATTTTAATTTTAGCGATGTCATATGAAAGGTAAGGGTCATTTCCAGAGTATTCCATGTATTCAAATGCCGATATATATGGATCCTTGTGTGCTTTAATAAGACCTTCATACTCAAATAAAATCTGCTGTCCTACATTCGTGGTACAAATCGACGAAGGGATACTATCTTCTAGCAGATCAAAATTATTCATAATTCTTTGTACAAGGTCATATTTTTTTCCACCAACTGGCAAAGACTTCACTTTTAAAATTTCTTTTAACTCTGCGACTTTAAGCTTCGATAAACTTTTTTCTGATTTTTGAAATGTCAGCAATCCCAGTCGGATTAATTTATTTCTATGAAGTTGAGGGTTGATTTGATATTCATGTTCAAAATATGATGGGAAAAAATCTCCATTGTTAGTATCAATCCAATGCAAAAGAATGATATCACCAATTTGTAATGTATCATCTTCACATTTCCTCAAATTAGTTTCAGAAGTAGTAGCAGTTTGCTTGAAATGATTAAAAATCTTCTGTATGAAACTCATCTATTATCCTTTCGTTAAAAATATCGCTTATTTATGCTAAAGGATTCAACTAACATTGTTCATAACTTCTCTATTTCGAAGTTTATTCTTCATATTTCTGAATTTTGTCAAAGGCTTCTTGGATATCTTTTTTTGTTTTGAAAGGATTATTTTTGATGTTTACAATATATAAAACAATAGTCAAACACAAAAGAATAAATCCAATTGTAGGATTTATTATGAAATACAAAAGGGTGCATAATGCAAGCAACCCCACCGGAAAATACCATGAAGAGGCAGGGTGGATTTTTTTATCAACTGGTGTATTAATCGCTTGATTTTGTTTCTGTGATCGTCCCTTTTTTATGCTTCCCAAAGCATCAACAGTAGTTTGGTTGTATACTTTGTTGTAAATAGCACGTTTTGGATCTTTAATAATTCCAGTGCCTTTCTGCCCATAAGTCGGAATAATAGCTTTCTTCACTTTTCTTTTCAAATTTGAGGTAGTTCTTGCCTTGAGACTTTTCGAAAGGTTTGGTTTTCTAACTCCTATTTTCATAAAAATAACCCTTTTCCTCCACAAACACCTTATATTCTTCTATTACCATCGACTCATTAGCAATGGTTTTTAAATTATATCGTTCCATAAAATGGATTTAATTAAATTCTGACACGTCATCCATGGTTTTCAATTCTTCTTCCAGTAGATGATGGATCATGCTGCGGTCGGCTTGTAATTCACACAATTCTCTATTTAGTTCGTATTGAGTCTTTGTGTGGTCCTTGTGGCCTAACTCATGCAAGGCCGCTTGCTTTTGGTCTTTTTCTGATAAATTAATATCCAGAGCGAGAACCTTTAATGCTGGATTGAAGAAGCCTGGACTGTGCCATCCGCTCCCGTCAAAATAGCATAGACTTACACCCTCAAGGGCGCAAAGCTCTCTTACAGTCATAAATGCACCTCTATTTATTTTTTAAGTGTGCCTCCAGGACCGCTGTTATAAAGTCAATATCTTCTTCAGTAAGTGGTTTACCATCGAATAACATTGATTGTGCAGCAATGTCTCTGAGGTCTAATGGTGCAGAAGCATCACCATCTTTCGCAATATGTGGATTGTCTGTGCGTCCTAATAAGTAGTCGGTGGACACGTTGAAATAGTCGGCTATTTGTTGTAATCGCTCAGAACTTACTTTTTGTCGTTTTAAGGAATAAAGTGTATTTTTGCTATATCCCAATTTTTCTTCAACTTGATTTAGAGATAAACCCTTTTTTCGAGCCAATTCTCTAACTTTTTCAAATGTTGGAAACATTGATTTATCAACCTTTCTGAGAGATCGACAAAAAATATTTAAATTATTTATTTAAAATTTTTGGCGAAAATAAATGAATGATTTAAAATAGTTTTTGTAAAGTTAATGAGTTAGTAAAAAACGAAGTTAAAACTTATCTAAATATAAAATAGCTTTGGCGAGCAAGAAAACTGATAGATATAGTATTTTATCATTCTTTTTATTACGCTTTCATTTTAAATTATTTATTTAAAATTTTCAAGAGCTTTATAAAATAATTTACTAACTCTTTAACTCTATTAAAAAAAGTAGGATAAACATGAGCCAACAACATCGTGAATGGATTGAGCTTGTAAAAGAGCGAATTGAAAAACGTGGATGGTCACAGACGGACTTGTCCATTGTTGTAGGTGTTAGTCCATCAGCTATCACATAGCTGCTAAAAGATGGAAAAGGAAGCGATGACTTGAAACTTCGTATTAACAAAAAATTGCGAATTAATTAGTCATGGGAAAAATTTGAGGAGTAGGAGAAAAGAATGAACGAACTAGAAAGAACAGCCCTCAATGAAATACTGAGGACTGTGACGTATATTGCAGAAAAACTGGATGAGTTGGAATTTAAATTGACTAAAGAGGGTCTACAAGATTCTGAGCATCCAGAATAGTTAGCTGATATTCGATATAGCGAATGGTAGCATTTAAAAATTTTTTTAAATCTTGTAAATCTTTATCTGTGTGTCTTCGGACGTAGTGAGTTTCATCGTTACCAATCCACGAAGTGGCCTGAGCAAGCTTTTGTAAAATTTGATCATCAATATATTCTATAATGACTTGTCCTAAAAATTTTTTCTTAATCTCATCTGCCTTTTCAGGGAATTTTTGGATTAAGAAATCCTTAATGATAAACTCAAGCGATTTTCTAAGGCCGATACCAACTAAAGTGTCGTAACCGTCTGCTTCAGCTTGCAAAGACTGAGTATATGTTTTGACACCTTGAGGAGAAAGATTAGAAATTTCTTTAGGGAATTCAGATGGCTGCTCTTTATAGTGATGTAAGTTTCGTGGATAGGTACTTCCATATTCGTTTAGATAATTGTAAGAATCTACCCATCCATATTTACAAGAGTTACAAAATAAAGTTAGGAATAAGATGTGGTCGTATTCATCTTTGTAAAACGATGAATCTTTTAAGATAGGCTCTATCCCTCTACCGCAATTAGGACAAACATCTGTCACAGTTACGTCTACATCAGCATACGCAGAATTATCATATTTTGCTTTCATTAACATAATGGTTTCTCCGATTGATTTATTATCTTTATTATATCAAATTCAGAAAGGAAAAAGCGTGTGAACGAAATTACTTTATCAAATAATCTATCTCAGATAGAACTTGAAATCAGCCATCACAAGCAAATAGCTGGCCAGTCGATTTGGGAAATCGGCAGACGATTGAACCATGTGAAAGAGAATGATCTGGCCCATGGTAAATTTATGGAATGATTGAATAAGATCAATCTTAATTGGTCAGAGGTGAACAGAATGATGAAGGTTGCAAAAGAACTTCCAAATTACTCAACGTTGAGTAATTTAGGTAGAACCGCACTTTACCTCATCGCAACTCTTCCAGAAGAAGAGCGAGAGGAGCAGATCCAACGCATCGAAGATGGTGACAATCCAACGGTGCGAGAGCTGAAGGAAGTCAAGAAGAAACTCAACCTCAGAAAGCTTGCAAACAAGCGTCTACAGGCTGAAAACGAAAGAATCAAATCTGCCAAGGTCGAAGTCAAGGAAACTATCAAGGAAGTCATCCCAGACGATTACAGAGCCACACAGGACCTAAACAAGCAATTGCTAGAAAAGAATAAGAAACTCTCCAAATCCGTGAAAGCAATGGAAGAGCGTGAAGAGGTTGATAAGAAATCTGCTCAGTACGATGAATTGACTCGAGCGATTGAAGAATCGCAAGGGCAACTAAATAGTGTACAGAAGCAAATCTCCGCTTACAAGAACATCACCAGCCTACTTCAAAAAGGAAATGATTTCTTAGCAAGCATGGGCGTTCTAATCTATGCAGATGAGGAGAAAGTCCTCAAAGCTGATGGAATCATCCGAAATGAATTTGATAGTTTTAGCAGTCGTGGGATTCGTTTTTTCAACGACCTGAACGATATCCATTTTATATATGCAAACGACAAATCCTTGTCGTTTTTTATTTCTTTAAAATCTATCAAGTAATGATATCTTGTGAGCGATTCCTATATTTTTTGTTGACAGGAGGAGCGCTTTTCCGTATAATGGATACTAGTTTGGAAGATTACTCAAGAGGCTTAAGAGGCCGTGTTGGAAACGCGGTAGGCGTGTAACAGCGTGCGTGGGTTCGAATCCCATGTCTTCCGTAAGAGAAAGGAAAGCAGATCAGTTGATCTGTTTTTTTTGTTAGGCAGGATTGGCAATGGGTAAGAGTGTCTTCTTTGTCGGATTTCCTGTATAATAGAAGGTAAGAACGGACGAAAAGGAGTGCAAGGTGATTACACAACTGGACACAAAATCGGTTTATACCTTTATGGACAGTTTAGTCTCTATTCGAGACTATATTCAGCGTGCCAAAGAAATGGGTTACCAACAAATTGGTCTCATGGATATTGATAATTTGTATGGGGCTTACGAGTTTTTAGAAGAGTGCCAAAAAGCTGGTATAGGAGCTGTCCTAGGTCTTGATTTGGAAGTTGATTTACCAACGGGTCCTTTGTCTATCCGTTTGCTTGCGTTAGGTACCGTAGGTTATAAACATTTAATCAAGATTTCCAGCATGAAAATGATGGGGACAACTGACTGGTCGGCCTTTCAACACTTGTTGGATGATCTAGCCATCATCGTTCCCTATTTTGAAGGGATTGAGTATTTAGACTTGGGCCAAGACTTTGCGATTGGTGTCTTTCCAGATACTCCAGCGAAACAGTTTTCTCGTCCTGTTTTCCCCCTCCATACAGTCCGCTATTTTTCTACGAGTGATTTGGAAAGTCTTCAGATGCTCCATGCCATTCGTAATAATTGCAGTCTGAAGGAAGTAGGAGCTGTTGACGCTTCTATGATGTTACTGCCACCAGAAAAGTTGGAGCGGGCCTTTGCTCATAATTATCCAGATAGTATTTCTTATCTAGAAAAGACTCTTGCTGCCGTTCATTATGAGATTGATACGCAATTAAAGCTTCCCCGTTTTAATCCAGAGAAACCTGCAGTCGAGGAATTGCGTGAGTTGGCTGAGGAGGGCTTGAGAAGCAAGGGGCTGGACCAGACGGTTTACCAAGAGCGTTTGCATCATGAATTGGCTGTCATCCATCAGATGGGCTTTGATGACTACTTCTTGATTGTCTGGGATTTATTACGCTTTGGTCGAAGTCAGGGTTACTATATGGGGATGGGACGTGGATCAGCAGTTGGTAGTCTAGTAGCCTATGCCTTGGATATTACAGGGATTGATCCAGTCAAGAACAATCTCCTCTTTGAGCGTTTTTTGAACTTAGAGCGCTATACCATGCCAGATATTGATATTGATATTCCAGATGTCTATCGTCCCAAATTTATCCAGTATGTTAAAAATCGCTACCGCAGTCCTCATGTGGCTCAAATTGTGACCTTCTCAACTTTTGGAGCGAAACAAGCCATTCGAGATGTGTTTAAGAGATTTGGAACCCCAGAGTATGAGTTAACCAACCTTACCAAGCGGATTGGCTTACGGGACACCTTAGCCTCTGCTTATGAAAAGAATTTAGCCTTCCGTCAAGCCATCCAAAGTCGTCCGGAATACCGTAAGGGTTTTGAAATTGCGAAGAGGATTGAAGGGCAACCGCGTCAGACGTCGATTCATGCGGCAGGTGTCGTCATGAGTGGAGAAGACCTCACCAATCAAATTCCGATCAAGATGGGTGAGGAGATGAATCTGACCCAATATGATGCCCATGGTGTTGAGGCAAATGGCTTGCTCAAGATGGACTTCTTAGGACTACGAAATTTAACCTTTGCTCAACGGATGCAGGAAGCAGTGAAGGAAAAATATCAAAAGGATATTAAAATCGAGGATATTCCTCTAGAAGATCCAGAAACGATTGCTTTATTTGCTGCTGGCAATACCAAGGGTATCTTCCAGTTTGAGCAAGCGGGAGCTATTCGTTTGCTGAGACGAGTTCAACCTAGCTGTTTTGAAGAAATTGTTGCGACGACTTCCTTGAACCGGCCAGGAGCTAGTGACTATATTGATAATTTCGTTAAACGCAAGCACGGCAAGGAAAAGGTCGATATGATTGATCCTAGTTTGGAAGGGATTCTAGCACCAACTTATGGCATCATGCTCTATCAGGAACAAGTCATGCAGGTGGCCCAGACCTTTGCTGGCTTTAGTCTAGGAAAAGCCGATATCCTCAGACGGGCCATGGGGAAAAAGAACGTTGCAGAAATGCATCGGATGGAAGATGACTTTATCAAAGGGGCAGTCGCCCTTGGGCATAGTGCAGAAAAAGCCAAGCAAGTCTTTGCCATTATGGAAAAATTTGCCGGCTATGGCTTCAATCGTTCCCATGCCTATGCTTACTCAGCCCTGGCCTTCCAATTGGCCTACTTTAAAGTCCATTATCCAGATGTCTTCTTTGACATTATGCTCAACTACTCTAGCAGTGATTACTTGACCGATGCGTTGCAATTCAACTTCCAAGTGGCTCCTTTGACCATTAATACCATTCCTTATAAAGATAAGTTCCAAGATCAGAAGATTTATCTAGGAATGAAGAATATCAAAGGTCTTCCAAAAGATCTAGCCTTTTGGATTATTGACCAACGTCCGTTTGAGAGTATTGAAGATTTTATCTTGCGCTTGCCAAGTCAGTACCACAAACTTCCTCTTTTGACGCCACTGGTAGAATTGGGCTTGTTTGACTGCTTTGAAAAGAATCGAAGAAAAGTCCTTCAGAACCTTCCTAATCTATTTGTTTTTGCTGATGAGTTGGGTAGTTTATTTGGCGAAGCTAATTATTCCTGGATGGATGCCGAGGACTACAGCAAGGCTGAGAAGTATGAAATGGAGCAAAGGGTCATAGGGGTCGGTCTCAGTCCTCATCCTCTGGTGGAAATTCTATCCGCAAGTAGCCAACCAGTACGGCCGATCGCTTCTTTAAGCGAAGGAGAACAGGCCACCATCCTAGTCGAAGTCCAATCAATCCGGACGATTCGAACAAAAAATGGGGAAAATATGGCCTTTTTACAAGTTTCCGATCTCCAAAAGAAGATGGATGTCACTCTTTTTCCGGATACTTATCGCCAGTATAGTTCAAAAATAAGAGAGAAGGGCTATTACTATCTCAAGGGGAAAATCCAGTCTAGAGATGGTCGACTCCAAATGATTTTGATGGAAGCAGAAGAAGCTACCAATCAGCGTTTTTGGATTCAATTGTTTGATCACCAAGAGGACCGGGCAGTTTTAGATATTTTAAAAGCCTATCCGGGTCCCTATCCTGTTGTTATTCGCTATGAAGAGGAGAAAAAG
>NZ_JBKQBL010000003.1:58625-59539 GCF_046824975.1 Streptococcus intestinihominis | reverse complement strand
ACCATCCAATTAAAAGGAGTTTCCGTCCAGAAAAACGAGAAGTTAGAAAATGAGCTGGCAAGTATTGCTATGAAAACGATTTATCGATAAAATCTACGGAAAATAGGAGAAATTTGAGCCTCTTTGTGTTATAATCATTTAGAATGTAAAAGAAAAAAAAGGAGCAAATATCGAAATGAAACGTATTGCTGTTTTAACCAGTGGAGGAGATGCCCCTGGAATGAATGCTGCTATCCGTGCAGTTGTTCGCCAAGCAATTTCTGAAGGAATGGAAGTATTTGGTATCTATAATGGATACGCTGGTATGGTTGCTGGCGATATCCATCAATTGGATGCTTCATCAGTTGGGGATATTATTTCTCGTGGTGGGACAATGCTTCACTCAGCTCGCTATCCTGAATTTGCTGAACGCGAAGGTCAATTAAAAGGGATTGAGCAGTTGAAGAAACATGGAATCGAAGGTGTCGTCGTTATCGGTGGTGATGGATCATACCACGGAGCGATGCGTTTGACAGAACATGGCTTCCCAGCTGTAGGACTTCCTGGTACAATTGATAATGATATCGTTGGTACAGATTTTACAATTGGATTTGATACAGCTGTTACAACTGTAATGGATGCGATTGATAAGATCCGGGATACATCGTCTAGTCACCATCGTACCTTTGTAATCGAGGTAATGGGACGTCATGCAGGGGATATTGCCCTTTGGTCAGGTATTGCTTCAGGAGCTGATGAGATCATCATTCCAGAAGAAGGCTTCAAAATCGAAGATGTCGTTGAAAGCATCAAGATGGGCTACGAGAAAGGTCGTACACACAACATCATCGTCCTTGCAGAAGGTGTGATGTCTGCTGCTGAATTCGGTAAAGCCTTGAAAGATGCCGGAGATACAAGTGATCTTCGTGTAACAG
>NZ_JBKQBL010000003.1:47878-58590 GCF_046824975.1 Streptococcus intestinihominis | reverse complement strand
AACTTGGACATATCCAACGTGGTGGTTCACCAACTGCGCGTGACCGTGTCCTTGCTTCACGTTTGGGTGCACATGCTGTTAAGTTGTTGAAAGCTGGTATCGGTGGTGTAGCTGTTGGTATCCGCAATGAACAAATGGTGGAAAACCCAATTCTTGGTAGTGCAGAAGAAGGTGCTCTCTTCAGCTTGACTGAAGACGGCAAAATCAAGGTGAACAACCCTCACAAGGCTGACTTGAACCTTGCAGAGTTGAACCGTAGCTTATCTTCTATCTAATAGTTATTTGTTAAAATTTGTCTAAATAGACAGTGTATTTTAAAAGGAGTCACAAAAATCATGAACAAACGTGTAAAAATCGTTGCAACCTTAGGTCCTGCGGTAGAAATCCGTGGTGGTAAAAAATTTGGTGATGATGGATATTGGGGTGAAAAACTTGATGTTGAAGCTTCAGCACAAAACATTGCTCAATTGATTGAAGCAGGAGCTAACACTTTCCGTTTCAACTTCTCACACGGTGACCACCAAGAACAAGGTGACCGTATGGCAACCGTTAAACGTGCAGAAGAAATCGCTGGTAAAAAAGTTGGTTTCCTTCTTGATACAAAAGGTCCAGAAATCCGTACAGAGTTGTTCGAAGGCGATGCTAAAGAGTACTCATACAAGACTGGTGAAAAAATCCGTGTTGCAACTAAACAAGGAATCAAATCAACTCGTGAAGTGATTGCTTTGAACGTTGCTGGTGGTCTTGATATCTACGATGATGTTGAAGTTGGTCATCAAGTCTTGGTTGACGATGGTAAATTAGGTCTTCGTATTTTCGCTAAAGACGATGATACTCGTGAATTTGAAGTGGTTGTTGAAAATGACGGTATTATTGCTAAGCAGAAAGGTGTGAATATCCCTAATACGAAGATTCCTTTCCCAGCTCTTGCTGAACGCGATAACGACGATATCCGCTTCGGTTTGGAACAAGGTATCAACTTCATCGCGATCTCATTCGTACGTACTGCGAAAGACGTGAACGAAGTTCGTGCAATCTGTGAAGAAACTGGTAACGGTCACGTTCAATTGTTTGCGAAGATCGAAAACCAACAAGGTATCGATAACTTGGATGAAATCATTGAAGCTGCTGACGGTATCATGATCGCTCGTGGTGACATGGGTATCGAAGTACCATTCGAAATGGTTCCAGTATACCAAAAAATGATCATCACAAAAGTGAACGCTGCTGGTAAAGTTGTTATCACTGCAACAAACATGCTTGAAACAATGACTGAAAAACCACGTGCAACTCGTTCAGAAGTATCAGACGTATTTAACGCTGTTATCGACGGAACTGACGCGACTATGCTTTCAGGTGAGTCTGCAAACGGTAAATACCCACTTGAGTCAGTAACAACAATGGCTACAATTGACAAGAATGCACAAACTCTTCTTAACGAATACGGACGTTTGAACTCAGATACTTTCGAACGTAACTCTAAGACAGAAGTTATGGCATCAGCTGTTAAAGATGCAACAAACTCAATGGATATCAAATTGGTCGTTACTCTTACTAAGACTGGTCACACTGCACGTTTGATTTCTAAATACCGTCCAAATGCTGATATCTTGGCATTGACATTTGATGAATTGACTGAACGTGGATTGATGTTGAACTGGGGTGTTATCCCAATGTTGACAGATGCTCCATCATCAACTGACGATATGTTCGAAATCGCAGAACGTAAAGCAGTAGAAGCAGGTCTTGTACAATCTGGTGACGATATCGTTATCGTTGCAGGTGTGCCACTTGGTGAAGCTGTTCGTACAAACACTATGCGTATCCGTACAGTACGTTAATCTAACTAACAAACCTTGTTCTCTAAGTGTAAAATCTTGGAGACAAGGTTTTTTTCGTCCAAGTTTCTGACGATTTAGGAATGTGGGCCTTTTTTATTGTCTAATAAAATGGTATAATGGAAGGAACTGAAAGGGGGGATAGGAATGTCAAAAAGGGATTTGATTCGGAATATTATCATCATTGGAATATTGGGCTTGGTACTCATTACTTTGCGCCTATTTGTTTTTCAACCATTGTGGGTATCTGATCAAATGGCCAATGCCTCCGTTAAGAAAGATGATTTAGTATTAGCGACTAAGAAGGGAAAAATTGATCGGACAGATTTGGTCCTCTACCATGTAAAAGAGAAACAATATCTTGGACGTGTCATTGCTATAGAGAGCGATGAGGTCAGCTATGTGGATGATGTCTTTTATTTGAATGGTGTAGCTACAGAAGAGCCGTATTTGGATAAAATGAAGACCAAACATTTGGCGGCCCCAAGTGGCGATTATTATACAAATGATTTTTTCTCTAGAGAACTTAAGGGAACCAAGGCTGGAAAAGTACCAAGTAATAGTTATTTAGTCTTAAATGATGATCGCAACAATACTAAAGATAGTCGTGAATTTGGTTATATTCAAGAAGATCAGATTGAAGGGGTAGTTGATTTCCGCTTGTATCCTTTAAATAAATTCGGCTTTATTAAAATCGAAGAATAGTCCATAAGGACTATTTTTTCTTACAAAAAAACTACTGCAGAATATGTGAACTGCAGTAGTTTTTTATCTTTGTTCCTCCCAGTTAGAGGGCCCTAGTTTTCCTTTTTACTGGTAATTTGATGAAAGACCTTTTGCCAATGTTCATGGCGACGCCAGAGACTGGTATGGATCTGGTTATTTAATTCATAGCGAATCAGCTTAGTCTTTTGACTGATGGATTCGATCTCGAAATTCTTAAAGGGAATCTGATTCTCTTCCTGCAAACGGACCAGGTCCTCCTTGTGGCTTTCTTGGCCAAACTCATCGATGAGGGTGAAGTTGTCTGCTAGGAGAGTTGAATATTCTTGCTGAGCTTGCAAGCGCTCTTCGTAGGTTCTTAGTTTGAGAAGGACATTGTCCAAAATCTCATCTTCTGGGATGGAACTTGGTTCCACATGGACATCAATGTCAAAGACTCCAAATTTTTCCTTGAGAAGGCGCTCGACCTCTTCGGTAATGGCATGGCTCTCATAAACAGAAAGGTCTGGATTCATTTCGATGACGACATCTAGGTAGATATTGCTTCCGTAGGTCCGTCCCCGTTGGGATTTGACCCGGCTGACCTTTGGCAATTCTAGAATAGCAGCCTTGTATTTATCCAGAAGACTTTCATCAAATCCATCTGAGAGGCTGAAGGAGGATTCAATGAAAATATCGTAGGCTGTTTTTAGAATAAAGAAGGTAATAACGATGGCCACTAATTGGTCCACAATCGGATAGTTAAGAGCACTAGCTCCAATCGCAACAGAGGTTCCTAAAGAAGTGACTACGTCAGACAGGTTGTCTTTAGCGGCAGCATTGAGGGCCTTGGATTGGGCTTTCTTAGCTAAGGCGCGGTTATACAGATAGACTGCAAACATGACTAGGGCTGACCCAACTCCGACAATGGCCCCTAAAGGATCAATGACAGATGTTTCCCTGCTGAGGATTTTTTGAACCGTATCTCGTAAGACATCAAAGCCCACATAAAACATGATGATGGAAGTCACCAGACTAGCTAGATCTTCAATCTTCCAATGACCGAATCGGTGGTCGCGGTCAGCTGGCTGGCGGGCCATGCGAATGCCAATGAGAAGGGCGACATTGCTGATAATATCTGATAAGTTATTAAAACCATCGGCAACCAAACTAGAGGAGTGAAGGAGGTGGCCTGTTGCTAATTTGGCAGCGGAAAGGATCAGGTAGGCTACAATACTGATCAGGGCTCCACGTTCGGCTAGTTTTAAATTGCTTTGTGATTGATTCACTGATAACTCCTCCAGACTTCTGTAGATTTCCTCATAAGCGGTTGTTGAAGAGGGAAAATTCGTTCTTCTTAAGGCTTTATTATAGCCTTTTTGAGGGCAAAATTCAAATGAAGCCGACCATTTTCCAAAGGTGCAAGGGCGAAATTGTGGTATAATAGAACGATTGAAAGAATGAGGAGAATGAGATGAATCCTTTATTGAAAGGTATGAATGATCGCCAGGCAGAGGCGGTCCAAACGACAGAAGGCCCCCTCTTGATCATGGCGGGGGCTGGTTCTGGTAAGACACGTGTCTTGACCCATCGGATTGCTTACTTGATCGATGAAAAAATGGTTAATCCTTGGAATATTTTGGCCATTACCTTTACCAATAAGGCTGCTCGCGAGATGAAGGAGCGGGCTTACCAGTTGAATCCGGCGACCCAAGATTGCTTGATCGCGACCTTCCACTCCATGTGTGTCCGCATCCTTCGTCGAGATGCGGATCACATTGGCTACAATCGTAACTTTACCATTGTCGATCCAGGTGAGCAACGGACCTTGATGAAGCGGATCTTGAAGTCTTTGAATTTGGATCCGAAGAAATGGAATGAACGAACCATTTTGGGGACCATTTCCAATGCCAAGAATGACCTGATTGATGAAGTGGCCTATGCCGCCCAAGCGGGGGACATGTACACCCAGATCGTCGCCAAGTGCTATGAGGCTTACCAAAAGGAATTGCGTCAGTCAGAAGCAGTGGACTTTGATGATTTGATCATGCTGACCTTGCGTCTTTTTGATCAGCATCCTGATGTGCTGACCTATTACCAGCAGAAGTTCCAATACATTCATGTGGATGAGTACCAAGATACCAACCATGCCCAATACCAATTGGTCAAACTCTTGGCTTCCCGTTTTAAAAATATCTGTGTGGTTGGAGATGCTGACCAGTCTATTTATGGCTGGCGGGGAGCGGACATGCAAAATATCCTGGATTTCGAAAAGGATTATCCTGATGCCAAGGTCGTTTTGTTAGAGGAAAATTATCGCTCCACTAAAACCATCCTACAAGCAGCCAACGATGTGATCAAAAATAATCGGAACCGCCGTCCCAAGAATCTCTGGACCCAAAATGCTGACGGCGAAGAAATTGTCTATTACCGGGCCAATGATGAGCAGGATGAAGCGGTCTTTGTTGCCAAAACCATTGAAGAGCTCAGTCGGAAAGCTGGCTACAAGCACCGTGATTTTGCGGTTCTCTACCGGACCAATGCCCAATCCCGGACCATTGAAGAAGCACTGCTCAAGTCCAATATTCCCTATACCATGGTAGGTGGTACCAAGTTCTACAGCCGGAAGGAAATTCGAGATGTCATTGCTTATCTGAACTTGATTGCCAACCTCAGTGACAATATCAGTTTTGAGCGGATTATCAATGAACCTAAGCGGGGAATCGGACCGGGTACGGTGGAGAAGATTCGTGATTTTGCTCAAATGCAAGGCTCCTCCCTCCTGGATGCTTCAGCCAATATCATGCTCTCTGGCATTAAAGGAAAAGCAGCCCAAGCTATCTGGGACTTTGCAAATCTCATTCTTGATTTGAGAGAAAAATTGGACCAGCTGACCATTACAGAATTGGTCGAAGAAGTCCTTGACAAGACAGGCTATATGACTGCCCTAACCAATCAGGGAAATTTGGAAAGTCAAGCCCGCATCGAGAATATCCAAGAGTTCCTGTCTGTTACCAAGAATTTTGATGAAAATGGCGAGTCTGTTGAAGACGAATCAGGTGTGGATACCTTAAGTCGTTTCTTGAATGACTTGGCTTTGATTGCCGATACAGATGATGGGGCACAAGAGACTTCTGAAGTGACCTTGATGACCCTTCACGCGGCTAAAGGACTGGAGTTCCCAGTGGTCTTCTTGATTGGGATGGAAGAAAACGTCTTTCCTCTTAGTCGAGCAGCAGAGGATCCAGATGAGTTGGAAGAAGAACGTCGTCTGGCTTATGTAGGAATCACGCGGGCTGAGAAGGTTCTCTTCCTGACCAATGCCAATTCTCGTTTGCTCTTTGGACGGACCAGCTACAACCGTCCGACGCGCTTTATCAATGAGATTAGCTCAGATTTATTGACCTACCAAGGCTTAGCGCGTCCGGCTAACACGAGCTTTAAGGCTTCTTATAGTAATGGTGGCGGAACGACCTTTGGAAAAGGAATGAGCCTGTCACAAGCCCTTCAAGAGCGCAAGAGACAAGCAGCCCCAAGTGCCCTCACGTCCTCAAGCCTCCCCTTTGGCAATAGTAGCCAAGCTGGTGCTAAAGAAAGTGTCGCTTGGTCCATTGGCGACATTGCTGTTCACAAGAAGTGGGGAGAAGGAACCGTCCTTGAAGTCTCAGGTAGTGGCAATACCCAAGAGCTTAAGATTAACTTCCCAGAAGTGGGTCTCAAGAAACTCTTGGCCAGCGTCGCTCCGATTGAGAAAAAATAAACGGAAACCAGTAAGCCTAGTGTATTATTTCAGAACATAAACAAGCAATATCTCCTCAAGGATCTAATTGCTTACTGCATGAAAAAGTTGCAAGAAAAGAAATTTTGGAAATAGTGCGGAATAGATTGAGACTTTTCGCCGTGAGGAAAGCGCCAGAAACACATAAGTTTCTGGTGCTCGGTATATTTGAGACGTGAGGCTCAAATATAAGGTATGGAATCCCAAAGGGAGTCGCTACCGTCCGTCCTCACCTAAGAAAAGTCTCCAATAGAGGAATGAATACTCGGTTAAAACCAGCAGGCCTAGCTTGCTGGTTTTGATTTTACTACTAGCATGATATAATATACTAAGAATAGAGAAAGAGGCATGCTATGAACGAAATCAAGTGCCCCAACTGTGGGGAAGTATTTACAGTCAATGAAAGTCAATACAGCGAGCTCTTGTCCCAAGTGAGGACGGCGGAGTTTGACAAGGAAATTCATGAGCGGATTCGGCAGGAGTTGGCTTTGGCAGAGCAAAAGGCCCTCAATGAGCAACAAGAGAAGTTAGCAAAAAAGGACCAAGAAATTGCCCAGTTACAAAACCAGATTCAACAGTTTGATACTGAAAAAGAATTGGCTAAAAAAGAGGTGGAGCAAACTGCTAGCCAAAGTCTGCTAGAGAAAGAAAAAGAGGTTCAGGCACTGGAGAATCAATTAGCCACCTTGCGCTTGGAGCATGAAAACCAACTACAAAAGACTTTATCTGACTTAGAAAAAGAACGTGACCAGGTCAAAAATCAGCTCCTTTTACAAGAAAAGGAAAACGAACTTTCTCTGACTTCAGTTAAACAAAACTATGAGGCCCAGCTTAAGGCGGCTAATGAGCAGGTTGAGTTCTATAAGAACTTCAAGGCCCAACAATCAACCAAGGCCATCGGAGAAAGTCTGGAGCAGTATGCGGAGAGTGAGTTCAATAAGGTTCGCAGTTTTGCCTTCCCAAATGCCTACTTTGAAAAGGATAATAAGATTTCTGCACGTGGGTCTAAAGGGGACTTTATCTTCCGTGACTTTGATGAAAATGGGCTAGAATTCATTTCCATCATGTTTGAGATGAAAAATGAAGCCGACGGGACAGAGAAGAAGCATAAGAATGCTGATTTTTATAAGGAATTGGACAAGGACCGTCGAGAAAAGAACTGTGAATATGCTGTTTTGGTCAGTATGCTTGAAGCAGATAACGACTATTTCAACACAGGGATTGTCGATGTCAGCCACGAGTATGAGAAGATGTATGTGGTCCGTCCTCAGTTCTTTATCCAGTTGATTGGTCTCTTACGCAATGCTGCCCTCAACTCTCTAAAATACAAGCAGGAACTAGCACTAATCCGTGAGCAAAATATTGACATCACTCATTTTGAGGAAGACTTGGATGCTTTCAAGGTTGCCTTTGCCAAGAACTACAATTCGGCTTCTGTCAACTTCGGCAAGGCCATTGATGAAATCGACAAGGCCATTAAACGCATGGAAGAGGTCAAAAAATTCCTCACCACATCTGAAAATCAACTTCGCCTTGCTAACAACAAATTGGATGATGTTTCCGTTAAAAAATTGACTCGGAAGAATCCGACTATGAAAGCCAAGTTTGATGCCTTGAAGGAAGACTAGGAGGCTCCAATGCAGATACGAAAAGCAACCATGAAGGATGCTGAATCCTTACTGTCTCTATACGAAGACTTGGGCTATCCAACGACTGCTTCTAAGCTGTCTCGTCGTTTAGAAATGATTCTCTCTCAGCCACATTATGGCCTTCTTCTAGCTGAAAGAAACGGAGAAATTTTAGGTTTCTTAGGTTATGCAAAGCTCTTCTTTTTTGAAGCAGATGGATCTTACTATCGTATTTTAGCTTTGTCGGTTGCAAAAGAAACAAGACGACAAGGAATTGCTAGTAGGCTAATCGATGAATTGAAAAAACAAGCGGTAAAAGAAGGAGTTAATGCACTGGCTCTAAATAGTGGATTAACTGCTGAACGAAATGCTGCACATCAGTTTTATCAGGCGGTTGGATTTGAAAAAGTGACTGCCGGCTTTGTTCTGCATTTAAAAAGTTAACATGAATAAACATGATAAAATAGTAAGGGAAACGAAGTAATGTCTTCAACAAAAGGGAAAAACTTATATTTTAACGATAAGAGCATGGACTATGTAACATTTGGAAAAGGAAAGCAGCCCCTAGTGATCATACCAGGCTTAGGGGATGGGTTGCAGACAGTCAAAGGAAAGGCCCAGCTCTTTTCCCTCTCTTATCGTTTACTTGCTAAGAGATATAAAGTTTATGTTTTTTCTCGAATCAACGAGTTGAGGCAGGGTTATACGACACGGGATATGGCAGCAGATGTAGCAGAAGCAATGGAGACACTAAACCTAGATGCTGCCTATGTTATGGGGATTTCACAAGGTGGAATGATTGCCCAATGGTTGGCAGTTGATTTTCCTGAAAATGTTCAAAAGCTCATCCTAGCCGTGACAACAGCTAAACCGAGTCAACTTGCTAGAGAACGAATTGAGCATTGGCAAAAAATTAGTCAATCCGGAAATTTTAGAGACCTCATGCTGGATATCGCCTATCATTCTTATACGCAAAAGAGCTATCGAAGGTGGCGCTTTCTTTCTGACATTATGGGTCGTTTGGGGCGAATCAAAGATGAGAAACGAATTGCTATTCAGTCTCAGTCTTGCCTGGACCACGATAGTCTTGAGGTTTTAAAAGAAATTCAATGCCCGACCTTGGTCCTTGGTGCGCTTGAAGATGATGTGATCGGTGTGAAGGGATCTAAAGAACTGGCAAAAGGGATTTTGGGTTGTCAGCTCCTTATTCTTAAGCATTCTGGTCATGCTCTGTATGAAGAAAATAAGTTATTTCAAGAGATTGTTTGTGGATTTTTACACTAAAAAAACGCTGGAAAATTTTTCCAGCGTTTTATGTTAGTTAAATCGCAAAGAGATCGTTTAGGTTTTCTGCCATAGTTGGGTGGGTAAAGATTTGCTTCGCAATGTAAGTATAAGGGATCTTGTTGTCCATGGCCATGGTGATCAGGTTGATGAGTTCGCCTGCAGCTTCTCCGAAGAGAGTGACCCCAAGAATTTCCTTGGTTTCTGGATTGACTACGGCTTTGAAAGCACCTCGAAGGTCTGCATTGACATGGCCACGTGGCATGGCAGCAACTGGTAATTCTTTGACAGCCACTGGAAGTCCTTTGTCGCGTGCTTCTTGCTCAGTTAAGCCGACTTGCGCCAATGGAGGATCAATGAAGAGTGTTGTCGCATAGTTTCCGCGTGTTTCGAGATTGTAGCTACCATCGCCTGTGAGGTAGTTGAAGACGATGCGGAAGTCATCGAGGGACATATAGGTGAACTGAGGACCGCCATTGACATCCCCAACTGCAAAGACACCAGGGACGCTGGTTTCCAAATGACGGTTGACTTGAATCGCTCCACGATCAGTGACTTGGATGTCTGTGTTCTCAAGACCAAGACCAGCTGTATTTGGCTTACGTCCTGTTGCGTAGAGGAGGATATCGAATTCGAAATCTCCTTTATCGGTTACAAGGGTTAAGCTAGCTTCACTATCTTTGATTTCTTGGGTATGAACGCCTTGCAAGAATTGAATGCCATCTTCTTCAAGGTAGCCTTTTGCAAGAGCTGCAATGCTTGGCTCAATCCGTGGCAAGAATGCTTCAGAAGCATCCAGTACTGTTACTTGGCTACCCAAGGTATTGTAGAGATGGGCAAATTCCAATCCGATTGGTCCACCGCCAAGAACACCCAGGCGTTTTGGCAGATTTTCCAAACGTTGAATACCGGTTGAATCCACAGCGAATTTGCTTTCAGCTAGTCCCGGGATTGGAAGGATAGTTGGCACTGCACCAGTATTGATAATAATGGTTTCTGCTGTCAATTCTTCCTTTTCCTCACCGGCTTGAATTTCGATGACCTTGTTGGAAACGAAACGAGCTGTTGCATCGATAATGTCTACACCAGTTCCAGCAATAGTTGCGTAGTTCTTGCCGTTGAGACGAGTGGTGACCGCATTCTTTTCGCTCATGGCTTGTTCAAAATCCAAGCCTTTTTCCGCTGCGACAATCAAGGTCTTGGTTGGGATACAAGCGATATTGATACAAGTACCACCATACATAGACTTGCTCTTTTCAATTAGAGCGACTTTTTTCCCTTGGCTTGATAATTTCGCTGCGAGTGTTTTACCAGCTTTACCAAATCCAATAACAATAACATCATACGTTAACATATGTTACACCTTCTTTCGTTTTCTATTGTATCAAACCCATTTTAAAAAGTCTGAAATCTGCTACGGGATTTTTAGGAGCTCATGGGAATGGGGAATCAGGGACAAGGAGATCCTTTTCATGGTATAAT
>NZ_JBKQBL010000003.1:37826-47828 GCF_046824975.1 Streptococcus intestinihominis | reverse complement strand
AAAGGGTCGGTGACCGTCATGGTCACACATGAGTTAGAAAGAGTAATTCAAATGGACGGAATTATTAATGTAAAAAAAGAAGCGGGAATGACTTCACATGATGTGGTCTTTAAACTGCGAAAAATCTTAGGAACCAAGAAAATCGGCCATGGGGGAACTCTGGATCCGGATGTGGTGGGGGTTCTTCCGATTGCCGTAGGAAAGGCGACCCGAATGGTTGAATTTATGCAGGATGAAGGCAAAATCTATGAGGGAGAAATCACTTTGGGGTTTTCTACCACGACGGAGGATGCCAGCGGAGAAGTTGTCGATCGGACCCCTGTGCAAGACCCCTTGGATGCAGAAGAGGTAGACCGCATGATTGCCCAGATGGTAGGAGAAATCGAACAGGTACCACCCATGTATTCAGCGGTCAAGGTCAATGGGCGTAAGCTCTATGAGTATGCGCGTGCAGGAGAAGAAGTGGAACGTCCAGTTCGGCAGGTGAACATTTATGAATTCACGCGCACAAGCGAAATTCGTTATGAAGAAGGACTAGCCCGCTTTCGCTTCCGGGTTAAATGCAGCAAGGGGACCTATATCCGAACCTTGTCTGTGGATTTAGGGCAGAAACTGGGCTATGCGGCCCACATGTCCCATCTGACACGTACCAGTGCTGCTGGCTTGTCCTTAGAAAATGCCCTAACCTTGGAAGAACTTGCTGAAAAAGTTGCTCAAGGAGATTTGAGCTTCCTTCATCCACTTGAAATTGGAACCGGAGATTTGGAAAAAGTGGAGCTGACAGTCGAAGAGGTCGGCGAAGTCCAAGTGGGACGCTTTATTCCGGTTGAGAGTGACTCCAAAGAATTGGCTGCTTTTTACCAAGGAAAATTAGTGGCCATTTTAGAAAAAAGAGAAGAACTTTACAAACCTCGCAAGGTTTTTCTGACAGAAAGTGTGTTACAATAAATTCATGAACATTTGTTATGTAACTAGTGAAAAAGAAATAAAAGCTCAAGCAGATACAGTTCTTGTCTTGGGCTATTTTGACGGTCTTCACAGAGGGCATCAGGAGCTCTTTCGGACAGCTCGTGCCATTGCGGATGAGCAAGGACTTCGAGTAGCTGTCTTGACCTTTCCAGAATCTCCAAAATTGGCCTTTGCCCGTTACCAACCAGAATTACTCCTCCACCTTCAAAATCCAGAGGAACGCTTTAAACGAATGGAAGAACTTGGAGTCGATGATCTTTATCTCATTGATTTTACCAGTGATTTTGCGGCTCATACGGCTGAGGAATTCGTTGCCACCTATCTAACAAGTCTTCAAGCGCGTGTCTTAGTGGCAGGATTTGATTATAGCTTTGGTAGCGATAAGAAAGTAGCTAGTGATTTGGAAACCTATTTTAAAGGCCAAGTCATAGTGGTTCCCCCTGTCCTAGACCAGGGAGAAAAAATCAGCTCGACCCGTATTCGGCAGGCTATTTCATCAGGCCAGGTCAAAGAAGCAGCCAGTCTTTTAGGCTATCCCTTATCCAGTCGTGGTATTGTCGTTCATGGGGATGCAAGAGGTCGAACCATTGGTTTTCCAACAGCCAATCTTGCCCCTATCGATCGGACCCATCTTCCTCAAGATGGTGTTTATGTGGTCGAAGTAGAAGTGCTAGGGCAACGTCACCGGGGGATGGCCTCTGTAGGAAAAAACTCGACCTTTGATGGGACGGAACTTCGCTTTGAAGCCAATATCTTTGATTTTTCAAAAGATATTTATGGACATACGATTCGGATTTTTTGGTTAGACAAGATTCGAGAAATGGTCAAATTTGACAGTGTAGAAGCGCTTGTGGAGCAACTGCGTCAGGATGAGATCATAGCTCGTCAACGGACTAGATAATTTTTATTAGAAATTCTCCCTTAAGGGGAGAATTTTCTTTGTCTAAATTATAAAATCACTATGCAAGCACCGAATAATTTTGTATAATAGAGTTAGCTAAGTGTGTCCAAAAAAAGAAGAGAAGAACATGATTACATTATTTTTGTCTCCGAGTTGTACATCCTGTCGGAAGGCCCGGGCTTGGTTAGAAAAACATGAGGTTCCTTTTAAGGAACACAATATTATGACGAGTCCTCTAACAACTGAGGAGTTGCGTAATATTTTAGCTCTAACTGAGAACGGTACAGACGATATTATTTCAACTCGTTCTAAAATTTTTCAGAAGTTAAATGTTGATGTAGAGGATTTATCGATTTCTGCTTTGATTAAGCTCATTGAGGAAAATCCTAGTCTTTTGCGTCGCCCAATTATTCTAGACAAGAAACGGATGCAAATTGGTTTCAATGAGGACGAAATCCGCGCATTTCTTCCTCGAGGATATCGTAAGGAAGAGTTAAGATCTGCTACATTAAGAGCGGAGATCCATTAATATGAATAAGAATTATAGTTACCCACTCGATTTATCGTGGAGCACTGAAGAGCTTGCTTCGGTGCTTTCTTTTTTTAATCAGGTTGAACAAGCCTATGAACAAAAGGCAGATGCCCGCATCTACCTAGAAGCCTATAAGACCTTTAAGAAAGTTGTCCCAAGTATTGGCGAAGAAAAGCGTCTGGGCAAGGAATTTGAAGAGGTCAGTGGCTACTCACTTTACCGCGCAACCAAAGTTGCGAAAGAAAAAGGGGAAGGATGGTTTTCGATTGATCAATAAATTAGAATTTGCTAAGACCATTGTCAAAGAAGCAGGAAGCTATCTAAGAGAACACTTACATGACCAGCTAGCGATTACTGTCAAAACAAATCCGACGGATTTGGTGACGCAGATGGATCAGAAAGTGCAAGCAACCTTAGTCCATAAGATATTAGAAGCTTATCCAGAAGACCAAATTTTCGCTGAAGAAGATGAGCTTCGTGCGCCTATTCACTCCGGCAAGGTCTGGGTGATTGATCCCATTGATGGGACCAATAATTTTGTGACCCAAAAAGAAGATTTTGCTGTAATGGTTGCCTATTTTGAAGAAGGGATTGGCCAGTTTGGCTTGATCTATGATGTCATGCGCGACCATCTCTTTTTTGGTGGAAAGGATTTTGGAGTCTTTTGCAATGACAAAGAACTGAAACCATTTCAAAATCGGCCTCTTGGGGACTTATTAGTGGCTTCCAATGTTGGCATGCTCAAATCCAACGCTTGGGGCATGGCGGATCTGGGAGCAGAGTGCTTGGGGATTCGAGTCTATGGGAGCGCTGGTATCAGCTTTACCAAGATTCTATCTGGTGGTATTTTAGGCTACTTTAGCTACATCTGGCCTTGGGATTATGCTGCTGCTGCCATTATGGGCGAGTGTCTAGGTTACTCGGTCCTGACCTTGGAAGGGAAAGAACCCAACTATGAGACCTTGGAGCCCATTATGATGGTGCCGACTTGTAAACTAGATGAAATTCAACCTTTTTTGACGAAAGGAAAAAACGCATGACCTTTCCTCAAGGATTTAAAGAAAAGTATACCCAATTACTTGGAGAAGAGGCTGAAGCCTTCTTTCAAACTTTTGATGAACCAGCCGTTTCTGCCTATCGAACCAATCAATTAAAGGCAGTGCAAATCAGAGGCGATGAGCCCATTCCAGGCATGCCTTGGAGTTACTATGGTAAGGTATCGGGGAAATCCATTGCCCATGTCACAGGTTTGGTCTACTCGCAAGAACCCGCTGCCCAAATGGTGGCTCAAGTAGCGCATCCCAGTCCGGGTATGAAGGTCTTGGATCTTGCGGCAGCCCCTGGTGGAAAGACGACTCACTTGCTCTCTTATTTAGGCAATCAAGGCCTCCTTATTTCTAATGAAATTCACAAGGGACGCTCCAAGATTCTGGTCGAGAATGTTGAACGCTTTGGTGCTCGTAACGTCGTGGTGACCAATGAATCAGCCGAACGTTTGGCAAAGGTTTTCCCAGCCTTTTTCGATCTGATTGTTTTGGATGCACCATGCTCTGGTGAAGGAATGTTCCGGAAGCAGCCAGATGCCATGGACTACTGGAATCCAGATTATCCAGCTCAATGCGCAAGTCTTCAAAGAGAAATCTTAACAGATGCTATCAAGATGCTGGCACCAGGGGGGCAGCTAGTTTATTCGACTTGTACCTGGGCTCCGGAAGAGAACGAAGAGATTGTCTCTTGGCTTTTAGAAGAATATGAGCTAGAATTGCTACCGATTGAAAAAATTAATGGTATGGTAGAAGGGATCGGACATCCTGAAACGGCCCGTATGTATCCTCATCATTTCAAGGGTGAAGGGCAATTTGTTGCTAAATTCCTTTATCACGGAGAGCCTGAAGTTAAGAAGTTCAAGGAAGGACGTTCCAATCTAACGGCTGAGCAGAAGAAGTTGTGGCAAGCTTTTGCCAAGGACCGCTTAGCCATCGACTTGGAGGGTCTCTACCAATGTTTTGGAGATCAGCTTTATTTCTTACCATCTGGACTTCCTGATTTGAAAAAGGTCAAGATTGCTCGCAATGGCTTGCACCTTGGCACCTTTAAGAAAAATCGCTTTGAACCTAGCTTTGCTCTGGGCCTAGCTCTGAAACCAGATCAAGTGAAAAAATCAGTCAGCTTGTCGGATCCAGACTTTAGTAAGTACGTGGCTGGAGAGACCATTCAGTTGGAGCAAGATTACGCAAATGGATGGTATCAGGTCCTGGCTGGAGGCAATGGTTTGGGCTTTGCAAAAGTAACGGGACGAACGTTAAAAAATTTCTTTCCAAAAGGCTTGAGATTTAGATAAATTATTAGGAAATGCGGTCTTTCTATGTTATAGTGGAAATAGAGTGATTCTTGCTAGAATACTAGAAGATGACCAAGTGTTTAGAGATAACATTTAAACGATATTTGATTTTGATTCAAGGAGACTTACATTGAATAAATGCAAAAAGCTAGTCCTTGGGCTAGCAACAGTAGCACTTGCAGCTTCTCTATCTGCCTGTGCATCTTGGATTGACCGTGGAGAAGCGATTACAGCTGTTGGATCGACAGCCCTACAACCGCTCGTTGAAGGGGTGGTAGATCGTTATGTGGAAGAACATCCCGGTAAGATTGTTAATGTCCAAGGAGGCGGATCTGGTACAGGTCTTTCTCAGGTCCAATCGGGAGCTGTGGATATTGGAAATAGTGACCTCTTTGCGGAGGAAAAAGATGGAATCGATGCTTCTAGCTTGGTAGACCATCAAGTGGCAGTAGCAGGAACAGCCATCATTGCCAATAAGACTATTTCCGTAGACGATTTGACAACTGAACAATTGCGTAAGATTTTTACTGGTGAATATACCAACTGGAAGCAATTGGGGGGTGAGGATCTCGAAATTACCATTGTGAACCGGGCAGTAGGATCCGGTAGCCGTGCCGTATTCGATGACATCATCATGAATGGGAAAGATCCTAAACAGGCTCAGGAACAGGATTCCAATGGAATGGTGAAGAACATTGTTTCCCAGACTCCAGGTGCCATTTCTTATTTGGCTTTTACCTACGTGGATGATAGTGTCAAAACTATGAAGTTAAATGGCTATGAACCAACTAAGGAAAACGTGGTGAATAATAACTGGCCAATTTGGTCCTACGAACACATGTATACCAAGGGAGAGCCAAGTAAATTGGCCAAGAAATTCTTGGATTATATGATGACAGATGAGGTCCAGCAGGAAATCGTTGGTAAGATGGGCTATATCCCAATCAATGATATGAAAGTCAGCCGTGATCTTGACGGTAACATTACGAAGAAATAAGAAGAATTAGGTAAAAAATGAACGAAGTAGCAAAAAAAATGCTCGCAAAGTCCAATAATTCTCGTTTGGAAAAATTTGGTAAAACCATTACCTTCTGTTGTATGAGTTTAATTGTCTTTGTTGTAGCTTTGATTTTGATTTTTGTAGCCCAAAAGGGATTATCGACCTTCTTTGTCAACAAGGTCAATGTCTTTAGTTTCCTTTTCGGATCCACTTGGAATCCGTCAGGGAAAGAATTTGGGGCTTTGCCAATGATCTTGGGTTCCTTCATTGTAACCCTTTTGTCTGCTTTGGTGGCGACACCTTTTGCCATTGGTGCAGCAGTCTTTATGACAGAAGTATCTCCTAAGGGATCTCGTCTCTTACAACCAGCCATTGAATTGTTGGTAGGGATTCCTTCCGTTGTATATGGATTTATTGGTTTGCAAGTAGTGGTTCCATTTGTTCGTTCCATCTTTGGTGGGACAGGATTTGGGATCTTGTCAGGGGTCTTTGTCCTCTTTGTCATGATTCTCCCAACAGTGACCTTTATGACAACAGACAGCTTACGGGCAGTCCCTCGTCACTACCGGGAAGCGAGTATGGCTATGGGAGCGACTCGCTGGCAAACCATCTGGCATGTCACCTTAAAGGCAGCTCGCTCGGGTATTTTTACGGCAGTTGTCTTTGGGATGGCGCGTGCCTTCGGGGAAGCCTTGGCTATTCAGATGGTAGTCGGAAACTCAGCAGTTGTTCCAACATCTTTAACAACTCCAGCTTCCACCTTGACCTCCATTTTGACCATGGGTATTGGAAATACTGTTATGGGAACAGTTAACAACAACGTTCTCTGGTCACTTGCTTTGGTGCTCTTGCTGATGAGTTTGGCATTCAACAGCGTTATCAAATTGATCACGAAAGAAAGAGGTAAGAAGAACTATGCACGCTAAAAAAATAGATAAGATAGCGACAGGGGTTCTCTATGCTATTGCTGGAATTATTGTCACTATTCTTGCTTCTTTGATTCTCTATATCTTACTTAGAGGGTTGCCGCATGTGTCTTGGACTTTCTTGACCAGCAAATCCTCTTCTTACCAAGCAGGTGGAGGGATTGGGATTCAGCTTTATAATTCCTTCTTCCTCTTAGTCATTACCTTGATTATTTCCTTCCCACTTTCTTTGGGGGCAGGGATCTACTTGTCAGAGTATGCCAAGAAGGGCCCATTGACCAATTTGGTTCGGACCTGTATTGAAATCTTGTCTTCCCTACCATCAGTTGTAGTTGGTCTCTTTGGCTATTTGGTCTTTGTAGTGCAGTTCCAATATGGCTTCTCGATTATTTCTGGTGCCTTGGCCTTGACAGTCTTTAACTTGCCACAGATGACACGGAACATTGAAGATAGTTTGCAAAACGTCCACCATACACAAAGAGAAGCTGGGCTTGCTCTTGGAATCTCTCGTTGGGAAACCGTGATTCACGTAGTGGTACCAGAAGCCTTGCCAAGTATTATTACGGGTGTCGTACTGGCTTCTGGACGGATTTTCGGGGAAGCAGCAGCCTTGATTTATACAGCCGGTCAGTCTGCCCCAGCCTTGGATTGGAGTAACTGGAACCTCTTCAGTGTAACCAGTCCGATTTCTATTTTCCGTCAAGCAGAAACACTAGCGGTCCATATTTGGAAGGTCAATAGTGAAGGAACCATTCCAGATGCTATTGAAGTATCCGCTGGTTCTGCAGCAGTTTTGTTGATCTTCATTTTGATATTCAACTTTGGAGCACGTAAGCTCGGTACTTACCTCCATAAGAAATTAACCTCAGCATAAAAGGAGAAGAAATGTCAAAATACAATTGGGATGAGAGACACATCATTACTTTTCCTGAAGAAAAGGTGGTCCTATCTACCAAAGATTTGCATGTCTATTATGGAAATAACGAGTCCATCAAAGGCGTCGACATGCAGTTTGAAAAGAATAAGATTACAGCCTTGATTGGTCCTTCTGGATCAGGGAAGTCCACCTATCTTAGAAGTTTGAACCGAATGAACGATACCATTGATATTGCGCGTGTGACTGGTGAGATCTGGTACGAAGGGATTGATGTCAACCGACCAGATATCAATGTCTATGAAATGAGAAAGCATATCGGGATGGTCTTCCAACGACCAAATCCATTTGCGAAGTCTATCTACCGCAATATTACCTTCCCTCACGAACGGGCAGGAGTCAAAGACAAGAAGGTCTTGGATGAAATCGTAGAAAAATCCTTGAAGCAAGCAGCCCTCTGGGATCAGGTCAAGGATGACTTGCACAAGTCTGCTTTGACGCTCTCAGGAGGTCAACAGCAACGCCTTTGTATTGCCCGTGCCATCTCCGTTAAACCAGAGATTTTGCTCATGGATGAGCCAGCCTCAGCCTTAGACCCGATCGCAACAGCGCAATTAGAAGAAACCATGCTGGAGTTGAAGAAGGATTACACGATTGTCATCGTGACACACAGTATGCAACAAGCAGCGCGTGCTAGTGATTATACCGGTTTCTTCTACCTTGGAAACCTCATCGAGTACGATAAGACTTCGAATATTTTCCAAAATGCGAAATTGCAATCGACCAACGATTATGTATCGGGTCACTTTGGATAAAGGAATATGACAACAAAAAGGAAAATAGAATGACAGAACCAATTTTGCAAGTCAAGGACTTGTCGGTTTATTACAATAAAAAGAAGGCTTTAAATAGTGTTTCTTTGGATTTTGCTCCAAAGGAGATTACAGCCTTGATTGGTCCTTCAGGATCAGGGAAATCTACCTTGCTTAAAGCCATCAATCGGATGGGCGATTTGAACCATGAGGTGACGACGACAGGAACCGTCATCTACAACGGTCACAATATCTATAGTCCCCGGACTGATACAGTGGAGCTTCGTAAGGAAATCGGAATGGTCTTCCAACAGCCCAATCCCTTTCCAATGTCCATTTATGATAATGTGACCTATGGCTTGATGATTAATGGTGTCAAGGACAAGGCTGTTTTGGATGAAGCGGTTGAAACCTCACTGAAACGTGCTTCCATCTGGGATGAGGTCAAGGATCGCCTGCATGATTCTGCTATCGGACTTTCTGGTGGTCAGCAGCAGCGGGTTTGTGTAGCGCGGGTCCTTGCGACCAGTCCAAAGATTATTCTTTTGGATGAACCAACTTCAGCGCTGGACCCGATTTCAGCTGGTAAGATTGAAGAAACCCTGTATGGACTAAAAGACCGTTACACCATGCTCTTGGTGACTCGATCCATGCAGCAAGCGAGTCGGATTTCCGATAAAACAGCCTTTTTCTTGGATGGCGATTTGATTGAGTACAATGATACCAATGAAATGTTCTTGAACCCAGCTAAGAAAGAAACAGAAGACTATGTCTCTGGTAAATTTGGATAGGAAGAAAATAAAATGTTACGAGTTCAATTTGAAGAAGATTTAGAAAAATTGCATAACCAATTTTATGCAATGGGAAATGAAGTGTTGACCCAAATCAATCGTACGGTTCGTGCTTTCGTCACACATGACCGTGAATTGGCCCGCCAGGTTATCGAAGATGATGCGGATATCAATGAATACGAAGTGAAATTGGAGCGCAAATCTTTTGAGATTATCGCCCTTCAACAGCCAGTTTCGCAAGACCTTCGCGTGGTCATGACGGTCTTAAAAGCAGTCTCTGACTTAGAGCGGATGGGTGACCATGCGGTTTCAATCGCGAAAGCAACTATTCGAATGAAGGGGGAAGTCCGCATCCAATCTGTTGAAGAAGAGATCAGCAAGATGGGACGTGAAGTTAAAGACTTTGTTGAAGCGACACTGGATGTTTACCTCAAAGGTGATGTAGATTTGGCCTATGAAGTAGCTAGCCGAGACGAAGTGATCAACCATTACTTTGATAGCATTCAAGAATTAGCAACAGAAGAAATTCGGAAGAATCCAGAGTCCATCGTTACCGGACGGGATTATTTCCAAGTGATCAACTTCTTGGAACGCATCGGAGATTATGCAAAAAACATCTGTGAATGGGTTGTCTACTTCGAAACAGGAAAAATTGTGGAATTATAAGAAAATAAAGTCTGAGGTCATCATCTCAGACTTTATTTTCTTAGAGATCTGGTTTTGCCTCCTCTTACCTTACAGACCATAGGATTTATGTTAGAATAGAAGATGAGAATAAATGAAGAAGGAGATACTCATGCAAGCAGTTGCACATTTTATTGATACATTTGTACCTGAGCACTATGATCTATTCTTA
>NZ_JBKQBL010000003.1:17606-37782 GCF_046824975.1 Streptococcus intestinihominis | reverse complement strand
GATTTGAACCGCTCAAACAAAACTTTCTCAGGGAAAGTGACTATTACCGGAGAAGCAAAGAAGACTCGCATTTCTCTTCACCAAAAGGATTTGACCATCGAATCTGCACAAGTAGATGGGCAAGATTGTGCTTTTACAGTCAAGGATGAGGAAGAAGCGGTCTTTGTTGAAGTTCCTGCTACAGGTAAAGTAAACCTTACACTTTCTTATAAAGGAAAAATTACCGATAATATGACAGGGATCTATCCGTCTTACTATACAGTAGATGGTGTCAAAAAAGAGGTCATCTCCACTCAGTTTGAGAGCCATTTTGCGCGTGAAGCCTTCCCGAGTGTGGATGAGCCAGAAGCCAAAGCGACCTTTGATTTGGCTGTGAAATTTGACCAAGAAGAAGGGGAAATCGTTCTTTCTAACATGCCTGAAATCGATGTCGAAAGTCGGAAAGAAACAGGTATTTGGAAGTTTGATACAACTCCTCGTATGTCTTCTTATCTCTTGGCCTTTGCGGCAGGAGATCTTCAAGGAGTGACAGCTAAGACCAAGAATGGAACCCTAGTCGGTGTCTACTCTACCAAAGCTCACCCATTAGAAAACTTGGACTTCTCATTAGATATTGCCGTTCGTGCTATTGAATTCTATGAAGACTACTATGGAGTTGCTTACCCAATCCCTCAATCCCTTCATATCGCCCTTCCAGACTTCTCTTCAGGAGCTATGGAAAACTGGGGCTTGGTAACCTACCGCGAAGTTTATCTCCTTGTAGATGGGAACTCGACAGCTCAAAGCCGTCAAACAGTAGCCTTGGTGGTGGCTCACGAATTGGCTCACCAATGGTTCGGAAATCTCGTAACGATGAAGTGGTGGGATGACCTCTGGTTGAATGAAAGCTTCGCCAATATGATGGAATATGTCTGCTTGGATGCCATCGAACCAAGCTGGAACATTTTTGAAGACTTCCAAACAACTGGTGTACCTGCTGCCTTGAAACGCGATGCGACTGATGGTGTTCAATCCGTCCATGTGGAAGTGAAACACCCAGACGAGATCAACACCCTCTTTGACCCAGCGATTGTTTATGCTAAGGGTAGCCGTCTTATGCACATGCTTCGTCGCTGGTTAGGCGATGACGCTTTCCGCAAGGGCTTGAAAATCTACTTTGAAAAGCACCAATATGGAAATACCATTGGGCAAGATCTTTGGGAAGCCTTGGGTCAAGCTTCTGGTCGGGATGTAGCAGCCTTTATGGATTCTTGGTTGGAGCAACCTGGCTATCCAGTTGTTTCAGCTTCTGTAGAGAATGATACCTTGATCATCCGTCAAGACCAGTTCTTTATCGGAGAAAAAGAAGAAAAAGGTCGCAAGTGGGTTGTTCCGCTAAATAGCAACTGGACAGGTATTCCAGATACTTTGGAAACAGAAGTCTTAGAAATTCCAAACTACAGTGCCTTGAAAGCAGCTAATAGCGGTGCTCTTCGCTTTAATACAGAAAATACGGCCCACTATATCAGTGACTACCGTGGGGAATTGTTGGAAGACATCCTTGCGGACCTTGCTAACTTAGATAGCACTTCAAAATTACAAGTGGTTCAAGAACGTCGTCTGTTAGCTGAAAGTGGGCAAATTTCCTATGCAAGCCTCTTGCCAGTGATTGAGCATTTGACAGAAGAAAGTTCCTTCTTGGTTGTTTCTGCCGTTTCAAGCGTCTTGACTGGAATCAGTCTCTTTGTGGATGAAGGAACTGAAACAGAAGTTGCCTTCCATGAGCTGTTGAAACAGATGAACCGTTACAACTTTGAACGCTTGGGACTAGAAGCTAAGCCAGGTGAATCAGAAGAAGACGAAAAAGTTCGTCAGCTCATGATTGCCAATATGATTAAGGCTAATGATGAAGCTGCACAAGCCCAAGCGAGTGCTATCTTTGAAGCGCATGCATCTGATCTAGAAAAACTTCCAGCTGCCATTCGTCTGCAAATCTTGATCAACCAAATCAAGCATCAGGAAACCAAGGCACTTAGCCAACAATACCTAGATACCTATGTGAAGACAGTGGATGGAAACTTTAAACGCCAGTTGGCTGCAGCTCTTTCTTACACCAAGGATGCGGAAACCTTGGAAGCTCTATTGAAGGAGTGGAAGAACAAGGATGTGGTGAAACCTCAAGACTTGGCTATGAGCTGGTACTTCAATTTCTTGCACCATGACTTTACCCAAGGTAGAACCTGGACTTGGGCGCGTGAGAACTGGGACTGGATCAAGAAGGCACTCGGTGGTGATATGAGCTTTGATAAGTTTGTCATCTACCCAGCTAACTGTTTCAAGACCCTTGAACGCTTGAATGAATACAAGGACTTCTTTGAGCCTCAATTAGAAGATATGGCGATTAGCCGCAATATTAAGATGGGGATCAAGGAAATCGCGGCTCGTATTGATCTTATCGAGCGTGAGAAAGCAGCTGTTGAAGCAGCGCTTCTAGCTACAAAATAAAGAAAAAAGCTCCTAGAGAAGGCTTTGCAGATCTGCAAACCTCTCTAAGAGTTTTTATTTTTCTTTTTTGAAATATGGGAGATACTTAAGATTTCTATAAAGGATGACCGCGAAAATCGTTGTCAAAGTCATCTTAATCAAATCTGGCAGGACAAAAGGTAGGACGACAAATTTTACTGTGAAATCTAAAGATTTATGGGTAATAAGCATAAAACCTAAGGCACCGCCAATAAAGAGAACGACTTCTCCCAAGGCGTTAGCAAGGAAAATACGAATGGGCTGTCCCTTTTGGCCAGCGAAGATAGAGGTAACCAAAGCACGAAGAGGAAAGAAGAAAAGGAATCCGGCAGTGGGACCGTAGAAGGAGCTGATACCTCCGTGACCACCTGCAAAGACGGGAAGTCCAATGGCACCTAAGAGGAGGTAAATGAGAACAGAAAGGGTAGCTTCTTTTGGACGGTAGATGCTGGCGATTAATCCAATCGCTAAAGTCTGAAGCGTGATAGGAATGGGTCCAAGTGGGATTGTAAAAGGTGATAGGGCAGCAATCAAAGCTGCTCCAAGAGCAATTAATGTCATTGATTCAATTTTTTTCAAAACAGTAAACCTCAATTAATTTTTATGGTAACTATTATACAAAAAAGAAGGAACCCTGTCAAGTCTTCTTTTCAGCTGTTACAAATGTCTCCTTGATCATTTTAGGAAAGTTTAAGAAAAAATTTAGCCACGGTTAAGGAAGGGTCGGTAAACTATCCTTATCTAAACAAAGGCCTTGTTTAAATAAAAAAAATAAGGAAATGAAAGAATGCAAGCTTCGAATGAACAAAAGCAAGAAAGAACTGAAAAAATGATTGTTCTTAAGAAAAGTCCTAAGTGGTGGGCAACTGCCGCAGCAACAGGAGGACTCGTCGTAGGAATGACAAGTGGATTTGGATTGGGAATGTTGGCGACAGCCAATACGACTCCCCAACGTCAACAAGCAACAGTCTCTACACAAAATACTAACCAACCTAACCAAAATCCTCAAGGACAAAATGGACATTCTAACTCACAAGGTTTTAATGGACAAAATGGTGGACCAGGGCAAGGTGAGATGAATGGTCAACCGCCACAAGGTGGGGGACCTCAAGGTCAGCAAGGACAAGATGGATTTAGAGGTGGACCGGGTGGTAGGCCCCCGCAAGATGGGCAGAATGGTGGACCAGGGCAAAGTGAGATGAATGGTCAACCGCCACAAGATGGTGAACCTCAAGGTCAGCAAGGACAAGATGGATTTGGTGGTGGACCAGGCGGCATGCCACCGCAAGATGGTCAAAACGGTGGACCAGGCCAAGGGAATCGGAATGACCAACCGCCACAAGATGGAGGGCCTCAAGCTCAACCAGACAACCAACAAAATGGGAAATCCAATAAAAAGTCCTCCAAGAAGTCCACTTCGAAAAAATCGTCAACCAATACACAACATTCATCAAAGGATGAGACAGGGACAGCGGGCTAAGAAAAAAGGTGAAATCGCTATCTGAAAGCTACTGAATGAAGCCTTGTCATGTTATAATAGAGTAGAATATACTCATCATCCCTGTATGGAAGAATGAGAAGGAGAAAGTAAATATGATTAAGATTTTATTAGTCGAAGACGACCTCGGTCTGTCTAATTCAGTATTTGATTTTTTAGATGATTTTGCAGATGTCATGCAAGTCTTTGATGGGGATGAAGGTCTGTATGAGGCTGAAAGTGGCATCTATGACCTAATTTTACTGGACCTCATGCTTCCTGGAAAAGATGGTTTCCAAGTTCTGAAAGAATTGAGAGATAAGGGTGTCTCCACTCCAGTATTGATTATGACAGCCAAAGAGAGCTTGGACGATAAGGGCCATGGTTTTGAGTTGGGAGCAGATGACTATCTGACCAAGCCTTTCTACCTAGAAGAGTTGAAAATGCGAATCCAAGCATTGTTGAAGCGCGCTGGTAAGGTCAATGAAAATACTCTTTCTTATGGGAATGTGACCGTTAATCTCTCGACTAACTCTACGCTTGTTGAAGGGAAAGAAGTAGAACTATTAGGAAAAGAATTTGATCTTTTGGTCTATTTCCTTCAAAATCAAAATGTCATCCTGCCAAAAACACAAATCTTTGATCGACTTTGGGGATTTGATAGCGATACGACCATTTCGGTTGTCGAAGTGTATGTTTCTAAGATTCGGAAGAAATTAAAAGGTACAGACTTTGCAAAAAATCTCCAAACATTGCGTAGCGTGGGGTATATTCTGAAAGATGCTCAATAAAATTAAAAAAACTGTCAATGCGGATGACTTTTCCTATTTCATCCGCTATTTCGGACTCTTTACCTTGATTTTTTCAACCATGACCTTGATTATTATTCAAGTGATGCGTTCCAGTCTTTATACAACGGTTGACGAAAATTTAAAAATGCTCAGTAAAGATCGCTATTCGATTATCAGTTTGGCAAACCGTACAGGCAATGGGATGGGAAGAGACGAAACTGCTGATGACGGACCAGAAGATGATGAACTTGGTCCCGAGGATGGCCCTAGACCATCGGTTACTTCCAATAGCACAGCCATCCTCTTGAATGATAAATTTGAAAATGTGACGACGGATAATGGTTTCCTAGATCTAAAAACAGTAACTTTTAGTCGCAGTTATTTAAACAAGATCAAGCAGATTCAAATTACTAATCATTATAAACAGAAGGAAAGTTACCGGGCTTATTTGGTAGATATTGATCCCGATGATTATATCGACGGGGTGAAATATGCCGTGATCATGACCAACATCAGCCAGTTGGAGCAGACCAGTGAAAAACATGAGAGTCAAATTGCCTTGGTTATGATTTGTTTCTGGGGCATTTCCCTCTTTGCAAGTATCTTCTTGGCTAAGATGAGTGTGAAACCTCTCTTAGAGAGCATGAACCGGCAGAAGGCCTTCGTCGAAAATGCTTCTCATGAATTGCGGACGCCTTTAGCGGTTTTGCAAAATCGTTTGGAAGCCTTATTCCGAAAACCAGAGGCGACGATTATGGAATCTAGTGAGAATATTGCCTCCTCTTTGGATGAAGTTCGCAATATGCGATTATTGACGACCAATCTCTTAAACTTAGCCCGTCGAGATGATGGGATTAAACCAGAGTTTAGCGAGATCACACCATCCTTTTTTGACCAAACTTTTGCCAATTATGAAATCATTGCGGAGGAAAACGAAAAAATCTTCGAATATGAGAATCTGGTGGATAGGAGTCTGGTGACTGATAAGGTCCTATTGAAACAACTGATGACCATTTTGTATGATAATGCCCTCAAATATACGGAGGAAGAAGGGAAAATACGCTTTGTCGCCCAATTCAAGGATCGTTATCTCTATCTTCGAGTAGAGGACAATGGTCCAGGAATTGCTGATGAAGATAAAAAACGGATTTTTGATCGTTTCTACCGAGTGGATAAGGCGCGAACCCGTCAAAAGGGTGGTTTTGGTTTGGGCTTATCCTTAGCCAAGCAAATCGTAGAAGCCTTTAATGGTACCATTACTGTTCGAGATAACAAGCCGAAAGGTGCTATTTTCGAGGTTAAACTAGCAACTAAGTCAGATAGTAAAAAGAAATCGAGTTCTAAATCAACGAAAAACAAGTAAGAGAGTGGGACAGAAATCGGTAATTCGTTAGAATTCGATTTCGTCGTCCCACTCAACCACTGCGTCTTGCTCAATAATCCAAAGACAATTGAGAGGCTTGGACTTTTGTCCCAGCCTCTTTTTTCATCTATTTCAAATAATCGCTATTTTTGCCTGACTAGTGTATAATAGTAAAAAAAGAAAGAGGTGTCGTATGGCTTCAAAAATGTTACACACTTGTTTGCGAGTGGAGAATTTAGAAAAATCAATTGCCTTTTATGCAGATGCGTTTGGCTTTAAGGAATTGCGTCGCAAAGATTTTCCTGAATACAAATTTACGATTGTTTATCTTGGTTTAGAAGGGGATGACTATGAGTTGGAATTAACTTACAACTATGATCATGGTCCTTACGTCATTGGAGATGGCTTTGCCCATGTTGCCTTGAGTACGCCAGACCTTGAAGCCCTTCATGCGGAGCATAAGGAAAAAGGTTACCAAGTAACAGATCCTAAAGGCTTGCCAGGAACTCTTCCAAACTATTACTTTATTGTGGACCCAGATGGCTACAAAGTCGAAGTGATTCGTGAAAAGTCCTTATAATCAGCATCATATAACTTGTGATAAAGAGCAGGTGTGACCACATCTGTTCTTTTTTTCTGCTTGAAAGTTGCCGGTTCAAAGTGACAGGAGATAGGACTGAGCTACTTTAATTTCCCTATCATATTTTAGGTTTTATTTTTTAGATTCTAGAGTTTTCTACTGTTTTTTGGTGATAAAATTGCTATAATAAGAGTATGAAGAAATCCTACTTGAAAATACTTATTCTCATCCTCCTCAACCTCCTTTTCATCGGGGGGATTTATCTTGCTTATCAGAAGATTGAGGAAGCACGCGCTATCAAAAATTATAATCAACAGTTTTCCAAAGCAATTCGGGAAGAAGAAGCAATTGAAAAAGACAAGGATACCATCCTTCAAAAAGGAATGGTTGGTCAAACATATATCGCAGCTTACTACCCGAAAAATAATGAAGAACCCATCGCAGTGGTTAAAGAGAGAATTTTGGCTGACGTTGGCTCTCTTCCCCAAGAAGAGAAGAATAACCAGCAAGCAAAAGAGCTTTTGTTCTACCATACCGAACGTTCAGAAGACCCATTTGTAGGGGTTCATCCTTATCAGGTGAAGAAGACCCAGTACAAGTGGAAAAATGGCAAATTCATTAAAGATGGGATTGACAAACTACCTCTCCTCTATCTAACGGATGAGGGGACGGTCTTCCAATTTTCCCAATTGTTTACGAATGCAGATCTAGCCAAAGAAATCCTTTTGACAGAATTGCGTTCTCAGCTGGTCTTCCTACAGTTAGGGGAAGATCGAATTGAGGAGATAATGCAAGCTGTCTCAGCAAGTGATATGGCAGGCTGGCAGTTCACCTACAATCAAGGGGTTATTTCTATTACCCTTCCAGTTACTATTGAGGGCATGGAAACCTTCGATGTACCCCTTTCGAAGCTCTATGATGTGATTGATTCTGCTCGCCTGAATCCAGGAGATCTTCAAGCTTATGAGGCCTACCAAACTCAACGTCATGCTAAGATGGTTGCCTTAACATTTGATGATGGTCCAGATCCAACGACGACCCCTCAAGCACTGGATATCCTCAACAAGTACCATGTTAAGGCTACCTTCTTTATGCTTGGGAAGAATGTCTCGGCCTATCCTGAAGTGGCTAAACGGGTACGTCAGGAAGGACATGAAATCGGAATCCATACCTGGAATCATCCTGTCTTAACCAAGTTGCCTTTGGAGGCTGCCCAAAAAGAAATCATGGATACGAAGGAAGTGATTCAAAAGGTCACAGGAGTGCAAACGAAGATTACTCGTCCGCCTTATGGTTCGATTAATAGTGCCATTCAATATGCCGTTGATCAGGCCTTTATCATGTGGGATGTGGATACTCTGGATTGGAAGACCCACAATACACAAGCCATCTTGGCAGAAGTGAAAAAACAAGTCAAACCAGGATCGATCATCCTGATGCACGATATTCACCAAACATCTATTAATGCCCTTCCAGCCGTGATTGAATACCTTCAATCGCAAGGCTACACCATCGTCACGGTTGATGAACTCTTAAACCACCAAGTGGAAAGTCATCGCCTCTATTACAATCGTAATTAAAAAAATCGTTCGTAGTATTACGAACGATTTTGAATGTAGACAAACTATTGTTTTACATAAAACACCAGGATGATTTTCAAAAATTGACTTTTATTTTTTAATCATTTAAGAATATGAAAAACTTTCCGCTGTGAGAAAAATGCCTGAAACACAATTGTTTCAGGCACTCGGGAGTTTTGAAACTTTAGGTTCAAAACTAAGTCATGGAACTTCTACGAAGTTCGCTGACGTCCGTACTCACCTAAGGAAAGTTTTAAAAATGACTTTATCTTCAATCTGAATCGTTCGTAATGCTACGAACGATTTTCTTATTCTTCCCCTATATAAAGTTGAGCTCCTTTGAGAATCAAGGGACGAACGGGGGTTAATTTTTTCAAACTTTTCAATTCTTCTGAATGGCTGACCAAGGTGATGACATAGCCTTCTTTACCCATGCGTCCGGTACGTCCAGATCGGTGGATGTAGGTTTCGGTATCTCGAGGGACTTCATAGTTGACGACACATTCTAGAGAGTCAATATCAATTCCTCGTGCCACCAAATCTGTTGCAAGAAGGAGTGTCAGCTGGTGGTCCTTAAAGCGTTCCAGAATGACTTTTCGGAACTTGACATTAACGTCACTAGCAAGTGAGACGGCGCTAACTTCCCGGTATTGGAGTTTTTCTTCAGCGCTCCCTAGATCGGACAAGCTATTGAAGAAAACGAGGCCACGAAAGTCTTCGACATTGGATAGTTTTCTGAGGAGTTCGACCTTTTCTCGCTTGTCCACTTCCATATAGAAGTGCTGGATATTGTCCAAGCTTTGCCCTTCTACCTGAATGGTCAGGGTATTGGGCTCGATTTGCTCTGGATCAAACTTGGTCGTTGCACTCATATAGATAAATTGATGATCCCGTGGCGCGTAGTGGCAAATCTTGTCGACAAAGTGATACTGAGAGTCGCTGAAAAGTTGGTCAAATTCGTCCAGGATGATGGTATCGACATTCATCATCTTGATTTTCTTGAGCTTGATCAACTCAAAAATACGGCCTGGAGTTCCGATGAGAATTTCGGGTCCTTTTTTGAGACGTTCGATTTGCCGTTTTTGACTAGAGCCAGAAAGGAAAAGTTGAGCACTTAGTCCAAGAGGCTCTGCCCATTGTTTAGTGACATCAAAGATTTGTCCGGCCAACTCTGTATTGGGGGAGAGGATCAGCAATTGTTGTGCTTTTTTAGGCTTTAGCTTGAGAAGACTAGGGAAGAGATAGGCCAGAGTCTTCCCAGTTCCTGTCGGGCTGACTCCAAGTACGTTCTCCCCTTGGGTGATCGGCTCAAAGAGGCGTTCTTGGATTTCAGTGAGTTGCTCAAAGCCGAGGGTTTTGAGTTGCTCTTGCCAGAGCGGTGGGAATGCTAGTGTCATATTAGTTTTCGTCCTTAAAGTGTATTCCAGCATCTTGGCGCATAGCATAGAGGGCTTGATGGACCATCTGTCCAGTTTGGAGCCAAGTCTGGTAAAGTATCTGGTCGCCTTCTGTCATCATACTAGCAAAGGCCTGGGCTTCTTCTAGCATGTTATGAGGGGCAGGAGTGATTAGAAGCTGGTAGCTGTTTCCAGAATGGTCTTGAAAAACAGCCTCGTTAACGGCTTCAATGCCACTCAGAAAGAGGGTGCCATCTGTTGTGTAGATTTCAGCAGGAAGATTGCTGGTCACATCTTTGCCGGCTTGAATGCCGATGACAAAGTCAGAATAAACCAAGTTACCATGTCCGTTCAAATCGATTGAATTAGGCAATTGCCGCGCCTGATAGGTTACTGATTCAGGTTGACCGAAGAGGCCGATTGCAAAGTAGAGGGGATAGACACCCAGATCCATAAGGGCTCCGCCTGCAAACTGGTCAGAGAAAATATTGGGAGTAGAGCCTTTTAAGAACTCAGGCATCTTAGAAGAGTATTTGGCATAGGTCATGTGGCCACCCAAGATGGTCTTGTCTTTGAGAAAGTCTTGGATGGTCGCAAAGGCTTTTTCATGATAGTTGCGAGCTGCTTCAAAGAGATAGACCTGGTGCTCCTTGGCCAATTTGACCAACTCTTCCCATTCCTTGGGAGTAGTGACGGCTGGTTTTTCAAGGATGACATGTTTCTTAGCTAGAAGGGCTAACTTTGCCTGAGGATAGTGGAGTGAATTGGGACTAGCAATGTAGATGACATCCAGGTCACTATCTAAAAAGGCAATCAGATCATCATAGAGGGCCACTTGTCCATAAGGTTGGGTGAAACTACGAGCTTTCTCCAAGGTCCGTGAATAGACCGCTCTTAACTCATACTGGTCTGTTTCTTTAGCTGCAGCCAGGAAGGAATGGGAGATGGCACTGGTGCCGATGATACCGAGTTTTAGCATGGCAGCTCCTTTCAATCAGGTATTTACTGGTTTCATTATATCATGTTTCACCCTAAAAAGATGGAATGGGCCTTTCGAACTGGGACGGAAGGGGAAAGGAGATCCTTCTTTGATTTTGGATGAAAGCCATAGAAAAATGGTTCAAGTCGTGGTCAAGTGACCGCTTTTGTGATAGAATAAATAGGATTATAGAAAATGGAGAAGAAGATGCGAAACAGACCAATTATTATCGGTGTAACAGGCGGTTCTGGTGGGGGAAAAACTAGTGTTTCTCGGGCAATTTTGTCCCACTTCCCGGATGAGAAGATTGCCATGATTGAGCACGATTCTTATTACAAGGATCAAAGCCATTTAACCTTTGAAGAGCGGATTCAGACCAACTATGACCATCCTTTTGCCTTTGATACAGACCTCATGATCGAGCAAATCAATGAGTTGTTGGCTGGACGTCCGGTTGATATTCCAACATATGACTATGCAGCGCATACGCGTAGTGCCAAGACTTATCGCCAGGAGCCTCAGGATGTCTTTATCGTTGAGGGGATTTTGGTCTTGGAGGACAAGCGTCTTCGTGACTTGATGGATATCAAGATTTTCGTTGATACCGATGATGATGTGCGGATCATTCGCCGGATCAAGCGAGATATGGAAGAGCGTGGTCGGAGTTTGGACAGCGTCATCGAGCAGTACTTGGGAGTGGTGAAGCCGATGTACCATCAGTTTATCGAGCCAACCAAGCGCTATGCGGATGTCATCATTCCAGAAGGTGTGACCAATACTGTAGCCATCGATTTGATTACGACTAAGATTGAGAAGATTTTGAGCGAATCACGTGAAGGATAAGATAACAAGTGAGAGAGGTTAGGAAGTAGTGTCCCAGCCTCTTTTCCATGACAAATAGGGAGAAATATGAAAAAGTTAAGAAGGGAGTTTCACTCCAGAAGTAAGGCCTTTGCCTGCCTGCTGACTATGTGTGCGGGTTTTTCAGATGCCTACACCTTTATCGAAAGAGGAGGGACCTTGGCGGCTGGCCAAACGGGAAACGTGGTCTTTCTATCCGTTGGGTTAATCGGCCATGAAATATCTGATGTGGAGGTCAAACTAGCCACCATGTTAGCCTTTATGATCGGGATTTTTTTGATGACCGTCTTTCAGCGCTTCTTTAGTCATTCGGTTTGGCGGCTTAGTACCTTAGTTCCTTTGGTCCTGACGACCTTGGTGGCTGGCTTTCTGCCAAAAGAAGTGCCCAATGTTCTGATCGTGCCTTTCTTTGGACTGAGCTTGGGGATTGTAGCTATTTCCTTTGGAGAAGTCGATGGCTATGCTTACAACCATTCCTTTATGACAGGGAATCTCAAGAAGACCATGGTCGCTTACGGGAATTTTGTGCGGGATCGCAAGATGGAGTTTTTCTGGGAATCCCTCTTTATGACCTCCTTGATTGGGAGTTTTGTCGGAGGGGCTATTCTTTCGACCTTCCTCATCCAATATTATGGCCTTCGGACCATTTGGTTTGTTTCCCTTGTTCTGACCATCTTTCTGACATATCGGGCGATTCAATATGTTCGGAGAGACGCTTAAATGAATTTTTACAAAGTCAGGGACCTTGCTCCCTGGCTTTTTTATTGAGAACATTTGCTTGGTACTTCTGATGTCTAGTCGGGTTTTTATCAAGGCTTGCTCCGTGGTAAATACTTAATTTTCTAGCCAAAGTTTGGTATAATAAAGGGTATGAATACGCAAGAAAAAGAATCACATTACAAACTCTTACTAGCCCAGTTAGAAGCTCTTTTGGAAGGAGAGAGCAATGCCTTGGCCAATTTAGCCAATGCCAGTGCTCTGCTCAATCAAGCTCTACCTCATTCCGTCTTTGCAGGTTTTTACCTCTATGATCAAAAAGAGTTGATTTTAGGCCCCTTTCAAGGACAGGTATCTTGTGTCCATATCGCTCTAGGAAAAGGTGTCTGTGGAGAAGCAGCAGAGAAAAGAGAGACGCTGGTCATCGAGGATGTGACCCAGCATGCCAATTATATCTCTTGTGACAGTCGGGCCATGAGTGAGATTGTGGTCCCCATGGTCTTGAATGACCAGTTGCTTGGAGTGTTGGATCTAGATTCGGATCGGGTGGGAGATTATGACGACCTGGATCGTCTTTATTTGGAACGTTTTGTAGCCATCTTGCTCGAAAAAACAAATTGGAATTTTAGGATGTTTGGAGTAGTAGACTAATGTATCAAGCCCTCTATCGTAAATACCGAAGCCAGACCTTTGGCCAGCTTGTAGGGCAGGAGGTTATTGCGACGACCCTACGACAAGCTGTCGAACAGGGAAAAATTAGCCATGCCTATCTCTTTTCTGGCCCTCGTGGGACGGGGAAGACCAGTGTGGCGAAAATCTTTGCCAAGGCCATGAACTGCCCCAATCAAAAAGGGGGAGAGCCTTGTAACGAATGCTATATCTGTGAAGCCATTACCAATGGCAGTTTAGAGGATGTCATCGAGATTGACGCTGCTTCTAATAATGGGGTGGATGAGATCCGCGATATCCGCGACAAATCGACCTATGCGCCTAGCCTGGCCCCTCACAAGGTCTATATTATCGACGAGGTCCACATGCTCTCGACGGGAGCCTTTAATGCCCTTCTCAAGACCTTGGAAGAACCGACAGAAAATGTGGTCTTTATTTTAGCAACAACGGAATTGCATAAGATTCCAGCAACCATCCTTTCGCGGGTTCAACGCTTTGAGTTCAAATCAATCAAGACGCCAGCCATTCAAAACCACCTAAAAGCTGTTTTGGATAAAGAAGGCATTGATTACGAAGAAGAAGCTGTAGCCATTATTGCCCGTCGGGCAGAAGGTGGGATGCGGGATGCCTTGTCCATTTTGGACCAGGCCCTCAGCCTGACAGCTGGTGCCCAATTGACCACTGCGACGGCAGAAGAAATCACAGGCTCCATCAGTCAAGAAGCTTTGGATCTCTATGTGGCAGCCTTGGCAGCACAAGATGCAACAGCTGCCTTGGACCAGTTAAACTTCATCTTTGATAATGGGAAAAACATGGCCCGCTTTGTGACAGATCTCTTGCAGTATTTGCGGGATCTCCTGATTGTTCAGACAGGTGGGGAAAATCTCCATGTAAGTGAACGATTTAACCAGAATCTAGCCATTCCGCAAGCTACCCTCTTTGCTTGGATTGATCTTGCGACAAGGAGCTTAGCAGATATCAAAAACAGCCTGCAGCCCAAGATCTATACAGAGATGATGACCATTCGCTTGGCAGAATACAAAGGTGGGGGCTCTTCAGCTAGTCAAACGGCTTTTCCAGAAGATTTCTTGGCACAAATGGACCAACTCAAAAGAGAAGTGGAGTTACTGAAAAGTCAATTAGCTCAAGTAGGGAGCGGGGCTCCTGTAGCCAAGTCGGCTCCAGCCCGTCCTCAGAAGTCCAGCAAGGGATATCGAGTGGATCGCAATAAGGTTCAAGCCATCTTACAAGAAGCGGTTGAAAATCCAGATTTGGCCCGTAACAATCTCATCCGCCTGCAAAATGCTTGGGGGGAAATTATTGAAAGCTTAGCAGGGGCAGATAAGGCCTTGCTGGTTGGTTCGCAACCGGTTGCGGCAAATGAACGCCATGCGATTCTTGCTTTTGAGTCTGCCTTTAATGCCGAACAGACCATGAAGCGAGATAACCTCAATACCATGTTTGGCAATATTTTAAGCAATGCAGCCGGATTCTCACCTGAAATTTTGGCCATTTCCATGGAGGAGTGGACCCAGGTCCGGGCGGAATTCTCGAAGAAAGCGCGTGGTCACAAGGAAGAAGTCGAGGTAGCAGAAGAGTCTGTCATTCCGGAAGGTTTCGATTTCCTCTCTGACAAAATTACTGTTCAGGAAGACTAGGATGTGCTTTTTCCAGAAAATCGTGGTAGAATATCAATATGAATAAACGTCAATTTTGGACTATGGCTATCTTTACAGCCTTTGAAACCTATTTTTTCAATGATGCAGTGATGAGAGAAAGCTACCTTGCAGCTATCTTCTGGGCTCTCTTGATACTGAGAAATTTGCAAGTCAGCTATATCTTAGGGAAATTGGTCGAAAGTATCGATCAACAGCTCAATCAGAAAAAACGAGATAAGTATAAAAAATAAGCACCGACTGGTGCTTATTTTAGATTGAATATAAAGTCTACTTAAAAACTTTCCTTAGGTGAGTACGGACGTCAGCGAACTTCGAAGAAGTTCCATGACTAATTAAGATACAAAGGGCGTCTGCGGATAAAGTCAAAATAGGAAGTTTGACGCAGAATCTTTCGATTCTAGGATAACTTATCTTTTTGACACAATCCGCAGCCCGTGTTCAATTAGTTTTGAACCCTTCGCTCTTTAATTTCTGTGCTCAGGCTAAAACAGTTTCCCAAACTGTTTTACTCCCAAAACTCCCGAGTGCCTGAAACAATTGTGTTTCAGGCACTTTTCTCACAGCGGAAAGTTTTATATTTCCTTTCCTGACTCAAAAAATAGCTGTCATTTTTTTGAAGAGTAAGCTGACTACTTTATTTAATTAGGAATTATGGTGCTTATTTTCTTGTAGAAAAGGACCTAGTCTTGTGCAATATAGAACGAAACCCTTTGTGTCAATTAAATGTCTAACTTTCTGGGGTCAGTAGACACCATGGGTCTTTTCTTTATGTTTACAATTCTTGAACTTTCAAGCACCTTAAGTATATTGTGCTACTATCTAAAAAGTTAATTTTATAGAGTTTACTTGGATAGTTGCTGAGTTTTTATTTATCACTCCAACTTTATTATTATACCATAAAAATAATTAGAAAAACAGACTTGAATGATTTTGAAATTGGTGTATGATAAAGGTGTAAAAACGATAAAAATAGCCTGTTAGAAAGAGGGAAAAGAATGAATCAGGCTATATAAAATTGGTATTTAATGTTGTAAAACAAGAAAGGGTAAGGTAAAAAATGCAATTACATAAAAAAATTTTTATAGTGGCGTTGGTTTTATCCATTTGTATCTCACTTTATTTTCTTATCAATGAGTATAATATTTTAAACTTTCCGATTTTTGTGAGTGAATTTGAAGACACCACATTTAAATATTACATGTTTGTGAAGATTGGAATTGTATTATTATTTATCAAATTCTTACTGGATATATGCTTAGAGTATATCAAGAATTATTTTAAAAATTTTTGATATATCTTCACACAAAAGAGTCTGAGAAATGTTTTGTCTCAGACTCTTTTTTGAGCTGTTGGTCTGTTTTACAGGTCCCACTGTTTGAGGGAAATTTCGCCACTATTAAGCCAGCGTTCTTGGCCGTCCTCCAGTTGGACTAGTAGTTGTCCACTATCTGAGATATCCTTGGCCAGACCTTGGTAGCTGGTTTGATTTTGTTCGAAGCGGACTTCCTTACCTAGGACCAGTGAACGTTGCTTGTAGAGGTAGATCAGCTCCTCTTCTGGAGTGGTGAAAAATTCCTTCCAAATCTCAGCAATCAGTTCATTGCGGGAAATGGGAGGCTGGGCACCAAAGAGGGACCCTGCCTTGTCTTTCAGTTCCTTTGGAAAATCAGTGATGGAAAAATTGAGCCCCACACCAATAATGACATCTGTGATGAGGCCTGTTTCGATAGAACTGATGGCTTCAGTCAGAATGCCTCCAACTTTTTTCCCCTTGTAGTAGATGTCATTGACCCACTTGATATCGACATCCAGTAAGGCTAGATTTTTCAGAGCCTTATAGATAGCAGCTGCGACCATGAGGGTATAGGCAGGTGCTTGATCGAAAGGGAGGTTGGGCTTGAGGTGGAGAGACATGTAGATTCCCCCTTGAGAAGGACAGAAGTAGTCGCGCCCAAAACGCCCCTTACCAGCTGTTTGGAAAGGAGCTAGATACAGAGTAGCAGATTGGCCACCCGCTTCCATGGCATTCTTAGCGTCTAACTGGGTGGATTGGCACTGGGGATTATAGGAGACTGTCAATGGACAAAGGTCTTCGATGACTTGGGGGATTAGGAGGTCTCCAGAAAGGATCTTGTAGCCTCGATTTTTAACAGACTCAATCTCGATGCCTTCTTTTTCTAGACGCTGGATGGCCTTCCAGATAGAGGTGCGAGACAGGCCCATTTCCTGGGCTAGTTGCTCGCCGTTGACATAATCCTGGGCTTGGGCCAAAGTTTGGTATAAAATTTCGTGTGTTTTCATAGTTTCTTATTTTCGAAAAGGATGGAAGATCATCCATTCTTGGTACTTTCTCTTAAGGTGAGTTTGGTTCCTAGCATGGTAAGGGTCGGTATTTCTCTCGGAGCTAGGACTTGTTTATTGAGGACGTCCATAGCGGTTCGCCCCATTTCTTCTGTAAAAACAGTGATGGTCGAGAGGGGAGGAAAGACTTGTTTGGCTAAACTGGTATCATTAAAGGAGATGAGTTGGATGTTATCAGGGACCTTGATGCCGGCTTCTTGAAAGGCGCGAAGAGCCCCAATTGCCAAACTATCACTGGCAGCAAAATAGGCATCTGGTAAGGGTGAGCCAGACTGAAGTTGAGAGGAAATGAGGTCATAGCCTGATTGAGCTGTAAAACTACCTGTGAGGATGAGTTCAGGGTGGTAAATGTTTCTTTCAATACAATAGTTTCGATAGGCTCTTCGCCGAGGATCGGGAATACTTTCCAATAGGTCAGTCGTTTTTTCCTCACCGGTTAGGAGACCGATCGTTGTACACCCTTGTTTTCGTAAATAGTGAAGAGCAGTCTGAACAGCATTTTCAAATTCAGTCGTGACACAAGGATGCCCTTGGTTGAGAGTGTTACTATCAACAAAAACCAGAGGCTTGGCTAGCTTTTCTAGCTCGACAATCTGAATTCTACTAAACTTTCCAATACAAATGACCCCAACAACTTCCTCCCCTAATCGAAAGGGAATATCATTGAAATAGCGTAGGATGCCATAATCGAGATCCTGTGCTCTTTTTTCAATGCCTAAACGGATGTTGTAGTAGTAAAGGTCGTCCAGCTCTCCTTCTTCACTTTTCCATTGGATGATGACAATTTGTTGTTTTTCTTTCTTAAAGTTCCCACTTTTCTGATGTCTGGTGTAGCCTAGTTCGTCAGCAACGGTCAAAATTCTGTGGCGGGTTTCCTCCGTTACAGAAAGACTAGTATCTTGATTCAGCACACGTGAAACAGTGGCGATGGATACGTTAGCGAGACTGGCAATATCCTTTAATGTAGCCATAAGTTTTCTCCTTCTGTCTTCTAGTATATCATAGCTTTGGCCTGGTTAGTGTATTTTACTAAAATTTTAGTAAATTAATTGATTTGCTTGATGAAAAGGGTTACACTAAAGATAAATAACTATATAAGTGAGGTAATCTCAATGAATACTCTAGAACTTCGGAACGCTTTTCAAACAGTCTTTGGAGCAGAAGCGGATCATACTTTTTTCTCACCAGGGCGGATTAATCTGATCGGTGAACATACTGACTATAATGGAGGCCATGTCTTCCCAGCAGCTATCACACTTGGTACCTACGGAGCGGCCAGAAAGCGTGAGGATAAGGTCTTGCGTTTCTTCTCAGGAAACTTTGAAGACAAGGGGATCATTGAAGTCCCACTTGAAAACCTTCAGTTTGAAGAGGAGCACAACTGGACCAACTATCCAAAAGGTGTTCTTCATTTCTTGCAAGAAGCTGGTCACACCATTGATGTGGGGATGGATGTCTATGTCTACGGGAATATTCCAAATGGATCTGGTCTCTCTTCTTCAGCCTCACTAGAGATGCTGACGGGCGTCATTGCAGAAAGGATCTACGGTTTGACAGTGGATCGGGTGGACTTGGTTAAAATTGGAAAACAAACAGAAAACCACTTTATCGGGGTCAACTCTGGCATCATGGACCAGTTCGCGATCGGCATGGGAGCTGACCAACGGGCCATTTATCTGGATACCAACACCTTGGAATATGACTTGGTGCCCCTTGATTTGAAAGACAATGTCGTCGTGATTATGAATACCAACAAACGTCGGGAATTGATTGATTCAAAATACAATGAACGCCGTGCGGAATGTGAAACAGCTGTCTCAGAATTGCAAGCCAAACTAGACATCCAAACCTTGGGTGAATTGGATGTCTGGGATTTTGATACCTATAGCTACTTGATCAAGGATGAAAATCGCATCAAACGAGCTCGCCATGCTGTACTCGAAAACCAACGGACTCTCCAAGCTCGTAAGGCTCTGGAGGAAGGAAATTTAGAAGCTTTTGGCCGTTTCATGAATGCTTCCCACGTATCATTAGAACACGATTATGAGGTAACTGGACTTGAATTGGACACCTTGGTGCATACGGCTTGGGAACAAGAAGGTGTGCTTGGTGCCCGCATGACAGGAGCCGGCTTTGGTGGGTGTGCCATCGCCCTTGTCAACAAGGATAAGGTCCAAGACTTTGAAGAAGCTGTCGGCAAACGTTATGAGGAAGTTGTCGGCTATGCTCCAAGCTTCTACATTGCTGAAGTAGCAGGGGGCAGTCGCGTCTTAGATTAGGAGAGAGGAGACAAAATGCCACAAGGAATTCTAGATGCATTTGTCACAGCCGTCATTGCGGCGAGTGACTACGAAGAGATGGATCGGATTTATCTAAAAAATCGCATCATGAGTCGCGTTGGAGAAGAAGGACTAGATGGACCAGCCCAAAAAGAAGACTTGATCGCGCTCAAAGATCAGCTGGTAGAGATTGCGGTTGCGAATAATATGATTCAAGATAGCATGGCCGCCAAGGACAGCCTAGGTGCGGAGTTGATGGATTGGATCACACCTAGCCCTAGTCAGGTCAACCATCTTTTCTGGGAGACCTATCGTCAGTCTAAAGAAGACGCGATTGCTGATTTCTATGCCCTCTCTAAGCGCAATGATTACATCAAGGTAGAGGCCATTGCGCAAAACATTGCCTTTGAGGCAGAAACTCCCTACGGTTCTCTTGAAATCACCATCAATCTGTCAAAACCTGAAAAAGATCCTAAAGACATTGCGGCGGCCAAACTTGCCAAAACCAGTCATTATCCAGCCTGCCAATTGTGCTTTGAAAATGAAGGCTATCAAGGTCGCCTAGACCATCCAGCTCGGGCCAATCACCGGATTATTCGCTTTGATATGGACGGTCATGACTGGGGCTTCCAGTATTCCCCTTATGCCTACTTCAATGAACACTGCATTTTCCTTGATAGCCAGCATGTGCCCATGGCCATTAGTCGCAAGACCTTTGAGCGACTTTTGACCATTGTTGAGACTTTTCCAGGCTATTTTGCGGGGTCTAATGCAGATCTGCCCATTGTAGGGGGATCCATCCTGACTCATGACCACTACCAAGGCGGACGGCACACCTTCCCTATGGAGCTAGCTCCTGTTGAGGAAAGTTTTACCATTGAGGGCTTTGAGGCTGTATCGCTAGGGATTGTCAACTGGCCCATGTCGGTTCTACGTTTGCA
>NZ_JBKQBL010000003.1:13981-17565 GCF_046824975.1 Streptococcus intestinihominis | reverse complement strand
ATCAGACGACAAGGAACAATTGATTGCTCTGGCAGACCATATCCTTACAGCCTGGCGTGGCTACTCGGATCCAGCCGTTCAAGTCTTAGCGGCATCCGACGGTCAGCCCCACCATACCATTACCCCCATTGCACGAATTCGTGATGGGCATTATGAACTGGACTTGGTGCTCCGTGACAACCAAACCTCACCAGAGCATCCAGATGGTATCTATCACCCGCATGCAGATGTGCAACACATCAAAAAAGAAAATATCGGCCTGATCGAAGTCATGGGGCTAGCGATTTTGCCACCTCGTCTTAAGGAAGAACTCAAGCAGGTCCAAGACTATCTACTTGGACGTGAGAGCACGGTAGCGACCTACCACCAGCCTTGGGCAGATGATTTGAAAGCCACTCACCCATCCCTCACAGATGAAGCAGAGGCAGAAGCCCTTGTCCGTAAATCAGTCGGTCAAATCTTTGCGCGGGTGCTGGAAGATGCTGGTGTCTACAAGCGAACAGCAGAAGGCCAGACAGCCTTTAGACGCTTTGTTGCGACACTTTAAGTGTGGAGAAGAGGCAGAAATTTGGTACAATAAGAGAGAAAACAAAGAAGCGAAAGGAAAATAAATGGCAATACTCGTACTCGGAGGAGCTGGCTATATCGGTTCCCACATGGTGGACCGTTTGGTCAATGAAGGACAGGAAAAAGTCGTCGTGGTCGATAGCCTGGTCACAGGCCACCGTGCAGCGGTGCATCCAGATGCGGTCTTTTACCATGGAGACCTGGCGGATCAAGACTTTATGCGCAGGGTTTTTAAGGAACATGCAGATATCGATGCGGTCATCCACTTTGCGGCCTACTCACTGGTTGCTGAATCCATGGCAGATCCATTGAAATATTTTGACAATAATACAGCAGGCATGGTTAAACTCTTGGAAGTCATGCATGAATGTGGGGTGCACTACATCGTCTTTTCTTCAACTGCTGCCACCTACGGCATTCCAGAAGAAATTCCGATTCTTGAAACCACTCCGCAAAAACCAATCAACCCTTATGGCGAAAGCAAGCTCATGATGGAAACCATCATGCGTTGGGCTGATCAAGCCTACGGCATCAAGTATGTGCCCCTTCGTTACTTTAATGTTGCGGGTGCTAAGCCTGACGGATCTATTGGGGAAGACCATGGACCAGAGACCCATCTCTTACCGATCGTCTTACAAGTGGCCCAAGGAAAACGCGAGAAGATCTCTATTTTTGGAGATGACTACCAGACACCAGATGGCACCAATGTTCGGGACTATGTCCATCCATTTGACTTGGCGGATGCCCATCTTTTAGCAGTGGAGTATCTGCGTAATGGCAACCCATCTACTGCCTTTAACCTGGGCTCGTCGACTGGATTCTCCAATCTTCAAATCGTAGAAGCAGCCCGCAAGGTGACGGGACATCCAATCCCTCTGGAGATTGCAGATCGTAGACCAGGAGATCCAGATACCCTGATCGCGTCATCTGAGAAGGCGCGTGCCATCCTCGGCTGGCAGCCAAAATTTGACAATATCGAAACCATTATCCAAACAGCCTGGGAATGGCATTCCAGCCACCCAGATGGCTACAATGATCGATAAGTAGGGGACTGCGAACATTATTTTTGAGACTTTTCTAATAACATCTAAAACGACAGTTGATCCTGCTAAATGACTCGTTTCAGATGTCAGTCATTTCCCTAACCATCATAAAAAAGTGAGGTATTCAAAATGAATAAAACCACAAAAATGTTAGCCGTCTTCTTGACAGCGGGTCTTCTTTTAGCTGGTTGCGCACAAAAAGAGAGTACAAAATCTACTAGTCCATCGTCCACTAAGGCGACTAGTAAAGCAACAAGCAAATCATCCGCTAAAGAGAAGACAAAAGAGTCATCAACGGATGAAAGCCAAAAAGAGGATGCACTAGCAGGTGCTCAAAAAACGGTTCTTGAATCGAGTGATGAAGCAGGTAAGTCCACTGTAACCTTGTATTACAAGGGAGATACCTTGTTAGTACAAGAAAAAGTTGATGATTACGACGTCTCAAAAGTTCCTGGTGAAAACCCTCTTGAATCCATGAAAGAAGCCGTTGCTAAGAGCCAAGAAATGTTCAAAGATTTGATGGGACAAGGATTTGAACTAACATCAGAATACAAAGATGGAATCTTTTATATCCGCAATACCATTGATTACACAAAAATCGATTTTAATAAATTAAAAGAAATCGTCCCAGGCTTTAATCCCCTAGATGACAAAACAGTTAGTTATTCAGTAACGAAAGAAAGTCTCATTAACAGTGGTATGGTCGAAAAATAATGTTTTGATATTCTAATCGGTCAGATTTTTCGCTTTGCTAAGGCTAGTGATGACCAAATCGTGAACAAGGATTATGTCTTCCAAGCAATAATGAAGTGGTCGCCTTGATCAAGCAACATATCGAAAGTCAGGACAATCTGGGTCGTCGAGAGCAAAAGGACCCAAATTAGATCAAAATGAAATGGAATAAGAAGGTTTTACACAAATCATCAGGTGTAGCCTTCTTTTTTGGTATAATATAAAGAGAAAAGTACAAATGTCAAGGATGGCACAAAAGGAGAAGCTTATGAAACGAAAAGAGAAGTTAGGAGCCTTTATTCTCTTACTAGCAGGACTTATTACGGTTGGTTGTAGCAAACGAACTCCTCGACATTCTAGTCAGTTGAATAACAGCGCGGAAACAACGACTTTATCATCTTCTAGTAAAAAGGTCACTAAAAAAGAAGTAAAAAAAGATTACAAGAAGTTGTACCAGCCTGTATTTGAGGATTATCAAAAGATTTTGACCTCGCCAAAGGATACAGCAAGCATCGCAAGTCTCTCTCAAAGTTTACATGCAACTGAGCGTCCAATCAATAGTTGGGCAATCGAAAATGCGGTTAACCAGGCAGATGAAATGCGTTATGCCTTTGCAGATTTAAATAACGATGGGATAGAGGAACTTCTGATTGCGGACCTAAATTTGAGTGGCAAATATTTCTTAACCGGTCTTTACTATTTGCAAGCCGGGAAACCTGTCCTTTTGGCAGAAGGGTTCGTGGCAGGTCATGGTGGAGCAAGAAATGCTACGCTTGTCTATAAAGGAGGAGAAGTCCTAGAGCTTAGCTGGTCTTCAGGAACGGGTCAAGGTTATGGAACTCTTTATCAGCTTAATGCCAAGCAAGAGCAAGCAACTATCCTCCAAGAAAAAGAGATTCAAATACAAGCAAATGATATTGCTGCTGATTTTGGAAAAAATGCATCGGATCAAATTGACTTAAGAGGCCTCGATTGGCAGGAATTTGAAGTTCCAAGTCGTTCATCTAAGTCAACAACTGAGCAAAAAGCACCATGGAATCTCAACAAATCTGCCAAGCTAGAAGCTTTTATAAAGGACTGGGGGGAAAGACTAGGACAGCCCAATTACCAAAAGGGGATCGTAGGAGGAGATGTTGGTCCTGACCACCTCTATACACTTAGGGATGATGGACCAAGTGAAAAAATGAATGCTGAGTACTCGGATACAGGTCTAGGAAATGCCCAGTACCGAATAGTAGAGTG
>NZ_JBKQBL010000003.1:5567-13949 GCF_046824975.1 Streptococcus intestinihominis | reverse complement strand
TTATAGCAATTGGGATAAGTACCCGGATGTTCATAGTTACTTCTTTGCGATAACCAATACAGGAGAAGCGATTGTATTTCATTCACAGACGACTAATGGTGGGGTCATGTACTTAAAACCAACAGAAAATACAGAAATCCAAGCGGAGTTTAAACGTTTGGTAGAAGAAGAATAGTCCATCATAATGAAGAGTTTGGCCTTGGCCAAGCTCCTTTTCTTATATATGATTTCAAATCAAAATTGTTGACAGATGTAATATCTAGCATTACAATGTTATAATAATGATTACACTCTTATAAAAAGTGAGATAAGGATCTTAGCTTTTAAGGAGATGGTGAGGAAGAATATGATTGAATACAAAAATGTAGCCTTGCGCTACACGGATACAGACATTTTAAAAGACGTCAATCTCCGTATTGAAGATGGAGAATTTATGGTTCTTGTGGGACCTTCAGGATCTGGAAAAACCACCATGCTCAAGATGATCAATCGTCTTTTGGAGCCGACAGATGGCAATATTTATATGGACGGAAAACGCATCAAGGACTATGATGAACGAGAGTTACGTCTTTCTACTGGTTATGTTTTGCAGGCCATTGCTCTCTTTCCAAATCTAACTGTTGCGGAAAATATTGCTCTGATTCCTGAGATGAAGGGCTGGAGCAAGGAGCAAATCACCTCTAAAACCGAAGGACTTTTGGACAAGGTTGGTCTGCCTGCTGCAGAGTATGCAAATCGCAAGCTAAGCGAGTTATCGGGTGGGGAACAACAACGGATTGGCATTGTGCGGGCCATCATTGCAGAGCCAAAGATTCTATTGATGGATGAGCCCTTTTCAGCCTTGGATGCTATTTCACGCAAGCAGTTGCAGGCTCTCACCAAAGACTTGCACAAAGAATTTGGTATGACGACTATCTTCGTAACACATGATACAGATGAAGCCTTGAAATTAGGTGATCGGATTGCGGTGCTACAAGAAGGAGAGATTGTGCAGGTGGCGGATTCTGATACCATTCTAGCCCAACCAGCCAACGACTTTGTTGCGGATTTATTTGGAGGTGCTCACCATGTCTAAACTAGTTGCAACCTTTCAAGAACGCTTTGGAGACTGGCTCACTGCACTGGGGCAACATTTGCAACTGTCATTACTGACCTTGCTCCTTGCGATTTTTCTAGCTGTTCCACTGGCTATTTATTTAAGTAGTCGCAAGAGAGCCAGCAACTGGGTTTTACAGCTAGCTGGGATCTTCCAGACCATTCCTTCCATGGCCCTTTTGGGGCTCTTCATTCCCATCATGGGGATTGGGACACTTCCGGCCTTGACAGCTCTCGTCATCTATGCCATTTTTCCAATTCTTCAAAATACCATCACCGGTTTACAGGGGATTGACCCAAGTCTAGAAGAAGCAGGGGTGGCCTTTGGGATGACCAAGTGGGAACGACTCAAGAAGTTTGAGATTCCCTTGGCCATGCCCGTCATCATGTCTGGGATTCGGACAGCAGCTGTGATGATTATCGGGACGGCTACCCTAGCTGCCTTGATTGGAGCAGGGGGACTTGGTTCCTTTATCCTTCTGGGGATTGACCGCAATAATGCGAGTCTGATTTTGATCGGCGCCCTATCTTCTGCCTTCTTAGCCATTGCTTTTAACCTTCTTCTCAAATGGATGGAAAAGGCCAAATTGCGGACCATCTTTGCGGCCTTTGCGGTCATGATCCTGGGATTGGGAGCTAGCTATACACCAAGTCTTCTTCCCAAACCGGAAAAAGAAAACCTGGTCATTGCTGGGAAGTTAGGGCCTGAACCGGAAATTCTAGCCAATATGTACAAGATCTTGATCGAAGAAAAGACAGACATGACAGTGACTGTTAAACCAAATTTTGGCAAGACCACCTTCCTCTATGAGGCTCTGAAAAAAGGGGATATTGCTATCTATCCAGAGTTTACAGGGACCGTGACCGAAAGTCTCCTCAAGCCGGCGCCGCAAGTCGACCATGATCCAGAAGCAGTCTATCAAGCGGCTCGAGATGGGATCAAGAAACAAGACAACCTGGCCTTGCTCAAACCCATGGCTTATCAAAATACCTATGCTGTCGCAGTGCCCAAGAAAATTGCCCAAGAGTATGGCCTCAAGACCATTTCAGATTTGAGAAAGGTGGAAGGACAACTTAAGGCTGGATTTACCTTGGAGTTTAATGACCGAGAGGATGGGAACAAGGGCTTGCAGAAAGTTTACGGACTCCATCTACAAGTCTCCACCATGGAGCCAGCCCTTCGTTACCAGGCTATCCAGTCCGGTGATATCCAGGTCACAGATGCTTATTCAACGGATGCCGAGCTTGCTCGCTATGACCTCGTGGTCCTCCAAGATGACAAGCAACTCTTCCCGCCATATCAAGGGGCTCCCCTCATGAAAGAGGCTCTTCTTAAGAAACATCCAGAATTGGAAGGGATTCTCAACCAGTTAGCTGGTAAAATCACAGCAGAGCAAATGAGCCAGATGAACTACCAAGTCGGAGTAGAAGGCAAGTCAGCTAATCAAGTGGCACGTGATTTTTTGATTCAGGAAGGGATCATCAAGTAATAATGCGAATTTTAAATTGAAAAAAACTTTATTTAAGTTACTTACCTAGGATTTCTCTATGAACCTGATCTATTTAATGCTTAAAGGTTACTAAGAAGGAGAAAAACGGATTACCAAAAACTCATTAGAGGTTGGGCATATTGCCCCACCTCTTTTTATGATATACTAGAGTAGTTTTTGAGATTTGTAAAAAATGTGATTTTCTAGTTCAAATTTAAAAAAGAAAAGGGGAGAACATGGACATCTTTTTGAGGAGCATATCGGGCATCCTGGTCATCCTGGGCATGATTTTAGTGGGCTTTGTCATTGGTGAAAAAGCTTGGTTTGATGACAAGTCACGTGGCTTGATTGCAAAGCTAGTTACTCAAGTCGCTCTTCCCTGCTATATGCTCTACACCATCACGCAGCGCTTCACAGCAGCAGATCTGCTTAAAATGTTGCCAGCCTTGCGATTTCCTGCCCTGTCTATGGTTATTTTGCTTGGCATCGCAACAGGAGTAGCCAGGATCTTTGCAGTGAGACAGGATCGTCGTGGCCTCTTTATTTCCATGTTTTTTAACTCCAATACCATCTTCGTGGGGCTTCCCATTAACCAAGCCCTCTTTGGAGATGCCAGCATTCCCTATGTTTTGATCTATTACATGTGTAATACGACCTTTTTCTGGACTTTGGGGACCTATCTGATTCAGCGGGATGGTGAGGGAGAAGCGCAGTTTGATCTTAAAACCAGTCTGAAAAAAGTCTTTTCTCCGCCCCTGATGGGCTTTCTCTTAGGGTTAGTCTTTGTGATCCTTCATATCAAGATGCCAGCCTTTCTAGCCAGTGATTTGCAGTATCTGGGTAATTTAACGACCCCCTTATCCATGATATTCATCGGTTTGTCAGTGTCTCATGTAGGTGTGAAGCAGTTGGTTCTGGGAAAAGATCAGCTACTCATTCTACTAGGTCGCTTCGTGGTTGCCCCTCTCTTGATGGCTTCCATCGTCTACTGGTTGCCTCTTCCAAACCTGATGAAGCAAGTCTTTATCATCCAGTCCGCCATGCCTGTGATGACCAATGCGCCAGTTGTTGCCAGACTCTACGGAGCTGATAGTGATTATGCAGCGGTCATGGTGACAGAGACGACCCTTGCAACCATGGTGGTGATCCCTATTCTCATGCTGTTGATGGCTTAATAAATAAAAAGAGCTCAAGTTTTCATTGAAAAAACCTGAGCTTTTTTATATGAGAGCTAATAAAATCGTAATTACCAGAGCGATACCTACTCGAATAACATGATGAACTGGTTTGAAGTTTTCTTTGTGCTTGCCATTCCAATAGGCCCCGTAGCAAATCAAACCACAGCCAATCATCCAAAGGAATAAAGCAACAATCGGCAAAAAGAAGTAGAGGATAAGAGAAAAGGTCGTAAGGCAACTTCCAATGAACAGAAGCTGATTTCCTAGAGTATTCTTGCCCTTTCTTAATTCTGAAAGGCTAGCCAATAAATGAAGGAGGGGAAAGGCAAGGGCTAAGAAGGCTGTCAAAAAGCCGAGAAGAATGGGGATGAGCATAGTTTTCCTTTCTATGATACATGATGTAAGATCGCTCCTTAGTTAGAAGCGACGTTTAAAATCTCCAAATAAAACTGAATGACTTCTTGTTCGGTGTAAGTCTTGCCTTTTTTGAGCCACCAGCTGAGGGTTTCAATGAAGTTGGTTACGACCAGGTGTTTGAGATAGGAGTGGGGGATGTTGGGGTGCGATTGAATCAGTTTTTCAGCTACCATGGGGTAGACGTCGTGTTCCAGTTCTTTTCTCAGTTGCCGGATAAAATAATCATTTTTGGAAAGCAAGAGACTGGTTACATGGTCTTGGTTTTCCTTGAAATGCTGAAAGATATGGGCTAGGTAGTCTTGGGGAGAGAGCTGATCATCTCGCTCAAAGAGGTGATGAAAGAGTTTTTGACAGAGCTCGTCAAGTAATAATTCCTTGCTCTCGTAATGGCTGTAAAAGGTTGAGCGCCCCACATCAGCATGGTCAATGATTTCCTGAACGGTGATGGCCTCGTAGTCTTTTTGGTTGAGTAAGTGTAAGAACGCCTGATAGATAGCTTTTCGAGTTTTGGTGATGCGACGATCCTGTGCTGTCATATGGACACTTCGAACAAACTGTTCAGTAACGGACACCCTAAACGGTTTGCCCCTATCCTTTCTGTTGTGAATGTTAGATAATGATAATGAACATGATGTTCATGAATCTATTATAACAAAGGAAATAGGATTATGAAGACAAAACATGCGGTCTGGATCGCTTTTTTCTTGAATTTGAGTTATGCCATTGTTGAGTTTATTGCAGGAGGGATTTTTGGATCCAGTGCGGTCCTTGCGGATTCGGTCCATGACTTGGGGGATGCGATCGCTATTGGGATCTCTGCCTTTTTGGAGAGTATTTCCAATCGTGAAGAAGACAGCCACTATACCTTGGGCTACAAGCGCTTTAGCCTTTTAGGGGCCATGGTAACGGCTGTGATTCTCATGACAGGGTCCGTTCTAGTTATTTTGGAAAATATAACGAAACTGGTTCATCCACAACCTGTCAACGATGAGGGCATTCTCTGGCTTGGAATCATAGCCGTCAGCATCAATGTGCTAGCGAGTCTCGTCATTCGCAAGGGGCAAACCAAGAACGAATCCATTCTCAGCCTGCATTTTCTGGAAGATACCTTGGGTTGGGTGGCTGTCATCCTAATGGCCATTGTTCTACGATTTACCGACTGGTATATCCTGGATCCGCTCTTATCTCTTGCTATTTCCATCTTTATTCTGTCAAAAGCCATTCCACGTTTTTGGAGCACGCTCAAGATTTTCCTCGATGCCGTTCCAGAAGGAGTGGATATCCAGCAAGTCAAGAGTGATTTGGAGCAGTTGGAGCATGTGGCTAGTATCAATCAGCTTAATCTCTGGACCATGGATGGGCTGGAAAAGAACGCCATTGTCCATGTTTGTCTAGAGCGTGTCAAACATATGGAGGTCTGTAAAGAGTCTATCCGAGACTTGCTCAAAGAGAGGGGCTTCCAAAATGTCACCATCGAAGTGGATGAAGACTTGGCAACCCACCGAGCCCATAAGCGCAATATCGAAGAGTTGGAAGTGAATCAAAGTCATGGACATATTCATCACCATCATTAATGACGAGTTGGTACGAGCAGAAGCCTAAGAAAAAGTGTATACTGTAGGTAAGTAAGCAATAGAAAGTAGGTTGTTCCTATGAAGAAAACAGTTTATACAAAAGCTGGGCAAGTGGGTCTAGTAGAAGTTGAACGTCCGCAAATCGAAGCGCCGGATGATGTTATTCTCCGCATCGTCCGAACATGTGTCTGTGGATCCGATCTCTGGAGCTACCGCAATCCAGATATTGAAGCAGGGCATCAAAATAGTGGCCACGAAGCAATTGGGATTGTCGAAGAAATCGGAGAAGCCATTACAACGGTCAAACCCGGAGACTTTGTCATCGCACCTTTCACCCATGGTTGTGGGGAGTGTGATGCCTGTCGTGCTGGCTACGATGGGACTTGTGACCGCCATATCGGCACCAACTGGTCTGATGGGGTTCAAGCAGAGTACATGCGCTTCGAGTATGCTAACTGGGCTCTTGTCAAGATTCCTGGGCAACCATCAGATTATACCGAAGCCATGCTTAAATCCTTCTTGACGCTAGCAGATGTTATGCCGACGGGTTACCATGCGGCGCGTGTAGCAGACGTGAAACCAGGTGATAAAGTCGTGGTCATTGGGGATGGTGCTGTTGGTCAATGTGCAGTGATTGCTGCTAAGATGCGAGGAGCATCGCAAATTGTCCTCATGAGCCGTCACGAAGACCGCCAACAAATGGCTTTGCAATTTGGTGCAACAGCAGTCGTAGCTGAGCGGGGAGAGGAAGGGATTGCCAAGGTCCGTGAAATCCTTGGAGGAGGAGCAGATGCGGCTCTTGAATGTGTTGGTACTGCTGCAGCTGTCGACCAAGCCCTTGGGGTCCTTCACAATGGGGGACGCTTAGGTTTTGTCGGTGTGCCTCACTACAATAATCGTGCGCTTGGATCGACCTTCGCCCAAAACATTTCCGTGGCAGGTGGAGCAGCCTCTGTCACTACCTATGACAAGCAGTTCTTGCTCAAGGCTGTCCTTGATGGCGACATCAATCCAGGACGCGTCTTCACCCATAGCTATAGCTTGGACGAAATTGATCAAGCTTATAAAGACATGGACGAACGCAAGACCATTAAAGCTATGATTGTGATAGAATAACGAAAAAGTCTAGTAGAATTGTTTCTGCTAGACTTTTCTTTTATTTCAAATCTGACATCACTTTCTTTTTGCTGAAGGTGCGTTCTTGTTTGTTGGCGAGTGCCTTGATGCGTGCATCTAAAAGAATAGCACGGCCTTCAGCATTTCGGGTATAGACGAGGTCATACTTACCTAGGCTCTTTCTGATCTGCTCAACAAAGAATTGCGCATCCTCTTTTCGTTTGTCAAAGAGGCTTGGTACGGCGAAATATTCAGTCTGATCGGATACTTTTTCCTGTGCTTTCAGGATGTAGCGTTGATTTTCAATTGGTGCAAAAAATTCGATCATGGTTTGCGAAAAGAGTTCTTTCTCCCGCATGGTTCCACCCTTCAAATAAATCAGCGTGTTTATAGCATCCTTTCTGTCTCGTACTACTTGGATGCGGGTTTCCTGGGTTTGAATCTTTCCAGAAAGCAGCAGGGATCGGTGAATAGCTTGGCCAAAGACTTCCAAGCGTTTGTAAGGACTCTTATAGAGAAAGTAGCGCAACCAAGCAAGGAGTGCGAGAACGGCTAAGAAGAAGAGAAGAATAAGAGAAGCTGTATTCCTTCCTCCTCTGTAAATAAGGTTGGCGAAAGAATCAGTCAAAGTAGCAGCCGTCAGCCAGCGAGCCAGCTTTCTAGCGTCAAAAAATAGGGCCAGAGGCAGGAAGTGTTTATCCACTTGGACCTCGTTTGCAATCTCCATATTCTCCAGAATAGGAAGAGCTTTTTGCCAGCTCTTCCGGAGTTCTTGACGATGGGTAGAGCGCTCTAAGGTCTCTTCGTTGAGTTTCTGTAACTGTTTTTTAGTATAGCGGATATTGTCAAAGGCCAGACGCTCGATACCGGATTCGATGAAGGGTTCCTTGTAGTGGAGACCTAAAAATTGCTTCATCCGTCTCTCTAAGAGCTCTAAATCAGGACTATATTGTTTCAGCTGATCAGTGATGGCTTCGATTTCTTCCTTTTCAAGGTCTGACTTTTCATACCATTTCTTTAGGGAAAGATTGATAGAGACTAAATGCCAGATATTACTGGTCTTATTTGGCTCTTCGGGCCACACTCGGATGGCACGACCTCGCATTTGGTTACTGAGCATAAAACTCCCGACAAAGCTAGCTAGAATCAGGGAGTTAACACAAGGAGCATCCCAGCCTTCTCCTAGAAGAGACTTGGTTCCAATCACGACTTGGATGAGTCCTTCTTGAAAGAGTTGGGTTACAGCTGTCACTAAGTCATGTTGAGAACCAACCAAGCGAACCTTGAGAAAATCATCAGGGGTTAATTGGCCGACACTTTGGTAAGTCAGCCGATTCGCTCCTAGAAGCTCTTCTAGTCTTGGTTTAGCAACTGTCGGGATGATGACGATACTACCTGTTAGGACAGCGATGGCAGGAGGAGTCGTTAGCTCTAGGCTTTCTCTGCGAATGGATTCAAAATAGGAGAGAACTCCCAATTGAGTGAATTGGGAGTCCTTGTCCCCTAGATGAA
>NZ_JBKQBL010000003.1:0-5517 GCF_046824975.1 Streptococcus intestinihominis | reverse complement strand
CTTCAAAGTCTTGGCGAATGTAGTCTGTTAAGACCAGTTGGCGCAGTTGGCTTCCAAGAGCCAGGTATTCTGCCTTGAAAATCTCTCGAATCGCATTGAGTTTTCCGAGAGATTGGTTAAGCAGGAGGTCTTGTTTTTTGTTGCGGACCAGTTTGACTTGTTTTCTATCGATCAAGCTGGCAGCTTTTAATTCATGGAGGAGTTGCTTCTCGTATTCTTCTGGTAGATTGTACCAATGAGGGACCTGAAAGAGTAGACCTTGCAGGAGAATTTCAAGCCAGTCTAGAGTGAAAGAAGGTAGTTTTTTGGCTCCTAGAAGATCTTGGAAACGTTGGGGAAAGGAGATTCCCTTGCTCCGAAGAAAGATCAGGGTAGCAGAGAGATACTTGGGTTCATTGAGCAACTCATCATCACTGATCTGACCCGATAAGGCCTGACAGGATTGTAGGTGTTGACAAAAGAGAGGGTCTGAAGTCAGTTGCTGCATGAGAGTGTTCTTTTGTTGGCTAAAAGCATCCAGCTGAGCCTGCTCTTCCTTGGTTGGAAAGGCAAAGTAGACATAGTCCTGATGGGGACAAAGGGTATCTTCTTTGACCAATTCGGGAACCGTAATTTCCTCATCAATCTCCCCACACATGCGGATATACCGATCCCAAAGGGCAGGGTCCCCTTCATAGGGAGGGGTAGCAGTGAGGGAGATCATCTTTAAGTCAGGGAAGGCTTGACGAAAGGCTTCCAAGCTCTTCCACCACTCATTGCGCAAGTGGTGACATTCATCCAAACAAAGGGTCCCGAGTGAAATCGTTTTAAAGGTAGAAAAGATATCGAATCCTTTGAAATCAAAGGTTTCAATCTCTGCCTGGTCATCGGTATCCTCAACTTGCGATTGACCGACGACTTGATTCATCGCACTGTGTAGGGCCTGATAGGTAGCCACTGTAATCAGCTTGGGATGTTTGAGGTCCTGAGAAATCAGTTGCTCCGCTTGGCTTTCATCATTCAAGAAGGCTTGGACAATACGGTCGACCCATTGTTGACGAATCGTGACCGTAGGGGCCAAGATTAGGGTTGGCTGGCCAAAGCGCCGGATAAATTCGATTCCCAAGGTTGTTTTTCCAGAGCCAGGGGCCGCTACCAAATGCAGGTGACCATCCGCCATGAAAGCGTCACTCTTATCGAGAACGCGTTTTTGGTAGTGTCTCCATTGACCTGTAAAAGCTAGTTCTTGTAACATTGGTTTCCTCCCTTGTACTGTCCCCATTATATCATAGTTGAAGATATTCATTATAAGGGAAGTTGCTATGGAAGCGAAATAGTCCTTTTTGCTATCTCTTCTTGACACAGGCTCGATGGACTTATATAATGTTACAAACAAGTTTGGAGGTGGCGGATGATCCATAAACATGAGATTCCTATTTTAGAGTTTGACGATAACCCACAGGCAGTCATTATGCCGACTCATGAGGGGCTCGATGTGCACTTGCCTGAAAAATGTGTTTATGCTTTCTTAGAAGATGAGATTGATCGCTTTGCGAAAGCTGCTGGTGCCAAACAAGTAGCTAGCTTTGTCTCAGCTACCAAGATCTATCCGGTTTATGTCCTGGAGCATCAAGGAGAGGAAATCTGCTTGGCCCAAGCACCAGTTGGATCGGCGCCTGCTGCTCAATTCATGGACTGGTTGATTGGCTATGGGGTGAAGAAGATTATTTCGGCAGGTAGCTGTGGCGTCTTGGTGGACATGGAGGAAAATGCCTTTTTAATCCCGACCAAGGCCTTGCGAGATGAGGGAGCTAGTTACCATTATGTGGCACCTTCTCGGTATATAGAAGTGGATCGTCGAGCACTGACTGCCATTGAAACGGTTCTAAAACAAGCGGCCATTCCCTATCAAGAAGTTATGACTTGGTCGACGGACGGCTTTTATAGAGAAACGCCCGACAAGGTGGCTTATCGCATGGAAGAAGGGTGTAGTGTTGTGGAGATGGAGTGCGCCTCACTTGCAGCAGTAGCCCAGCTTCGTGATGCGGTTTGGGGCTTGCTCCTATTTACCGCAGATTCTCTTGCAGACCTGGAAAATTATGACCAGCGTGACTGGGGGTCTGAAGCATTTGAGAAAGCCTTAGAATTATGCCTAGAAATGGTTCATCACTTGTAGGTCTATTCACTTTTTATGATACAATGAAGCTATGTTAGTCAAATTATTTTTTAAACAATGGCAGTCTAAGATTAAAAGCCTGTCTCCGGCAAGGCGAATCTTTCTCAGCTTTGCCTTGGTTATCTTGATCGGCTCTTTCTTATTGAGTCTGCCTTTTGTCCAGCAAGCAAGCTCAACAGCAGGCTATATCGACCACCTGTTTACAGCAGTCTCCATGGTCTGTGTAACGGGGCTCTTTACCCAGTCAGTGGCTTCGACCTATAATGCCTGGGGGCAGTTGATCTGTATGCTCTTGATTCAGATTGGTGGCCTAGGGATCTTGACCTTTATCGGTCTCTTCTTTATGGAAAGCCGTCAAAAGCTCAGCTACAAGGACCGGCAGACCATTCGGGATAGCTTTGGCTTTAGTAATAACCAGAGCTTGGCTCGTTTTGTCCGTTCTATTTTCATTACAACCTTTACCATCGAAGGACTGGGGGCCTTGCTCCTCATGATTCGCTTCATTCCTCGCTTTGGTTGGGGTCATGGGATCTTTAACTCCATCTTTGTCGCGGTTTCCGCCTTTTGTAATGCGGGCTTTGATAATTTTGGGGGCGATAGTATGATGAGTTTCCAGACCGATTGGCTGGTGAACCTGACCTTGTCTGCCCTTATTATTACGGGGGGCTTGGGCTTTATGGTTTGGTTTGACCTGGCTACCAAGGCCCGCAATCAATCAGGAAGGCGAACCTTACGCTTCCATACCAAGGTGGTTCTCTGGTTAACAGCTGCGATCCTTCTCTTTGGGACAGTAACCAGTCTCTTGACCGAGTTTGATAATCCAGCAACCATTGGGGCCCTCCCATTGGGAGAGAAAATTTTAGTCAGCTTCTTCCAAACTGTCAGCATGCGAACGGCTGGTTTTGCCTCCTTAGATTACACAGCAGTCCGGCCAGTGACGCTCTTCATCTATCTCTTGCAAATGTTTCTAGGTGGAGCACCAGGCGGGACAGCAGGGGGCATGAAGATCACCACCTTCCTGGTCCTCTTGCTCCTGGCTCGGAAGGAACTGTTAGGGCTACCACATACCAACTTAGGAAAACGAACAATTTCACCGGACCTTGTTCAACGTTCCTTTGGGACGGCGGTGATTTTCCAGTTGACCTTCTTAGTAGGTCTATTAGGAATCTGTTTGGTCACACCGGATGGCCAACGCTTTATTTATTTGGTCTTTGAGGTGGTATCCGCTCTAGCGACAGTGGGAGTGACCGCGAATGTAACCTCGACCTTAAATGGAGCAGGACTAGGCATTATCATGGTCCTCATGTTTATTGGACGGATCGGTCCCTTGACCCTCATGGTCAGCTTGAACAATTACCAAGCCAAGAAAACAGATACCTTGCAGTATGCCAAGGCAGACATCATTATCGGATAGGAGAAACTCATGGCGAATCGAACCATTGGAATTTTAGGATTAGGAATTTTTGGACAGAGTGTCCTGAAAACGCTGCAGGACCAGGATGTGGATATTATTGCAATTGATGATCACGAGGATGTGATCAACCAGTATGAATCCATGATTACAACTGGAATTGTTGGAGATATTACGGAGTTGGACCTCTTGGATGCAGCAGATATTGGGAACTGTGACACAGTCGTTATCGCCACGGGTGAAAACCTGGAGTCCAGTGTACTGGCTGTCATGCACTGTAAGGCCCTTGGTGTTGAACACATCATTGCCAAGGTCAAGAATGAAGTGACTAAGGAAGTCCTTGAGAAAATCGGGGCTGATTTGGTCATCCTCCCAGAGGTAGAAGCGGGAATGTCCCTAGCTAAGATGATTCTCTTCCAACATGGAATAGAAGTCTTCCAGTTGGATGAAGAAGTGGTGGTAGCTGAGTTTACAGTCCCAGCTAGCTGGGTAGGCAAAAGCCTTCAAGACTTGGCAGTCAGAGAGGAGTACCATCTCAATATTATTGGTTATCGAAATGTCGAAGACCAACCACTTCAGATTCAGATCAGTCCCGACTTTATCTGGCCAGAAGGGGTGCGCGTGATGGCGGTGACAGACAACCAATATTTGGACAGAATCCAAGACCTCTTAGAGGAAATGAACTAAGAAAACGACCGAATGGTCGTTTTTTGGTTTTATATAATTTCAAAAATATTATTGGAAACAACAAAAAATTGACAACATTAATTTGTTAGATTATAATAAAAAACATACCACTAGTATGATAAGGAAGAGTTATAATGGCAAGAAATAGAAACTCACATGAAACTAGAAAAAAAATACTAGAAGTTTCGAAAGATTTATTTTTAGAAAAAGGATTTGATAATACGTCAATACAAGATATCATTGATGGCTTAGGTGGATTAACAAAAGGTGTTATCTATCATCATTTTGAGTCTAAATATGATATACTGCAAACAATCATTAGCGAAAATAATCAAGAAATTTTAAATTATAATTGGAGAGGAAATACTGGATTAGAAAAGATACAAAATTCTTTGATGGACTCTTTCTCTAATTTTGAACACCAAAGGCTCGTTTACTCTGCCTCAATCATGCTAAGAAGTCCACGTTTGTTAGGAGAGCAGTATCTAGGTCTATTTTCTGATTTTTTACCCGAAATTAGAGAAAAAGTTTACGAAGGAGTTGAAGATGGGTCTATTAAAACAGAATATCCAGAAGAGCTAGCAGATTTAATTGTTTTAACTCTAAATATTTGGATTGGTTTTCAAATTTCCGTTTTTTCATTAGTAGAATTAAAGCGTAAAATGAATTTCATTAAACTTACTTTTGAAGGTCTAGGGGTACAGTTAATTTCTGATGAAATGATGGAAGTGATTTTCAACTTATTTGATCACTTAAAAAGTGCCAAATAAATTTTACGTATTGATATTTCAAAAAATACCATACTGTAGATATGGTATTAAAAATTCTATTATACATACCATTAGTATGTTTGTTTTTTGGAGTTTTGCATACCGGAAGTATGTAAAGTGCTTTTTGAATAGTGTAATTAATATTAACAAAATTTTTGGAGAAAAAAACCATGTTGTCACTTATTAAAATTGAATTAAATAAAGTTTCTAAATCTAAATTATTTTTAGCCTGGTTGTGTACTATATTTATAGTGTTAGGTATTACAGCAATCATTATTATGGGATTAGGTACTGACAATAAACTAGGAGAATTCACTGGACAGGATTCTAATGTTATTAGAATTACTGGTAAATGGGAAGGTTGGGCAATTGTAGCTTCATTGTTTTCATTTTTATTTACAAAAGTAGCATTTTTGATTTTCGAATCTTATTTATTGTCTACGATTATTATTGATGAATTTAAACGAAGAACAATTTTTCAGTTGTTTTCTTAC
>NZ_JBKQBL010000002.1:331433-340104 GCF_046824975.1 Streptococcus intestinihominis | reverse complement strand
AATTGCAATTGTAGGAATGTCAGGGAGTGGAAAATCAACTTTGCTCAATCTATTGCTACGTTTTTATGATGTAACAAGTGGTCATATCTCAATTGATAATCAAGATATACAAGCTATTTCATCAGAGAGCCTTTATAACTTAATGACTGTTGTTCAGCAAGATGTTTATATCTTTGATGATACTTTAAGTGCAAATATCACCCTTAATAAATCCTTCAATGAAGAGGACATAAGGCAAGCTGTACAACAGTCTGGTTTAGAAAGTTATGTTTTGAAAAATGAATCTGGTCTACAAGCTTTATGCGGTGAGAATGGCTCAAATCTATCTGGTGGACAAAAACAAAGACTTAGTATTGCACGTGCCTTAATTCGAAAAACACCAATTTTATTATTGGATGAGGCTACCTCATCTTTGGATAATCAAGTAACTACTGAAATTGAAAGTTCAATCTTGGATATTCAAAATTTGACTGCACTTGTAGTAACCCACAAGTTGAATGAGAACATTTTGAAAAGATACGATAGAATTCTCTTTATGAAAGATGGCGTTATTGTTGAAGATGGTTCTTTCAGTGATTTGATGGATAGGAGAGGTGAGTTTTATAGGTTGTTTGAGTTGAGTGTGTAATGATAATATATATTTCAAATACCAATATTACTAAATCGGATGAGCTCTACATAGAAAATTGTATCCCACTTAATTTTTTGAAAGAAGTGAGAAAATATAAATAGGTTCAAAACTAATTCATGTAACTTCGAAGAAGTTCACTGATGTCCGTACTCACACAAGGAAAGTTATTAAGAAGATTTATCTTCATGTTGAAATAACAGAAGGTTTTTTATAAAAAAATTATTACTAGCTAAAAATTAAATTTATTTTAAGCTATTTCTTTTATAGTAGAACTATCAAAAACACTTCCATTATGGGAATAGAAGGATGAATGATGAAAATTTTAAAGTTGATACGACCTGAAAAGCCTTTAAAAGAGCTTAAGTGGTTTGATATCGCTATTGTGACTGCGATCATGTTTGGGCAGTTTATTGTCTGGTCTACAGAACTCTTCCTTACCAGTCTTCAGCCAGTCGTCCAAACCGTCACCGCAGCTACTGAAACGGCTACCAATACAGCTAGGGATGGGGCAGCATACTCGAGCAACTTAACCCTGCAGATCATCTTATTAACTCTCGCCTTGGCCTACTTGCTTCTACGGAATTTCGATTTTAAACAGCTTCCGATTCGCTTTAAATGGTCCGTCCTCTTTTGGGTACCCTTGATCTTTGCCATCGTCGGTCTGTTTGGGGATATCGTGACAACGGTGAGTGGAGAGTATGATTACTTCAATATCAATCTCCTCCCATTTATCGATCCCATGCAGATTATTCACAAGTTCTTAGCGCTTAGTCCCATGGCGATTGCTTATGCCTTGCTCAATGGTTTCTACGAAGAGTTCTTCTTCTTAGGAGTCATGACCTCTGTTAATCAGAAGTACAAGTGGTGGGCACTGGCTTATTCGACCTTGATTCGGATTTCCTTCCATACCTACCAAGGGTTGCTTTGGGCAGTGGTCATCGGAGTGATCTATGGACTCTTTTACTATGTCCTCTACAAGAAGGTGATCAAAAACCTCTTGCCATTCTTCCTCATGCATGCTTTGGCCGATATGTTTGGCTCTAGCATCCTCTATCTTTTAATCAACTGGGGAAGTTAAAAAAATAGTTGAAAAGAGAGTGGGACAGAAATCGGTAATTCGTTAGAATTCGATTTAGTCGTCCCACCTCCGCACAGTTGAGTAGGGCTGTAAAAGCTGATGAAACCAGCGTAGTAGAGCCCACTCAACCACTGCGTCTTGCTCGATAATCCAAAGACAATTGAGAGGCTAGTACTTTTGTCCCAGCCTCTTTTTTATCTGCTCTGAATCTCCTGAATGATGGGAAAATCCCTGTAGAAAAGGCGCAAAGATGGTATAATAGAACTATCATTTTACAGGAATCATTACATTATGAAATTAGTCTATACAGATATTCGAACCCCTTTAACCCAGGTCTTGGTGGATGAGGCCAATCGCTTGGTTGAAGAAGGGAAGAGGGTCTTTTATATCGCGCCCAACTCTCTATCTTTTGAGAAGGAGCGTAAAGTCTTGCAACTCCTGGACCAGAAGGCTTCTTTTGCCATTACCATTACGCGCTTTGCTCAGATGGCACGCTATTTTACCCTCAATGAAAGCCACCAGCAGGAGTCGCTCGATGATATAGGTCTCGGCATGCTCTTTTTTAAGGTGCTTTCTCAGATGCCCGATGAAGAACTTAAGGTCTATGCCCGTCTCAAGAAGGATCCCCAGTTTATCCAACAATTGATCCAGCTCTTTCATGAGTTGCAGTCTGCCCAGATGACTCCGTCAGACTTGGATGCCTTGCCAGATCAGGAAAAGAGAGAAGATCTGGTCCATATCTTGAAGGCTGTCCAAGACCAGTTAGTTGCAGGCGCCTTTGAGTCTGAGTCTAAGTTGGCTAGTTTTGCCTCTCACCTTATCAAGGGAGATTTGGATGAGGAGTTAAAGGATTTGGCCTTAGTGATTGATGGCTTTACCCGTTTCTCAGCTGAGGAGGACTACCTGGTTCATTTGTTACATGACAAGGGTGTCGAGATCATTATCGGGGCCTATGCCAGTGAGAAGGCCTATCGCTCGATCTTTCGTGAGGGCAATCTCTACCAGGCCAGTGTCGATTTCTTGCTAGACTTGGCTAGGACCTACCAGGTCACGCCAAGCTATGTCGGTCAAGGAAAAGAGGATGCCTTTAGTCGTATGACGCGAATCTTGGAAGCTCGTTATGACTTTACAGAGGTAGAGGGTGAGCTGTCTGATCAAGATCGAGAAGCAGTAGAGATTTGGACCTGTAACCATCAAAAGGAAGAATTAGAGGCGGTAGCCCGCTCCATTCGCCAGCGTCTGTATGAGGGGGCTCGTTACAAAGACATTCGGGTCCTCTTGGGAGATGTGGATGCTTATCAGCTCCAGCTCAAGACCATCTTTGACCAGTACCAGATTCCTTTCTATCTCGGAAAGAGTGAATCTATGGCCCAGCATCCCCTGGTCCAATGGGTGGAATCCTTGGACCGTCTTCGTCGCTATCGTTTTTTGACCGAGGATGTGGTCAATCTCTTGAAGACTGGGCTCTATGGGACGCTGACACGAGAGGATATCGACCATTTTGAACAATATGTTCGCTTTGCGGAGATCAAGGGTCTGGCTGCCTTTTCTCGTGATTTTACGGCCAACCACCAGGACAAATTTGACCTAGAGCGTCTCAATCAGATTCGCCAGCAAGTCATCAGTCCCTTGCAGGAATTTTATAAGACCAAGAGTCAGACTAGCCAGGGACTTCTGAAGAAGTTTGCCCAGTTTTGCCAAGATGCCCAGTTGGCTCAAAATATGCAAAACTTGGCCAGTCGTGGTTCGGAGCAGGAGATGGAACGCTATGACCAGGTCTGGAAGTCGTTTAGCCATGTACTAGAGCAATTTGCCCAAGTTTTTGAGCAGATGAAGGTGACCTTGGATGATTTCCTTAGCATTCTCTTATCAGGAATGTTGTTGGCAAGCTATCGGACGGTCCCTGCGACTGTCGATGTGGTGACAGTTCAGTCTTATGATTTGATTGAGCCCTTATCAGCGCCTTATGTCTATGGCATCGGCTTGACCCAGGAGCGCTTCCCTAAGATTGCCAAAGACCAATCCTTGCTGACGGATGAGGAGCGCCAGGTCTTGAACCAAGCTTCAGACGATCAGGCCAATCTTCAAATTGCCAGTCAGGATAACTTACGAAAAAATCGCTTTGTCGCCCTGTCCCTCTTCAATGCAGCCACCAAACAGTTGGTCTTGTCCAGTCCTATTTTAGTCAACGAGGTGGATGACAAGATGTCCCCTTACTTGCTCGAGCTGACCAAGGCCCCCCTCAATTTATCTGTCATTTCGAAGAAGGCAACAGCCTCTAGTCAAGACATGGGTTCTTACCAGGCTCTCTTAGCTCGATTGATTGAATTGCACCAGGGAGAAATTGACCAGGAGTTGAGCAAGGAAGAAGCGACCTTCTGGGCGGTTGCCATTCGTGTCCTTCGGAAGAAATTAGCGTCAGAAGACTTGCACATCCCACAAATTAGCCAAAACTTGACGACCAAGGTCCTAGAAGATGAGACCCTTGAAGCCCTTTATCCTAAAGGTCAGGCTCTGTCTTTATCTGCTTCAGCTCTCAACACCTACTACCAAAACCAATACAGCTATTATCTCCACTATGTCTTGGGCTTGCAAGAGGAGTGGCACTTGCGACCAGATGCGAGAAGCCATGGGAATTTCTTGCACCGAATTTTTGAACGGGTGCTAAAAGATCCTTCAGAAGGAGATTTTGATGAGCGCTTGAACAAGGCCATTCGCGAAACCAGCCAGGAGACAGAGTTTGCCCTCCTTTATCAGGAGAATGCCATGGCTGCTTTTTCAAAAGAATTGCTTCTGGATACCGCTCGGGCAACGGGACGTGTCCTCGCTCACAATGATCGCATTGAAACCATTGGAGAAGAAGCTCTCTTCGGCCAGGCAGATCGTCCCTTCTTAACCCTAGAAGATGGTCGTCCGCTCTTGGTCAAGGGCAAGGTCGATCGGATTGACCGGCTGTCTGATACAGGAGCTTTGGGAGTGGTGGACTACAAGTCCAGTGAGACCAAGTTTAATTTTGAGAAGTTCTTTAACGGTCTCAACTCCCAATTGCCAACCTATCTGTCCGCTATCAAAGACTTTCAGGACTTTGATCCTGACAAGGGGATTTTTGGAGCCATGTACTTGCAGATGACGGATCCTTTGGTGCCTCTCAAGGATACCAAGGCGGTCGATGATGCTGTCCAAGCCGTTCTAAAAACCCAGCAATACAAGGGCCTTTTCTTGGCAGATCAGGCTAGCCAACTTGGCGAGCATTATGAGAAAAACAAGGCTATGCTCCTGAGTCAAGAGGAGCTAGACCTGCTCTTGCTCTACAATGCCCATCTCTATCAAGAGGCAGCCGAGGGAATTTTGTCTGGTAACTTTGCGATCAACCCTTATACTGAAAATGGACGAAGCATTGCTCCCTATGTAGAACAATACAAGTCGATTACGGGATTTGAAGCCAATCTCCACCTGGGACAAGCCCGCTTCTTGGAGAAATTGGATCCAAGACAGTACGAGAAACGCCCAGTCGGTGACAAGCTCCGCCAGGCCTGGCTAGAAAAAATGAAGGAGGAATTGAATCAATGAAACCAATTGAATTTTTAAGTCCCAAGCAGATTCAAGACCTCCAAATCCAGGAGGCCCAGTCTGACAAGGAACAAAAGCGGACTCCTGAGCAGATAGAAGCCATCTATTCGTCAGGAACCAATATCTTAGTCTCAGCTTCGGCTGGTTCTGGGAAGACCTTCGTCATGGTCCAACGAATCCTGGATCAATTGCACCGGGGGATTTCCATCCAGCAATTGTTCATCTCGACCTTTACCGTCAAAGCAGCGACTGAGCTCAAGGAACGGTTAGAAAAAGAGTTGGAGAAGAGCCTTAAGGCAAGCCAGGATGAGGAGCTCAAGCACCACTTGGCCCAACAAATTGCAGAATTACCAACTAGTGATATCGGAACCATGGATGCCTTCACGCAGCGCCTGGTCTCTAAATATGGCTATTTATTAGGCCTCTCCCCGACCTTTCGCATCCTCCAAAGTGCGAGCGAGCAGTACTTGCTCAAGAATGACTGTTTTGAACAAGTCTTTGAGCGCTTTTATGAGGAGCAAGGGCCTGACCGCCTCTTTAGTCGTCTGGTCAAGAACTTTACAGGAAAGGGCAAGTCGCTAGCTGGTTTTAAGGACCAGGTTTATGCACTGGTAGACTTCCTCCAATCCACTGCGGATCCCCAAGCCTGGTTGGAGGAGTCCTTCCTCAAAGGCTATCAGGACCTGGACTATGATGAAGCCTTGGACCAGTTGGCCCAAGAGGTAAAAGAGCAACTCTTTGAACTGGAATCTTTCTTTACCTTCCACCTGGCAAATGAAGGTCATGCCTTTTCAGGGGCTAAGTACAAAGAGAATGTCACCGCTATTCAAGACTTAATCGCTAGTCTCAATAAGCAGTCCAGCCAGGAAGCCATCTTTGAGGTCTTAGAGCGGGTGGTCTTGATCTCCCGTGCCAGCGGAGGACGAAGCCTAACCATCACGACACGAAAAGAGGACCTGAAAGAGCTAGCTACGGCCTTCAATGACGAACGCAAAGAACGTATCGAAGCCTTGCGGGCGGCAGCTTCCCAGCACTATCAACTAACCTATCAGATTCGCTTTAAGGACGAACCCTTGCCTTTACTAGTCTTGCTCAGGGACTTTGTCCAAGCTTTCTCCACTGCTTATTTAGAGCGCAAGAAGCAGGAAAATTCTTTTGAATTTGGCGACATCAGCCATTTTGCCATCCAGATTCTTGAAGAATTCCCTCATATCCGCAGTCTGTATCAGGAGCGCTACCACGAGGTCATGGTTGATGAGTACCAGGATACCAACCACACCCAAGAGCGGATGTTGGAACTCTTGTCCAATGGCCACAACCGCTTTATGGTGGGAGATATCAAGCAGTCCATTTACCGCTTCCGTCAGGCAGATCCTCAGATTTTTAACGACAAGTTTAAGGCCTACCAAGAAGAAGGGGCTGATGGCAAGTTGATCCTGCTCAAGGAGAATTTCCGTAGCCATGTAGAAGTCTTAGAGGCGACCAACCATGTCTTTGAACGCCTCATGGATGAGGAAGTTGGAGAGATTCTCTATGACCAGAGCCATCGCTTGATTGCGGGAAATCCGGAGAAGAAAGAGACGACGCCCGCCTATGAGACAGAGTTCCTGCTCTACGATGGCAGTCAGGATGCGGCTGAAGGAGCTGAAGAAGATGAGCAAGAAGGCGATAGCCTATCCTCAGGTGAAGTCCTTTTGGTCATCAAGGAGATTATCCGCCTCCACAATGAAGAAGGGGTACCTTTCAAGGATATTACGCTTTTAACGGCGTCTCGGACTCGCAACGACAAGGTGCTTTCAGCCTTTGAAGCCTATCAGATTCCTATCGTTGCAGATGGAGGAGAGGAAAACTACCTCCAGTCCGTTGAAGTCATGGTCCTTTTGGACACCCTCCGGACCATTAACAATCCCTTGCAGGACTATCCCTTGGTGGCCCTCCTGAAATCAGCCATGTTTGAGTTTGACGAGGACCAGTTGGCTCGCGTAGCCTTACAGGGAGTTGAAGGAAAGAAGGCAGAGAATCTCTATGAGAAACTGCAACACGCCCTAGACCAGACAGGGAGTGCTCCTCATTTGATCGATTCTAGCTTGAGAGAGAAGCTCACCCGCTTTATGGAGACACTAGATGCCTGGCGTGACTATGCTCAGACTCATTCTCTCTATGACCTGCTCTGGAAGATTTACCAAGATCGCCACTATTATGATTATGTGGGTGCCCTGCCAAATGGAGCTCAACGACAGGCCAATCTCTATGCCTTGACCCTTCGGGCAAATGACTTTGAAAGCTCTAGTTTCAAAGGTTTGCCACGTTTCATCTCCATGATTGATAAGATTTTGGAAAACCAACACGACTTGGCCAATGTCGCTCAGGCAGTTTCTAAGGATGCTGTCCAACTCATGACCATCCATAAGAGCAAGGGACTTGAGTTTCCTTATGTCTTTATCCTCAATACTGACAAAAAGTTTGTCGGCAAGGAACTATCGACCAATGCTGTCATCAGTCGGAAAAATGGGGTCGGGATCAAGTATGTTGCGAATCTCCCCGTCGAGTCTAATCAAGAGGGACTTCCCGAGTCGGTACGCTTGGTCATTGAGACCCTGCCTTACCAGCGGAATGTCGAGGAAATTCGTCTAGCAGCCTTGTCGGAGCAGATGCGCCTCCTCTATGTCGCTATGACCCGGGCAGAGCGCAAGCTCTATCTGGTGGGCAAGGGCCGGCAGGATAAGTTAGAAGAGAAAAAATGGGGATCCAGTGTCAATGGACGCTTAAGTCCAGCCCTTCGTAAGGAGATCAATTGTTTCCAAGACTGGCTCTATGCCATCCAGGCAGTCTTTGCCCAGCAACACTTGGCCTATCAGACCCGCTTTGTGACCGACCAAGACTTGACGCCGGAGCAAATCGGTCACTTGGAGTTGAAGTCTTCTCTCCCAGTCGATGACCTCAAGGACAACCGGCAATCAGAAGAGATCCGCCGAGCCTTAGATGTCTTAGAATCAGTGGACCGGCTCAACACCCAGTACCAAGCAGCCATCCAACTTCCGAGTGTGCGTACTCCGAGCCAAATTAAGAAATTCTATGAACCTATCCAAGATATCGACGGAGTGGACCTCATGGAAAAAGGGGATCTTGCCTTACCAAGCTTTGAGTTTCCAACCTTTGGAAAGGAAGAAGCTGTGACAGGGGCGGCAGTCGGTAGTGCCCTGCACGAACTGATGCAACGGATTCCATTGACAACAAATCCAACCATGGAGAGCCTAGCAATGGTCCTCCAAGAGGTCAATGCCAGTCCGGCTGTCAAGAAGCGAATCGACCTCAAGAAAGTCTTGGCCTTCTTCCAGACCGACTTGGGCCAACTCTTGCTCAAAGAGTCAGACAAGGTCTATCGTGAAGCA
>NZ_JBKQBL010000002.1:329390-331398 GCF_046824975.1 Streptococcus intestinihominis | reverse complement strand
CCCTTTGCCATGCTCAAAACGGATCCAGCTAGTGGCCAGGACTTTGTGGTCCGGGGGATCTTAGACGGCTACCTACTGTTGGAAGATCGGATCCTTCTCTTTGACTATAAGACAGACCGTTACCGGAATCCTCAAGAATTGCTGGATCGCTACCAAGCCCAACTGGAACTCTACGCAGAAGCCCTCCGCCGCTCTTATGGTGTGGACCAGGTTGAATCCTATTTAATCTTACTGGGCGGTGAGCAGTTGCAAGTCGTTTCTCTAGCAGATAGAAAGGATCCATCATGACCCCAATTGAACGTATCCAAGAGATGGAAGGTCATCTCAACACCTACCAAGGCTTAATCGAAGAGCTTGAAGCATGTTTGAAACGGGTAGAAGCTGGCCAGTCTAGCTATATCGCGCTTCGCGATTACTACACTAGCCAGGTCTACATGGACGATGTCGAATTGTCTAATCAGCCAGACTTCCCTGAAGAGGTCTACTGTGGCGTCTTATCGGAAGATGCCGTCTACGATTTGTTGGACGAGCACTACCAAAAGGCGGTAGAGATGCTAGACCTTGCCACCAAGATGTTGAAAGAACGATAAGAACACAAAAAAACTCCGGTTTCCCGGAGTTTTTAGATTAAAGATAAATTATTCTGCAAAACTTTCCTTAGGTGAGTACGGACGTCAGCGAACTTCTACGAAGTTCCATGACTTAGTTTTGGACCTAAGGTTCCAAAACTCCCGTGTGCTAGAAACAATCGTGTTTCTAGCACTTTTCTCACAGCGGAAAGTTTTTGACTTGCTTAAAATCTTAAATAATAAATAACTTTTTTGAAAAAATTATCTAGCTGGTAATGTAAAAATAGTTTGTCTATATTCACAAAAAAACTCCGGTTTCCCGGAGTTTTTTCGTTTGATTAGTGTGATACACGACGACGTGCTGCTTTTTTGCGGTTTTCTTCGATGAAAGCTGCTTTTTGTTCTTCAGGCTCGATTACTTTTTTCTTGAATGTGTAAACTGCACCTGCTACAGCAGCAACTGTACCAGCAACACCAGTAACAAAACCTTTACCAAATCCTTTAGCCATGAGAATTTCTCCTTTTTAGAACTTTAAATTTTTATGTTATAATATATGGTAACGAAAAAATGCGATTTTTGCAAGGAAAAACGATGAAAAACAAGATAATTGTGATAGTGGGACCGACCGCTGTTGGGAAAACAGCCCTCGCTATCGAGGTGGCCCAGCGCTTTAACGGGGAGGTCATCAGCGGAGATAGCCAGCAGGTCTACCGCACCCTAGATATCGGAACAGCCAAGGCCAGCCCAGAAGAGCAGGCGGCAGCTCCCCATCATCTGATCGATGTCCGCGAGGTGACAGAGACTTACTCAGCCTATGATTTTGTGACAGAAGCCAGCCAAGCCATCGAGGAGATTCAAGGACGGGGTCACCTTCCTATTATTGCTGGAGGGACAGGTCTCTATGTCCAGAGTCTCTTAGAAGGTTATCACCTAGGAGGGGATGTTGCCCACGAGGACATTCTAGCCTATCGGGAGTCCTTGTCCCCTCTTACTGATGAAGAACTGTTTGAGCGAGTAGCAAAAGAGGGAATTGAGATCCCGCAAATCAATCGCAGACGGGCTATGCGGGCCTTGGAAATCGCCCATTTCGGTCAAGATTTGGATAATCAAGCTCCAGCCTATGAACCCTATATCATCTGTCTAGACGATGATCGCCAAGCCTTGTATGACCGCGTCAATCGACGGGTGGATCTCATGGTTGAGCAGGGTTTGTTAGAAGAAGCCCAGTGGCTCTATGACAACCATCCTGAGGTTCAGGCTGCGAAAGGGATTGGCTACAAGGAGCTCTTTCCTTATTTCAAGGGGGAGCAAAGTTTAGAAGAGGCTCTTGAACAGCTCAAGCAAAATACGCGCCGTTTTGCCAAGCGCCAGTTGACCTGGTTCCGCAATCGGATGACAGTTCATTTTTACCAGATTGGAGAAGAAGGCTTCAAGGAGC
>NZ_JBKQBL010000002.1:328698-329353 GCF_046824975.1 Streptococcus intestinihominis | reverse complement strand
GGGTTCTTCAAGATATAGAAAGATTTTTAGATGATAGAAACTGAGAAAAAACAGGAGCGGGTCCTCATTGTTGGCGTCGAGCTCCAAGGCATGGAGAACTTTGACATGTCTATGGAGGAGTTGGCCAGTCTAGCCAAGACAGCCGGGGCAGAAGTCGTCGGCGTCTACACTCAAAAGAGGGAGAAGTACGACAGTAAGACCTTTGTCGGCTCTGGGAAGCTAGAAGAGATTGCCCAAATGGTCGATGCGGATGAGGTTTCGACCGTTGTCGTTAACAACCGTTTGACCCCTCGCCAGAATGTGAATTTAGAAGAAATCTTAGGTGTAAAGGTCATCGACCGGATGCAGTTGATTTTGGATATCTTTGCCATGCGGGCACGAAGCCACGAAGGCAAGCTCCAGGTTCATCTGGCCCAGCTCAAGTACCTCTTGCCCCGTCTCGTGGGTCAAGGGATCATGCTCAGCCGTCAGGCCGGGGGGATTGGTTCCCGTGGACCGGGAGAAAGTCAGCTGGAGTTGAACCGCCGAAGTGTCCGCAATCAAATCACTGATATCGAGCGTCAACTCAAGGTGGTCGAGAAGAACCGTGAAGTGGTCCGGGAAAAACGCCTAGAATCCCCCATCTTTAAGATTGGCTTGATCGGCTATACCAACG
>NZ_JBKQBL010000002.1:323707-328461 GCF_046824975.1 Streptococcus intestinihominis | reverse complement strand
TACAAGTAACTCTGACAGATACAGTTGGTTTTATTCAGGACTTGCCGACAGAGTTGGTGACCAGTTTTAAGTCGACCCTGGAAGAAAGCAAGAATGTGGATCTCTTGGTCCATGTCATCGATGCCTCTGATCCCAACCATGAAGAGCATGAAAAGACAGTTCTTCAGATTATGAAGGATTTGGAGATGCTGGAGATTCCACGCTTAACTCTCTACAATAAGGCTGATAAAGTCGCGGACTTTACTCCGACTCAGACACCTTATCGCCTGGTTTCGGCCAAGGATCCCAATAGTCGGACTAAACTGCAGGACATTCTACTTGAAAAGATGCAGGAGCTCTTCCATCCCTTTACGATTCAGGTTCCTTTTGATCAAGCCTACCGCATCCATGAATTGGAGACCATGGCCATTCTGACCGAGCGTTCCTATGAGGAGACTGGTGAGGTCATAACAGGCTACATCGCCCCGAAAAATGCATGGAGACTAGAGGAGTTTTATCACCATGGATTATCTTAACATTGCCCTCAGCTACGGTGGCTATACCAGTCTAGACAAGGTCTATTTAGATCGGGTCTTGGCGGGATTGACAGAAGAGCAGAAGCTTCAGTTTATCACGCCACCACCCAGTGTCATCAACGCCTACTTCGCAGAGCTCTACCAAAAGAAAAGCCCGGAAGCAGCAACTGACTACTATGAACAAGTCACTGAGGCCTTTGACCTTTATCAGACGAGTCCCAGCTTTGAGGAGGAGAAACCCTTTGTTCGTCTTAATCTTTCTGGCAAGGCCTATGGTTTTTGCTACCGAGAAAAGGGGCTGGCTCAAGTCTTTGCCCAGCAAGCAGAAACCATTCGTATGGACCTCTTGTTTGAGATTGCGCAGATCTTTCCTCACTACCTGGTCTATGAAGAGGAAGGCTTGGTCTTGATGCGTCCGGTGAACGATCAAGAGGTGGTGGAGACCAAGGAATTGTCACCTCTATCTAATCTTGAAGAGTTGGCAGATGGGAGCATCCGCCTGACTGGCTACAACCAGGACGAATTGGCTCAATTAGCTAGGGCCTACCCAGGAAAAATCGCCGTTCGATCGAAGAATCGGACTGCTATGATCTATATTAGTTAGAAAGAATACAATGGAAATTCAATTTTTAGGAACGGGTGCGGGCCAGCCGTCCAAATCTCGTAATGTCTCAAGTCTAGCGCTCAAACTCTTGGATGAGATCAATGAAGTTTGGCTCTTTGACTGTGGAGAAGGGACACAAAATCAAATCTTAGAAACCAGCATCCGTCCTCGAAAAGTTAGCAAGATCTTTATCACCCACTTACACGGGGACCATATCTTTGGCTTGCCAGGTTTCCTCTCTAGCCGCGCCTTTCAGGCCAATGAAGAGCAGACGGATCTAGAGATTTATGGACCGGTTGGGATCAAATCCTTTGTCTTGACCAGCCTTCGAGTTTCCGGTTCACGCCTGCCTTACAAGATCCATTTTCATGAGTTCGATGAAGGTTCACTTGGGAAAATCATGGAGACCGATAAGTTCACGGTCTATGCCGACGCCTTGGATCACACCATTTTCTGTGTCGGCTACCGGGTCATGCAGAAAGATTTGGAAGGGACCCTCGACGCAGACAAGCTCAAGGCAGCAGGGGTTCCATTTGGACCACTTTTTGGCCAGGTCAAAAATGGCCAAGATGTTACCCTGGAAGATGGCACCAAGATCATTGCTGCGGATTATATCTCCGCCCCTCGACCTGGTAAGATCATCACCATCCTGGGCGATACCCGGAAGACCAATGCCAGCGTCAGACTTGCCGTTAATGCAGATGTTCTCGTGCATGAGTCTACCTATGGCAAGGGCGATGAGAAGATTGCTCGTAAGCATGGCCACTCGACCAATATGCAGGCGGCAGAAGTGGCGCGTGAAGCAGGAACCAAACGCCTTCTACTCAACCATATCAGTGCCCGCTTCCTCTCCAAGGACGTCAGTCAATTGCGCAAGGATGCCGCGACTGTGTTTGAGAAGGTCCATGTGGTCAAGGACTTGGAAGAAGTGGAGATCTAAGATGCGAACTATCATCATCACAGGAGCGAGTGGAGGCTTAGCCCAGGAAATGGTCAAGCTCCTTCCTGAGGACCGGCTTATTCTCTTAGGCAGAAATCAAGAAAAACTGGAACAAGTCTATGCTGAACATCCTAAGAAAGTATGCATTGGGATCGATATCACGGATTCCTCAGCTGTCCAAGACTTGGTAGAAGACCTCTATCAGCGCTATGGGCAGATTGATGTCTTGGTCAACAATGCAGGCTATGGGATCTTTGAAGAGTTTGACAAGATTACCAATGAGCAGATCCATGCCATGTTTGAAGTCAATACCTTTGCCCTGATGAATCTCTCACGCTTAATTGGTGCCCGCATGAAGGAAGCAGGTAAGGGTCACATCGTCAATATCGTCAGCATGGCGGGTCTCGTCGCAACTGCCAAATCCAGCCTTTATTCGGCGACCAAATTTGCGGCCATTGGTTTTTCTAACGCCTTGCGGTTGGAACTCATGCCCTTTGGTGTCCATGTGACGACGGTCAATCCAGGCCCTATTCGGACCGCTTTCTTTGACCAGGCAGACCCCGATGGAAGCTATGTCAAGGCTGTAGACCGTTATATTTTGGAACCAGACTTCGTGGCTAAGAAGATTGTCAAACACTTTGGAAAAGCAAAACGTGAGCTCAATTTGCCTTGGCTCTTGAACCTGACCCACAAGCTCTATACCCTTTTCCCTCGTATCTCGGACAAGCTAGCCAGCAAAATGTTCAATTACAAATAGGAGGAGCCAGATGGCAGCAAATATTCAAGCTTATTTAGAAAACCTCCGGCAACCCTGGGGACAGATCTATTATGATATTCTTTTTGCTCAATTAAAAGACATCAAGAGAAAACGGGTGCTTGATTTTGGCAGTGGCTTTGGACTGGTGGCCAACCACCTAGCGAAAGACAATGAGGTCCTTGCTGTGGAACCAAATGAAGAAATGTTGGCCTTGCGGGACCAAGACCATCCCTACCAGCAACTGGTCGGAAGTCTGGATCAGTTGGCAAGTCTTGAAGATGCCAGCTTTGAGGTCATCCTCTGCCACAATGTCTTGGAGTATGTAGGGAATCGCGAGGCTGTCCTCAAGGCATTCACCCGGCTCTTGAAACCAGGTGGCCTGCTCTCCATTGTCAAGCACAATGAAGTTGGGCGCGTCCTACAGACTGTCGTCTTTGAAAATGATACTCAGAAGGCGCTTGATCTCTTAGCCGGCCAAAATCTGGAAACCCACTCCATGGGCTTGGCACAGGCCTATGATCTCGGTGCAGTAGTAGAAGATCTAACCCTCGAAGTTCAGGACTACCAGGGAATTCGTGTCTTTTATTCCTTGCAGGACAATCGCTTCAAAGGCCAAGAAGGCTGGCGAGAGTCCATGCTTCAGATGGAGCTGGCCGTTTGTCAGGAGTCCCCTTATCGGGATATAGCCTTCTTCCAGCACTATACCTTAAAAAGGAGTTAAGATGTTAGAGTACAAACAAGAGATTCCAGCGATGGCAGACTTAGTCGCACTTTACAGCTCGGTCGGCTGGACCAATTATACCAAGAACCCATCTATGCTAGCAGAAGCTGTCAAAGCCAGTCTCTGGCAGTTGGCCGTCTATGATGAGAAAGAGCTCGTTGCCTACATCCGCTTGGTAGGAGATGGTCACTCAGTCATTTTTGTGCAGGACCTCCTGGTACGACCAGATCACCAGCGCCAAGGTATCGGAAGGAAACTCTTAAAAGAGGCTTTAGCGACCTTTCCCACTGTCTACCAACGACTCCTCGCCACTGAACGGAGCGAGAAGAATCTTGCCTTTTACCAATCCCTGGGCTTTGTTGAACTTTCAGAGCAAGCCTGTACAGGGATGATTTATAGTAATTGACGGAGAGAGAGTGGGACAGAAATCGGTAATTCGTTAGAATTCGATTTCGTCGTCCCACCTCCGCACAGTTGAGTAGGGCTGTAAAAGCTGATGAAACCAGCGTAGTAGAGCCCACTCAACCACTGCGTCTTGCTCGACAATCCAAAAACAATTAATAGGCTAGGACTTTTGTCCCAGCCTCTTTTCTTGTTTTTCCTGACATTCCTTGTAAATAATGGTAGAATAGAGCTAGATAAATAAATACGTTGATGAGTAATTCAACTTGTGAGAATCTTTCATCCTATATAGTCCTCTATCTAACTTTTGGAAGTTTTCTATTTTTGGAGGTAGACCTATGAAAAACAAAGGTTATTCCCTTTTACTCCTAGTTCCCATTTTATTCTTAACGATGGTTCTAACCAGTTGTAAGATCATGACATCGAGTGATTACAAAAAGGCTAAAGAAGTTGTTAGCAGTGAGCTTGCTCAAGCTGGTCTTCATGGAAAAGTAACCATCACCAAGTTATCTTGGACTGCTCTAGAATTCCCAACTTATCATGTAAGCTACACCTACTCTGAGAAAACCTACGATGATCAAACGGTACGATTGGAAAATGAAACAACTTTTCATGATGACTGGTCAAGTTCATCTATTATTTTTCTTCCAGACTATAAGAAAGTGTTTTTAGAGCAGAAATCCATAAAAAATATCGAGGAAAAACTAGAGAAGGAAATAAAGAAGCAATCTCTCGGCCTTCCAATTGAATTCTCTATCTTTTTAAGTAACTTTTATCAGGAAGAAAAAGAGGAAATCCTGGATAGCATTGCAAGA
>NZ_JBKQBL010000002.1:316127-323649 GCF_046824975.1 Streptococcus intestinihominis | reverse complement strand
CAAAATCTCAAAGAAGGGAAAAAAGACTTTGCCGGCTACTATCAAATTCCTTTTCAAACCTTGATCGATCAGGAGTTAATCCGTATGACCATTTATGTAGATGATGCCGTGTCCGTTAAGGAGCAAGACCTAGAAGAAGCAGCTAAAAAGCTAGATGCGAGCAAACTACCGAATGGTTCCTATAGTTTCTACTATTCCAATCATAAAGATGATTCGGAAGACACGCTCAGTTACTCCTTCAAAGTGAAAGATGGTAAAGTTGTTTTTTATGAAGATCAAAAGGATGAACTAGAGGATCAAAACTAAAATGAGACTTCTTGGGTATCCTAATAAGATTTAATAAATCTATTTTTATAATGCTACTTAAATGGAGGCTGGGACAAAAGTCCTAGCCTCTCCATTGTCTTTGGATTATCGAGCAAGACGCAGTGGTTGAGTGGGCTCTATTACGCTGATTTCATCAGCTTTTACAGCCCTACTCAACTGTGCGGAGGTGGGACGACGAAATCGAATTCTAACGAATTACCGATTTCTGTCCCACTCTCTATTATATATTTGACTGACAAAAGAGGGGATTGATGGTAAAATGAGTGTGAGATTAGGAGGCCATGGAATGAAGAAGATTTTGAAATCATTTAAGTTTTATCTATTGTTGATTTTTATCCTACTAATCGGGGGATTGCAAATACAGCATGAACTTCATAAACGGGAACTGACACAATTTATCAGTTGGAAACCTCGTCCTAAACTGGTTGAATCTCAATTTATAGGAGATGGAAAAGCAGTTGCAATCCAATGGGAAACTCAAAAAGAATTAGCTGAGGCTCTAGAGGCACAAGATTACGATAGGGAAATTAGTGTAGAGAGACCTATAGAGGGAAGTCATCGTGGAAATTATATTGCACAAGTAAGCTACAAGTTAAAAACAGATGCTTGGACTCCTGGGCGTTATAGAAAGTATAAAACTCTCGGTGGTTCTGGTATCGATAGTATCAATAATAGGAGTAAGCAACCGGAAAAAGGAGAATACTGGCTTATTGATATTTACGACACTTCAGATAATAGAATAAAAAAGAAAACATTTGATATGTTCAAAATTGTAAGAGATCTCAATAAAGATTATCTTCCATTGGCTACAAATACTGGCTCTTTATATTATGATAAGGATGATCAAGAAACCTATCTTTCTATCGGTATTTTAGTAGGATCGAAAGTTAAATATGTGTTTGATCCAGGAGACATTCATGTGGAGACGGAATACAATACCCAAGTCGGCTTAATGAATGTTAAAACAGGAAAGATTTCACTTACAACATCATCAGGAAAAGAGTATGATCAACTTCGAGATGATGATGAAAAAAACTATAAAGTAACTCATCCCTTTGAATCTAATCCTAATCCTAATTATAATTTTGATTCGAAAATCTCTTTTTCTGATTCACGTTTAAGATATAAAATAAAAGATTATGAAAACGAGTCGATTCCATTAAAGTCTACTTACCCGAAAGTCTATTCTATTTTAAGTAAGGGGCATAATGAAAGAACAGATGGAGACTATGAAAAGGGTGAGGAAGCCTACCTATACTTTCTTGGAACAGAAGATCTCAACTTTGATATATCTATTCTAGAGCTGTTCTATCCAATGGGAGGTTCGGATACTTCAAAATTATTTTACAATTACAGGATTCCAGCAGAATATTCAAAAGATGGTCAAGAGCATGTTGTAAAGAATAAAGAAGAGTTTTTCAAATATTTCAAAGAGAGTTCCGATCAGAACTAAAATGAGAACACGCATTTTGTAAATTTCATAAGGAGGTTAGGTTATGAAATCCAACTATTCCAAACTATTGGTGGGGTTTCTGCTTTTTCTTTCTTGCCTTTGTAGTCACTAGCTGTAAGTGCATGACACCTAGTGACTACAAAAAGCCAAAGAGGTTGTCACAGAAGTGTGTAACAAAAATGATCTTCATGGAAAAGTAACCATATCAAATCCAACTCATCTAACCGTTTCAAATACCTCGAATTATTTCAATGTCGAACTCTATGATGGCCAAGGAAAATCTGCTTATATGCTGAATAATACTTTAAATGACGTCCAGCCAACGGTCCTTGAGGCGGGGGAGTCAGCTAACTATAAAATTAACTATAAAATTAACTATTTAACAGATGGGGATGGACCTTTTAGAGTCGTTTATGGTGATGCGAAATGGGTTATTCAAAAATAAGGAATACTTCTAGCAATGAATTGATGGACAGAGTAGGTCCAGTCTCATGTTTGTTTACTTTGAGTTTTTCTATCAGACAGTATTCACATAATGCAAGGATTTCCAAGAGTAGAAATCCTTTTTTTCAACCACTGACACTTTATAAGAATCATGGTAAAATAGTTGGTAGGAGCTAGTGAATAGGAGGAGTTGTTTATGTCCAAGTTATTTAAGTCAAAGTTGTTTTTATTTACTTTATTCGTCGTGGTGGTTGGATCGATCTCTTCTATCAAAGAACAAATTCGTATAAGAGAATTGCGTCAGTATGTTCAATGGAAACCGAGGCCAGTAATTAAGGACTATGAATTTATTCATAATGGGGAAGCACTAGTTATCGAATGGGACGATGGTGATGAGAGAGAATTAATTGAAGAAGTTAATAAAGGTAAACCAGAATTTGCGTACCAACTTAATACACCTAATGGTGCAAGTGGTGAGCGCTATATCATGCAAGAAAGCTATAAGTTAAAAGCGAGTAGTGATAAGTTTTCACGCTATCGTACTGCACCAGATTCGGCGCCTTATCTAAGCTACAATGAGCCCAAAGAAGGGGAGTATTGGTTGATTGATGTATACGACACGAAGGATCGAAAACTAAAACCTAAAACCTATGATGTCTTTAAAATGGTGCGTGACTATAATAAGAAATATATCCCACTCGATATTTCAGGAGAAATATATGAAACAGAGGATAATGAAGCCTACTTTCTTATTACTATGTTAGCACCCAAGGAATCAAAAGCAGTGATTGAAAATGGAACTATGAAAGTTGTTACGGAGGGGTTTAACGAGACTTCACAGTATCCGGTTGAGGAGGGGCTGATTGATGCAAAAACAGGAAAAATATCTAAAAAGAGTTCCTCTGGTAAAAGTGTTGAAGAAGTTAAAACGGAGTCAAAACAGAGACTTGAGAATAGACATCCATTCGCTCTTATGCCAAAAACGAGATTATCTGGTTTCGGAGGAAATGACTATATTTCTAGAGGATTACAACTTAGGTTTAATCAAAGTTTTAGGGAGACTGAAAGATACAAAATATCTCTAGCAGCAGCCTATCCAAAGGCCTATCAGATGTTGAAAAATCACTATCGCTCCGTTTTGTATTTCTTAGGCGAGGAAGATGTAGAATTTCGTCTCTCCTTTTTAGAATTACTAACAAGTCCTTATAACTCATTTGTTGAAGATTTCACGCTTCCTGCTGATTTTTCAATAGATGTGCAAGGGCACCTTGTTCAGAATAAAGAAGAATTTCTTCAATACTTTAAATCTCAGCCTCAAAAAAACAGTACTAATTTTGAGTTAGCTCTTATGAATATATTTTACGAAGAAACACCAGAAGGATACATAAGGAGAGATCTTTTTAAAAATTTAACCATTCCCGCCGAGTTTTCAAAAGATGGGCAAGAACATGTGATTCAAGATGTGCTCCAATTTCAAAAGGTCCTCAATATTGAAAAGATAGAAAATGAAAAATTAAGAAAGAAAATAATAGAAACTTTCCCATATATGAAATAGACTGGAATATAAGTGAAGATACAAAAGAGCCTAGTGAAGTTTTCACAGGCTCTTTTATATAACCTCTAGGACAGAAAAATGAGAATGAGGTAGGACTTGGTTTTCTAGTTTATTCTATCGTCATAGGTCCATAAAAAAGAGAGAGAATGTGATTCTCTCTCGTGCTATTAGTGACTAGGAGGTGGAGCTAGTGCAAGCTAATAGTAGTTATCTGAACTGAATTAGTTATCAGTCATTTTACGTTTCAATACAACGGCACCGGCCAAGACCAATACTCCTGTAAGAACAAGACCTGTTGCGACAACTTCACCTGTACTTGGAAGAAGTTTCTTACGTCCGCCACTATTGCCTCCAGCATTCGGTCCAGTTGGATTTTCAGTTGTAGTGGTAGTAGAACCATTCTTTTTAGGTCCTTTAGGTGTTGTACTAGGTCCTTCAGGTGTTGTAGATGGTGTAGGTGGTGTTCCAGGTGTAGTAGTTACTTTATTCTTAGGCTCTTCTGATGAAACAGTTGTAGCAGGAGTTCCAGGCGTAGTAGTTACTGTAGTCTTAGGCTCCTTTGTAGAAACAGTTGTAGCAGGAGTTTCAGGTGTAGTAGTTACTGTAGTCTTAGGCTCCTCTGATGAAACAGTTGTAGCAGGAGTCTCAGGTGTAGTAGTTACTGTAGTCTTAGGCTCCTCTGATAAAACAGTTGTAGCAGGAGTCTCAGGTGTAGTAGTTACTGTAGTCTTAGGCTCCTCTGATGAAACAGTTGTAGCAGGAGTTTCAGGCGTAGTAGTTACTGTAGTCTTAGGCTCCTCTGATGAAACAGTTGTAGCAGGAGTCTCAGGCGTTGTAGTTGTAGTTGTCGTTGTAGTTGTCGTTGTTGTAGTCGTTGTAGTTGGTTTGTTTGATGTGTTGACGACCTTAATCACGTTTGCATCATCAATTTTTTCAACTTTAGAAGTGTAACCTTCAGGTGTATTTGTTTCCACTACTGAGTACTCAATCTTCTTACCGTCTTTGATACCTGGTAATTTAGTAAATTCTGCTTTCCAACCAGAAGCTTTTGTAAGAGTTTGTGTCATCCCTTCCAAGGCTTGGCCGTCAGCATACAATTGAACAGTGATATCTTTACGGTCAGCTTCTTCATCGCCAACCCATTCTTTCTGAACGGTCACAGTTGTGTCACCAGATACCCAGAATTTCAACTCATTGTTGTTCCAGAAGGCTGGGTCTGTTTGAGGTGTTGTGATTTCGTCAGCTGTCAAAGTAGCGTTGTTGTCAACACGGATAGTTGTTTTAGGAATGATTGTTTGGTATTCAACAATGATTTCTTCATCTGAAGCTGTTTTGAAGACATCGCTAACATCTGATAAGTTCACAGTAAATCCATTACCATCTGGATCAAATGTCACATGTTTCCAGAAGTCCCATCCTGAAGCAACCACTTGTCCACCTTTTCTCAATGTGAAGGATGGTTTCAAGTAAGTTCCAACGAAGAATTCACTTGCAGCGTGATTGGCAGCTGGAGCAAAAGTGATTTTTGAGTAATCTACCGCTGGGGCTTGGATTTTATCTGATACAACAGGATTTGTGATGGCTTGTTTTTTACCATCTCCGTTGATACGGATGAACCATTTTGTAAGGTAATAGTCATCTCCAACATTCATCCAAGCATAGTTTTCTGATGCATCTAATTTGAATTGCTTAGCTACATAGTCACCAGTAAGGTTGTACTTGTTCAAAACAGATTCAAATACACCAGGTCCATCAGGGCGTGTAATGATGACAGATTCTGAACCGACTTTAGAAGTGGCAGTCTTGTTTCCAGGATTTCCTGGAGTGCTATCCCACACAGCTTGGTATGAGAAACCACCCTTAACGTTTTGGTTCATGGATTCGATTGCTTTTTTAAAGGTAAAAGTAATCTTTTTGTCTGTCATCGACAAGGTAGCTACTTCAGCACCGTTGGCTTGAAGTGACTCCGTTGCAAGTTTGGTGATATTGACACCTTCTGGAGCGTCGATGGTAAACGTATCACCTTCCTTAACAGAAATACCTGTTAAGTCCCAGTCAAAAGAAAAATTGACCTTTTGACCAGATGTATCTGCTTTAAGGTTTGTAATGGTTGGTGTAACAGTTGCTGCAGAAACTGGCTTAATGATTGACAAGCCAAGAGCAACTACACTAATCATTGCTACAAACGCGAATAATTTTTTATAGAAAGTTTTCACTTGTTCCTCCATTCCTTTTTCCTGGTTTGGAAGTATATCACTTTTTTTCCACACATTTTAAGCGTGTCCAGTTCTATACCGACAAAAAGTCGGCTAGATGTTTATGACGGTTTTTCTGCTAGGACTGAATGGTAGAGACCATCGTTGTAGCCAGAGAAAAGCGAAAGTCGACTGTGACAGCTTAAAATAAAAAACTGATTGTCCTTTCCACACACAGAATTAATAACTCCAAGGGCCATAAAGTCAAGAGTTTCAAACCAAGACGGCTGAAAAACCGATCGCTTTGTTTCCCTATAATTTTAGGCCTCTTATATTATATTACAATCCTTTGCAGTGTCAAGTAATTTGTATCTAAATAATAAAAAATAGTAGGATTTTTTTATTGGGAGGTTTTTTCGTAGGTTAAAAAGATTGAAAAGATTGGAAGAAGACTTGTAACAGACGCAGTTTGGGAGCTGGGCTAAGCTTGATTTTTATGACCTTGGATAGAAGATTTTACCCCTACTGATTCAAAGCTAGCTTTCATTTTCCGGATTCCCGGCTTTCATGTTATAATATGCTGATAAGAAAAACAGGAGACAAGGACCGAGATGATCACGTCAAAATATGAATGGCAATTTGCTGCGCCCTTTTCAGATGATACTTTTTTGGCGCAAGCAAAGAAGAGAGGATTAGAAGCATCTGCAGCCAAGTTACTGGGAGAACGAGGGATCCAGACGGAAGAGGCGCTGGATCGTTTTCTTGAACCTCGGCTAGAAGATCTGCATGATCCCTACCTGCTTCACGATATGGACAAGGCAGTGGAGCGCATCAGACGGGCCATCGAAGATTATGAGCAGATCCTGATCTACGGAGACTATGATGCAGACGGGATGACGGCCGCTTCTATCATGAAGGAAACCCTGGAGCAGATGGGGGCGGAAGTAGCCGTCTATCTGCCTAACCGCTTTACAGATGGGTATGGTCCCAATGCCAGTGTCTACAAGTACTTTATCGAACAGCAGGGGATTTCCCTCATCATCACGGTGGACAATGGGGTAGCTGGACACGAAGCCATTGAATTGGCCCAAAGCATGGGAGTAGATGTCATCGTGACAGACCACCATGCCATGCCAGAAGTCTTGCCCGATGCCTATGCCATCATTCATCCCGAGCATCCAGATGCCGACTATCCTTTCAAGCACCTAGCAGGATGCGGGGTTGCCTTTAAGTTGGCTTGTGCCCTCCTAGAAGAGGTGCCCCTAGATTTCCTTGATTTGGTGGCCATTGGGACCATTGCGGATATGGTCAGTCTGACAGATGAAAACCGCATCCTAGTCAAGTATGGCCTTGGTGTCCTTCGTCAAACCCAACGGATCGGTCTCCAGGAAATGCTCAAGCTGGCCTCCATCGCCCCTCAAGATGTAAATGAAGAAACAGTTGGTTTTCAGATTGCCCCTCGTCTCAATGCGCTGGGGCGCTTAGATGACCCAAATCCAGCGGTTGAACTCTTGACAGGTTTTGATGACGAAGAAGCGCTAGAAATTG
>NZ_JBKQBL010000002.1:312294-316095 GCF_046824975.1 Streptococcus intestinihominis | reverse complement strand
CGCTGATGATTCAAGCCAAGAATGAAGAGCGCAAGGAAATTGTCCAAGCCATCTATGATGAAGCTAAAGCCATGGTTGATCCAAGTCTTCCCGTCCAAATCTTGGCCAAGGAAGGCTGGAATCCAGGTGTCTTAGGGATCGTGGCCGGTCGACTACTTGAAGAGCTCCATCAGCCCATTATCGTCCTCACCATAGACCAAGGCAAGGCCAAGGGGAGCGCACGTAGCCCTGAAAGTGTTCATATTTTTGAAGCCCTAGATCCCCATCGTGATCTCTTTATCGCCTTTGGAGGCCATGCGGGTGCAGCTGGTATGACTCTGGAAGTGGACAAGCTCCCTCGTCTGACCGAGATTTTTTCTGACTATATTGTAGAAAAAGGGATTGACCTGACGGCCAAATCCACACTCTTTGTGGATGAGGAGTTGGACCTAGAAGAGCTGACTTTGGATACCTTGAAGAGTTTCGACCGTCTCGCTCCTTTTGGGATGGACCATAAGAAACCAGTCTTTTACATTCGTGATTTTCAAGTTGAGTCTAGCCGGACTATGGGGGCCGGCAATAGCCATCTGAAGTTGAAGATTCAAAAAGGCGATGCCCGTTTTGATGTGGTGGCTTTTGGTCAGGGCCATTTGGAATTGGAGTACTCCCAAGCGAAAAACTTGGAGTTGGTGGTATCCTTGTCCGTCAATCAGTGGAATGGACAGACCACCCTGCAACTGATGGTGGTGGATGCCCGTGTAGAAGGAGTACAGCTCTATAATATCCGAGGGAAAAATGCTCCTCTCCCACAAGCTATTCCCCTCTTTAGTCAGTTGGAAGAAGGGGAAGATTCTCCTGCCATTGTCATCGATCGCATACCGGATGACCTGGCTGACTTAAAAGCCCTCTTCCAAGAACAGAGCTTCCAAGCGGTCTATTTTAAAAATCACCTAGACAAGGCCTATTATTTGACTGGCTATGGTAGTCGGGATCAGTATGCCAAACTCTACAAAACGCTGTATCAGTTCCCTGAGTTTGATATTCGCCATAAGCTCAGCCAACTATCTGACTACCTCAAGATTCCACAAGTTTTGTTGATTAAGATGATCCAAATCTTCCAAGAGTTGGGCTTTGTCCAGATTGAAAATGGCATCATGACGGTCAACAAGGACGCGGAGAAGAAGGAGATTGCCTCTAGTTCCATCTATCAGGACTTGGTGCAGACGGTCAAAGACCAGGAACTCATGGCTTTAGGATCTGTGCAAGAAATTTATGACTATTTAACGGAATCGATTTAATGAACAAAAAGAAAATATTTCTCTGGCTCAGCCCTTTCCTCCTTTTTGCCCTCTATTGGCTGGGGATCTACTGGAGTTTGAGAAATCCCATGGAAGAAATCAACTACGCTGAAAATGGCAGCTGGATGCGCTATGTGATGTTTAGGCCCTTTACAGAAACGATCGGGAGTGATCGCATCTGGAAGGAGGATGAAGGATTTCAAATGTACCCCTATTCAGATAAAATCGTTGGTGGTCAAGAAGAGCTATCCGTCATGATGTTTCGAGATAGTTCTGAATGGGTTTAATGGTATGAATACCATCTAAACAAAAATGCATACGTTTGGATGACCTTCAAATACAATTCTAAAAAAAGAGCATTGATTCAAGAAAAAGTGTATCTTTACGAGGATAATCAAACAGTTGAAGGAAGTGATTTTTTACAGAAACTTGCTACCTATGGCAAAGACCTTACTTGGCTTCGAGACCAAAGTAAGAAAGTCGCCGAACAATACATCCTTGGTACCTGGTTTAAAAATGGAAGTTCTCGTTATTCCATGAAAAATCTGGGCGATATGAAAATCCAGTACAATGAATTGTTAGAAGAGAAGTAAGACATTTTTTCGAATCCAATCCCACATCTTTTTTGGATGTGGGATTTTGTTTTCTTTGTAGGAGGGTGGGAAAATGATTTAGTAAAAAATGATGCACGTTAGTAGAATTCATGGTATAATGGAATGTAAAAATTTTTTTATGAAAGAAAGTTAACCATGAATTTAAAAGATTACATTGCAAGCATTGAGAACTATCCGCAAGAAGGAATTACCTTCCGTGATATCAGCCCTTTGATGGCAGATGGCAATGCTTATAGTTATGCGATTCGTGAAATCGTTCAATACGCGACGGATAAGAAGATTGATATGATCGTCGGCCCTGAAGCGCGTGGATTCATCGTTGGATGTCCGGTCGCTTTCGAGCTAGGTATTGGTTTTGCGCCTGTTCGGAAACCTGGCAAATTGCCACGTGAAGTCATCTCAGCGGACTACGAAAAAGAATACGGTGTGGATACCTTGACCATGCATGCTGATGCTATCAAACCAGGTCAACGCGTCCTTATCGTTGATGACCTCTTGGCAACAGGTGGTACGGTTAAAGCAACCATCGAAATGATCGAAAAACTCGGTGGAGTGGTTGCAGGTTGTGCCTTCTTGATCGAGCTCGATGATCTCAAAGGCCGCGAAGCTATCGGAGACTACGATTACAAGGTCTTGATGCATTACTAATATAGTTTAGAGCTATATCTAGATAGAGAAAAACCATAATTGAAAACTATATGCTCCTGTCTTATAATAAGAGGTAACAACTTGTAAGATGGGAGCTTTTTATGCCAATTACCTTAGATAAGAAATTACCAGCAGTTGATATTCTTCGCTCAGAAAATATTTTTGTCATGGATGATATTCGGGCAACTCACCAAGATATTCGTCCGATGAATGTTCTGATTTTGAATCTCATGCCGACTAAGGTAGCTACTGAGACTCAACTCTTACGCCTCCTGGCTAATACTCCCTTGCAGATCAATGTGGATTTCCTCTATATGACCAGCCATGAGTCTAAGACGACAGCAGCAGAACATATGGAAGTCTTCTACAAATCCTTTGAGGATATTAAAGAGAACTATTATGACGGCTTGATTATTACGGGAGCTCCAGTAGAGAAATTAGCCTTTGAGGAAGTGGATTACTGGGAGGAGCTAACAAAGGTCTTTGCTTGGTCGAAGCGCCATGTTTTTTCAACCCTGCACCTTTGTTGGGGTGCCCAAGCTGGTCTCTATTACCGCTATGGGATTGAAAAAGTAGCCCTCTGCGACAAGCTATCTGGGATCTATGAGCAAACAGTCATGAATCCGCAGAACCGCCTAATGCGTGGCTTTGACGATGCTTTTTTGGCCCCTCACTCACGTTATACAGATGTCCCCCTTAAGGAAGTGCTAGAGAAGAGTAACTTGCAAGTCCTGGCTCAGGGGGGTGAAGTAGGGCTATCTATCCTGGCCAGTCCAGACCTTCGAGAGGTCTATAGTTTTGGTCATTTGGAGTATGACCGTGATACCTTGGCCAAGGAATACCAGCGAGATGTCAAAGCAGGCTTGAATCCAGATCTTCCGAAGAATTACTACGATCAGGATGACAGTAGTCGGGACCCACGGATGCGGTGGAACTTAGCGGCAGCCAACTTCTTTAGTAATTGGATCAATTATGCAGTTTACCAAGAAACTCCTTATCGTTTGGAGGAGTTAGAAAAAGATATTTCATTTTATGGTTACCTATAAAGGGGTAGTATGACATATTCACAAGCATTTAAGTCAGGCAATTTGGTTTTACCAAGTGCCTTACTTTTCCATTATCACCATTTATTTAAAGATGCAGAGGATTTTCTGGTTTGGCAGTTCTTTTATTTGCAAAACACGACCAACCAATCCAGCCTCACACCTAATCAAATTGCAGATGCGATTGGCAAGTCTGTCGCAGAAGTCAACCAGTCCATG
>NZ_JBKQBL010000002.1:310323-312241 GCF_046824975.1 Streptococcus intestinihominis | reverse complement strand
TCTCGCCTGACTAACCAAGGTTTGCTCCAATATCGGACCATTGAGCTAGATGGCGAGATTGAAGTTCTTTTTGATGCGACTATTGCCCTCGAGCGCTTGGATGATTTGCTTCAAAGCAAGACGGAAGTAGCACAGCGTGGGCAAGATAAGCAAGCAGAAAATGAACTGGCTGATTTGGTCAAAACTTTTGAGCAGGAGTTGGGACGTTTATTGACGCCATTTGAAATCGAAGATTTGACGCAGACAGTCAAGCAGGATCAAACAGACCCTGATATTGTGAAGGCTGCCTTGAGAGAAGCTGTCTTTAATGGCAAGCCACACTGGAAATACATTCAGGCCATCCTGCGCAATTGGCGACGGGAGGGCATTACCAGTTTGACACAATTAAAAATCAAACAACAAGAACGGGAAGCCCTTCAGCCTGAAAATGTCACAGTTTCAGATGATTTCTTACAGGCGATGGATTTGTGGAAAGATTAAAAAAATACTAGCACTCATAAAGTGCTAGCTTTTTTTGTTTATAAATAGTCCGCGTAAGCTTTTTCTAGTTTGGCAAGGAGTTCTTGCTTTTCTTCGTCACTAGCAAAGGAAGCTTGGATGGCATCGACATTGTGCTGGTAAAAGTCAGCTGGCGTTGTTTGGAAGTGGCGGTGGTAGAGGGTATATTCCTTGGTGAGATCCGTATCAGAGACGGTCCGGTTATCGGTGTTGATACTGATTTGGGCTTGTGCTTCCTTCATCTTGAGGTAAGGGAAGTCCGCCACAGTGGCAGCAGCTTTGGTTTGAAGGTTACTGGTCAAGCAGAGCTCACCGGTGACTCCATTTTTCACAAACTCATTTAGAAGCTCTGGTTCATCCGCTAGCAAGGTCACGTGACCATTTCGTTTGATACCATAGGCCATGGATTGAGCGACGTTGGCTGGACAGTGGCACTCGCCAGCATGCAGGGTCATGGGACGGTTGTAACTTTTAACCTGTTGGATGAGGGCATCAATGGCTTGTGGTGGGTAGTGGTGTTCATCCCCAGCGAAGTCAAAGCCGACAAAATCTTGATCCCTAACTTGGTTGGCTTCTGCCAGGATACGAGAGGTGAGTTCTTGATCCGACTGGCGCATACCACAGACGAGGGCTTTTGAGACAATGCCAAATTCATCCTGGGCTTGGCGCAGTCCTTCACAGACAGCATCGATAGTTTCTGGGACAGTGAGCCCTTGGTCCATGGACAATTCTGGGGCAAAGCGCACCTCAATGTAGACGACATTTTCCAAAGCAGCTTGCTTGGCCACATCATAAGCAGCAAGGGTCAAGGCTTCCTTGGTCTGAAGAAGAGGGCGAATGTAGTCAAAGGCCTCCAAATAGTCCAAAAGATTCTCACAGTGGGCAGGTGCAGTGACATGGTGCTTGAGCTCTTCATCACTGGCAGGAAGGTCAATATTGGCCATGGCTGCCAATTGGCGAATGGTCGGAAGAGACAAGGAACCGTCTAAGTGGCAGTGTAGTTCTGTCTTTGCCAAACTATGAAAGTCGATCGTGGACATGTTTTTTCTCCTTCAAAATGTATTTTTTCTATACTATCATTTTGCCAAGAAAAGTCAAGTAAAGCTAGTGTAGCAGATTTTTGAAACTAGAGGCAGGATTTGATATGCTAGTAGTAACATAGACAAAGGAGAAAAGAGATGTCAGATTATCAATTACCAGAAGTATGGGAAGCACCGAGCCAGATGGGAGGAGCCTGGGGTGGCCTGAACCAACCAACAGCAGGTGCCCGCTTTGAACAAACTCTTCCAAAAGGGGATCAGCCTTTCCAACTCTATACCCTTCCAACTCCAAATGGGATTAAGGTAACCATTATGCTGGAGGAATTGAAAGAGCTGGGAGTGGATGCAGGCTACGACGCTTATCGTATCAAGATTGGTGA
>NZ_JBKQBL010000002.1:276207-310291 GCF_046824975.1 Streptococcus intestinihominis | reverse complement strand
AGGAGATCAATTTGGCAGTGACTTTGTAGCCATCAATCCAAACTCGAAAATTCCAGCCATGTTGGATCAATCAGGAGAGGAAGCGATTCGGGTCTTTGAATCAGCTAATATTCTCTTGTATCTAGCAGAGAAATTTGGCCAATTAATCCCGACAGATCCTGCTAAGCGGACAGAAGTGCTCAACTGGCTCTTCTGGCAGACGGGTGCGGCACCATTCTTAGGTGGAGGCTTTGGTCATTTCTTCCACTATGCTCCTGAAAAAATCGAGTATGCCATCAACCGTTTTGCCATGGAAGCCAAACGCCAATTGGACCTACTGGACAAGGAACTGGCTACTAAACCTTATATCGCAGGAGATGACTATACCATTGCAGATATCGCCATCTGGTCTTGGTATGGCCGTCTAGCCCAAGACAAGGTCTGGGACCGTGCAGGAATTTTCTTAGATGTGAAGGAATATAAGCATCTGCAAGCTTGGACAGAGAAAATTGCCAATCGCCCAGCTGTAAAACGTGGCTTGGAAGTAGAGTATAAGGAAATTAATGCATAAGAAAAGGGCGCCGTTGCGCCTTTTTTTAATGGTGTAAACATGGTATACTAAAGGGTGGAATAAAAGTTTAGAAAGTAACACATGGAATTTACAAAATTATCAAATCGCTTGGACTTGGTGGCTAGCTTCGTCCCAGCTGGAGCGCGTCTGTTGGACGTGGGGAGTGACCATGCTTATCTGCCAATCGCCCTCTTACAAGAAGGTAAGATTGAGGTTGCTATTGCTGGTGAAGTGGTAGAGGGACCCTATCAGTCTGCCCTGCAAAATGTCGCCGATAATGGCTTAGAGGACAAGATTGAAGTCCGCCTAGCCAATGGCTTGGCTGCCTTTGAACCAACAGATGGCATTTCCTGTATCACCATTGCTGGCATGGGAGGACGCTTGATTGTAGACATCCTAGCCGCAGGTCTAGAAAAATTAGCCAGTGTCTCTCGCTTGGTCCTCCAGCCCAATAATCGAGAGGATGAATTGCGGAGCTGGTTAGTAGACCATAATTTCCGTATTGTCGATGAAGCCATCTTGGAAGAAAATGAGAAGTTCTATGAGATCCTCGTGGTCGAACAGGGTTCTCAAGAGTTATCAGCTAAGGAACTACGCTTTGGTCCCTATTTGATGCGGGAACAAGCTCCAGCCTTTGTCCAAAAGTGGTCCAAGGAAGTAGAGAAATTAGCCTTTGCCCTAGAGCAGGTCCCTGTTGAGAATCAATCTGCCAGAGCATCGTTAGAAGAGCGCATTGCACACATCAAGGAGGTTCTACATGTTAGCAAGTGAAGTCATTAAACGCTATGAAGCCTATTGTCCTCAGGAGCTTTCCATGGAGGGAGATGTCCGTGGCCTACAGGTCGGTACCCTGCAAAAAGACATCAAGAAGGTCATGGTTACCTTAGATATTCGGGAGCAGACGGTGGCAGAAGCTATCGCCCATGGGGTAGACTTGATCATCGTCAAGCACGCACCGATTTTCCGTCCCATCAAAGATCTGGTAGCAGATCGGGCTCAAAATCAGATCTATATTGACCTGATCAAGCATGATATCGCAGTCTATGTCAGCCATACCAATATTGACATTGTCCCAGATGGTCTCAACGATTGGTTCTGCCAACTCTTGGACATTGAAGATACAGAGCCCCTCAGCATGACAGGGGAAGGACTCGGAATCGGCCGGATTGGTCAGGTGTCCGCCCAAACCTTTGGTCAGTTGGCTGAAAAGGTCAAAGAAACTTTTGGACTAGATGCTTTGCGCTTGGTCAGTTATGACCAGACTGATTTGGATCGGGTTGTTACGCGTGTCGCCATCTGTGGAGGAAGTGGCCAGTCCTTTTATAAGGATGCTCTCGCTAAAGGGGCTGAGGTCTATATCACAGGAGATATCTACTACCACACGGCTCAAGACATGCTGAGCGATGGGCTCTTGGCCTTGGATCCAGGGCACCATATCGAAGTTCTCTTTGTCTCGAAACTAGTAGAAAAGCTCAATCAGTGGAAGGCTGAGGAAGCGTGGGAGATTGAAGTGATTGGCAGTCAAGCTAGCACCAATCCTTTTTACCATATCTAAGGGGTCATGATGAAAGTAGCCATTATCGGTGCAGGGATCGTAGGATCCACTGCAGCCTATTATTTATCCAAAGAAGCACAAGTGGATGTGACTGTCTATGACCATGGAGTCGGCCAAGCAACTAAGGCAGCGGCAGGCATTATTAGCCCTTGGTTTTCCAAACGGCGGAACAAGGCCTGGTATCGCCTCGCTCGTCTGGGAGCTGATTTTTACCAAGAATTGGTAGAAGACCTGGCCAAGGACGGAATTAAAACAGATTTTTACCAGCAGACCGGTGTCTATCTCCTCAAGAAAAAGGAGGACAAATTAGACGAACTCTATCAGTTGGCGCTGAGCCGTCGGGAAGAATCTCCCTTGATTGGAGACTTGGCGATTTTAAACAAAGAAGAGGTGGCCCAGCAATTCCCAGGTCTAAATGGTTTTGAACAGCTCCTTTATGCCTCAGGTGGAGCTCATGTTGAAGGAGCGCTTCTCACGGAAACTCTCCTTAAAGCCAGTGGGGCAAGAGTGATTAAGGAAGAGGTTGCTCTCTCAGTCTCGGATCATGGCTATCAGATTGCAGGAGAAAACTATGACCAAGTCATCCTAGCAACAGGAGCCTGGCTGGGACAAATGCTCGAGCCACTTGGCTACCAAGTCGATGTCCGTCCCCAAAAAGGACAGTTGCGGGATTATCAGCTAGACCTAGATACTGATGACTATCCTGTGGTCATGCCAGAAGGAGAGCTGGATATCATTCCCTTCCAAAAGGGCAAAATCAGTATGGGAGCCACTCATGAGAATGAGATGGGCTTTGACCTGACGGTGGATCAAGCTCAGCTAAATCAGATGGAAACAGAAGCTTTGGCCTACTATCCAGAACTAGCTCAAGCGACAGTTGTCGGCGAGCGCGTGGGAACACGGGCCTACACCAGTGACTTTTCACCATTCTGGGGGGCTCTTCCCGATCAAGCTGGTATTTATGTTGCCAGTGGCCTAGGTTCGTCCGGCCTCACAACAGGTCCCCTCATTGGTTGGCATCTAGCCCAACTAGTGGCAGGAGGAAACCTACGCTTAGATCCAGCAGATTATCCAGTTGAACAATATGTGAAGAAGTAGGCTGGGACAAAAGTCCTAGCCTCTCAATTGTCTTTGGATTATCGAGCAAGACGCAGTGGTTGAGTGGGCTCTACTACAAGGTAAGGCTTTCAGACGACTCAGTCAAGGAGCAGTAATCTATTTGAATTATGAGTAAGACCACTGCTAACAATTCTACAACTCTCATCTCCGGTCATCACCTTGCAACACAAATGCAAGGTGACTTTTTTATATAAACATGATAAAATAGGGGTAATGAATACGTAGAAAGGCCTAACATTATGAAAGGTATTATTTTAGCTGGTGGTTCGGGTACTCGTTTGTATCCTTTGACTCGTGCCGCTTCCAAACAGTTGATGCCCATTTACGACAAGCCAATGATTTACTACCCATTGTCAACTCTTATGTTAGCAGGGATCAAAGAAATCTTGATCATCTCAACTCCGCAAGATCTTCCTCGTTTTGAAGAGCTTCTTGGAGATGGTTCTGAACTTGGTATTTCCCTCTCTTATGCAGAGCAACCAAGCCCAGACGGCTTAGCACAAGCCTTTATCATTGGTGAAGAGTTCATTGGTGACGATCATGTTGCCCTCGTTCTTGGAGATAATATCTTCCATGGAAATGGCCTAACCAAGATGTTGCAACGGGCTGAAGCAAAAGAAAAAGGGGCAACTGTCTTTGGTTACCAAGTTAAAGATCCAGAACGTTTTGGTGTGGTAGAGTTTGATGCAGATATGAATGCTATCTCTATCGAAGAAAAACCAGAACATCCAAAATCCAACTTTGCGGTGACAGGACTTTACTTCTATGACAATGATGTAGTAGAGATTGCTAAAAACATCAAACCAAGTCCTCGTGGAGAGCTTGAAATCACCGATGTCAACAAGGCTTATTTGGAGCGTGGAGATCTCTCTGTTGAGCTCATGGGTCGTGGCTTTGCTTGGTTGGATACAGGAACTCACGAAAGTCTCTTGCAGGCTTCTCAATATATCGAAACTGTTCAACGCTTGCAAAACGTCCAAGTTGCCAACCTTGAAGAAATCGCCTATCGCATGGGTTATATCACCAAAGAACAAGTCCATGAATTGGCGCAACCTCTTAAGAAAAATGAATACGGACAATACTTGCTCCGTTTGATTGGAGAAGCTTAATGACAGAACAATTTTTCGGAAAAGAATTAGCAGCCCGCAAGATTGAAGCGATTCCAGGTTTGATGGAGTTTGATATTCCAGTTCATGGGGACAACCGTGGTTGGTTCAAGGAGAACTTCCAAAAGGAAAAAATGCTTCCTCTTGGATTTCCTGAAAGCTTCTTTGCCGAAGGCAAGTTGCAAAATAACGTTTCTTTCTCGCGTAAGCATGTCTTACGTGGTCTGCATGCAGAACCTTGGGACAAGTACATTTCTGTAGCAGATGAAGGAAAGGTTCTTGGCACTTGGGTAGACCTTCGTGAAGGTGAGACCTTCGGGAATACCTATCAAACTGTGATTGATGCTTCAAAAGGCATCTTCGTACCACGTGGTGTAGCCAATGGTTTCCAAGTTTTGTCTGACAAAGTAGCCTACAGCTATTTGGTCAATGACTACTGGGCATTGGAGCTCAAGCCAAAATATGCTTTTGTCAACTATGCAGACCCAAGCCTAGACATCCAATGGGAAAACTTGGAAGAAGCAGAAGTCTCAGAAGCAGACAAGAACCACCCATTGCTCAAAGACGTCAAACCCCTAAAAGCAGAAGATTTGTAAAAATGAAGCTCTTAAAACAATCAAGAAAATTATTATATAGTTTTTAGGTTTGCTATAAACGAGCGAAGCGAGCTATATGCTTAGCTTTCCGCCGTGAGAAAAGCACCTGAACCATAATGTTTCAGGTGCTCGGAAGTTTTGAGACATTAGGCTCAAAACTAATTGAACACGGGCTACGGATTGTGTCAAAAAGATAAGTTTTCCTAGAATCAAAAGATTCTGCGTCAAACTTCCTATTTTGACTTTATCCGCAGACGCCCTTTGTATCTTAATTTAGTCATGGAACTTCTTCGAAGTTCGCTGACGTCCGTACTCACCTAAGGAAAGCTAAAAAAAGATTGATTTAAGGAACGATAAAGAAAAAACAATTTTTTGGAGAAAAAATGACTGAATACAAAAACATCATCGTAACCGGTGGCGCTGGTTTCATCGGTTCAAACTTCGTACACTATGTCTACAACAACCATCCAGACGTGCATGTGACTGTCCTTGACAAACTCACTTACGCAGGTAACCGTGCCAACATCGAAGAAATCCTTGGGGACCGTGTTGAATTGGTTGTGGGTGACATTGCTGACGCAGCATTGGTTGACCAACTGGCTGCTAAGGCTGATGCGATCGTTCACTATGCGGCTGAAAGCCACAATGACAATTCATTGAATGACCCATCACCATTTATCCACACAAACTTCATTGGTACCTACACACTCTTGGAAGCTGCTCGTAAATACGATATTCGTTTCCACCACGTGTCAACAGACGAAGTGTATGGAGACCTTCCATTGCGAGAAGATCTTCCTGGACATGGGGAAGGTCCTGGTGAAAAATTCACTGCAGAAACCAAATACAACCCATCATCCCCTTATTCATCAACCAAGGCTGCTTCAGACTTGATCGTGAAGGCTTGGGTTCGTTCCTTCGGTGTTAAGGCAACCATTTCAAACTGTTCAAACAACTATGGACCATACCAACACATCGAAAAGTTCATCCCACGTCAAATTACCAATATCTTGTCTGGTATCAAACCAAAACTTTATGGTGAAGGCAAGAACGTCCGTGACTGGATCCACACCAACGACCACTCAACTGGTGTTTGGGCGATTCTTACTAAAGGCCGTATCGGTGAAACTTACTTGATCGGTGCTGACGGTGAAAAGAATAACAAGGAAGTGCTTGAGCTCATCCTTGAAAAAATGGGACAACCAAAAGATGCTTACGACCGTGTAACAGACCGTGCTGGTCACGATTTGCGTTACGCTATTGATTCAACAAAATTGCGTGAAGAATTGGGTTGGGAACCACAATTCACAAACTTCGAAGCAGGTTTAGAAGAAACCATCAAGTGGTACACAGACAACCAAGACTGGTGGAAAGCTGAAAAAGAAGCTGTCGAAGCCAATTACGCGAAGACACAAGAAGTGATCAAATAAAAATTAGCCTCTGTTGATCAGGATTTCTGGTCGACAGAGGCTTTTCTATATTTTTAAAATAGACTATACTGTTTTTTAGAATGCATACAAACTTTTTTTGATAAAATAACTAGTTAATTTTTTTAAAAAGGTGATGTTTGATGGTTTGATTCATTTATGTAGTTATAAAACTTTCCGCTGTGAGAAAAGTGCTTGAAACAATAATGTTTCAAGCACTCGGGAGTTTTGGAACCTTAGGTCCAAAACTAAGTCATGGAACTTCTTCGAAGTTCGCTGACGTCCGTACTCACCTAAGGAAAGTTTTTTTAAAAGTACTCTTTTCTATAATAAAAAGACCAACTGGTCTTTTTATTAATTAGCAGATGATTCGGTATCCGTAGCAGACGGTGTTGTGTCTGCAGGAGCTTCACTGGCACTGGTTTCTACCTGTGACGAGTCAGTTTGTTCAGAGCTTGCTTCGGATGCTTGGCTACTGCTAGCACTGGTATCTGTTCCCGTAGCACTTGAATCAGTAGCAGATCCATCCTTTTCATGGACAACAACAACGCTAGTGGAGCCATCTTTTTTCTCCTCTGTTTTAGCTGTTGGTTTCATGATACTGTAAATAGTAAAGGAAGTAACGATAATACCGAGAAGACTAGCAATCGTTGCGACAATCATCTGGAATAAAGAAAGGCTCTGTTTCACTTTTTCGCTTCTTGATGGTCTGTTGCTGTCTTGGTGTTTTTCTTTTCGTGAGTATTGTGACATATTCTATTTCCTCTTCATTTCATTTTTTGTTCTTTTATGTGAACACTTTAGTCATTATACGTTATTTTTATGAAAATGTCTAAGAAGAAATGGAAGAGATTTTTAAAATTTCAAATTGCTTTCAAACTGGACGCTTTGAGTCTCGCTTGCCTCAGAGGACGTTTCAAAGTTTGCCTGTTCTTTTTCAGAGACGGAAATTGGTTGGTTTGTTTGACTAGGCTGGCTGATGATTTCATGGTTACTAAAACTAGAGGAGTCATTAGGAGAGATAAACTGACCGTTCGCCTGAACCTCTATCTTGTTTGGATCCGGGATAGAGTAGTCAATCTTACCCTTGAATTCCTTGGTTTTTGAAATCACTTTTACATCTTTGACACGGATGATACGACGGAACCAGCCATTGTATTCGACCAAGCAATTGAATTTGATGTAGCTATCGGATTCACCAGGGATTGGTTGGATAAGGCTCATTTCGCGGAGGCTGCCTTCATCTTCCCTAAAGTAAGGTGGCTTCTCCAAGGGCTGTTGTAGGTCACACTGTCCTTTACCGTGACAGGCTAGTCGGGCAGAAGGGAGGGAAAATGGAAGTGGTGGTAGGACAGTGAGCAGTCCTCCAAGAGCAAGACTTCCACCTAGGGCAATGGAAAAATAGATCGGTCGTTTCATGCTTGTCTCCTTGTAACTTCAATCAGTTCCAGTTCTGGACTTGAGTAGGTCATAAAAAACAACAGGGGGTCTTGTAAGCGTTTTACAAAACTCTCCATCTTCATCATAAGCTATTTTGAAAAATTTACAAGTTTTCTGTCTGAAACTAGGAACAAAATGAAGCCTGCCAAATCCTTGTCCCTCCAACCTATAAATGTTACAATAAGATGATTGAAAATTGACTAGGAGAGAGTGGAAGATGATTTACTTTGATAATTCAGCAACAACCAAACCTTATCCCGAGGCCTTGGCTACCTACACGGAAGTCGCAAGCAAAATTTGGGGCAATCCATCTAGCTTGCACAACCTGGGAAGTCAAGCGACCCGGATCTTGGAGGCATCCCGCAAGCAGATTGCTTCCCTCCTAGGCAAGAAAGCAGAAGAAATCTATTTCACCTCAGGTGGGACTGAAGGAGACAACTGGGCGATCAAGGGAGTTGCTTTTGAAAAAGCTCCTTATGGCAAGCATATCATTGTCTCAGCTATTGAGCATCCGGCTGTGAAGGAATCAGCCCTTTGGCTACAAGGTCAGGGGTTTGAGGTGGATATTGCTCCAGTCGATGCGCATGGCTTTGTCCAAGTAGAAGAGCTGGAAAAACTCTTGCGTCCGGATACAACACTCGTTTCGATCATGGCTGTCAATAATGAAGTGGGTTCTATCCAGCCGATTCAAGCTATTGCAGACCTATTGGCGGATCGTCCGACCATCACTTTCCATGTCGATGGGGTTCAGGCGCTGGCTAAGGTTTCAACCGCTCTATATCTGCCAGAACGGGTGGATCTAGCGACCTTCTCCAGTCACAAGTTCCATGGACTTCGTGGGGTTGGTTTCCTCTATCTCAAAGAAGGCAAAAAGATCAGTCCCCTCTTAACAGGTGGCGGACAAGAAAAGGACCTTCGTTCGACGACTGAGAACTTAGCTGGAATTGCTGCGACTGCCAAGGCCTTGCGCTTGGCGATGGAGCGTCAAGAGGACTTTGAGCACAAGTGCCATCAGTTAAAAGAAGTCATTCGTGAGGAATTAGCCCACTACCCAGATGTGACTGTCTTCTCTGGAGATGAGGGCTTTGCGCCTCATATCTTAACTTTCGGTATTAAGGGAGTGCGAGGAGAAGTCATCGTCCATGCATTTGAAGAGTATGAGATTTATATTTCGACAACCTCTGCCTGCTCTTCCAAGGCTGGTAAACCTGCTGGAACCTTGATCGCCATGGGAGTCGACAAGGCTCTGGCACAAACAGCAGTCCGCCTCAGTCTTGATCTCGAAAATGACATGAGTCAGGTCGAGCAATTTTTGACCAAGTTCAAACTGATCTATGAAAAGACGCGAAAGGTGCGTTAAGGAAAAGAAAAGGAAGTAACTATGCCATTAACTTATTCAGAAATTATGATCCGCTACGGGGAGCTTTCTACTAAAGGAAAGAACCGGATGCGCTTCATCAATAAATTGCGCAATAATATCTCAGATGTTTTGTCCATTTACCCAGCTGTCAAAGTGTCAGCCGATCGGGACCGTGCTCATGCTTATCTAAATGGAACGGATTACGAACCAGTGGCTGAATCTCTTAAACAGGTCTTTGGGATTCAAAACTTTTCACCAGTCTACAAGATTGAAAAATCTGTCCCAGCCTTGATTTCAGCCGTTCAAGAAATCATGCAGGAAATCTACCAGGAAGGGATGACCTTCAAGATTTCCAGCAGACGGAGTGATCACTCTTTTGAACTCGATAGCCGCGAACTCAATCAAACCTTGGGTGGAGCTGTCTTTGAAGCGATTCCAAGTATCCAAGCACAGATGAAAAAACCGGATATCAACCTCCAAGTAGAGATCCGGGAAGAAGCAGCCTATATCTCTTACGAAACCATTAAGGGAGCAGGTGGTCTGCCAGTTGGGACATCTGGTAAAGGCATGCTCATGCTATCTGGAGGAATTGACTCTCCAGTAGCTGGTTACCTAGCTTTGAAGCGGGGTGTGGATATCGAAGCGGTCCACTTTGCTAGCCCGCCTTATACTAGCCCGGGAGCTCTTAAAAAAGCCCACGATTTAACTCGTAAATTAACCAAGTTTGGGGGCAATATCCAGTTTATCGAAGTGCCATTTACTGAGATTCAAGAAGAGATCAAGGCTAAGGCGCCGGAAGCATATCTCATGACCTTGACCCGCCGCTTTATGATGCGGATAACTGATCGCATCCGTCAAATCCGTGGTGGCCTAGTCATCATCAATGGGGAAAGCCTCGGTCAGGTAGCTAGCCAAACGCTAGAGAGTATGCAGGCCATCAATGCGGTAACCAATACACCGGTTATCCGTCCAGTGGTGACCATGGACAAGTTGGAAATCATCGATATTGCCCAAGCCATCGATACCTTTGAAATCTCTATCCAACCGTTTGAAGACTGTTGTACCATCTTTGCACCAGATCGTCCAAAGACTAATCCGAAACTCAAAAATGCGGAGCAGTATGAGCAACGTATGGATGTGGAAGCTTTGGTCGAGCGTGCGGTAGCAGGCATCATGATTACTGAGATCAGACCACAAGCGGAGACTGATGAAGTTGACGAGCTGATTGAGGATTTGTTGTAAGAGATGAAGGTGATCAGATCTCACTAAGAGCCCTGACCACTGGCGTGAGTTTGATAAAGAAAAATAGCACCCTTGAATGTAGATGCGATGCTTCTAGCTTCAAGGGTGCTTTTCTAATGTAAGGGGGACTTAATTCTGTCCTTCTTTGAGTGCTGCTTGAGCGACGGCTAGTCTAGCAGCAGGAACCCGGTAAGGAGAGCAGGAAACGTAGGTGACTTGTATGTCTTGGAAGAAGGAGATTGAAGAAGGATCTCCGCCAACTTCGCCACAGATACCGATAGTGAGGTTCGGTTTTACTTGACGGGCCTTGCTGATAGCAATTCTCATTAATTCACCGACTCCCTCCCTATCGATTTTTTGGAAGGGGTCAAAAGAAAGAATATCCTTGTCCTTGTAGTGGCCGATGAACTTGCCAATATCATCCCGAGAGAAGCCATAGGTCATCTGGGTCAAGTCATTGGTGCCAAAGCTGAAGAAATCTGCTTCTTGAGCCAGCTTATCAGCAGTTAGGCAGGCGCGGGGCAGTTCAATCATGGTACCAATTTCATAAGGGAATGGCTCCTGACCATACTGTTTGAAAAGCTGTTCAATATGCTGAACAAGATACTCTTTGATACATGCTAATTCTTTTTGATCAGCAATTAAAGGAACCATGATTTCCGGCTTAATCTTTTGACCTTCTTGATGCAATTTGATAGCACTTCTAAAAATAGCTTCTGTCTGCATCTTGTAGATATCCGGCTTGGTTATGCCGAGACGGCAACCCCGGTGTCCCAACATCGGATTGCTTTCCTGCAGACTTTCAATACGGTCGGCAAGTTTATCAGGAGATTTTTTTAGTTTGCTTGCTAATAATGCAATTTCTTGGGAATCCTTAGGTAGAAACTCATGCATAGGTGGATCGAGCAGGCGGACAATCATCGGTTTATCTTGGACGGTTTGGAACATTTGGTAGAAATCTTTTTCTTGGAATTCTAGGAGCTTATTGAGGGCTTCTTTTGTTTCTTTTTCGGTATCCGCTAAGATGAGGCGACGCATTTCAAGAATCCGTTCTTGTCCAAAGAACATGTGTTCCGTCCGGGCCAACCCGACCCCTTTGGCCCCAAAGTTCATGGCGGTCGTCAAGTCTTTGACGGTTTCTGCATTGGCTCGAACTTGGAGGATGGCGACTTCATCTGCCCAAACAAGCAAGCGCTGGAGGTCTTGGTTGTTCTCAACTAGGACAGTAGGAAGTTCGCCACGATAAATGCGACCAGAATAACCATCGACGGAGATGAGATCTCCCTCCCTTAGTACCAGATTGCCACAGGAAAGGGTTTTATTTTCTTCACTGATAGTCAATTCCCCGCAACCTGCGACACAGCAAGTTCCCATGCCACGAGCTACAACAGCAGCGTGGGAGGTCATTCCCCCTTGGCTGGTAACAATAGCTTGGCTGACAATCATGCCTTCAATATCTTCTGGGGAAGTTTCTTGCCGAACCAGGATGACTTTATTACCTTCTTGATCGATTTCTTTAGCTCGGTCGGCGGTAAAGACGATTTGGCCAGTAGCTGCACCTGGACTGGCTGGTAGGCCTTGAGCTAAGAAGGGTGATTTCTCTAAAGCAGTTTCTTCAAAGACTGGATGAATCAGTTGACTGATGGAAGTAGGAGCGACTCTCAGGAGAGCTTCTTCCTTACTAATTAGACCTTGATCCACCATATCTAGAGCAATCTTTAAAGAAGCTTTGGCTGTTCGTTTACCATTTCGGGTTTGGAGGATGTAGATCTTGCCTTTCTCAATGGTAAATTCAATATCTTGCATATCCTTATAGTGATTTTCAAGGATCTTGGCGTAGTCTCTGAAAGCCTGATAGGTTTCAGGTTGGATTTCTTTTAAGGCTGCAATCGGCTCAGGAGTGCGGATCCCAGCGACCACATCTTCCCCTTGAGCATTGAGCAAAAATTCACCAAACAGTTCTGTCTCACCAGTTGCAGGGTTTCTAGTGAAGCAAACCCCTGTACCACTGGCTTGGTCACTATTTCCAAAGACCATGGCCTGGACATTGACAGCTGTTCCTAAATCATGAGGGATCTGATGAAGCTCCCGATAAATTCTAGCCCGATTGTTGTTCCAGGATTTGAAGACAGCTTGGATGGCAGCGAAGAGTTGTTCATGAGGGTTCTCAGGAAATTCTTGCTTGTGTTTGGAGTAGAGATCTTTATAGTGCTGGATCAATTCCTGTTGCTGGGCTAGGTCAAAATCATGGACCTTTTTATTCTGTTTTTGTTCAAAAGCTGCTAGTTGATCATCAAAAAGTCCCTTATCGATGCCATAGACTACATCAGCAAACATCTGGAGTAGACGGCGATAGCAGTTGTAGGCAAAATCTAGATTGGTTTCTTTGGCCAGTAATTGAGTCCGCTGATCATTGAGACCAAGATTGAGAATGGTATCCATCATCCCAGGCATAGAAAATTTAGCCCCGCTTCTGACAGACACTAAGAGTAAGTGAGGATCTTCTCCGCTAAAAGACTTACCCGTTTTTTCTTCAAGTTTAGCAACCGCTTTCAAAACTTCCTCTTTCAAAGAGGACTCAAAGAAGTCGGGATTATCGAGATAGTGGATACAACTTTTTGTGGTGATGGTAAATCCAGGAGGAACCGGTAGTCCCAGATGGCTCATCTCAGCTAAATTAGCGCCTTTCCCACCCAGTAGATCATTGGCCTTCGCACTTCCTTCTTCGAAGGAGTAAATCCATTTTGTCATATAAGCCTCCAAAAAACTAAATATGTGTCATATTTAAGACAAAATCATTGTATTATACATCACATATATTTGTCAAACAAAACATACATCTTTTTATGTTGACTAATTGGATTATTCTGCTATAATGTTTATTAAAAATGATGATTATTTAAAACTAAATGATGAAAATATGACAAATATTGCTTTAGAGATGCCTGATATCATCATCATGGAGCTAGAAATAGAAAGGCTAGGAAATTTTGAAATTAAGTGAACGACAAAAGAAAATAGTTGAAATTGTAAAAATGCATCAGCCCTTAAGTGGGGAGAAGATTTCTGATTTATTGGATATTTCAAGAGCGACCCTGCGACCAGATTTGTCCTTTTTGACCTTGGTTGGTATATTGAAAGCGACTCCCAAAATTGGCTATACTTATTCTGGATTAGATCTCGAAACACTTTTCTTTTTTGATACTTTTCAAAAAGAAGTGGCAGAGATCATGACCTCTCCTGTATTAGTCACCCATGATTCCTATATTCAGGATGCCATTATCACCCTATTTATGTATGATGCCGATGTCCTTTATGTTATCGATGAAGACAAGCTCTTACTGGGTATTATGTCCCGTAAAGATTTATTGAGGGCATCTCTTAATTCGAGTATCCAGACCACCCCTGTAGCAGTTTGTATGACTCGAATGCCACATATCATTACCTGTACAAAAGACATGAACATCCTAGAAGCGGCTGCCCTCTTGCAGGATCATGCCATCGATTCCTTACCGGTAGTCGATGAGGAAAATAACCGAAAAATTGTGGGATCGGTGACCAAATCAGTCTTGCTCGATTACATTATCTTACAAGCAAGAAATGCTGAACTGAAGAGTGAAGAGGAATAAATATGAAAAAAGAGATCATTGTATATAGTATTTCAGATTCTTTGGGAGGGACTTCCCAAAAATTATTGTCAGCAGTTACCGCACAGTATCCAGATATCATTTTTAATAATAGTTACCGTTTCCCTTTTATCAATCAAGAAGAGGAACTCTTGGATATCTTATCTGATGCCTTGAAGGATAATGCACTTGTCATCAGCACCTTGGTCAATAGTCAGTTAGCATCAGTAGCTAGAGAATTTAGCCAAAAAAATGGTCTGGCTTATTTAGATCTTATGCATCCATTTTTTGAAATCATCCAAGAAAAGACCGGAACCAGACCAATCGAAGTTCCAGGAACCTTGCACCGCCTGGACAGTGATTATTTTAAAAAGATTTCAGCAATCGAATTCGCTGTGAAATATGATGACGGTAAGGCACCCCAGGGGTTTTTAGAAGCCGATTTGGTCCTGCTTGGTGTTTCCCGTACCTCAAAAACACCCCTGAGTATTTACCTGGCCAATAAGGGCTACAAGGTTGCAAATCTACCTTTGATCCCAGAAGTTCCCTTACCTCAGGTCTTAGATAAGGTTGACTCTCGTCGTTTGATTGGTCTGATCTGTGAGCCCGAAAAATTAATGAAAGTTCGAAGTCATCGCTTGGATTCTTTAGGATTAACACAAGAAACAAGTTATACGGATTTAGAAAAAATCTATCAAGAATTGGATTATTCCAAGAAGGTCTTTAAACAATATGGCGCTCAAGTCATCAATATGACGGATAAATCGATTGAAGAGACAGCTTTCCTAATTGAGGAGCAAGTAAAAAAGATGAACTGATTCTTGAATCAGCCTAGATTGGGTTGTAACTGCAGATTCCTTGGAGAAATGATATGGAGCAATATAAGCGTATTTTACTAGAGAAATTTGATTCTCGTCAAAAAGTCATTACTGAACTCACTAATCTTGAGGCCATTTTAAACCTACCCAAAGGGACAGAGCTCTACATAAGTGATATTCATGGAGAATTTGCGGCTTTTGATTATATTTTGAGAAGTTGCGCTGGAATTTTAAATGAGAAAATTAATGATTGCTTTGGAGCCTCCTTGACACAAGAGGAAAAGAATACATTGTCAGCTCTGGTATCTTATCCAGAGCGGGTTTTGGAACAAGTGAATAAGGAGAAAGAGTGGTATAAATCAACGATTTCTCAACTCTTAACTCTATTGAGTTTTGTAGCAGCTAAATATAGCCGTTCCAAACTGAGAAAGGCCTTGCCCCAGGAATATGCCTATATCATTGAAGAACTGATCTATAGTGATCTTACGCTAGCTGATAAACATTCTTATTTCCATACTATCTTAAGTTATGTTATTGAACTAAGAGAAGCGGATCCTTTTATCTTGGGAATTGCCAGCAGTATTCGTCGCTTATTGATAGATCACCTGCATGTGGTAGGAGATATTTTTGATAGAGGGGCTGGAAGTGCCCAGGTAATGGATGAGCTCCTTCAGTTTCATTCCTTAGATATTCAATGGGGCAATCACGATATCATTTGGATGGGAGCTTTCTTTGGATCCAAGGCCTGTTTATTGAATGTATTGCGCATTGCAGCACGGTACGGTTATTTATGGGATATCGAAAAAGCCTACGGCTTAAACATTCGATCCTTAACCCTGTTTGCGGATAAAACCTACAAAGCCAATCCTAAGTTTAGGCCCATCCTTGGGACAAGAGCAGAGGAATTTACAGCTGAAGAAATATTGCAGCTGGAAAAAGTCCATCAAGCGCTGGCCATTCTCCAATTTAAGATAGAAACTCAATTGATGAAGAGACGGCCGGAATTTCAGATGGACAATCAAATCTTGCTGGATAACATTGATTATTGGAAGAATACAATCAGCATTGACGGGAACAGCTATTCCTTGAAAAACACCTGCTTCCAAACCATAGATCGGGAAAATCCTTCTGAATTATCCTTAGAGGAAAAACAAATAGTAGACAGCATGCTGGCTTCCTTCCAAGGATCTCCCAAAATGGCCAAACATATGGAGCTGTTAATGAAAAAAGGTTCCATGTATAAGGTTTACAACCACCACTTGCTTTTTCATGGCTGTATTCCCTTGAAACCCTCTGGGGAATTTCAACCTCTAGTTCTTCATCAAGCCCAGTATGCTGGGAAAGAATTACTAGACTTTTTCGAATACCATATTCGACTTGCAGCAAAAAACAAAGAAGTTGGGGACGACCTTTCAACCGATATAGTATGGTATTGCTGGCGAGGGCACTTATCTCCTCTCTTTGGGAAGAATAAGATGACGACCTTCGAACGGTATTTTATTGAGGAGACAGAAACGCATAAGGAAATAGAAAATGAGTATTTTAGCTATCGCAATTCAAAAAAGATTTGCCAATTAATTTTAGAAGAATTTGGTCTTGAAGCCAAGGTATCTCGCATTGTGAATGGACATACACCAGTGAAGACAGGAAAAGGGGAATCGCCTATTCGAGGTGAAGGCCTACTCTTTGTCATTGATGGGGGTCTTTGCGAAGCATATCAAAAGAAGACAGGTACAGCAGGCTATTCACTCCTTAATAATTCCTATGGTTTTCAACTGGTAACCCACCAGCCCTTCCAAGACATTCAAAAGGTAGTAGATTCGCCATTTGAGCAAACTTCCTTGAAGAGGGTAATTGAAGACCTGGAGGACCGTACCCTCATCCAATCCACCACCATCGGTCAGAACTTACTAGAACAACAGCAAGAACTGATCCAATTGCTCCATGAATTTTATGATGGGTGAGATCATTCATCAAAGGAAACAACTAAATCATAAATAGCTCCTTTATAAAGATAGCTGAGATTTATAGAAGCCGTTTAATTCTTGTAAACACTTAAAAGAAATTTTTAAAAGAAAATCCGTTTTCAAGGAACAAAAATGCTTGTCTTTGTCTGATAGAAGTGATATACTTAGAGAGTTGACTATGCACATGCCTGTGCAACCGCTCGATCATCGTTGCTCATCCTTTGAGCTTAAGTGGTTCGTCCCACGATGCTAGGCGAGTCTTCACAAAATACGGGGAAACCCAAAAATACATAGGAGGTGCATAATGAGCACATACGCAATCATTAAAACTGGCGGAAAACAAGTTAAAGTTGAAGTTGGTCAAGCAGTCTACGTTGAAAAATTGAACGTTGAAGCTGGTCAAGAAGTTACATTTAACGAAGTTGTTCTTGTTGGTGGTGAAAACACTGTTGTCGGAACTCCACTTGTTTCAGGAGCTACTGTTGTTGGAACTGTTGAAAAACAAGGAAAACAAAAGAAAGTTGTTACTTACAAGTACAAACCTAAAAAAGGTAGCCACCGTAAACAAGGTCACCGTCAACCTTACACTAAAGTTGTCATCAACGCAATCAACGCTTAATTTTTAGGAGAACACATGATACAAGCAGTCTTTGAACGAGCCGAAGATGGCGAGCTGAGGAGTGCAGAAATTACTGGTCACGCCGAAAGTGGCGAATACGGCTTAGATGTCGTGTGTGCATCGGTTTCTACGCTTGCCATTAACTTTGTCAACTCAGTTGAGAAATTTGCAGGCTATGAACCGGAACTAGAATTAAACGAAGAAGAGGGTGGCTTCATGCGGGTCACAATCCCGACAGACATTCCACCTCATCAAAGAGAAATGACCCAACTATTCTTTGAATCATTTTTCTTAGGGATGGCAAACTTATCGGAGAACTCATCCGAGTTCGTCCAAACAAGAGTTATCACAGAAAACTAACATGGAGGAAAACAATTATGTTGAAATTGAATCTTGCTAACTTGCAACTTTTCGCCCACAAAAAAGGTGGAGGTTCTACATCAAACGGACGTGATTCACAAGCTAAACGTCTTGGAGCTAAAGCAGCTGATGGACAAACTGTAACAGGTGGATCTATCCTTTACCGTCAACGCGGTACTCACATCTACCCAGGTGTGAACGTTGGACGTGGTGGAGACGATACTTTGTTCGCTAAAGTTGAAGGCGTAGTACGCTTCGAACGCAAAGGTCGCGATAAGAAACAAGTTTCTGTTTACCCAATCGCAAAATAATTTGTATTCAAAAACTCTCTGACTCATCAGGGAGTTTTTTTGATCTCTCTCGATTGATGTCCCTTTCTTTTTTCATCCTCTAGATTATGGTATAATGGAGTGATATTGTTAGAAGGAAGAAGACATGAATATTCAACAATTACGCTATGTTGTCGCGATTGCCAATAGTGGTACTTTTCGTGAAGCAGCTGAAAAAATGTACGTCAGTCAGCCGAGTCTGTCCATCTCTGTGAGAGATTTGGAAAAGGAACTGGGCTTTAAAATTTTCCGTCGGACTAGTTCAGGGACTTTCTTGACCCGCCGCGGGATGGAATTTTATGAGAAGGCCCAAGAATTGGTCAAGGGCTTTGATGTTTTTCAAAACCAGTATGCCAATCCTGAGGAAGAAAAGAAGGAATTCTCAATCTCGAGTCAGCACTATGATTTCCTTCCTCCTTTGATTACCCAATTCTCTGTCCTTTACCCTGAGAATAAAAATTTCCGGATCTTTGAGTCAACGACGGTTCAAATCCTGGATGAAGTGGCTCAGGGTCATAGTGAATTGGGGATTATCTACCTCAATAAGCAAAATACCAAAGGGATCATGCAACGGGTGGATAAACTGGGCTTGGAAGTCGTTGACCTGATTCCTTTCCAGACCCATATCTATTTGCGCAAGGGTCATCCATTAGCTAAGAAAGAATTCTTAGTGATGGAGGACTTGGCACACCTACCGACTGTTCGCTTCACCCAGGAAAAGGATGAGTATCTCTACTATTCGGAGAACTTCGTCGATACGAGTAGCAGTTCCCAGCTCTTCAATGTGACGGACCGCGCAACCCTGAATGGGATCTTAGAGCGGACCGATGCCTATGCGACCGGGTCTGGCTTCTTGGATAGCCAGTCGGTGAATGGCATTACCGTTATCCCCTTAATCGATGATCTGAATAATAAAATGGTCTATGTCAAGCGGGAAGAGGTGGATCTCTCACCAGTGGCTGAAAAGTTTGTCCAAGTCATGGAAGCCTACTTTGATGAGAAGAGGTAGGTAATGAAGAGAAAAGTAAGTATTTTTATTAGTATCCTCCTCTTGATTCTCCTAGATCAAGCGGTGAAGGGATATGTTGTCAAGGAGATCCCGTTAGGGGGTATGCGTCGCTTCATTCCCAAAGTAGTCAGTCTGACCTACCTCAAGAACTCTGGAGCGGCCTTCTCCATGTTAGAAAACCAACAGTGGTTCTTTACCATCATTACTTTGATTGCGATGGGGGCAGCCTTTGTCTATCTCTATCGCCATATCAAAGGCTCCATTTGGCTCTTGTTGGGATTGACCTTGATTATTTCAGGGGGGATCGGCAACTTTATTGACCGGCTCCGTCAGGGCTTTGTCGTCGATATGTTCCACTTGGATTTTATGAATTTTGCCATCTTCAATGTAGCGGATATCTATTTAACCATCGGGGTGGGACTGCTACTGATTTATCTATTGAGAGAGGAGAGCCATGGAAGTTAGAGTGGAAGTCGCTGGTGCGCGACTGGATAAGGCCGTCTCAGAGTTGACTGAGCTCTCACGTGGCTTGGCCAATGAGCAGATCAAGGAAGGAAAGATCCTCGTTAACGGACAAGTCAAAAAGGCCAAGTATACCGTAAAAGAAGGGGATGTCATCAGTTATGAAGTCCCTCAAGTTGAAGAAGTGACCTATGAGGCAGAAGATATCCCCTTAGAGATCGTCTATCAGGATGCGGATGTCGCAGTGGTCAATAAACCTCAGGGCATGGTGGTCCATCCTAGTGCTGGTCACACCAGTAGAACTCTGGTCAATGCCCTCATGTATCACATTAAGGACTTGTCAGGGATCAATGGAGAGCTTCGTCCGGGCATTGTTCATCGGATTGACAAGGACACCTCTGGCCTCCTCATGGTGGCCAAGAATGATACAGCGCATGTAGCCTTGGCAGATGAACTCAAGGCTAAGAAGTCTCTACGCAAGTATTGGGCTATTGTTCATGGCAATTTGCCTAATGATCGGGGTGTCATCGAGGCACCGATTGGGCGAAGTGACAAGGACCGCAAGAAGCAGGCTGTGACAGCTAAAGGGAAACCTGCCCTGACTCGATTCCATGTCTTGGAGCGTTTCGGGGATTATAGCTTGGTCGAACTGCAATTGGAGACCGGGCGAACCCACCAGATCCGGGTTCACATGGCCTATATTGGCCATCCGGTCGCTGGTGATGAAGTCTATGGACCTCGCAGGACTTTGAAAGGCCATGGGCAATTCCTCCACGCTAAAACACTGGGCTTTACCCATCCTCGGACGGGAGAGGTCATGGAGTTTTCAGTGGAGGTTCCGGATATTTTCCAAAAAACCTTGGAGCAGCTCCGTCAAGGATAAGCATTCAATCATAAAAACGAGTTTACCTCTTGTGGTTCAAACTCGTTTTTTTGTGGGCAAATGGGGGTTCCCCCTGGTCCGCTCTTAGTATTTTTTAAGGCTTTCATGGTATAATGTTACAATCGAATACTCTGGAGAATGAATGGATGAAGAATAAGAGAATTGTGTTTAAAGTGGGAACCTCTTCCCTAACCAATCAAGATGGAAGCTTGTCTCGGAGCAAGGTCAAGGCCATCACCCAACAACTAGCTCTCTTACATGAGCAAGGGCATGAATTGATTTTGGTCTCTTCGGGGGCGATTGCGGCAGGTTTTGGTGCGCTTGGCTTCAAAAAACGTCCAACCAAAATCGCAGACAAACAGGCTTCTGCAGCAGTTGGCCAAGGTCTGCTGTTAGAAGAATATACCTCTAATCTACTTGTCCGCGACATCGTATCTGCCCAGGTCCTCTTGATCCAGGATGACTTTGTCGACCAACGTCGCTATAAAAATGCCCACCAGGCCCTGTCTGTCCTCTTGCAAAGAGGGGCTATTCCGATTATCAATGAGAATGATACAGTTTCGATTGAAGAACTCAAGGTCGGAGACAACGATACCCTAAGTGCCCAAGTGGCGGCTATGGTCCAGGCGGATCTCTTGGTCTTACTGACAGATGTCGATGGTCTTTATACGGGCCATCCTCAAAAAGATCCGACTGCCAAACGCTTGGATCGAATCGATTCAATCAGCAAGGAGATTATCGAGATGGCAGGTGGGGCAGGATCTAGCAATGGTACCGGAGGCATGTTGACAAAAATCAAGGCAGCCACGATCGCTACAGAGTCAGGAGTTCCTGTTTACATCTGTTCATCCTTGAAAGAAGATGCTCTTCTAGAAGCGGCAGAGAAAACCCAGGATGGCAGCTATTTTACAGCTCAGGACAAATTTTTGCGTAATCAGAAACAATGGCTGGCCTTCTATGCCCCTAGTCAAGGTTCTGTATGGCTGGACCAAGGAGCAGTTAAGGCTGTCAAAGAAGAGGGCAAGAGTATCCTTGTGTCCGGTGTGGTAAAGGTTGAGGGAGCCTTCTCTTACTCTGATATTATCACGGTGCACGATGCAGTATCTGGGCAGGTCATTGGGAAAGGGCGTACCCGCTTAGGGGCTGCAGCCATTAAAGATCTCCTCCACGGTCAAAAGCCAAAGGGTATCGTCATTCACCGGGATGATTGGATTGCCATCACACCTGAGGTAGAACTCTTATTTACAGAATTTTAAGGAGGAGTCAGATGGAGACAATTGAACAGATTCGCCTGGCCAAACAGGCCAAAAAAAGTATTAATACTGCGACAAGTGATGAAAAAAATAAAGCCTTAAGAGCTATGGCTGACTCCTTAGTCGAGGCTACAGCTGAAATTCTAGCTGCTAATCAATTGGATATGGAAGCAGCTCGGGGTCGGATTTCGGAGGTCATGCTGGATCGCCTACTCTTGACAGAAGAGCGGATTCAAGCGATGGCAGATGGGATACTCCAAGTGGTTGCCCTACCAGATCCAGTTGGAGAGCTTTTGGAGGAGCGGACCCTGGAGAATGGCTTGGTCATTCAGAAGAAACGAGTGGCCATGGGAGTCATTGGGATTATCTATGAAAGTCGTCCAAACGTGACTTCTGATGCAGCTGCCTTGGCCCTGAAAAGTGGGAGTGCTGTTGTCTTGCGCAGTGGCAAGGATGCCTATCAGACGGCCCATGCCATCGTTTCAGCTTTGAAGACAGGCTTGCAAGCCACTACCATTGATCCGGCTGTCCTCCAGTTGGTAGAAGATACTAGTCGGGAAAGCAGTCTGGTCATGATGAAGGCCAAGGGGGATTTAGATCTTCTCATCCCACGTGGGGGAGCTGGCTTGATCCAAGCTGTCGTAGAGCAAGCAATTGTACCCGTGATTGAGACAGGGACTGGAATTGTCCACGTCTATGTCGATCAGGCGGTGGATTTAGACAAGGCTATCAATATCATCCAGAATGCCAAGACCAGCCGACCATCCGTCTGCAATGCCATGGAAGTCCTCTTGGTGCATGAAGTTATTGCAGGGGACTTTCTGCCACTAGTGAAGAAAGTCTTGGTAGACGAGGCTCCGGTACCAGTGGAGATGCGCTTGGATACTCAAGCCCAGCAAATCATTAACGGTTCACCAGCTTCTGAGACTGACTTTGATACGGAATTCTTAGATTATGTCATGGCCGTGAAGGTCGTCCCTTCTGTAGAAGAAGCCATTGCTCATATCGAAGCCCACAGTACCCATCATTCAGATGCCATTGTCTCTGAAGATGCGACAGCCATTGAACTCTTTAGCAACCAGGTAGACTCGGCGGCCGTTTATGTCAATGCTTCGACCCGCTTCACAGATGGCGGAGAGTTTGGCCTAGGTTGTGAGATGGGCATCTCGACCCAGAAGTTGCATGCGCGTGGTCCTATGGGCTTGCGTGAGCTGACCAGTTATAAGTATCAGGTCACTGGAAATGGTCAAGTGAGGTAAGTCATGAAAGTAGCATTTATCGGTCTTGGAAATATGGGAGCCAGTCTGGCCAAAGCGGTCGCAAAAGAAGTGGCTGCGAAAGATCTGCTTTTGATCAACCGTTCCCCTCAAAAAGTGCAAGAGTTTATCGGCCAGTATGGGGGAACAGCGTCTGATCTTGAAGAGGCTTTTAAAGAAGCGGAGGTCATCTTCTTAGGGGTCAAACCCTACCAGATCTGTCCTCTTTTAGAAGAGTACCAAACTGTCCTGTCTCAACGCTCCAATCTCTTGCTGGTGTCCATGGCTGCAGGCCTGGAGCTAGAAAAAATGGCTGATGTGATCCAGAATGACCAGGTGGGTCTCATCCGCATCATGCCCAATACGCCCGTAGCCATTGGTCAAGGGGTTATCAGTCTGGCTCGCTCTCAAGCAGTGACAGATCAGCAAGTAGCCCAAGTCAACCAGCTCTTAGCAGGAGCAGGGGCTCTCTACGAAATCGAGGAAACATTAATGGATCCTGCAACGGCTGTTGCAGGCTGTGGTCCAGCCTTTGTTTATCAGATGATTGAAGCTATGGCAGATGCAGGAGTAAGCTTAGGGCTTACTCGAGAGCAAGCCTTGCAAATGGCGGCCCAGACCTTCCAAGGAGCTAGTCAAATGGTCCTAGAGACAGGCGAGCACCCAGCCCGCTTGCGAGATGCAGTTTGTAGCCCAGGTGGCTCTACCATCGCAGGAGTCAATCGCTTAGAACAAGTCGGCTTACGGGGCGACATTATTGCAGGAGTGGAAGCAGCCTACAAGCGTACCCAGGAAATGGGACAAGATGCAGCGAAGAAATAGAAAAAAAGATTGGTTTTGGCCAATCTTTCAGATTGAAAATAAAGTCCTCTTAGAAACTTTCCTTAGGTGAGATCGGACGTCAGCGAACTTCCTCGAAGTTCCATGACTAAATTAAGATACAAAGGGCGTCTGCGGATAAAGTCAAAATAGGGAGCAGGACAGAAGCACTGTTGTATGGGATTGCTTCGTTGTCCTGCCCCCACAAGGCTGATTAGTATTCTTCCGAGCTGAAAGGCGAGAGAAGAATTCAATCAGCTACTGTGTCTTGGATTTAGTACTAATGTATTTGCACTTTTGACACAATCCGAAGCTCGTGTTCAATTCATTTTGAGCCCCTTCGCTCTTTAATTTCCGGGCTCAGGCTAAAACAGTTTCCCAAACTGTTTTACTCTCAATAATTCCGAGTGCCTGAAACTAATACGTTTCAGGCACTTTTCTCACGGCGGAAAAGTTTCAATAGAGGCTTGGATAACTCTGGATTTGTTAGATTTGTATAATAGAACATTTTTTCTTTGTTCTCCAAGATTGGTTCTGGCCAATCTTTTTTACGTTAGAGCGACTCTATTTCTACCAAACCGTTTTCGGTCAGACGATAGTTTTTTTGGCAGACTTCTTTGAGGAAGTTCCGGTCGTGGGAGACCGTGACTAGTCCGCCTGGGTAGTCTGCGAATAGGCGTCGAATTTCTGGTTGAGAAGTGGGGGAAAAATTGCGGGTAGGCTCGTCCAAGAGTAGAAACTGGGGACTTGTGAGTACCAGTCGTAGGAGAAAGAGTTTTCCTTGCTGGCCACCAGAAAGCTCAGAGATCGGATGGTGCATTTCAGAATAGGTAAAGTTGAGGGAGGCTAAATGCAATTGAATGGTGTTGATTTCTTCGCGGTCTCCTGAATGCTGTAGAAATTGAACGGGTGTCTGAGTCAAAGGGAGGCCTTCAGTGTAATCTTGCGGCATATAGGCAGAGTGGATACTCTCATTCTTCTGTAGACTTTTCCATATCATTTTTAGGAAAGTGGATTTCCCCACACCGTTGGAACCGATAATCCCTATTTTGTCCTGCCCTTGAAGAGTGAGGGAGAGGTTCTTGACCAGGACCCGGTCACCAATCGCGAGCGCTTCCTGATCTAAGAGAAGGACTCGTTTTTGAGGAGACAAGGGAGTGAGGGGAGGGAAATGCAGATTGATGACTTCCTCATCATAGGGTTGGGAAGTCATGGATTGGAATTCTCGCTCATAGCGCTTTTCTTGTGAGAGGAGGGACTTCATTTTCTTTGCCAGGAGACGTCCAGCAGTGCTATCCTTAGTGTTTCGTAAGGATGTTTCAACTTGCTGACGGACGCGGCGATGCTTCTCCATTGTTTTCTTGTAGGTTCGTTGATCATTGGCGGCTTGCTGAGTCTGTTGCTTGAATTGTTGCTCCCTCTGGCTACTGTAGTCTTGATAGCCTAGGTGCTCTACAATGGTTTCAGCCTCCTTGCGGTGTTTGATCTGTCTTAGGTGGATGATCGTATCCGCCGTCTGCGTCAAAAAATCCTCATGATGGGAAATAAATAGGATTGTTTGGAGGCTCGTTTGGATCATCTGCTGGAGCCAGTCCAGGGTTTCCAAATCCAGATCATTTGAAGGTTCATCTAAAAATAACAATTCATGAGGACGACAAAGTTCGTGAAGAAGTTGGACTTTGAGGCCTTCTCCTCCGGATAGACTTCCAATAGCTTGGTCGCTTGCAAAGCGGTCGCTATCAAATTGCAATTGATCAGCCAGTCTGTAGAGGGTGGCATAGTCTAGCTCGTCTTCTCCAAAAAAATATTCTTCCAAGGTTTTTCCTTTCAAGGCTTCCGGCAAAGTCTGGGGGATATAGGCATAGGAGTGAAATGAAGTGGTGATTTCTCCTTCCATGCTCAGATAATCTGGTAGGGATTTTGGGGACATGAGGACTTGAAGTAAGGAAGATTTTCCATTTCCTTCTTCGCCAATAATAGCAACTTTTTCTCCTTCATGAATGGTTAGGGATAGATCGCGAACCAAATCACGTAAATCTTTTGTATGGCGGATGGTAAGGTGGGATAGTTTTATCATAAGATTCCTTTCTACTGGGACAAAAAACAGCTCTACCTATTTAGTAGAGCTGTATTCAAGTGGAACCCAAATAGAAAAAGACCTAATATAGCCAACAAGAAGTTGGAGAATAGGCAAGAGGGTACACAAAAAGAGATAGAACAAGCAGTCCACTAAATAAAGTATCTTATTTAACGAAACTTAGTTGTTCATATCTCCTTACCTCCGAATGTGATTAGCTTTATTCTATTCCTTTCATTCTTTCTTGTCAAGGAAATCCTTGCTTTACCCTCTCTTTTCTACTCGGGATTTGGTGCGAAATGTGGTATAATAAAGGTTATGCAAGCTAAACCGTCCTCTGCCTATGTGCATATTCCATTTTGTACCCAGATTTGTTATTATTGTGACTTTTCGAAGGTTTTTATCAAGAATCAACCGGTCGATGCCTATTTGGAACACCTGATCCAGGAGACTCGGTCATATGAGATTGGCAAACTCCGGACCCTCTACATCGGTGGAGGGACGCCGACAGCTCTATCTGCCCAGCAACTGGCCTATCTCTTGACAGAATTGCCCAAGGTCATGGACCTATCGGAGGTAGAGGAGTTTACCATCGAGGCCAATCCTGGAGATTTGGATCCGGATAAGATCGCAGTCCTCAAGGACTCTCAGGTCAACCGGGTCTCTCTGGGGGTTCAAACCTTTGATAATAAGATGTTGAAGAAGATTGGGCGGAGCCACAAGGAGCAGGATATTTATGACAATATCCGCCACCTTAAGCAGGCAGGCTTTGACAATATTTCCATTGACTTGATTTATGCTCTGCCCGGTCAGACCATGGACCAGGTCAAGGAAAATGTCGCTAAGGCGATCGATTTGGACATTCCCCATATGAGCCTCTATAGCTTGATTTTAGAGAACCACACGGTCTTTATGAATCGCATGAGACGGGGCAAGCTTCCTCTACCGAAAGAGGAGCTGGAAGCAGAGATGTTCGAGTACATCATTGAGGAATTGGAAAAAGCAGGCTTTGAGCATTATGAGATTTCCAATTTCTCCAAGCCAGGCTTTGAAAGTCGACACAATCTGGTCTACTGGGATAATGCAGAATACTATGGTCTAGGAGCAGGAGCTTCTGGTTATGTGGATGGGATTCGCTACAAGAATCACGGACCTATCCGGCATTATCTGGAGGCAGTTGAAGCAGGTAAGGCTCGAATCACAGAGGAACACCTGACACTGGAAGAGAAGATGGAAGAGGAGTTGTTCCTCGGTCTACGGAAAAAGACAGGTGTGTCCAAGGCACGTTTTGAAGAAAAATTCGGTGTGTCCTTTGACCAACGCTATGGACAAGTGGTGGCCAGTCTGACGGAGCAGGGACTTTTGGTTCCAGATGACAAGCAAGTCCGGATGACCAAGAGAGGTTTGTTCCTTGGTGATACCGTAGCAGAGAAATTTATATTGGAGTAAAAGATGGCTAAAATTTATCAGTATGACATGAAAGTTCCTTTTGATATGAGCGATGTGAATGGCTTTATCAAGATGCCCCAGCTCATCCTCCTGTCCTTACAGGTATCAGGCATGCAGTCCATGGAGATCGGTGTCAGTGACAAGGACCTGCTCGAACAGTACAATCTAGTCTGGATTATCACTGACTATGACATCAGGGTTCATCGCCTACCGGTCTTTGATGAACTGATTACCATTGAGACTCAAGCACTCGCCCACAATCGTCTCTTTTGCTATCGTTCCTTTGTCGTTAGAGACCAGAAGGGGGAAGCCATCGTCGAGATGGTGGCTACCTTCGTCTTGATGGACCGGGACAGCCGCAAGGTCCAATCTGTACCAGAGGAGATCACAGAGCCATATGAGTCACCATTTGAGAAGAAGATCCGCCGTGGTCCACGCTATCCAGAACTGAATGGAGCCATGGAGCAGGACTACCATGTACGTTTCTATGATTTAGATATGAACGGCCATGTCAACAACAGCAAGTACTTGGACTGGGTCTTTGAAGTCATGGGAGCGGAATTCCTAACCCAGCATATCCCCAAACGGGTCCATCTCAAGTATGTCAAGGAAGTCTTGCCTGGAGGTATGATCACCTCTAGCGTCGAGCGGGAAGGGATGATCAGCAATCATGTCATCTCATCAGAAGGCCAAATCCACGCCCAAGCCCTCATCACTTGGGAAGAAATAGATAAGGAAACATTATGGAAAAACGAAGATTAAAACAGAAAAAAGAAGACTTGATGGAGGTTCAACGACGGGTTGTTGCTTATGCTCGTCGTAAGAAAAATCCCCTCTATGTGTTGGGAGATGGTTTCTTGACCTTAGTCGCAGCTTTTTATATCTTTATTGAAGAAGCGGTTCGTTTTGTCCGCTATCGGTTGAGTTTTGAAGCCTTTATGCGTTTTCTCAAGGAAGATGTTCGCTGGTATCGTGTCTGGATTCATTTGATTTTGGCCTTTATCCTGCCTGTCGTTGTCTTTTCCTTGAGTATTACCAGCCAATCGGGTAGTTTCTGGAGTAACTTCTTTGATAAGCTCTCTCAAGGTGTCCTCTTTAGTACGACTGTCAGCCTCGCAGCGACCTTAATGACAGATTTCATCGAGACCATGAAGCCTATCCAGGCAGGGAAAGAAAGCAATGAGGAAAAAGAGAGCGGCGTCTATACCATTACCATTGATCAAGCTAAGATCGGTGGCTTGATGGTGACTATCGTCATCTTGATGATTTCATCCTTCCTCTTTACTCAGGCTGGAAAAGCAAGTATCAATTTCTTCGGTTTGGTCCTTCAATTTGCCTTATATGGGGCTTGTTTGCTTCTGTATGGAGCAGGAGGCCAGTTTCAGGATCAGGACAAAGTAGCAGAGGAAGCAAGTGAAAAAGGAGACCAAGAATCTCATGACTTATAAGGGTTATTTAATTGACTTAGATGGAACCATCTACAAGGGCAAGGAGCGGATCCCTGCTGGGGAAGCCTTTGTTCATGAATTGCAAGAGCGTCAAATCCCCTATCTCTTTGTGACCAACAATACTACCCGGACGCCGGAAATGGTCCGAGAAATGCTGGCAGGCCAGTTCAATATCGAAACGCCATTGGATACCATCTATACAGCGACACTAGCAACCATTGATTATATGGTGGACATGAATCTTGGGAAAACTGCCTATGTCATTGGAGATGTAGGCTTGAAACAGGCCATTGCTGAGGCAGGCTTTGTCGAAGATACGGTAAATCCAGCCTATGTGGTGGTGGGTCTCGACTGGGAAGTAGACTATGAGAAATTCTCCATTGCGACCTTGGCTATTCAAAAGGGAGCCCATTTCATCGGGACAAATCCAGACCTTAATATTCCGACAGAGCGCGGGATGATGCCAGGGGCTGGTGCTCTAAATGCCCTGATCGAAGCGGCGACGCGCGTGAAGCCAACCTTTATCGGGAAGCCCAATGCCATTATCATGGATAAGGCCATCGCTCACCTGGGACTAGAGCGCGAAGAAGTGGTCATGGTGGGAGATAATTACCTGACCGACATCCGAGCAGGGATTGACAATGGCATTCCTACTTTGCTGGTGACCACTGGCTTTACCAAGCCAGAAGAAGTGCCAGACCTACCCTTGCCACCAACGCACGTCCTATCGAGCTTAGCGGAGTGGGATTTCGATGCGTGATCGGTTGAAAGTAACGGGCTTTGTCCTCTGGCTCTTAGCAACGGTGATTTTGGGGGCCATTCTACTAGCCTGGTTGATCTATCCCATGGAGATTGGCTGGTTAAGAATTCAGAATCGGACTGGTTTGGCTCCAACAGTCATCCAGAAGAATTTTCAGATCCTTATGCAGTATTTGACCAGTCCTTTTACCTGGAAGTTGGAGATGCCTGATTTTCCATCTTCTCCCGATGGGCTCCATCATTTTCAAGCAGTCAAGTACCTCTTTCACCTGACCCAGGTCTTATTCCTGATCTTGTTGCCAGTAGCTGTACGATTTATTCGAACAGTGATGCGTAAGGGCTACGCAGGCCTCTATCGCCCTTTATTTGGTGGGATGGTTCTCTTGCCGATTATTATAGGAGGAGTGACCCTCTTTATTGGTTTTGATCAATTCTTTACCCTCTTTCACCAAGTCCTCTTTGTCGGAGATGCTACCTGGCTCTTTGATCCTTATCGGGATCCGATTATTCTAGCACTACCGGAGGACTATTTCCTACATGCCTTTCTGATTTTCTTTGTATTGTATGAAGGGGCTTTTGGATGGTGCTACGGGTGGAGTTGGAAAAGAAAAACAGTAGATTAGTGGAGTGAATGGATGAAACAGTTCAATCGATTTATAGATCCCAAAAAGGATTTGGGAAGCTTTTCAGGGATGGTTTGCCTCTATCTCTTGGTCATGGTCTTTGTCAGCATCATTTCGACCTTTGCCATTACCCTCTTTATGTATGGACGGTATGGGGTGGAGATGGCAGAGAAGCAGGAGGAAGTCGCTTCAATCATCAATGGAAATGGGATTAGCTACTTGATATCTGTCAGTATAGGTATCCTCCTATTTGCCCTTTATCGGCAAGGATCACTCTTTAAAGGAGATGTGAGACAAAAGGGACGCAAGATGACCTGGCAGATTTTCTTAGTGTTCATTGCCTTCTTGGGGTTTGCCCAATTGGCTTCTAGTGCCTTATCTCAGCTATTGGACCACATGATGGAAACCTTAGGCTTTTTCAAGCCTCAAGAGGATATGTCTGAGCAACTCAGCCAATCTTGGAGTCTCTTGCTCTATGCGACCCTGATCGGTCCCATCACGGAGGAATTGGTATTCCGGGCGGCTGGCTTGAGAGCCTTAGAAAAGTATGGAAAAGTCTTTGCGATTGTCATGACAGCCTTGGCTTTTGGAATGTTCCATGCCAATTTTGATCAGTTGTTCTTTGCGACGATTATCGGCTTTGGCTTTGGCTACTTGACCTTCGAGTATTCGATCTGGTGGGCTATTTTCTACCATATCTTTAACAACCTGGTCCTCTCTCAAGGGCTTCATTACCTCGGCACCCATGTCAATATGAATGTGGCCGAGTGGGTTCAAATTCTAGTCTTTTTAGGTGGAACCATCGCCTTTACCATTGTCTTGGTTTTAAAGAGAAAAGCTATTTTTCACTACATACAAGAAAACCGACCAGCACCAGGCGTCTTCCAAAGAAGCATGTATTCCTTCTGGTTCTGGGTCTTGGTCCTTGGGACAACTCTTATGTCCTTACTTCCTTACCTAAGAGGTTATTAATATCAAAGAGGCTGGGACAAAAGTCCTAGCCTCTCAATTCTTTTTGGATTGTCGAGCAATACGCAGTGGTTGAGTGGGCTCTACCACGCAGATTTCATCAGCTTTTACAGCCCTACTCAACTGTGCGGAGGTGGGACGACGAAATCGAATTCTAACGAATTACCGATTTCTGTCCCACTCTCTTTTTTGCTATAATAGAGGTAGTAGAAGTGATGGTAAGCGATCAGGTTGATTGGAAATTGCTTGCTGCATCATCGCTCGGTCTAGATCTACTAAGAAGTATACGAAAGAAATTGTCAATGAAATAGGAGTTTTATGGTTAAAGATTATAGAGAACTTAGAAAGCGTTACAATATTCCAGTGATCGTCCTACTGGTCATTCTAGCCCTACCATTTTTGTATATTGTGCACGTAACCCAAAGTAAAAATATTGCAACCATTTGTTTTTTGATTTACCTAATGATTGAGCTGGTTCTAGCTATCATTAAAGATACGCTTTTAATCAAAAGGTTGTATAGTCTCATCTATGAGGATATCAATCTTGACCTGATGGCAAGCTATATTCTGACTCAAAAAAGAAAGAGTATCAAAACTATTAAAGCGCGTGTACAGGTTGCCACTATTTTCTATTTCTATAGGATTGGTGACTTTGGATCCATTGAAGCAGTTGTAAAGGAACTCAAGGAGAATCAGAAGTTTACAGATGCTGAACAAGTAAAATTAAACGAAATTCTCTTGAATGCGAACCTATTTTCTAGGCCGGATTTGAAGGAGGATGAGTTTGAGGAGTTACTCTCTAACTATTTCGCAGATGATGAACCACTCAAAATGGCTTACAGAGCCCGCTACGATATTCTGGTCAAAAAAGAGCCCAATGATGCCATCTTAAAGGAAGTAACAACTACCAAATTCTCTCAATTGGAATCCATGTACCTAAGGGCAGTCAATGAGTCCCTAAAAGGAAATATTAATGAGGCAAGGGAGCTATTTGCTACCATTGTGAAAGAAGATGAGAGACTGTATCTAGTCAGAATGGCTCAGGCCTATCTAGATAGTGAAAACTCAGGAGAAAAGAGTGTTTCACTTGATACAAGACAAGAAGAAGTTACATTGAAACTATTGCGAATGAAGCTGGTAGAAGTGAAGCCCATTCGATCGAATAAAGGCCTAGCTTTCTTTAAAGGATGGAAAATTGCTTTACTGTTAATTCCTCCGTTTTTATTGTATGCGATGATTTTAGTTGGAATAGCAGTCATCAAAAAAATAGTTACATCCGTTCTGTCGAAATTTGAAAAATAGGTGAAAACAGCTTAAGTTTGAAAATCCTATAGAAAGGATCTGTTTAAATGTTGAAAAAAAGAAAGAAAAAAGTCATGCTTTCGGTTCTCCTTGCTCTCACACTCATAGTAGTTGCTTGGGTTTGTTATGACTCCTATAATAGAAACTATTATAGTCAATTTGGTCAGTACAACGGGAAAGCCAAAATTGATGACTATGAGATGATTGCGGATGGTGCTGGTCTGATTGCTCACTGGAAATCAACGACACCTGAGGAAGATCAGAAAATAAAGAAGTATGGAAGTTATAGAAATTACAACCAGATTCGTGCGGGAGAATATCACATTCTGCGTTCCAATATGAAATTAAAAGATAATCCCTATTTTTATAAGGAACGACCATCTAAGGATGAATATTGGACGTTGAGCCTTTATAAGATCGAAGGAAAGAAATTAAAAGAAGAGAAAGAAATTGATTTATATAAGTTAGTGGAGAACTTTGATTCTAACTATATTCCATCAGACTTAGGTTCCATATATAGATCCAATGGAAGCGAACTAGTTGAATTATCTATTAGAAGTTTGAAAGATCCTTCTGTTCGAAAGGAGATTTTTCTTAATTTGGATACCCATAAACTGGAACAACACGATCAACTTGCGATAAATGACAAGAGGAAACCTTCAGTACAGTTCAACCTTGATCAAGATCCAGATAGCAGTGGTTCGAAATATATATTTTTAGACCATGATAGTTTCTTTTTTGATCCTAAAAACTTATCAAAAACGCGATTCAAAAAATCTTCGAAAGCTTATCAGTTGCTTGAACAAAAGGATACAAAAGTAATAATTTTAAATCCTAGGAACAGTGCCGATCGATATTCAAGGCCCATGTCTGTATATGAACTCTTTATGAAGAAGGGTGTAAATCTCTATAGAGATGCCACAATTCCGGCTGAGTTGTCAATAGATGGACAAGAACATACCATTCAGACAAAAGAAGAATTTGATCGATATTACGATTTGGAAAAGGCCCGGAAAATCTTAAATGCAACCGATTGATGTTGGAAAGGAAACAAAATGATATCATTCAGGCAAATGAATACGATAAAGATGATGGTGCAAAATATTTTGACTAATTGAAGGCAAAATATAATCGGAATATCAATATGAATCACTTATGAGGGAATATAATGAAAAAAATAATGAAATCAAAATTAGTCTCGATTCGTTTATTTTAGACGGAGTGTTAGGAAAAGATTTACATATTCATCTTTAAAAATAAGAATAACGATACGACCCCCCACTTTAAGATGTATATGCATTGCCAGCAATACCAAAATATATGACTGATGTTACTCTGGAATCAGGTACACCATTGAGAACAGGGATTGTAGGAGAAGAAGGTATGACCCAACTAGAACAAGCAATCATCTCCCCCTTGCCAACGGATGCGCTATTACAGGAAAGAGAAACGGCGTGGAAGATTAAACTGCCTGATGATTATAAAACATTTATAAAATCAAAGAATGGGGTCATTCCGACCAAACGGTATTTTCATTTTGGGAATAACAACAAAGTAGTCGAACGTTTTTTGTGTGTATTAGAATACGCAAAAGACAATCCACTTGGCATGTATGAGATTGATGTTGTAATGTCCCAATTGGATGAACGACTGTTTGTCCA
>NZ_JBKQBL010000002.1:275631-276162 GCF_046824975.1 Streptococcus intestinihominis | reverse complement strand
TGAAAATATTTTGGGATTTGAGTTGATCCCAATAGCAGCATTTTATGGTGGAGACTTTCTTTGTCTAAATTATATAAAGGGTCCTGATAATCCAAGTATTTGTATCTGGTATCACGAGGAATCGTACGAATTAGAACCATCTGTGGAATTTGTGGCTAATAACTTTACAGAGTTTTTAGATTTGCTACAGGATGGATAAAAGTCAAACTTGTAAAAGAGACTTTAATAAAACGAATCATTTTAAACGCATTACACTGAGGGACTAGGTCCCTCTTTTTTTGCTATAATAGAGGGTATGAACAACTTGATTAAATCCAAGCTCGAGCTCTTGCCGAAGAGTCCGGGCTGTTACATTCACAAAGACAAGAACGGTACCATCATCTATGTGGGGAAGGCCAAGAATCTTCGCAATCGGGTGCGGTCCTATTTCAGAGGGAGCCACGATACCAAGACGGAAGCGCTGGTATCTGAGATTGTGGATTTTGAGTTTATCGTCACTGAGTCCAATATTGAGGCCTTGCTTCTGGAGAT
>NZ_JBKQBL010000002.1:271845-275572 GCF_046824975.1 Streptococcus intestinihominis | reverse complement strand
CAACCTCATCAAGGAGAACAAGCCCAAGTATAATATCATGCTCAAGGACGATAAGTCCTATCCCTTTATCAAGATTACCAATGAGCGCTATCCGCGTCTCATCATCACGCGCCAGGTCAAAAAGGATGGCGGTCTCTATTTTGGTCCCTATCCTGATGTGGGGGCGGCCAATGAGATCAAGCGACTTTTGGATCGGATTTTCCCATTCCGCAAGTGTACCAATCCGCCTTCCAAGGTCTGCTTTTACTACCATTTAGGGCAGTGTATGGCTCACACAGTCTGCCACAAGGATGAGGCCTATTTCAAGGGCATGGCCCAGGAGGTTTCTGATTTCCTCAAGGGGCAGGATGACAAGATTATCGATGAGCTCAAGCTCAAGATGACTACCGCTGCGCAGAACATGGAATTTGAGCGAGCGGCCGAGTATCGAGATCTAATTCAGGCTATCGGGACCCTGCGGACCAAACAGCGGGTCATGGCCAAGGATTTGCAGAACCGGGATGTCTTTGGCTACTACGTGGACAAGGGCTGGATGTGTGTGCAGGTCTTCTTTGTCCGTCAGGGCAAGCTGATCGAGCGTGACGTCAATCTTTTCCCTTACTACAATGATCCGGACGAGGACTTCTTGACCTATGTGGGGCAGTTTTACCAGGAGAAATCTCACCTGATCCCCAATGAAATCCTGATCCCTCAAGATATCGATGAGGAAGCGGTCAAGGCCCTTGTAGATACCAAGGTCCTCAAGCCCCAGCGTGGGGAGAAAAAGCAGTTGGTCAATCTGGCCATCAAGAATGCGCGTGTCAGTCTGGAGCAGAAGTTTAATCTCCTTGAAAAATCCATGGAAAAGACCCAAGGTGCTATTGAAAACCTAGGAAAACTCCTGCAAATTCCAACTCCTGTGCGTATTGAGTCTTTTGACAACTCCAACATCATGGGGACCAGTCCGGTCTCAGCCATGGTGGTCTTTGTCAATGGGAAGCCAAGCAAAAAGGACTACCGCAAGTACAAGATCAAGACCGTTGTCGGACCAGATGACTATGCCAGCATGCAGGAAGTCATTCGCAGACGTTACAGTCGTGTCATGCGGGATGGCCTGACACCACCAGATCTGATCGTCATTGATGGGGGTCAGGGCCAGGTCAATATCGCTAAGCAAGTCATCCAAGAAGAGTTGGGGCTGGACATTCCCATCGCAGGCCTGCAAAAGAATGACAAGCACCAGACTCACGAATTGCTCTTCGGCGATCCTCTTCAAGTTATCGAACTCTCTCGGACCTCGCAGGAATTTTTCCTCCTCCAGCGGATTCAGGATGAAGTTCACCGTTTCGCCATCACCTTTCACCGCCAGCTACGGTCCAAGAATTCCTTCTCTTCTCAGTTGGATGGCATCGAAGGCTTGGGACCAAAACGCAAGCAGTTGCTGATGAAGCACTTCAAGTCACTGACCAAGATCAAAGAAGCTACTGTAGATGAAATCGTCACGGTTGGCATCCCACGAGCAGTCGCGGAGGCAGTGCAAGCCAAGCTCCATCAAGGAAAGCAGGAAGAAGCAAGTCCCTTGATGGAAGTGGCGGAGGATTCTGAACTATACCAATCATAAGGAGCTTATAATGAATCATAGAATCGCCATATTATCTGATATACACGGAGATACGACAGCCCTGGAGGCAGTGATTGCGGATGCGCGTGCTCTAGGCGCGACTGAATACTGGCTTTTAGGGGACATTTTGCTACCGGGACCTGGAAGAGATGACCTTTTTGAGTTGCTGGATGCGATTCCCATTACAGCAGCTGTTCGTGGAAATTGGGACGATTGTGTCCTAGAGGCTTTGGATGGCGAGTACGGGCTTGAGGATCCGCAGGAGATCCAACTTCTTCGCCTCACTCAGTACCTCATGGGAGGACTAGATCCTAAGCGGATAGATTGGCTTCGTTCCCTTCCCTTGATAGAGAAGAAGGAGGTCAATGGTATTCGTTTTTCACTGACCCACAACTTGCCAGAAAAGAATTATGGTGGGGACTTGCGTCCAGCAAATGCGACGGAGAACTTTGACCAACTGCTGGATGACCAGACAGATATGGCGATCTACGGGCATGTCCACAAGCAGTTGCTTCGCTATGGCAGTCAGGGTCAGCAGATCCTCAATCCAGGGACTATTGGCATGCCTTATTTTGACTGGGAACCAATTCAAAACCACAGGGCCCAGTATGCTCTGATCGATGTCGAAGCAGATGGTGTGACCAACCTGCACTTTCGTAAGGTAGCCTATGACTATGAAGCAGAGCTTCAAGATGCCAAGGAAAAAGGCCTTCCCTTTATTGAGATGTACGAAGAGTTGAGACGCGAGGATAACTATCGGGGCCATAACAATGAGCTTCTAACTTCCTTGATTGAACAACACGACTATCTAAAGGAGGCTAATGCTTTCCTTCAGTCTATAAAAACGCATAAGGGGTAAGTAATAAAGAAATGGGATTAACTGTTGATCAGCATAGAGAACTTGTGGAAAATGATATCCGACAAGCCCTTCAACATGTTTTTGGTGAGCATTTCGAAATTGTAGACATAGAAACGACGGCCCGGAGTGCTTATGGTCCGACTTTTATTCTTGAGATTCATCTTGAAAAATATAAGACAACAATAAATATGTTGGTTGAAGGTAACGATGTATCACTCCTCTGGGGGCCTGAAAGATTCGGGATGGAGTTTTTGTATGATCGAGATCGTTTTCGAGCTAGCTTTGGAAAGATCAAAGCTTATCTGGATCAACCAGGCCTGATGTTTTCTGAAGCACTGACTCCTGATAATCTCTTAAAAAAGCGTTTTCTCCTTAAAAGAATGATAGAATCGACTTTTGAGGGAATAGCAATAATAGACTTCTGGAGAAGACCCTTCGAAAAGAATGAACCCTTTAGGGTTGTCTTTACTTGTTTGTTGCCTCATTATCCAGCTTTTTTTAGTCTTGAGATAGCGGGTCAGCAGTTTGTCTTCTTAGAGATAGACCCCATGCCTTCTAGTATAGAGGACCAAGCATTTCCAATTCATCAGCCTATTGATCTAACCGTATCCAATATGACTTCTTTCTTGGATTGGTTTAAAGATAGTCTAGAAGGGAATGCTTCCACCGATACGTTTTCTGCTTTAACACTCCCTCTTGATCCTGCTACAGTTGAAGAGAATATTTCTCAAGTACAAGAGATAATCCGATCGACGTTTACAAAGGATATTTCTTTTATGGAAGCGAACAAACTGGTTAAGTCTAATTGTTTTTATGGCATTGATTTTTCAGTTCTATCTGAATATTATGATGTGAGATTTTCAATTAGCTTGATTGGGCGACACTTTGCTCTTCGTGTTATGAAGCCAGATAAACCAGATAAGAAAGACAATTGGATGATCAATGGCTTTCCTTATCTGCTGACGGAGGAAAATCTTAGCAAAGTCATCAGGGAAGCGGAAGCCTATTTTGCAAGACAGGTAGAACCAGTTGAAGCGAAAGTAGGGTCAACTGAAAGCAATAGTAAGGTAAAACCAAGCACCCAAGCTCCAGTAGGACTGGACCAAGCTAAGGAGAAAGAAGAGGCGCTCAAAAAAAAATATTTAGGATTGAGAAAGCTATGGAAAGTCCAATTCCTGATTTTCTGTCTTTTGATGATCGCCGTCTTCGTCCTAGAAGTGTATATGGGGGGAGCTGGTTATAAGGCCTTTAAGATGAAAATTAAGTAT
>NZ_JBKQBL010000002.1:270553-271795 GCF_046824975.1 Streptococcus intestinihominis | reverse complement strand
AGTTGGATTTCTGTCCATAGTTTTTCATTTCTTTTTCTGACCTTGTATGCATTGTTGACCCTCTTTCCGACTCAAAAGAGAATCTATGAGCTCTTGCCTCAAAACCCTAGTTGGAAATCTCTTTCGACCAAGGGAGTTTGGCTACCTAAGAAGGAAACTGGCTGGACCTCTTTAGTGATTCTGATCTTGGTTATTCTGGGGACTCTTGATTTCCTCAGTCGCAAGCCAGAACCAAAGGTTGAAAATCCGTTGAACTATCAAGAAATCAACAATCTCTATGAGGAAGAAAGAAATTCTCGCTACGACGACATCATCAACAAAATCCAAGACTCTAGTGGCCAGTTCTTTGAAAAAGAAAGTCCCGCGTCGGAATAATTTGAGTCCATAGAAGGGCGAGTAGCTTAGTTGAAAAGGAAACAGTCTCCTCAATGAAAAAACTCTGCAAGCTCTTTCATTTTGTGTTAAAATAGAGGTAATAGAATTAGAAAAGGAAGTTGACTATGAAATTCCTAGAACTCAACAAAAAACGTCATGCGATCAAGCATTTCACAGACCAGCCGGTCGATCCAAAGGATGTACGGACAGCTATTGAAATTGCGACCTTGGCACCAAGTGCGCACAATAGCCAACCATGGAAATTCGTGGTCGTTCGTCAGAAAAATGCGGAATTGGCTAAACTAGCCTATGGTGGGAACTATGACCAAGTCATGGAAGCACCTGTGACTATCGCTCTCTTTACGGATACTGATTTGCAACGTCGGGCTCGGAAGATTGCGCGTGTCGGTGGGGTCAAGAACTTTACAGAGGAGCAGCTGCAATACTTCATGCAAAACCTTCCTGCAGAATATGCTCGCTACAATGAACAACAGATTAGCGATTACTTGGCATTGAATGCTGGATTGGTCGCAATGAACCTGGTATTGGCCTTGACGGACCAAGGGATCGGCTCAAACATCATCCTAGGCTTTGACAAATCAAAAGTCAACGAAGTCTTGGAAATCGAAGAGCGTTTCCGTCCAGAACTCTTGATCACGGTTGGTTACGCAGCAGAGAAGGTAGAACCTAGCTACCGCTTGCCAGTAGACGAAATCATCGAAAAACGCTAATAACAACAGAAAGAACCGGATGGTCCTCGTCTCGTACGATACAAGTCCGGTTTTCTAGAATCCTTTGGCAGGCTGATAGACAGTCGCTGAAGGGATTCTAGAGGATTCAATTTAAATCGAAATAACGGAGGAATGC
>NZ_JBKQBL010000002.1:267229-270516 GCF_046824975.1 Streptococcus intestinihominis | reverse complement strand
ATGACAACAATTGACTTTAAAGCAGAAGTAGAAAAACGTCGCGAAGAAATGATGGCTGACCTTTTCAGCCTCTTGGAAATCAACTCAGAACGGGATGACAGCCAGGCGGATGCGACTCACCCTTACGGACCTGGACCTGTCAAAGCCCTTGAGAAATTCTTGGAAATTGCTGAGCGTGATGGCTACGAAACAACCAATGTGGACAACTATGCTGGACACTTCACCTTTGGACAAGGGGAAGAAGAGCTAGGAATCTTTGCCCATATGGACGTGGTACCTGCAGGTAGTGGCTGGAATACAGACCCTTATAAACCTGAGATTATCGATGGCAAGCTCTATGCGCGTGGTTCATCAGATGATAAGGGACCTACAGTAGCTTGTTACTACGGTTTGAAGATCATCAAGGATCTGGGATTGCCAGTATCTAAGCGCGTGCGCTTCGTGGTCGGTACAGATGAAGAGTCTGGATGGGGCGATATGGACTACTATTTCAAACACGTCGGACTTCCTGATCCAGACTTTGGCTTCTCTCCAGATGCTGAGTTCCCAATCATTAACGGAGAAAAAGGAAACATTACTGAGTACCTTCACTTCGGTGGTCAAAATACAGGTCAAGCGCATCTTCATAGCTTCACAGGTGGCCTTCGTGAAAACATGGTACCAGAGTCAGCGACAGCAGTCGTTTCTGGCCAATTACCAGATCTAGCTGGTCTCTTGGAGGCCTTTGCCAATGAACACCAACTTCGTTATGAAGTGGCAACAGAGGATGACGGTAAATTTAAAGTCACTATTATCGGGAAATCTGCCCATGGCTCTACTCCAGAAGCTGGAATCAATGGAGCAACTTATTTGGCTCTCTTCTTGAACCAGTTTGACTTCGGTGGAGATGCCAAAGCATACTTGCAAGTGTCAGCATCTCTTCTTCATGAAGACTTTGCTGGTGAGAAACTTGGCATTGCCCATGTGGATGAAAAGATGGGGGCTCTCAGCATGAATGCGGGTGTCTTCAACTTCGACGAAAACAGCTCAGATAACACTATTGCCTTGAACATTCGTTACCCTAAAGGAACAGATCCAGAAACCATCAAAGCTGGACTTGAAAAAGTAGAAGGAGTGGCGTCCGTTAGCTTGTCTGCCCACGGCCACACCCCTCACTATGTTCCAATGGAAGATGAATTGGTCTCAACGCTTTTGCGTGTCTATGAAAAACAAACCGGACTGAAAGGTCATGAGCAAGTAATCGGTGGCGGAACCTTTGGTCGTCTATTGAAACGTGGGGTTGCTTTTGGTGCCATGTTCCCAGACTATGTGAACACTATGCACCAAGCCAATGAATTTGCGGATGTAGAAGATCTCTACCGTGCAGCTGCAATCTATGCAGAAGCCATCTACGAACTCATCAAATAAGACGCTACTCAGTCGGCACTTGCTGGCTGAGTTTTTGCTTAGAGGAGGAGAAATGGATCAACTAGAGCGGATCAAAGAGGCCATTATGGCGGATCCACAAAACAAAGCCTATACGGATAAAGGGATCGAGCCCTTATTTGCAGCACCAAAGACTGCTCGGATCAATATTATTGGCCAAGCGCCTGGTCTCAAGACCCAAGAAGCAGGTCTCTATTGGAAGGACAAGAGTGGAGATCGTCTAAGGGAGTGGTTAGGAGTCGATGAAGAAACCTTCTATCATTCGGGTCTATTTGCGGTCATTCCCATGGACTTTTATTTCCCAGGGCATGGCAAGTCAGGGGACCTGCCACCTCGCAAGGGCTTTGCGGAAAAGTGGCACCCTCAACTCCTCAAGGAGTGTCCGGATATAGAGTTGACCCTCTTGATTGGCCAGTACGCCCAAGCTTACTATCTCCATGAGAAGGTTAGTGGCAAGGTGACAGAGCGGGTGCGTCGGTACAAGGACTATCTGCCAGATTATTTCCCTCTGGTCCACCCTTCTCCCCGCAATCAGATCTGGATGGCCAAGAACCCCTGGTTTGAGGCAGAAGTGGTGCCAGCTATCCAGGCTCGGGTTCAGCAGATTTTAAGAGAGTTCAAAAAGAATAATGAGTGATAACCACAATAGGAGGTATTGCCATGGATGCATATCAAAAAGTCAAAGACAAACTAGATGAACTCGGGATTGAATTTGATGTGGTGGAACATCCTCCTGCATTCACGACTGAGCAGGCGGATTCTTATATTGAAGGCTTAGAAGGGGTCCGGACCAAGTCTATGTTTTTGACCAACAAGAAGAAAACCCAGTACTATTTGCTCATCATGGATGATCAGAAACCCTTGGACATGGATGATTTCAAAGAGCAAGTAGGAGCCAATCGGATCCGCATGGCTTCAGCTGAATCGCTAGCTGAAAAAATGCAATTACCAGCAGGGACAGTATCCCCATTTGGCCTGTTAAACAATGAAGAAAAAGATATTCTCGTCTATTTTGATCAGGATATTGTATCAGAGGAGATTATGACCTTCCATCCGAACACCAATGAAAAGACTATCTTTATCAAAACCAAAGACCTATTCCGCTTTTTAGAGTCCATTGACTTTAACTATGAAATACTAACCTTGCCATAGTGGCATCAAAAAGGAGAAATCATGAAAGAAATTCCATTTAATGACTTTGTAGCAAAGTACCAGGCAGGAGAAATTAACGTCGTCGATGTTCGCGAGCAAGAGGAATATGATGCTCTTCATCTGGACGGAGTGACCTTGCTTCCTTTATCAGTGTTGGCAGAACGCTACGCAGAACTAGACAAGGACCAAGCCTATTATGTCATCTGTAAGTCTGGTCGACGATCAGCCCGTGCCTGTCAATTTTTGGAAGAAGCGGGCTATGATGTAACCAACGTCCAAGGTGGCATGGATGCATTTGACTAGTTGGGATGACCCAGCTTGTGGATTCCGGTAGAACATTGAATTCTAGTGGAAATTTTTATATAATATATCTGTATTTTGTTTTATAAGGAGATTATTTTATGATCAAACAGGATTGGCTTGATTACTTTGAAGCTGTGAACGGTCGTTCAGCAACTGAAGCAGAGATCGCTCAAGCGTTGGCTGCAGGTGAGTTCCAAGAAGAACAGGTAGCCCAAGAAGCTTCACAATTTGTAGGTGCTCCAGTAGCTCCAGACCAAGTAAACGCTGGCTTTGTTGCTGCTCCAGCAGCACCTGAAGAAGTGACTTCTCAATTTGCTGCTGCGCCAGAAGCGCCAGCTCAAGAAGCACCACAATTCGCTGCTGCTCCAGAAGCGCCAGTTCAAGAAGCACCACAATTCGCTGCTGCC
>NZ_JBKQBL010000002.1:247815-267121 GCF_046824975.1 Streptococcus intestinihominis | reverse complement strand
CACAATTTGCTACTGTGCCAGAAGCGCCAGTGCAAGAGGCACCACAATTTGCTACTGCGCCAGAAGCACCAGTACAAGAAGCACCACAGTTTAATACTGCGCCAGAAGCACCAGCATTTGGCGCTCAACCAAATAGCTTCCAACAAGCGCCTCAACAACAGCCACAACCAGGATTTGGTCAACCAGCCCCAGGTCAAGGCTTCCAGCAAGCACCTTATCCAGGACAACCTCAACCAGGTCAAGCCTATTATGCACAACCTGCTCAACCAAATGCCTTTGGTCAAGCAATAAAAGGATTCTGGTCATGGTTTGTTTCTGCTTTGGTTCGACCAACAGTAGAAAATCAACCAAGAGTATTGAATGGTATTCTTCATTATGTCTTAACTGCATTTATCCTTAGCCTCTCACTTTTCTTCGTGGCGAGTGCCTTCCCTTACGCTGAAGTAGGATTTACGGCTTACTTGTTGATTGTCATTGTAACTTTCTTTACACTTTACGCCACTCAGTTAACTGGTTTCTTGGTTCGTAACCTTGTCTTGCAAGATAAAGAATACACCTACAAACGTTCATTTGATGAGTTTGCTCGCTTGTCTATCTATGCCTTGCCTGCATCCCTCATTGTCTTGATCCTTTCTCTAGTGAAGTACTTTGAAGGATTTAGCTTCCTTCTATCTTTGATCTTCGTTCTCTATTTCTTGGGCTTGCTATATACTGTTTACCAAGGTTTGAACAGAACAAAATTCAAGGCTGACAAATTCTTGTTACTCCTTGCTTCTACAGCAGTCATTCTTGTCATCTTCACCATTGTTGGCATCATTGACAGACGCATTTTAGAACAAGTATCCTTCTATATCGCTTCCTTCTTCTAATCAGATAGGGAAACGGTCATAATATCTTGTTCAACAACTATCGGATAAAAATAATTTAGGTTTTAGGAGAACAAACCGATGAACAAAAAATGGGTAGAATTATTTGAAAAAGTAATCGGTCGCAAACCTACTCCTGAAGAATTCATTGCCGGAAGAGATTCCGGCTTTGATTTTAAGGCAATCAAATCAATTGCCGGAGTAGCTATCGACCAAGTGGCGTCAGAAGTGCCAGGGCTAGGAGAGCAGGAAGTGGTAGAAGCAGTTGTAAATCCACTCCAACAGGCCTGGGAAGAGCGTTTCTTCGCCCTCTATGGACGTGCACCACTTCCAGAAGAGATTGAATCAGCTCGTAGCCAGAACTTTGAAATCGTAGAAGGACCTGCTTCAACGATTCACTTGGATGAGACCAATCAAACAACACAGGTCTTCGCGCCAGTGGAGAGTCCGTCAGAGGCTCCAGAAAGTCTGTCCCAGCCATCTGAAGCCCTAGTGCCAGTAGAAGCGCCAGAGCAAGGAGAAACTGGCAAGAAAGGCAAGAAAAAGAAAGAGAAGAAAGTCAAAAAAGAGAAAAAGGGCAAGAAAAAGAAGGTCTTCTTCTTCAGTATTTTGGCTTTGTTGGTCTTGGCCTTGTCTGGACTAGGCTATTACTTCTCAACAACTACGGGCCCACAGGTGACAGTAGACAAATTGGTCACAGCCATTGAACAAAAGGATTACCGGGAAGTGGCTAGCATCCTATCAAATGACAAGGACAAGTGGACCAAGGAAGAAGCTCAAGGCTTACTTGACTACATGACGGCTCAGAAGATCGATGTCATTTACGAATTAGATCATATCGCCCAGTCTTCAAAAACAGGGATCGTCAAGGACAAAAAACAGAATCTGCTGATTGGGATTGAGAAGGCGGATAAGAAATTCGGTATCTTCCAAGAATACCGCATCGCCACCTATCCACTTGAAGTCACAGCAACTACGAATCTAGATGATGGCAAGCTTAAGACCAGCGAAAAAGACTCGACAGTGCTCAAGAAGAACCAAACAACCAAACTTGGAAAGGTTCACTTTGCGCCACGAGACATGCAACTAGATGGTAAGACCGAAGTTGGAAAGATCTCTAGTGAGGTCAAGCTAGATCCAGCTCAAGCTTCTAAGAATAAGCTGGACTTGACCTTCAATTCTGAGAAACGTCTTCTGGAAATTGAATTCCCAGAGGAAGTCAGCAATCCAACGGATATCAAGGTAGCCGTGAATGGCAAGGAAGTCGGCACAAGTACCTTATTTGAAGTCGACGTCGTAGCCCATCAAGAAATCGAGGTCCATGCAGTCTTTAGTCTCAACAATGAGAGCTATACAACTGAAAAGGCCAAGGTTACAATCGGTGAAACTCCGGATGACGATGAAGTCATCACCTTGAAGCTTTCTAAGGATGTGGCTAAACGATTGAAAGATGCAGAAACAGCTCGTAAAGCCAAGGAAGAAGAAGCCAAGAAGGCAGAAGAGAAGAAAACTGCTATCACCTCCTTCCTCCAAGACTACCGAACAGAAATCTTCTCATCTGTCTCAAGTAGATCCAACACCTATTCCAAGTACTATGACACTTCAAGTGACGCCTACAAGGAAATGGTGGAGTGGACGACAGGTGGAGGCGTCAAGAAGGCTGAAATCGACTACTATACACCAGGTGTTTTCAACGTTCTCAGCGTTACCGAAGAGAACGGAATGATCATCGTGAAAACCCACGAAGAATATACTGTACACTATGTGACCAGCCGAAAAGATAGCCAGAGTAGCAAGGACAAGACCTACACCCTAAAACCTGTAGGGGATACTTACGTGATTACGGCTATTGCGGTCACGGCTGGTAATTAGGAGGTTTATGATGAAATTAAGCATGACAAAATGGACGCTTGCTGGCCTTATTCTTTTGAGCTTAGGTGCTTGTGGCCAACAAAAGGAATCAAAGAGTTCGACGCCAAAAGAGCCAGCTTCTAGTAAGCAAGTCGCTCAGTCGTCAGCCAGCAAAGAAACCAGTGCTTCTGAAGCAACTTCGTCTGATGATAGCAAAAAGTCAACGAAGAAGGCTGGTGAAGTCACAGTAGACAAAGGTGTTTCCTTCAATGGTTCTTATTACAGTGTCCAAGGGAAGTCTGGAGATATCGTCATCGCTAACAAGCACTATCCCTTAGCTGCAGACTACAATCCAGGTGAGGATCCAACAGCTGTTGCGGCCTTGCACGAGTTGATCGCAGCTATGCAGGCAGAAGGATATGCTATCAGCGATCAGTACAGTGGTTTCCGCAGTTATGAGACCCAGGTTGATCTTTACCAAAGTTATGTCAATCAAGACGGAGTAGCTGCAGCAGATCGCTACTCAGCTCGTCCTGGCTATAGTGAGCACCAGACAGGTCTAGCATTTGACCTCATCGATACTAGTGGCAATCTGGTCCAAGAAGCAGGTGCAAGCAAATGGTTGCTCAAGAATGCTGCTAAGTATGGCTTTATCGTCCGTTATCAAGAAGGAAAAGAAGCGAGCACAGGCTACATGCCGGAAAGCTGGCACCTTCGCTATATCGGAGAAGATGCAAAAGACGTCGCAGCTTCAGGAAAAAGCTTAGAAGAATACTTCAACTTTACCGGTGGCGACTACGAATAACAAGAAAGAGGCTGGGACAAAATTCCTAGCCTCTTTCTATGTTTATTTGGATTGTCGAGCAAGACGCAGTGGTTGAGTGGGCTCTACTACGCTGATTTCATCAGCTTTTACAGCCCTACTCAACTGTGCGGAGGTGGGACGACGAAATCGAATTCTAACGAATTACCGATTTCTGTCCCACTCTCATTTTTGTGCGGAGAAGAACAAGAAAAAACCACTGCCAAGTGGAAGTGGTTTTGATTGGTTTCTTATTTGAGACCGTATTTTTTGTTGAAACGATCCACACGTCCATCTGCTTGAGTGAACTTTTGACGTCCAGTGTAGAATGGGTGTGAGTCTGATGAAATTTCAACACGGATCAATGGGTAAGTTTCACCTTCGAATTCAACAGTCTCGTTAGAGTACTTAGTTGAACCACTAAGGAACTTATAACCAGTAGTAGTGTCCATGAAGACAACAGGGCGATATTCTGGATGGATATCTTTTTTCATTTTGCAATAATTCCTTTCTGCCATGGTCTCTTTCCGAGCCATAGATTGTTACTAAGCTAGTGTATCAAAAACAAAAGAGTTTGGCAAGGATTTTTACCAAATTTTTCGCATTTTATAAAGAAAAAAAGTGGGAGAAGCCTATCCTGTTAGGTAAGCTTTTCCCACTCTGTCTAATAGTCCTAGTAAGGAAATGTTGGACAAGTAAGATCAATAGAAATCTTTTTATTCTTGACCAGGTTCAGTAGTTGGCTGTTCTGGTTGTTGAGGTTGTTGTTGTTCTTGAGGTTGCCAAGCTTGTTGAGGTGCTTGTTGGAAGCCTTGTTGAGGCTGTTGAGGCGCTTGTTGGAAACCTTGTTGAGGTGCTTGTTGGAACCCTTGCTGAGGCTGTTGAGGCGCTTGTTGGAACCCTTGCTGAGGCTGTTGAGGTGCTTGTTGGAACCCTTGTCCTGGGGCAGGCTGACCAAACCCTTGTTGCGGTTGTTGCCATTGTTGTTGATTAGGTTGACCAAACCCTTGTTGAGGTGCTTGTTGGAACCCTTGTCCTGGAGCAGGCTGACCAAAGCCTTGTTGCGGTTGTTGCCATTGTTGTTGACCAGGTTGACCAAACCCTTGTTGAGGTGCTTGTTGGAACCCTTGTCCTGGAGCAGGCTGACCAAAGCCTTGTTGCGGTTGTTGCCATTGTTGTTGACCAGGTTGACCAAACCCTTGTTGAGGTGCTTGTTGGAACCCTTGTCCTGGAGCAGGCTGACCAAAGCCTTGTTGCGGTTGTTGCCATTGTTGTTGACCAGGTTGACCAAACCCTTGTTGAGGTGCTTGTTGGAACCCTTGTCCTGGAGCAGGCTGACCAAATCCTTGTTGAGGCGCTTGTTGGAAGCCTTGTCCTGGGGCAGGCTGACCAAATCCTTGTTGTGGTTGTTGCCATTGTTGTTGACCAGGTTGACCCGGTTGTTGTGGTGATTGGACAGATGATGCAACAGACTGTGCGAATCCTCTACTTGTTGATGCAAGTTCTTGGAATGTCCCTTTAGTGATTTTACCACCAGACATGGCAAGAAGTCCTGTGACCACAAGAGCAATACTTGCAATGACTGCAATAATCAAACCAAAACCAATAGAAAAGCCATCACCGAATTCAGATGAAGCACCCAAGACTCTAAACATAGTGATGATCGTAATTAAGCTTTCAAGAATACCGATAGCAATGACACCAATGGAAAAATTCTTGTTCATTGGTGGAGCAATGTTTGGAAGGCAAGCTAGAACGATGGCACCAATAGCTAGGACAACGATGACCCATCCAAATTCACCTCGAATTCCACTGAAAGAATAACTTCCGTAGGATCCACCATTGAATGTACTCCATGGCAAAAAGGTAGAAATGGCAGTAAGAGCTGCTGCGACGATGATAAAAATACGATGTTTATGCATAAAACGTCTCCTTTTTTTGTGATTATTATAGCATAAATAAGCTCAAACTGGAATGGAAATGTAAGAAATCGTTCACATTTTTCTAAATGTTATTAAAATTCATTCGTTTTTGTGTAAAATGAAAAAAGGCCAATCGTCTCCACTAGAAACGACTGACCTGCTTGCTTGATTTTCACTATCTATTTTGCCTTGGCAACTTCCTGTAGTTCTCGATAGATTTGCTCGTTTTCTTCTAAAGAATAAGAATTGGCTCCACTGGCGAGTGGGTGGCCTCCACCATCGTGGCGTTTTGCAATCTCATTGATCACCAGAGCCTTACTTCTCATACGGACGCGGTAGTGGCCATCAGCTTGCTCGACAAAGATAGCCCAGACGCTGACGTCTTCGATCCGACCAGGTGCTGAGACGATCGCAGCAGTCTCGGCATCTGTGATTTGGTAGTGTTTGAGAAGAACTTGAGTCAGGGTCACGCGACTAGCTCCATTTTCATCGATTTCGAGATGGTCATAGACATAGCCTTGAAGCTTGGCGATCTTAGAACTCATGCTGTCCATCTGACGAGAAAGACCTGCAAAGTCAAAGTCAAAACTACGAAGGTGGGCAACCATCTCGAAAGTCCGGCTGGTCGTCGAAGGGTAGAGGAAGCGTCCAGTGTCTCCGACAATACCAGCATAGAGGAGACGGGCTGCTTCTGGACTGATCTCAAGCTCTTGTTCAAGAGCGAAGAGGGTGATAAGCTCGCTCGTAGAGCTTGAATCTGTATCTACCCAGAGGAGATCTCCGTAGGCATCGTCGTTTGGATGATGGTCGATCTTGATCAGAAAATCGCCACTTGTGTAGCGTTTGTCATCGATGCGAGGGGTGTTGGCAGTATCGCAGACAATGACCAGGGCACCTGCATAGTCCTCATCAGTTACAGTATCCATGCTAGCCATCCAAGCAAGAGTCGGTTCGTCATAGCCGGTAGCTAGGACTCTTTTATCTGGGAAGTTGGTCTGGATGATTTCTTTCAAACCAACCTGGCTTCCAATCGCGTCAGGATCCGGATTCGTATGACGGTGAAGGATAATGGTATCGTAGTGATTGATTTTCTCTAAAATGTCCTGTGTAATCTGCATATAGTACCTCATTTAATTCTCTTTCAATTTTAGCATAAGGAGGGCATTTGGAAAAGAAAAAGGTTGTCTAGCCACAGGTGGACAATTTCCGAACAATGCTAGGCTCCCAGTACTTGACTATGCAAAATGCGCGCGAAAGTGGTATAATGTCATAAGATTATTATTTGGAGGGAATTATGACATTAGCAAAGATTGTTTTTGCAAGTATGACAGGAAATACAGAAGAGATTGCTGATATCGTTGCAGATAAGTTTCGTGATCTTGGTGTCGAAGTAGAAGTCGACGAATGTACAACAGTAGACGCAGAGGACTTTCTTGAAGCTGATATTGCAGTCGTAGCGACCTATACCTACGGTGATGGTGAGCTTCCTGACGAAATCGTAGACTTTTATGAAGACTTAGCGGGTCTTGACTTGAATGGTAAGATCTACGGTGTTGTTGGATCCGGTGATACCTTCTACGACGAGTTCTGTAAGGCAGTTGATGATTTTGATCGTGTTTTTGCAGCGACTGGTGCGGTTAAAGGTTCTGAATGTGTCAAGGTAGACTTGTCAGCTGAAGATGAAGATATTGAAAAATTAGAAGCTTTTGCAGAAGAAGTCGTAGCAAAAGTAGGCTAATCCATAGCTAAGAAAGGTGTTTGCATGTGGCAGGCACTTTTTTTATGGATGAAAACCTTCAATAGCTGGATAGGGCTAGTAAGATTGCCCGATTTTTGATAAAATGGGTAGCAAAAAGTGAGGAGGCCAGTGTATGGAACTAGAGAAGATTCGCCAAGAGATTGATAGCATTGATAAAGAATTGGTCCGTCTATTAGAACGCCGGATGCACTGTGTGGAAGACGTCATTCGCTACAAAGAAACCCACCAAAATCCAGTCTTGGACCGGGCTAGAGAAGAAGAGGTCTTAGCCAATGTAGCCAGCTTGGTCCAGGAAAAACGCTATGAAGAGACCATCCTTGCTACTTATCGGGACTTGATGAAGCGCTCCAGAGGCTACCAGGCCGATCAGTTAGATGCGGACTAGGGTGCTGAGATGACGATGAGTAAAAGAACCTTAGTGTATACCCTAGATGCCCTCATGATCGGTGCGATCGTTGGGGTGATTGATACCCTCTTTGGCCGTGTCTTGATCGGGATTGGAGAAGTTCGTACAGATTATCTACTCTATCTCTTGCCCTTTCTGGCTCTAGCAGGTATCTTGATTACCTATCTCAATCGCAACTATGGGGGCAAGAGTCAAAAAGGGATGGAGCTCCTCTTTGAAGTGGGTGAGGGAAAGGAGAAAAACATTCCCAAGCGCTTGATCCCCTTGACTATCCTCTCTACCTGGATGACGCATCTCTTTGGTGGATCTGCTGGTCGCGAAGGAGTGGCGGTCCAGCTAGGTGGGACGGTCGCCCATGCTCTACGAAGAGAGGGACTTGGCCCAAACGCTTCACGGATCTATTTGGTCACTGGGATGGCAGCCGGCTTCGGCGGGCTCTTTCAGACGCCTCTAGCTGCCATCTTCTTTGCTATGGAGGTCCTAGTGGTTGGGAGATTGGAGTGGCGGGCTCTCTATCCTGCGACCATTGCAGCCTTTGTCGCTAGCTGGACATCTCACACCTTGGGGCTAGAGAAGTTCACTCAGGTCATTTCAGACAAGCTCTCCCTATCGCCTCACGTATTCTTGCAGTTGCTGGTCTTAGGAGTCATCTTTGGTCTGACAGGTAAGCTCTTTGCCTATCTTTTGGGGCAGTTAAAAACTAGCTTTGCCAAGACCTTTGCCAATCCTTATGTGCTGATCGGAGTGGTCGGTCTCGGTCTGAGTATTCTCTTGTATCTGATTGGAACAGGTCGCTATACAGGACTGGGGACCAACCTGATCTCTCAAAGCTTTGCGGGAGCTGATAGCAAGAGCTTGATCACTGGGGCAGACTGGATCCTCAAGCTCCTCTTTACGGTAACGACCATTGCTGCAGGCTATAAGGGAGGAGAAGTGACCCCGCTCTTTTCTATCGGGGCAAGTCTAGGTGTCTGGCTAGCTCCTTTCTTTGGACTGCCGGTTTATCTGGTAGCGTCCTTGGGCTATGCAGCAGTCTTCGCCGGGGCAACCTCGACGACCATTGGTCCCATTTTGATCGGGTGTGAGGTCTTTGGTTTCCAGCATTGGCCAGCCTTTCTCCTAGTCTGTTTGGTCGCTACGCGTCTTTTTCCAGCCTTGTCTATCTATGGTGGACAAAAAGTTGCGAAAAAGTTGCAATAATCCTTTACAAACGGATATTCTTTTGGTATTATAAACTTTGTGCGTAATGGAAGCACAAAAATACAGTTTATCCGCTGAGGGAGGTCCCTCAAGATTGACGAAGATAGGAGAATAAAATGAATCCATTAATCCAAAGCTTGACTGAAGGTCAACTTCGTACTGATATCCCTGCATTCCGTCCAGGTGACACTGTTCGTGTACACGCGAAAGTTGTCGAAGGAACTCGTGAACGTATCCAGATCTTTGAAGGCGTTGTTATCGCTCGTAAAGGTCAAGGACACACTGAAATGTACACTGTTCGTAAAATCTCTAACGGTGTCGGTGTTGAACGTACATTCCCAGTACACACTCCACGTGTAGAAAAGATTGAAGTTGTACGTTACGGTAAAGTACGTCGTGCGAAATTGTACTACCTTCGTGCATTGCAAGGTAAAGCAGCTCGTATTAAAGAAATCCGTCGTTAAGACGAACAAGGAGGCGGGAGTGATCTCGCTTCTTTTTTTATAGGTCCCCTTAGTTCAATGGATATAACAACTCCCTCCTAAGGAGTAGTTGCTGGTTCGATTCCGGCAGGGGACAGAAATAGAAAAGAAAACACTGAAGATTCAGTGTTTTTTTGTTGGTTTATGGAAGGATGGATCATGGGGAAAGTGCTTGTATGGTATAATAGTGGAAAATGAGAACATTGATTTTTAAGGTAGTCCTATCATTTTGGAATACCAAATTAAAAGATTATGAGTGCTCTACAAGTTTAGTCTGAAAGGGATAAAGAAAAGGGAGTAGAATGAAAATTTCTGGTACAAGGTCTATCATCACATTTGACTATGAAAATGGCTATGTTTTAAAAGCAGAGGGAGAGTTGTTGATTGATGGTAGCTTTATTGTATATAGGTCAAGCATACAGAATTGGGAGCCACCTTACAACCACATTCCTATCACACAGAACGAGATAGATAAACTTGTCGAGGAAGTGAACTCCATGATGACTGAGCAGACAATACAGATCGAATTTATCTGAGTTAGAGTAGGAGAAGGATGATGAAAATTGATTACAGTGAATGGATGGTTATATGGGGATGGGATGGTTGTGTAATAAAGATAGAACTATCAGATATCATTCATGCGGAATATAATAAAGATGAGAACATTGTTATCGTCTATAGTGGAGAAAACTTTGTAACCAAAATCATTTTCTACTTTAGTTTAGAAGGAAAATTGATAGGGCAACAAAATCTGATAGAAGGAACCCTAGATTGGAATCATAATGGTCAACACCAGATTGGTTTCCCTCATTTACATCATCTTCGATTTAGTCCTAAATATCAGCGTATCTTCAGTATATTTCGCTCATCCAGCGATTTTGACGTTCCGTCAGAACTAGAGATTTATAATTTAGAAGGTGAGAGAATCGACCAAATTGAATCTCCTATAGGATATACAATGATGTATATTTCTGAGATAAGTAAAGAGAAACTGAGAATTGTCTGTGAGGCTCTTAAAGAGGATTGTTTTGATAAATTTGGTCGAAGGGATTTCTATTTTGATGTGGAGTTAGAAAATAGAAAATGGGTAAAAGATGGCATTGCCTATTGAGGAAGAGAAAAAGAAGCCTGATTTAATGATATTCTGGTTGAGAGAATAACTTGCACTAGGAGAATACAAATGAAACCAACCAACCTAGAATGGGAAGATGTCATCCAGTTTGAAGAAGTAAAAGGTTATGGTCAGCACATTTGGAGAGATGGCAATAATCTTTATTACGTTACTGAGGAGGGAGGAATTGCCCCTCAGCGAGTGGTTTATGAATTACCAAATGAGTTATTTGCCTTACTGGAAAGTGGGGAGAGAACGCTAAGCGAAGTATCTTGGAAGATTCAGAACGATCGTTGGCCACCGACGGAAGAAGAAAAGAAAGCTAGTGAGAAACAATTTATATTAAAAGGCTTAACTCCTTTAATAGCTAGTCCTAAGAGTTGGGAATTATTTACTCAGGAAGAGCTTGAAAGATTAATTCCGCTTGCTGAACAAAAATGGATTGACTGGAGAGGCAAACTTCCAGATGATTATGTATCACCATTGAAATAACTTATGGGGAAAATAGAAAGGGTTTATTTTTAAATGAATCAGATAAAGGGGAATGGATTTATTATAACTGAAGAAAACGGTAATTATACAATGTCTTGGATGACGGGAGGTTTTCAAGATAGAGAAGTTACTTATCCAGTTAGTAAAGAATTAGTGGACAAGGCTTTAAGGTCAGAACAGGATGCTTATGAGGTTGAGTTATTCTTACAAACTGGAGAATGGGTGACTAAAGAAAGTAAAGAAGTAGCCAGACAAAATTATTTTAGATCCTCACCAGTTCGTATTTTAGTAAATCCATCATCTATTAAACGGTTGTTTTCCAATCAAGAATTTGAAGAACTGTTACAAAAAGCAATTTCCTCAGAGCTCAAACCAACTGAACTTGATGCAATTGGTAAAGTTGATAATAATATTATTCTAAAAATGGATTTAATAGAATAGGAGAAGGCTATGAGATAAAGAGATAAATGGGAAGATGATTCAAATCAGTATAGAAGATATAATCTTAAACAAAAGATAAATTCAGTTATCTTAGGTCTAGCAATAGGTGATGCACTGGGAGTCCCTGTAGAGTTCAGAGATAGAGATACCTATCATATTTCAGATATGGTGGGTTATGGAACCTATAATCAACCAGCTGGTACCTGGTCAGATGATACTTCTTTATCCTTAGCACTTATTGAACACCTATGTGAGGATTCTGATTTGAATGGGTTGATGGATAAATTTGTAGATTATCGTCAGGGCTACCTCACACCTTTTGGATATTGTTTTGATATTGGTATTTCGACTAATCAGGCGATTGATCGGTATTTAGCAGGAGTTTCTCCAGAGAAATGCGGAGGGACTGGTGAGAGAGAGAATGGCAATGGAGCCCTGATGAGGATATCTCCCTTAGCTTTGCTCTTATATGAAAACTTTGATTTTAGTTATAGATCAAAAATAATTGAGGAATATACTAAGCTGACCCATGCTCATCCAAGATCTATTGTCGCGTCTATTCTTTATGTCCAGCTTTTAATCGGTTTTCTTCTTAACATCCGTTTAGAAAAATTACTTTGTCAATCAAAACCTTATTTTGAAGATTACTTCAAGAAGAAGCCAGAATACTGGGAAGAGTATCATGAACATTTTAGTGAAATATTTGATAGAGAATTTTATCAAAAATCTAGGGAAGATATTGTTTCTACAGGCTATGTTGTTGATACCTTGAAGGCTTGTCTCTGGTGTTTGGGTACAACAGAGAGTTTTGAAGAAGCTGTTCTAAAAGCTGTTAATCTTGGAGGGGATACCGATACCATCGGTGCCATTACAGGTACCTTGGCTGGAGCCCACTATCAACTGGAAGGCATCCCAGAAAAATGGATTCAACAACTGGCTAATAGAGAATTGATTGACGAAAAGTGTCGGCAATTACTGGAACACTTATATAAACAATCAAAATAGTTCTTATTATTGGGCAACAATCAGAACAAGATTCTTCATCGCAAGTTTTAGCAGCAGCAAGCATTCTCTATTCCCCGTAGCCATTTATTGTTTTTTTAAGCTTTTATTGTTACAATATCCATATAGACAAAAAGACTGGATTTCCAGCCTTTTTAATTGTTTTAAAGAAAGGTTTTTTATGAAACGCAAATCGATTTTGTTTCTATTTTTATTCTTGTTCTCGATTGGTCTGGCCTATGAGACGCAGTCTATCACAGCTGGTTGGATGACAGGCAGTCAGTATGGGATCATTGGTATCTCCGTCCTCTTGCTCCTAGTATACGCGATTCCTGCTATTTGGGCTCTCTTTCATTTCGCCAAGAAGTGGAAGTTGTCCTGGATTCCGGTTCTTTTTTCTCTCCTAGGTGGGGGCTTTATCGCAGGTTGGTTATCTAGTTTTGCCAATACCTATTTCCATGAGATGATTCAAGCGGTAGCGCCAAATAGCGATTTTTGGAACCAGTATGAGAGTGCCATCGCAGGACCACTCTTTGAGGAACCCTTCAAGTTGATTCCGATCTTCTTTGTCCTCTACTTGTTCAATGTACGTAGGATCAAATCCATCTTCCTTTTAGCGATTGCATCTGGTCTTGGTTTCCAGATTGTGGAGGACTTTGCCTATATCCGTCAAGACATGCCAGAAGGTTTTTCTTACGCAGTATCTGGTATCCTAGGTCGGATTATGAATGGGGTCGTATCACACTGGGTCTACACAGCCCTCTTCATGGTGGGTCTCTACTTGATCCTTCAAGCGACAAAAGGTCGCAAGGAGTTGATGCTGACGGGTTGGTTCTATTTTGTATCTGGTTTTGGCCTTCACTTTGTCGGCAATTCACCATTTGGTCAAATCGAGACAGAACTCCCTCTCGCCATTCCATTCTTGACAGCAGTAGGACTCTTCTTGGTCTACCAAGCCTACCTCACTGTTCAAAGTCTGGACCAAGGAAATTAAGAATAGAAAAATCGTATGTTTGCAACATACGATTTTTTTGATGGTTATTTTCCAAGACAGAACTGGCTGAAGAGTTGGGTGATTAGCTCGTCTGGAGCAGCGTCTCCTGTGATCTCTCCAAGGATTTCCCAAGTACGGGTCAGATCGACTTGGAGCAGGTCCACTGGCATGCCCATAGCCAGGCCTTCGTTGACGGCTTGGAGGCTTTCAACGGCTTTCTCAATGAGAGAGATGTGGCGGGCATTGGACAGGTAAGTAGCATCTTGCTCGATCAGGCCAGCATTTTCAAAGAAGAGGGCATTGATCCGGTCTTCGATCTGGTTGATATTTTGGTTTTTCAGGACGGAAATTTTGATATGATCGGCAGGAATCTCGTCCAACTCGATTTGTTGCGGGAGGTCGACCTTGTTGAGGAGGATGATGCGGTTGCTATCTTGGGAGATTTCCAGCAACTGGCGATCCTGATCGGTCAAGGGTTCACTGGCGTTGAGGACCAGAAGGACCAGATCAGCTTCCTTGAGGGCTTTGCGAGAGCGCTCCACCCCGATGCGTTCGACAATGTCCTCGGTCTCGCGGATCCCAGCCGTATCGACCAGCTTGAGGGGCACCCCGTTGATGTTGACGTATTCCTCGATGACGTCTCGGGTGGTCCCTTCGATATCGGTTACGATGGCTTTTTCCTCACGCAGGAGGTTGTTAAGAAGGCTAGACTTACCGACGTTTGGCCGGCCGATGATAGCAGTAGAGATCCCTTCGCGGAGGATCTTGCCCCGGCGAGCTGTCTTGAGGAGATTGGTCAAGAGGGCTTCAAACTCAGTCGTCTTCTCACGGATGATCTCAGTCGTTGCTTCCTCGACATCGTCGTACTCAGGATAGTCGATGTTGACTTCGACCTGAGCCAGGGTATTGAGGATCTCTTGGCGCGTGTTGTTGATGAGATCAGAGAGGGATCCATCCAACTGTTTGACAGCGATGTTCATAGCCTTGTCAGTCTTGGCGCGGATAATATCCATGACCGCCTCAGCCTGGGTCAAATCGACACGACCATTGAGGAAGGCCCGCTTGGTAAATTCCCCTGGTTCAGCTAATCGAGCGCCTTCGCGGATCACCAATTGCAGGATTTCGTTGGTCACCGCGATCCCACCGTGAGTGTTGATCTCGATGATGTCTTCGCGAGTGAAGGTCTTAGGAGAGCGCATGGCTCCAACCATGACTTCGTCGAGGATCTCATCCTTATCTGGATCCACGATATGGCCGTAGTTGAGGGTATGGCTAGCCACGCTGGTCAAGTCTTTACCCTTGAAGATTTTTTGTGCGATTTTAAAGCTATCCGTTCCGCTTAGGCGGACAATTCCGATAGCCCCCTCACCGAGCGGAGTCGAGATCGCGGCGATAGTATCAAATTCTCTAGTAATCATGTATCTTCTCTTTTCCTGTGTATTCCCTTCTATTCTATCGTAAACTAGCAAGAGGGGCAAGATATTGCTTTTAGAAGGAGAAGTTGAAAAGGTTTTCAGTTAACTAGTGAAATCTGTCGGCCAATATGCTATACTAAATATGAATAGAAATGGAGGTCTATGATGGTAAACCTAAAAGAACAGGTAGGGATTAAGGCGGCTGAGTTTGTTACTGACGGCATGATTGTCGGTCTTGGTACAGGGTCAACTGCTTATTATTTTGTGGCTGAATTGGGACGTCGCATCAAGGAAGAAGGCTTGAAGATTACTGCTGTAACGACCTCAAGCGTGACCTATGAACAGGCAGAAGGCTTGGGAATTCCTCTCAAAGCCATTGATGATGTAGAAGTGGTAGACTTGACCGTAGATGGTGCGGATGAAGTAGACCCTGCTTTGAACGGCATCAAAGGTGGGGGCGGTGCTCTCTTGATGGAGAAAATCGTTGCGACCAACTCAAAAGACTGCATCTGGATTGTCGATGAGTCTAAACAAGTGGAGACGCTTGGTGCCTTTAAACTGCCGGTAGAAGTGGTTCAATACGGAGCAGAGAATCTTTTCCGTCATTTTGAAAAGAAGGGCTATTCACCAGCTTATCGTGAAAAAGATGGCCAGCGCTTTGTGACCGACCAAGGGAACTTTATCATTGATTTGGATTTGAAAGTGATCCCAGATGCTGAAGCCTTGGCAGAAGAGTTGGACCGGACTGTCGGTGTTGTCGACCATGGTCTTTTCTTAGGAATGGTTTCCAAAGTCATCGTTGGGACACCAGAAGGTCCAAAAATCATTAGCAAATCACTTTAAAAAGGGCATTTTGTCCTTTTTTCTACGGATATGAAACTTATTTATAAAATTTTATATGAAAGCGTTACATTTTCAAAAATTTGTGTTATACTGTATTCAGTTTAAATTATAAAGGAGACATTCAAAATGCCAAAATTTAATCGTATGCATTTAGTTGTATTGGATTCAGTAGGGATCGGAGCAGCTCCAGATGCTAATAACTTTGTCAATGCCGGTGTACCTGATGGCGCATCTGACACACTTGGACACATTTCAAAAGCAGTTGGTTTGAATGTACCAAACATGGCAAAGCTAGGTCTTGGAAATATTCCGCGTGAACAACCCTTAAAGACTGTACCTGCTGAGAGCAATCCAACTGGTTACGCAACGAAGTTAGAAGAAGTCTCTCTTGGAAAAGATACCATGACAGGTCACTGGGAAATCATGGGCCTTAATATTACAGAACCCTTTGATACTTTCTGGAATGGATTCCCAGAAGAAATTATTACTAAGATTGAAGAATTCTCAGGTCGTAAGGTCATCCGCGAAGCTAACAAACCTTATTCTGGTACGGCGGTAATCGATGACTTTGGACCACGTCAAATTGAAACAGGCGAGTTGATCATCTATACATCAGCTGACCCAGTTCTTCAAATCGCAGCCCACGAAGACATCATTCCTTTGGATGAACTCTACCGTATCTGTGAATACGCTCGTTCTATCACATTGGAACGTCCAGCTCTTCTTGGACGGATCATTGCTCGCCCTTATGTTGGAGAGCCAGGAAACTTCACACGTACGGCTAACCGTCGTGACTTGGCCGTTTCACCATTTGCGCCAACTGTTTTGGACAAATTGAACGAAGCTGGTATCGATACTTACTCAGTTGGTAAGATCAGTGATATCTTCAATGGTGCTGGTATCAACCACGATATGGGTCACAACAAATCAAACAGCCACGGTATTGACAACTTGATCAAGGCTATGAAATCAGAAGACTTTAAACATGGCTTCTCATTCACTAACTTGGTAGACTTCGATGCCCTTTATGGACACCGTCGTGATCCACACGGTTACCGTGATTGCTTGCATGAGTTCGATGAGCGCTTACCTGAAATCATCGCTGCTATGAAAGAAGATGATCTCTTGATGATCACGGCTGACCACGGAAACGACCCTACATACGCTGGTACTGACCATACGCGTGAGTACATCCCGTTCTTGGCTTACAGCCCATCCTTCAAAGGTAGTGGCTTGATCCCAGTTGGACACTTTGCGGATATCTCAGCTACAGTGGCGGACAACTTCGGTGTGGAGAAAGCCATGATCGGTGAAAGCTTCTTAGATAAATTGGTCTAAGATGACGCGATTTGCCTTACTCGTAAGAGGAATCAATGTTGGCGGTAAGAATAAGGTAGCCATGGAGGATCTGCGTCAACAATTGACCGCGCTGGGCCTCAGCCAGGTGGAAACCTACATCAATAGTGGCAATATCTTTTTTACGACGGATCTTTCGCGGTCTCAGTTAGTGGAGGGGCTGTCGACCTTCTTTGAGAACCACTATCCCTTTATTGAGCGCTTTTCTCTCCTGAGTCGAGAAGACTATGAAGCAGAATGTGCGAGCTTGCCGGAATGGTGGTCAAAAGAGATGGCTCGTAAGGATGTCCTCTTTTACACCGAGGGCTTGGGTAGGGAATCCGTAGAAGAGAAGTTGCTTGCTTTAGATTTGGGAGAAGAAGTGCTCCACTTTGGCAAGCTAGCGGTTTTCTGGGGGAAATTCTCAGAAGCAAGCTATGCTAAAACGGCCTACCACAAACATCTGATGAAGATGCCTTTCTATCGCCAGATGACTATTCGCAACGCCAATACCTTTGACAAAATCGGTACATTACTTAAGAAATAATAGGAGGAACACAATGACATTATTAGCAAAAATCAATGAAACAGCAGCATTTTTGAAGGGCAAAGGAATCGAAGCTCCTGAGTTCGGTTTGATCCTTGGATCAGGTCTTGGAGAATTGGCTGAAGAAATCGAAAATGCAGTCGTAGTAGACTACTCTGACATTCCAAACTGGGGTCAATCCACAGTAGTCGGACACGCTGGTAAATTGGTTTATGGTGATCTAGCTGGACGTAAAGTCTTGGCCCTTCAAGGTCGTTTCCACTTCTACGAAGGAAACCCATTGGAAGTGGTGACTTTCCCAGTTCGTGTCATGAAAGTTTTGGGATGTGAAGGAGTGCTTGTAACCAACGCTGCTGGAGGTATCGGCTTCGGTCCTGGTACCTTGATGGCTATTACTGACCACATCAATATGACAGGTCAAAACCCATTGATCGGTGAAAACTTGGATGACTTTGGTCCACGCTTCCCAGATATGTCCAAAGCTTACACTCCAGAATACCGCGAGACTGCTCATCAAGTAGCTGACAAATTGGGAATTAAACTGGATGATGGGGTTTATATTGGTGTGACAGGTCCAACTTATGAAACTCCAGCTGAAATCCGTGCGTATAAGACTCTTGGTGCAGATGCTGTCGGTATGTCTACTGTTCCTGAAGTCATTATTGCTGCTCACTCTGGTTTGAAAGTTCTTGGTATTTCATGCATTACTAACTTTGCAGCTGGTTTCCAAGAAGAGCTCAACCACGAAGAAGTCGTAGAAGTGACAGAACGTGTCAAAGGTGACTTTAAAGGATTGCTAAAAGCGATTCTTGCTGAATTGTAAGAACCTTGGAAAGAATTGTGAGATCCATTCAAACAATTCCCTATAAACGAAGACTGGTCCTAGCAGCTTGTCTGCTAGGGCTTGTTTCGGGTTTAGCGGGTATCCTGCTTCATTACCTTTTAGAGTTAGTGGAAGGATTGGCTTTTGGTCGTTCAGAGCACCAGTCTGGCTTCTTGACGGATGGAGTGGCGCCTTCACGGATTTGGCTCAGTCTGTTTCTTGTTGGTGCCAGCTCAGCCTTGGTCTGGTATCTCCTACAGCGAAAGGGAAACATTCTTTCTATCAAGGGCCAGATGAAGGAGGAGCCTTCCCTTCATCGTGTTCATTTCTGGAAGCAGATACTCCATTCCACCTGGCAAATCATTGCCGTAGGAGCTGGTGCACCAGTTGGAAAAGAAGGGTCACCACGGGAGATTGGGGCCTTGTTGGCATCTCCCCTTGGACGAGTACTAGACTTATCGTTTCAGGACCGCATGTTTCTGATTGCTTGCGGGGCTGGCGCAGGCTTGGCAGCGGTCTACCAAGTGCCACTAACCAGTGTCTTTTTTATCTTTGAAACCTTGGGGCTTGCATTTTCGCTTAAACGCTTTTTCTTGGCGGGGATTTCAACTTATGTGGCTGCTTATACGGCAGGGTTGATCATTTCAGACAGAGCCCTCTATCAAGTGCCTGAAATAACTTGGTCACCTACTGTCTTATGGCAGATGCTTATTGGAATAGTCATCCTTACTCCAGTCGCCTGGCTCTTTGCCCGTTTCACAAAGAAGGCATCCATTTATCGAATTAAGGACAAACGAATTCTCATCACTTTGCCATTAGCATTTGTTTTCCTAGCTGGTCTAGCAAGCTTTCAGCCCCACCTGCTTGGAAATGGGCGGATGATGGCTCAGGAGATTCTCAATGGGGCCACATGGCAGACGATTCTTGTCCTGTTTACCCTAAAAGCTCTAGTAGTTCTAATCATCCTATGGGCCGGTACCTATGGAGGGACTCTGACGCCTTCCTTTGCCCTGGG
>NZ_JBKQBL010000002.1:244095-247773 GCF_046824975.1 Streptococcus intestinihominis | reverse complement strand
AATGGCAGGAGCAGCCCTCATCTCTTTGGTACTTGGTGTTGGAAATGTGCCAGCTTTCTTTCTCCTAGGTTCGGTTTGCTTTTTGACAGTGACCTTAAAAGCTCCCTTATCTGCAACTGGCTTGGTCCTTGGGTTTACGGGACAAGGGTTAACAGCTCTACCCTATCTCTTGCTGACAGCTTTTCTAACTGTTGGTTTCTCCAAAGGATTGGATCGTCTGATGGGGAGAAAAATCAAGGAGTCTCCAGTAGATAAGATTCAGTAGTTTTTATGTAGGTGATTTACCCTACAAGCTAGATGAAACCTATCTTCTTATGGTATAATTTAAGTAAGCATATAAGGAACCAGGCTTGTTGGGGCTGGAATAAACCCCATTTTTGATGCCTGACCTCTATGATGAATCCAGAAAGCTAGAGTTTGTGTTGAGATGTAAACACCAGCGGAAAGTTTTCTAAAAAATACACACAGAAAGGTAGAGCATGTGTTCTGATTTGAACCCGAGCTGAAAGCTTTTCAAAACAAAAAATGAAAGGAAGGGTAGTTCGGGTTTGAATTGAACCCGGGCTAGAGGCTGTGTAAAAAAGATAAATCCTTCTAGATGCGTAGCATCTTTGTCGGATTTCCTATTTTACTTTACCTCTTTAACGCCTATTCTAAAAAAATAAAAAAGAAAGGTAGAGCATGTGTTCTGATTTGAACACGAGCGGAAAGCTTTTCAAAACAAAAAATGAAAGGAAGGGTAGTTCGGGTTTGAATTGAACCCGGGCTAGAGGCTGTGTAAAAAAGATAAATCCTCATAGATGCGATGCATCTTTGTCGGATTTCCTATTTTTACTTTGCCTCTTTAACGCCCTTGGTATCTTAATTATGTCTATCCATATTGCTGCTAAGCATGGTGAAATTGCTGATAAAATTCTTCTTCCTGGGGATCCTCTTCGTGCGAAATTTATCGCTGAGAACTTTTTAGAAGACGCTGTTTGCTTCAACGAAGTTCGGAACATGTTTGGTTACACGGGTACTTACAAGGGGCACCGTGTATCTGTCATGGGTACTGGAATGGGGATGCCATCCATCTCGATCTATGCGCGTGAGTTGATCGTGGACTACGGCGTGAAAAAATTAATCCGTGTGGGTACAGCTGGTTCTTTAAATGGCGATGTCCACGTCCGTGAATTGGTCTTGGCGCAAGCTGCCGCAACCAACTCAAACATCATCCGTAACGACTGGCCTCAATACGATTTCCCACAAATCGCAAGCTTTGATTTGCTAGATAAGGCCTATCACATTGCCAAAGACCTTGGCATGACCACTCACGTTGGTAATGTCTTGTCTTCTGATGTCTTCTATTCAAACTACTTTGAAAAGAACTTGGAGCTTGGTAAATGGGGCGTGAAAGCTGTGGAAATGGAAGCGGCGGCTCTTTACTATCTTGCTGCTCAACACCATGTGGATGCCCTTGCCATCATGACCATTTCTGATAGCTTGGTTAATCCAGATGAGGATACGACTGCAGAAGAACGTCAAACTACTTTCACTGATATGATGAAAGTTGGTCTTGAGACCTTGATTGCAGACTAATGACAGAATACCTTCATGATGAATGGCTCTACGATCTTCAGACCTACCAGTATAGTCGGGCCCTTCGCTCTGCTAAGAAGCAGAAAGGCGTGCCAGAGCTGGTCTTGATCTTATTGCAGCTAATGGTGGAGCGTCGAGAGCTCAATATCCAACCGATCATGAACCAAAAGTTGAAAACCGACTTGCTAGATGCAACAGGTTTTCAGCTTTTTTGGCATGAGGACCCAGAAGAGGAACAGTTGGCGAACTATCTGTATGACTTAGAGGCCAAGCTCCGCAATGAGCAGATTATCGACTTCATTCGGGCGGTGAGTCCTGCTATTTATCGGATCTTTATGCGCTTGATTAAGTTGCAGATCCCTGATATTGCGGACTACATTCACAACTCTAAAGAGTCCAGCTATGACCATTGGAAGTTTGACAAGATCCGGGCCTCTGACAATCCAGCCTTGCAACAATTCCATGGTGAGAGTGCGGTCAATTCGTCTAGTTTGACAGAGTTGATCTTACTCTTGGACTTGACAGATTCCACCAAGGATGCAGCCAAGCAACTGCGGGAGTTGGAGAAATCTGTCCGCAACCCTCTGGCCCACTTGATCAAACCCTTTGATGAGGAAGAATTGCACCGGACGACTGGTTTCTCCTCCCAGCATTTTATGGAGCTCTTGGTGAGCTTGGCTCAGGAGACGGGGATTGTTTACCAGCGAGAACCCTTTTACTTTGACCAGGCCAATGCTGTTATCGAGGCACTCTTGTAAGGAGGAAGACATGGATAAACTGGAAGAATTGCAAGAGATCATTGATCAGAGTCAAAAGATTGTCTTCTTTGGTGGGGCTGGCGTCTCAACGGAGTCCAATATCCCTGACTTCCGGAGCTCAGATGGGGTCTATAGTGTCACCTTGGGTCGGCATTTTACGGCTGAGCAACTGGTCTCTCATACCATGTTTGAGCGTTATCCAGAGGACTTTTTCGACTTTTACAAGAAGTACCTGCTCTATCCAGATGCCAAGCCCAATGCAGCCCATCGCTATCTGGCTTGGCTGGAAGAAACTGGTAAACTCAAAGCAGTCGTGACGCAAAATATTGATAGTCTCCATGAAATGGCAGGGTCTAAAAAAGTCTTGAAACTCCATGGTAGTGCCGACCGTAATTACTGTACGAGTTGCCAGCGCTTTTATGATTTAGAGGCTTTTCTAGCTTTGGAAGGGCCTGTTCCACACTGTCTGGACTGTGGTAAGGTGGTCAAGCCGGATGTAACCCTCTACGAGGCACCTCTCGATATGGACGTCTTTAGCCAAGCAGCCCAAGCCATCCAAGAAGCTGATTTGCTGATTATCGGTGGTACCTCCCTCGTCGTCTACCCAGCAGCCAGCTTGATCCAGTATTTCCAAGGGGAGAAGCTGGTCGTCATCAATAAGACCAGTATCCCACAGGACAAGCAAGCAGACCTAGTCATCGAAGGAAAAATTGGCCAAGTGTTTTCGAAATTAAGACAATAAAAGAACACCTGAGAGAAGTGGAAACCCACTTGTTTCAGGTGTTTTATTGTGCTTGTGTAGCTAGTTAGTTCTTATTTATCAAATTGGACTTCCTCAAGTAAGTATTCGATAAATTTCTCACCCATTTTAGAGAGGCTGGCTTTCTCGTGTTGGATGTAGACCAGCTCGATTGGGTCATCGATATCTAGCGGGATGGAAACGATATTGTCTCCGTTGAGGTTGCTATTAAGGATCCCGGTCGCAATGGTGTAGCCGTCCAGACCAATCAAGAGATTGAAGAGGGTGGCACGGTCACTGACAACGATGGACTTCTTGTGATGCTCTTGGGAGAGGATCTCTTCTGAGAAGTAGAAGGAGTTGTGGGTCCCTTGGTCATAGCTGAGATAAGGGAAGTCTTCTAGATCTTCTAATTTCACCACCTCTTTGTTAGCTAGAGGGTTGGTCTTGCTGACGAAGATATGAGGTTGGGCAGTGAAGAGGTGGGTTGCCTTAAGGTGGCTGTCATCCAGCATTTTTGAAAGGACATCCCGGTTGTACCCATTAAGGAAGAGGACACCGATCTCACTACGGAAGTTCTTGACGTCATCGATGATTTCCCAG
>NZ_JBKQBL010000002.1:239372-244050 GCF_046824975.1 Streptococcus intestinihominis | reverse complement strand
GTTCTGGTCTCCCGTAGGAAGAGCTCGTATTTCTCCATATCGCTTTTCTTGAGGAGAGAGACGAAGGCTTCGACTACGAAGGCATAGTGCTGGGAGGACACGCTAAAGAGCTCCCTATTGGCTACTGGATTTTTATAGCGTTCTTCTAGGAGTTGGGTCTGCTCGACGACTTGACGGGCATAAGAAAGGAACTCCATCCCATCCTTGGTCAAAGTGATTCCTTTGGGATTACGGATGAAGATATCAATTCCCATTTCTTTTTCCAAGTCCCGCACAGCATTGGACAAACTTGGCTGGGTGATGAAGAGTTGCTTGGACGCCTCATTCATAGAGCCTGTTTCGACGATTTTGATAATGTAATGTAATTGTTGGATTCTCATGCTTATATTTTAACATATTTTTGACAGAAAATCCCAGCTTGTATCAGTCTCTAGAAGGATTTTTCCCTATAAAACAGGTTTAGAATTGAAGGATTGAATGTAGCTTGATAGAATGATGGAAAAGATTATCTCTGGAGGCCTTATGAAAAGAATTGCTCACTGGTACAAAAAATGGAATCAGGAACTGGAGACCAAATTTTTAGCCAGTCTATTAAAGATTAACTTTATGACCAATTTACTGATCTTGCTTGGTTTGTCTGTCTTTCTAATTCTCAGGAGCTTGCCAGGAAATATCCAATCCTTGGGTTTCTGGAATGCTATTTTAGGAGTTGCAGTATACAGTGTTACAATTCTTGTTCATGTCCTAGGGGTTAGTTATTTTGTACCCAATATCTTTGTAATTTTGTATGTTATTTCTCGCTGGTCTACGATTCAGGCCCAGACCTTGGAAAAGGAACTGGTCGGTGTCTATGATGAGAAAGAAGAGGAAAAAATTAAACGAAGGGTCAACAATCGCAAGTACTTTGTCATCCTTTGGATAGGAGTCTTTGGCTGTATCCTCGAATCCTTCGTCATCTATCTAGTAAAGGATCTGACACCTTATGATTGGACGAAACAGCTTATCAATGAGCAGAAGCATACCATGATTTGGACGGAGGCTCTCCCGACGATCCTTACTTTGGCACTGATTTCCTTACTAGCGCTGGTCATCTATTCTTACCGAGATGCTAATTCCTTATCTCCACTTTTAAATATCTTTTGTATTAGTGGGATATTGATGGGATTGGTATTGTTAGGGGTGTTTGACATCCAGTTGCAAGTCATCGGTTGTCACACGGTCTTCTTGTTGGTTTATTCTATTAGTCTCCTGCGGACCAGGATAAAGGAGTGGGAGGGTGCCGATCCCATTAGGGCCTATGACAATCCAATTCTCCAGCGCTTTCACCTGATCCTCCACCAATCCAAACACTGGCCTTGGTTGGCAGTCGTCTTTGCCCTCCCCTTGTTAGCGCTATTGGTCATGGTCCTCATGCTCTTTGGTCAACGTCCTGATAGCTTGGTCAAGGCCTGGACCAATACGGCAGATTGGACCTTCTCGGAAAAGATCCCTCCTCAGAATCTCATCATTGATGAGCACTATCTCTGTACGGTTGCGGCTGGTGGCCATAAAAAGGTGGTCAAGCCCCAACGGATGGGAGTCCGGCATGGTCATCCTGTTGTGGTGAATCGCCAGCTCTGTATTGCTAATGCCTTTGAGCAGGTTCTAGAAGAAAAGACGCCACGTTTCCATCGATTCCTGCGTCGTAATTATGACCGCTATGGCTATCCCTTTGCCAAACATATCAAGAAGAAATGGGCGATGGATATCATTTACTATCTGATGAAGCCCCTGGAATGGATCTTTTTGTTGGTTCTCTACTTGGTCGATCGCAAGCCAGAAAATCGCATCGCTTTACAGTATATCCCACCGGTACCAGAAGGGTTTTCTCCTGAGACAGATGGGAAATGAGCGGACCCATCGGGCTTCTACTTGACAAGCGACAAGGAGAGCGATATAATGAGACAAATTTAACCTTTAAGGGGTCCAGAGAGGCCTGCAAGGAAAGACAGAAAAAAGATCAGCGGACCGAGTCTAGCTGATCATTTGTAGGACCTTGCTTTTGCGAGGTCTTTTTTGCTGGAAGAAAGAAGAGGAAACCAATGGTCAGTGACAGCTGTAAAAAACGGTTTGGAAAAATCATGATGGAAGACATGGAGTTAATCGCTCAAGAAGAGATCGCGCCACGGATTTTTTCAATGGTCTTGAAGGGGGAAATGGTGGAGCAGATGCTACCGGGGCAGTTTCTCCATATCCGTGTACCGGATGACTCTAAGCTCCTCCGTCGTCCCATTTCCATCTCAGAGATTGATCCAGACAGCAAGACCTGTCGCCTCATTTATCGGGTAGAAGGGGGAGGGACAGCCATCTTTTCTCACTTGCCTGTCGGTAGCTTCCTCAGTGTCATGGGCCCTCAAGGAAATGGCTTTGACCTAAAAGGTCTTGGTCAAGGGGCGCGTGCCTTGATCATCGGCGGAGGGATTGGAGTACCTCCTTTGGTCCAAGTGGCTAAACAGCTACATGAGCAGGGAGTAGAAGTTGAAGTGGTTGTCGGCTTTGCGAGCAAAGAAGCCGTCATTTTGGAAGAAGAACTTTCTCAGGTTGCTCATATTACTGTAACAACAGACGATGGTTCTTATGGTACCAAGGGCTATGTGTCAACAATCGTTGATCAGATGGACCAGGAGTTTGACGCTATCTATTCTTGTGGGGCACCTGGCATGCTCAAATATGTCAATACCAAATTCCATGACCATCCTCGCGCCTATATTTCTATGGAATCGCGTATGGCCTGTGGGATGGGTGCTTGCTATGCCTGTGTAGTGCATCTGGAAAATGAAAGCCAAGCAGCCAATAAGCGTGTGTGTGAAGACGGACCGGTCTTTGAAACCGGTACGATTGTGATGTAGGGAGGAAAGTATGAAAAGTAATCGATTAGCTGTATCCTTACCAGGATTAGACTTGAAAAACCCCATCATTCCGGCTTCTGGCTGTTTTGGCTTTGGTCAGGAATATGCCAAATACTATGATTTAGACCTGCTTGGATCCATTATGATCAAGGCAACGACAGCTGAGCCTCGTTTTGGAAATCCGACTCCCCGTGTCGCTGAGACTCCTGCAGGCATGCTCAATGCCATTGGGCTCCAAAATCCTGGCGTCGACGTGGTACTAGCAGAGAAACTCCCTTGGTTGGCTCAGCATTATCCAGATCTACCGATTATCGCCAATGTAGCTGGCTTCTCCAATGAAGAGTATGCCACGGTATCTGGCAAGATCTCGCAAGCGCCAAATGTCAAGGCCATCGAGCTCAATATCTCTTGTCCAAACGTAGATCATGGCAACAATGGCCTCTTAATCGGACAGGTTCCAGAGTTGGCTTATGATGCAGTAAAAGCAGCGGTAGAAGCCTCCTCCGTCCCTGTCTATGTCAAATTAACACCTAGTGTGGCGGACATTACTCAAGTCGCCAAGGCTGCAGAAGATGCAGGAGCGAGTGGCTTGACCATGATCAACACGCTGGTCGGGATGCGCTTTGACCTCAAGACTGGTAAGCCCATCATTGCCAATGGCACCGGAGGTATGTCAGGCCCAGCTATCTTCCCAGTAGCCTTGAAACTGATCCGCCAAGTAGCCCAATCGACCAAACTGCCTATTATTGGAATGGGTGGCGTGGATTCAGCAGAAGCAGCCCTGGAGATGTTTATTGCGGGTGCCTCTGCAATTGGAGTCGGAACTGCTAACTTTACAGATCCATACGCATGTCCGACCATTATCCAAGACTTACCAAAGGTCATGGATCAGTATGGAATAACTAGCTTGGAAGATTTGCGTCGGCATGTCCGAGAAAATCTATTATAAGGATTAGCAAGAAAATAAAAAATGCCTGCTGGCTACAACCCCAACAGGCTACTGAGTAAGCTACAACTAAAACAACCCTTACTCAGCATACAAAAATTTTACAGGAAAATCGGATCTTCGTCAAGAATTTGATATGTTTGTGAATCTTCCCTAGTCGAAAGATGAAAAAAACAGATTGAATCCGAACGTTTTATGATTATTTCTTGACTTTTCTTTCATATCGTACTACAATGTAGAAAAACCTTTAAAGCGGTCCAGAGAGGCTCCTAAGGTCTAGACGGTGAATCAGGGTAGATACTACCTAATTTTCGTGTAACCTTGCCTCGGGCAAGGTTTTTTTGTGGAAAAAATGTCTGCCATAAAAAGGAGAAACCCATGCGTGAAGAACGTCCCATCATCGCCCTTGACTTTCCAGCTTTTGAAGATGTCAAAAACTTTCTAGAACATTTCCCAGAAGATGAAAAACTTTTTGTAAAAATCGGAATGGAATTTTTCTATGCAGTTGGCCCAGAAATTGTTCACTATCTGAAAGGTCGTGGCCACAGCATTTTCTTGGATCTAAAATTGCACGACATCCCAAATACGGTTAAGTCAGCCATGTCTGTCCTAGGCACATTTGGAGTGGATATGGTGACAGTTCATGCAGCCGGTGGTGTAGAGATGATGCGCGAAGCCAAAAAAGCACTTGGACCAGGAGCTAAGTTGGTGGCGGTGACTCAGTTGACTTCAACCAGTGAAGAAGACATGCGTGATTGCCAAAACATCCAAACCACTGTCCAAGAATCAGTTGTTAATTATGCTCGTAAGGCGCAAGAAGCTGGCTTGGACGGCGTTGTCTGCT
>NZ_JBKQBL010000002.1:237284-239143 GCF_046824975.1 Streptococcus intestinihominis | reverse complement strand
GAGCAGAAATTGGTGACCAAAAACGGGTCATGACCCCACAAGAAGCCCATGCCATCGGATCAGACTACATCGTGGTTGGACGTCCAATCATTCAAGCAGAAAACCCATGGGATGCTTATCATGAAATTAAGAGACAGTGGAATGCGTAAGAGCTACTAAAAGTGGAACTTTTGGTAGCTCTACGGGAAGTCCTATGGGACCTTCCCTAACGCATTCACTAGATCACAGAAGAGAAAAAAATCGTTTCTCTTCTGTGATCGTCGGAATAATTAAGTCCGATAGGGCCTTCGCTAAACTATTCACTAACCTGTACAGTTGTTTAAAAATAAATAATTGATTTAATTCGTATTCGATTAAAATCGTAAAAAGGAGTTATCATGTCATTAGCTAAAGATATTGCCAGCCATCTTCTAAAAATTGAAGCTGTTTATTTGAAACCGGAAGAGCCTTTTACTTGGGCTTCTGGGATTAAGTCCCCTATTTATACGGATAATCGTGTGACCCTCGCTTATCCAGAAACTCGTACCTTGATTGAAAATGGCTTCGTGGACAAAATCAAGGAAGCTTTCCCAGAAGTAGAAGTGATTGCTGGAACGGCAACTGCGGGGATTCCTCATGGTGCCATTATTGCGGACAAGATGAATTTGCCATTTGCCTACATCCGTAGCAAACCAAAAGACCATGGTGCTGGAAACCAAATCGAAGGCCGTGTACCACAAGGTCAAAAGATGGTGGTGGTTGAAGATTTGATTTCTACTGGTGGGTCTGTCTTAGATGCTGTCGCAGCTGCGAAGCGTGAAGGAGCAGATGTCCTTGGTGTGGTGGCTATCTTCACCTACCAATTGGAGAAAGCAGATAAGAAATTTGCGGAAGCTGGCGTTCAACTTGAAACCTTGTCAAACTATACTGAATTGATTCATTTGGCTGAAGAACAGGGTTATATCACTAATGAAGGTTTGGAACTGTTACGCCGTTTCAAAGAAAACCAAGAAACCTGGCAAGACTAAAGAAATAATGGAGGAGGGCCAAAGCTTGGCTCTCCTTTTGTTTTTGTGATGAAAGGAAATTTCATGAAGCTTGAAAGACGGATTCGTCTAAGTTTAGAAGAAAAAAAGCAGTGTGAACAGCTTGTAAGAGCCTGTCACCAAATTGACCATACTTATCGCTTGCCCTATTTGGATAATCTCTATAATGCTGATTTAACGATGCCAGCCTTTATCCTTGCATCGGTGGAGGGACAACTGGTTGGATTTTTGTCCATCTATGCGGATGAACCCAAAGAAGCTGAGGTTCAGCTCTTTGTGACACCTTCTTTTCGTAGACAAGGGATTGCTCGTTCCTTATGGGAAGACTTTATGGACTTGGCCCAAGACTATCAGTTAGAAGACCGACTGTATGTATCAGAGGTTCGGTTTTTGGAGCAACATCCGGAATTATTCAGTCATTTTCATTTTGTGGAGGCAGAGGAGGAAGACCACGAACTGTGGTTGGAGGCCCCTTGTCAGGGCACCAACCTTGAGAAGAGAGAAGGGCTGATGGTATTGGAAGCTGAGGAGTCCATGCTCCAAGAGATCGCGCATTTTCAATCCAAGGCTTTTGATACGGATCTTGACTATGCCCTCAAGTATGCGACCGAGTCTCTCGAGGGGCAGGATACCCGTCTCTTTGTCTTGCGTGACCATGAGCAAGTACTTGCTTCTGTTACGGTGGATTTTTCTCAGGGAACGACCTATTTCTTTGGATTAGCCGTTGACCCAGATCATCTCCGTAAAGGGTACGCACGCTATCTCTTACGAAGTGTGATGAATCAGATGGTTGCAGAAGTGGAGCAGCAATTTCAGATTGTCGTTGAAAAAGAG
>NZ_JBKQBL010000002.1:220355-237236 GCF_046824975.1 Streptococcus intestinihominis | reverse complement strand
AATCAAGCAGCCCTGAGTCTATATCTAGGGCTTGGCTTCACCATCCAAACTGAAGTCCTCTATTTGATGGAGAGCCGATAGAATTCAGCGAAATCCCTATTTTTTTGCTATAATGGAGCTATGTTAGTAAAAAGTAAAAATGCCTTATTTGGATTGCTCCATCTGGTCATGTTGCTCCTGATGGTGCACTGGTTTGTCATTAGCATCGTATACCTAAAAGATATTTCGGGATGGGACCTTGTATTTGGGGGACTTATCTTTCTCCTAGCTTATGTTGGTCGCTCCTATCTCAAAAGAGCCTTTGCCTGGTTGATGAAACACAAGACTGGATTGATGCTGGGAGCGATTCTAGTTCAGATTGTTTTTATGCTGTCTGCGGAACTCTTTATCCGACGAGATGCCGCGGTGGTCTATACGGGAGCCTTTGGCCTTCTAAAAGAGTCCTCTATCTCTAGCTACCTGAGCCGGAATCCCAATAACCTTCCCTTGTTCTTGTACGAACGCTTTTTCTACCAAATCCTTGGTGGGGCAGGCCTCTGGGTCATGCAAGTCCTCAACATGGTCTTTGTGAATGCAGGAGCCATCCTCTTGTATCGTTTAGGGCTGAAACATTATGACCAAAAAGTGGCAGACTGGGTGTATACCCTCTATGTGCTCTTAATCTGTTATTCCCCTTATTTTTACTCCATGTACACGGATATTCCGCCTCTTCCTCTCATCGCCTTGCAATTAGGGCTAGCCTTGGATCTCTTAAAAGGGGGCGACAGTGGTGCACAATGGAAGACATCCTTGTGGTTTGGCCTCTTATCAGGGCTTACTATGCTGATCCGTCCGACGACTATTATTGTCGTGATGGCCTTTTGGATGGTCCTCTTCTTTAAAGGGCAGTGGAAGGTCTTTGGAAAAGTCTTTGCTTTAACCCTTTTATCAACTGGTCTGGTCTTTGGAGCTCTGAATACAGCTGTAAAACACCAAACAGCTGTCCCTATTTTAAAAGGGGAAGGGCTGGCTAAAGGACCGCTCTTGTTTATTAACTTGGGCTTGACGGATATTGGGCACAACCAAGCAGATATGAAAGAAGGGCTCTTGAAATATGTCGACGAAGATAAGCGAGACGAGTACAATAATGGGATGTTCAAGAACGAATATATCATTAAAGAAATCAAACGGCGCTTGAAGGAATATGGTCCGATTGGACTCCTGGGACATCTTTATACCAAGCAATCCTTGACGGTTGCAGAAGGGACACTTGGTTGGCTCTATCGGGATGTTGAATACGAAAAGACTCCGGTCATTAACCCTCTTTACGATCCTTATACCAAGGATTTACCAGTTGCCAAATGGATTCGTACCTACTTCTTAAGTACAGATCGTCCTCAGTATCGTTATTATGAGTTCGTCAAACAGTTGGTTTGGATTGTGATGGCAGCTGGCCTGGTCCTTGTCTATCTCAAGAAGAAGAACGATGACGAATTCCACTTCCTATCGCTTGCTGTTTTTGGTGGTCTTCTCTTTTTGACCATCTTTGAAGGTGGCAAGACTCGTTATCTGATCCAATTTCTACCACAAATTCTCTTGTTAGCCTCTATTGGTTTGGCTGCTGGTCCGAGGAAATCTCAAGAGAACGGTTAATTATTTTATGCTGTAAGGAGAAGCGATGGAACATTCAAGATGGCACCAATTGCTTAAGGAGCAGCTTCCAGAGGGCTACTTTAAGCAAATCAATCAATTTTTAGATCAGGTCTATGCATCAGGGACCATTTACCCACCTCGTGAAAAGGTTTTTCAGGCCTTAAAGACAACGAATCTGGAAGAAGTTAAGGTCGTGATTCTGGGTCAGGATCCCTATCACGGTCCTGGTCAAGCACAGGGACTCAGCTTTTCTGTACCGGATGACATCCCAGCACCTCCATCCTTGCAAAACATTTTAAAGGAGTTAGCGGAAGATGTGGGGCCTAAGCCTTCCCATGATTTGATGCCTTGGGCAGAGCAAGGGGTTCTCTTACTCAATGCCTGTCTGACAGTGCCTGCTGGCCAAGCCAATGGGCACGCTGGCCTGATTTGGGAAGAGTTTACAGATGCAGTTATTCGCCTAGTCAGTCAAGAGGAGGAGCATGTTGTCTTTATTCTGTGGGGTGCCTATGCTCGGAAGAAGAAGTCTTTGATTGATGCAAGTAAACACTTGATTATTGAAAGTGCCCATCCCAGTCCCTTATCGGCCTATCGCGGTTTCTTTGGCTCCCGTCCTTTTTCAAGGGCTAACGCTTATTTAACGGAGATGGGTCGCGAGCCTATTGATTGGTTGCGAAGTTAGGAAAATAGAAAGAAGAAATAATGCCACAGTTAGCTACAATTTGCTATATCGATAATGGAGAAGCGTTTTTGATGCTTCATCGCAATAAAAAGCCCAATGATGTCCATGAAGGCAAATGGATCGGAGTTGGTGGAAAATTAGAACGCGGGGAGACTCCTCAAGAATGTGCTGCTAGAGAAATTCTTGAAGAAACGGGTCTAGTTGCTAAGCCAGTTCTAAAAGGAATTATCACCTTCCCTGAATTCACTCCCGACCTAGACTGGTACACCTATGTCTTCAAGGTGACTGAATTTGAAGGGGATCTCATCGAGTGTAACGAAGGGACACTGGAGTGGGTGCCTTATGATCAAGTCTTAAGTAAGCCAACTTGGGAGGGGGACCACACCTTTGTCGAGTGGCTCTTGGAGGATAAGCCCTTCTTTTCAGCTATGTTCCGCTATGATGGGGATCGCTTGCTAGAGACCCATGTTGATTTCTATGAATAAAGGAGTAGAAGATGTTAGTCATTAAAAATGGTCGGGTAATGGATCCAAAAACTGGTTTGGACCAAGTGTGTGATCTCTTGGTAGATCAGGGGAAAATTGTGGAAATAGGTCCATCTCTTTCTTATGAGGGAGCCCAAGTTATCGATGCGAGTGGCAAGGTGGTAGCGCCAGGTTTGGTGGACATTCACGTTCACTTCCGGGAACCAGGTCAGACCCACAAGGAAGATATTCACACTGGAGCTCTGGCTGCTGCAGCTGGTGGTTTTACCACAGTTGTCATGATGGCCAATACCACTCCAACTATTTCGGATGTCGTGACTTTAAAAGAAGTCTTGGATTCTGCTGCTAAGGAAGCCATTCATGTTAAAACCGTAGCGACGGTTACCAAGAACTTTGATGGCCAACATCTCACTGACTTTGAAGGTTTGTTACAGGCTGGAGCTGTCGGTTTCTCAGATGATGGGATCCCGTTGCAAAGTACCAAGGTAGTCCGTCAGGCCTTGGAAGAAGCCAAACGTCTGGGGACTTTCATTAGTCTCCACGAAGAAGATCCAGAGTTGAACGGCATTCTGGGACTTAATGAGCACATTGCTCGGGAGCATTTCAAGGTTTGCGGAGCCACTGGTGTGGCAGAATACTCGATGGCAGCGCGGGATGCTATGATTGCTCATGCGACAGGTGGCCACCTCCACATCCAACATCTCTCGAAAGCTGAGAGTGTCAAGGTAGTCGAGTTTGCCCAAGCGATCGGTGCTCCTGTTACTGCAGAAGTAGCTCCTCAGCATTTCTCTAAGACTGAAGACCTCTTGCTGTCTAAGGGAAGCAATGCCAAGATGAATCCACCTCTTCGTCGGGAAGAAGACCGTCGTGCAGTCATCGAAGGCTTGAAGTCAGGAGTCATTACCGTAATCGCAACGGACCACGCGCCTCATCATGCGGATGAAAAGAACGTAGCCGATATCACCAAGGCTCCTTCCGGTATGACAGGATTAGAGACCTCTCTATCGCTTGGTTTGACCTATTTGGTCCATGCAGGAGAGCTCAGCTTGATGGAACTCTTAGAAAAGATGACCTATAATCCCGCTAAATTATATAACTTTGAAGCGGGTTATTTGGAAGTCGGTGGACCAGCGGATATTGTGATCTTTGATCCGGATGCTGACCGTTTAGTGTCTGATCATTTTGCTTCTAAGGCAGCTAATTCACCGTTTGTTGGTGAATCCCTCAAGGGACAGGTAGCCTATACCATCTGCCAGGGCAAGATTGTCTACCAAGCCTAAACCTGACTTAAAAATAAGAAAGTCAAATTGAAAGCTGAACGAATGAGGAGTATATGAATAGTAGAAAAATACTAGAGATGATCTTGTATTGTTTGGTCACTTTTCTGGTCTGCTTTTTTCTGGTCAATTGGCTCCTTCCTTCAGCAGAACCAGTGATGACCAAACCGTCAACAAGTGTCAAAAAGAAGGTAGTCACCTATGTAGCGATTGGCGATTCCTTGACCAAAGGCGTAGGAGATAGCACCAATCAAGGTGGTTTTGTCCCTCTGCTTGCTCAGAGTTTGACCAATGAAACAGGTCTTGAATTCAAAGCGATCAACTATGGTGTTTCTGGCAACACGAGCGGCCAAATTTTGTCACGTATGCAGGAGAAAAAGGAGATTCGAAAGGACTTGAAGCAGGCTCAGTTACTGACCATTACTGTCGGGGGCAATGATCTGCGAAAGGCCATCCTTGAGGATACCAGTAACTTAGATCTGGATCGCTTTGAAAAAGCATCGAAGACCTATGAGAAAAATCTCAAACAGATTATCGAATTGGCCCGCAAGGACAACCCTGATCTGCCTATTTACGTGGTGGGGATCTATAATCCCTTGTATCTCAATTTCCCCGATCTAACGGAATTGCAGACCCTTGTCGATCAGTGGAACCAAAGAACGGAGGAGACCCTCTCTGCCTATCAAGGCGTCTACTTTGTTCCAATCAATGACCTCCTCTATAAGGGCATTGATGGCAAGAGTGGGGTGACAGAATCCGAATTAGGAAAAGAAACTGTGACCAATGATGCCTTGTATGATGAGGATAGTTTCCATCCCAATAATACAGGCTACGAGATCATGAAAGAAGCCGTACTGGAGAAAATACATGCAACTGAGAAAAAATGGTTCGAGTGAGAAGAAGGTTAAGCCAGCAACCACAGGACCTCATTTTAAGGAGAGACGAGAAAAAACGCCGATTAACATCTGGAAATGGCTCTTTCTAGGCTTGGTCAGTTTCTTGCTGGCAACAAGTTTAGTCGTATGGACTCGTTTCTCAACGGTACGAGAGGATGTCCGGCAACTACAGACTCCTAGCCAAGGAGGAGATGTCAAGATCGGCAGTATGACCACAACTAGGGCTCAACTAAATGAAACCATCAAGGTCATGCTTAAAAGTTATCATTTGAGTGATTATCAACTGTATGCAGACAACCAACAGATGTTACTAGAGGGGAGGATGGACTTTTTAGGGAAGGAGTACCCGCTCTATATCTATTTCCAGCCAAGTAAGCTAGAGGATGGGAGTATCCTCCTGACCCTCAAGGATTTTTCAGTTGGGACCTTGAAACTTCCTAAGAAGACCGTGATGCAGGTGCTGTCTACAAACAAGGATCTACCTGACTTTGTGAAAATTGATAGCAAAGAAGCGACGATCAAGATCGAGCTTGCTAAGATTAAAAATGAGATGGATTTCTATGTCAAGGCCAATACCATTGATCTATACAATGATCAAATCATCTTTGATCTCTACAGGAAAAAATAAGAAGATCAGGCGAAAGTAAGAAAGCGACTTTCGCCTTTATTTTGTTTCTATTCAAAAAATTCAGAATATTGTAGAAAATTCTTGACATTCAATTTTCCCTATGCTAAAATACTAAACAAGACATCAATCAAAGGAGAAAGTCAAACATGAAAACAGCTAAGTTTATTCAATTTGCTTTGTTGTTGAGGTACTCGGGCTAGTGCAAAAGCATTAGTCCTGTTTGGCTTACCAAGCGGGAGTAACAAGACATCTCGCTTAGGTAACTGGCGAGATGTTTTTATTTTATTCACTATGTTTAGAAAAGAGGAGACCCTATGCGTAAAGTTGAATTTTTAGATACCAGTCTTCGGGACGGTGAACAGACTCCAGGAGTCAATTTCTCCATTAAAGAAAAGATTGCCATTGCCAAGCAATTGGAAAAATGGGGCATTTCTGCTATTGAAGCAGGTTTTCCTGCAGCTAGTCCGGATTCCTTCACTGCTGTGCAGGAGATTGCGAAGGTCTTGACCAAGACAGCCGTGACAGGTTTGGCTCGCTCCGTTAAATCCGATATCGATGCTTGTTATGAAGCCTTAAAAGATGCCAAGTATCCGCAAGTTCACGTCTTTATCGCAACGAGTCCCATTCACCGGGAATTTAAACTCAACAAGACCAAGGAAGAAATTCTTGAAGCGATCAAGGAACACGTTTCTTATGCGCGTTCTAAGTTTGAAGTTGTTGAATTCTCGCCCGAAGATGCGACACGGACGGAATTGGATTTCCTCTTGCAAGTTGTCCAGACTGCAGTCGATGCTGGTGCTAGCTACATCAATATTCCTGACACAGTCGGTTTCACGACACCAGCAGAGTACGGAGCTATTTTCAAATACTTGATCGACCATGTCAAGACAGATCGTGAGATTATCTATTCCCCTCATTGCCATGATGATCTAGGAATGGCGGTGGCTAATAGCCTCGCCGCTGTCAAGAATGGAGCTGGTCGTGTCGAAGGAACCATCAATGGCATCGGGGAACGGGCTGGAAATGCTGCACTTGAAGAAGTAGCGGTCGCCCTTAATATTCGCGAAGACTATTTCCAAGTGGAGAGTCCGATTGTCCTTAATGAAACCATCAACACCTCTGAGTTGGTCTCTCGTTACTCTGGGATTCCAATTCCTAAAAACAAGGCAGTGGTTGGCGGCAATGCCTTCTCACACGAGTCTGGGATTCACCAGGATGGAGTCCTTAAAAATCCTCTTACCTATGAAATCATCACGCCTGAGTTGGTGGGTGTCAAGAGCAATAGCCTCCCTCTTGGAAAATTGTCTGGTCGCCATGCCTTTGTAGAAAAACTGCATGAGTTGGGACTGGAATTCACAGAAGAAGACATCCAGCCATTGTTTGCTAAGTTCAAATCTCTGGCAGACAAGAAACACGAGATCACTGATGCCGATATCCGCGCCCTTGTTGCCGGTACAGCAGTGGAAAATCCAGAAGGCTTCCACTTTGATGATCTTCGTCTCACAACCAATGAAGATGAAAGCATCACTGCAGCAGTCAGTCTGAAAAATGAAAATGGTGAAATTCTTGAATACCTTGCCAAAGGTCAAGGTTCAGTGGAAGCAATCTTTAATGCTATTGATCAATTCTTCCATCAAGAAGTTCGTCTGACTTCCTACACTATTGATGCGGTGACAGATGGGATTGATGCCCAAGCGCGTGTACTGGTCACTGTTGAAAACGAAGCGACGGATACCATCTTTAATGCTTCTGGTTTAGACTTTGACGTATTGAAGGCGTCAGCGATTGCCTATATCAATGCCAATACCTTGGTGCAAAAAGAGAATGCTGGAGAGATCGGTCACATTGTATCCTATCGTGATCTACCAGATGCCTAAAGGAGAACACTATGACGAAGAAGATTGTCGCCCTAGCTGGAGACGGGATTGGACCAGAGATCATGGAGGCTGGCCTGTCCGTGCTGAAAGCAGTGGCAGAAAAAACAAATTTTGACTATTCAGTCCAAGATCATCCATTTGGGGGAGCAGGGATTGATGTGGCTGGTCATCCTCTACCAGCTTCTACTCTAGAAGCTACAAAGGAAGCGGATGCCATTCTCTTAGCGGCTATCGGATGTCCTCAGTATGACCAATCACCGATTCGTCCGGAGCAAGGCTTGTTAGCTCTTCGTAAGGAGCTCAACCTTTATGCTAACATTCGTCCGGTCAAGATTTACGACTCCCTCAAGCACCTCTCTCCTTTGAAGGAGGAGCGCATCCATGGTGTGGATTTCGTAGTAGTTCGCGAGCTCACCGGCGGGATCTACTTCGGAGAGCATATCTTAGAAGAAAATCAAGCACGGGATATCAACGACTACTCAGTTGAAGAAGTGGAGCGAATCGTGCGGAAGGCTTTTGAGATTGCGCGGGGACGTCGCAAGAAAGTCACCAGCATTGATAAACAAAATGTCCTCGCAACCTCCAAACTTTGGAGAAAAGTAGCTGATCGAGTGGCTCAAGACTTTCCAGATGTGACCTTGGAGCACCAGTTGGTAGACTCAGCAGCCATGCTCATGATTACCAATCCTTCTCGCTTTGATGTCATCGTGACGGAAAACCTCTTTGGTGATATCCTCTCAGACGAGTCCAGTGTCTTGTCTGGCACTCTTGGGGTCATGCCATCGGCTAGCCATTCAGAATCAGGTTCAAGCATGTATGAGCCTATTCATGGATCAGCTCCAGATATTGCAGGTCAAGGCGTGGCGAATCCAGTCTCGATGATCCTCTCTGTTGCCATGATGATGCGAGAAAGCTTTGATCGAGAAGAAGATGCTAGCCGCATTGAAAAAGCAGTGGAAGCTACTCTTGCTGCAGGGATCTTTACGAGAGACCTAGGAGGCAGTGCTTCGACAAAAGAAATGACAGAAGAGATTATAAAACGCTTATGAGTGTAAAAGGAATGATTACTGGCTTGATCCTTCTATGGAATCTCTTCGTAGGGATTCTCTACGGAGTTGATAAGGAAAAGGCCAAAAGAAATACTTGGCGGATACCAGAAAAGACCTTGCTCTTTTATGCTTTTGCAGTTGGAGGGCTAGGAGCGTGGATAGGAGGGCTACTCTTTCATCACAAGACACAGAAGTGGTATTTTAAGGTCACCTGGCTCTTAGGAACCCTTCTCACACTTTACACACTCTACGCTTTATGGAGGTAAGGATGGCAGGAAAATCAATTTTTGATAAAATCTGGGAACGGCATGTAGTGACCGGTGAGGAAGGCCAGCCCCAACTCATGTATGTGGACCAACACTATATCCACGAGGTCACCAGTCCCCAAGCCTTTCAGGGATTACGGGTTGCAGGTCGCAAGGTTCGACGGCCAGATTTAACCTTTGGAACCTTTGATCACAATGTCCCCACTGTTAACATTTATGATATCCGGGATGTGATTTCTAAGGCCCAGATTGATAAATTAGCTGAGAATGTCAAAGACTTTGGGATTGATCATGCTGCCCATGGTTCTGCTAAGCAAGGAATTGTTCATATGGTGGGCCCTGAAACTGGGCGGACCCAACCAGGAAAATTTATTGTCTGTGGAGATAGCCATACCGCAACCCATGGAGCCTTCGGTGCTATAGCCTTTGGGATTGGGACTAGCGAAGTCGAGCATGTCTTTGCCACCCAAACCATCTGGCAGGTCAAACCCAAGAAGATGTTGGTCGAATTCACTGGAACCCCGCAAAAAGGGATCTATTCAAAGGATTACATCCTAGCTTTGATAGCGCGCTACGGTGTTGCCTGCGGCGTTGGCTATGTCGTAGAGTATCGGGGCGAAGCGATTGATCGCTTGACCATGGAAGAGCGGATGACCATCTGCAACATGTCCATTGAATTTGGATCTAAGATGGGAATCATGAATCCAGACCAAAAGACCTTTGATTACCTAGAAGGTCGTGAATGTGTGCCACAAGATTTTGAAGCTGCAGTAGCGGATTGGAAGACTCTGGTCAGTGATGACGAAGCCGTATATGACAAGGTCATCCGTATGGATGTATCTGACTTAGCTCCGATGGTGACCTGGGGGACCAATCCTTCCATGGGAGTGGACTTTGAAACCCCCTTTCCAGAGATTCGGGACATGAACGATGAGCGGGCCTATCGTTATATGGATCTAGAACCTGGCCAAAAACCAGCAGACATTGAATTAGGCTATATCTTTATCGGATCTTGTACCAACGCGCGTCTCAGCGATTTGGAGTTGGCAGCCAAGTTTGTGAAAGGCAAAAAGATCGCGCCCAACTTAACAGCCATTGTCGTACCTGGTTCTCGTCCGGTTAAGCAAGCTGCTGAAAAGTTAGGTTTGGACAAGATCTTTATGGATGCAGGCTTTGAATGGCGTGATCCAGGTTGCTCTATGTGTCTAGGAATGAATCCAGATAAGGTTCCAGATGGGGTTCATTGTGCCTCTACCAGCAATCGAAATTTTGAAGACCGCCAAGGGTTTGGGGCTAAGACCCATCTCTGTAGCCCAGCTATGGCAGCTGCAGCAGCAATAGCCGGTCACTTTGTCGATGTGCGCCAAATGCCCGAAGTTCAATAAAGGAGGAATCATGGAGAAATTTACCATTTATACGGGGACAACCGTTCCCTTGATGAACGATAATATCGATACCGACCAAATCCTCCCCAAGCAATTCTTAAAGCTGATTGATAAAAAAGGCTTTGGCAAATACCTCATGTATGCTTGGCGCTATTTGGATGATCAGTATACCGAGGATCCAACATTTATCTTTAATAAGCTGGAATACCGCAAGGCAACCATTTTGATCACTGGTGACAATTTTGGGGCAGGTTCCTCTCGGGAACATGCAGCCTGGGCCTTGGCTGATTATGGCTTTAAAGTCGTCATCGCCGGATCCTTCGGAGATATCCATTACAATAATGAACTCAATAATGGGATGCTTCCGATTGTTCAGCCCTTAGAGGTTCGACAAAAACTAGCCAGCTTGAAGCCGACAGATCCAGTGACGGTGGATTTAGAAGAGCAAAAGATTATCTCGCCAGTTGGAGAGTTTCGATTTGAGATCGATGGTGATTGGAAGCACAAACTGCTCAATGGTCTAGATGACATTGGCATTACACTTCAATATGAGGACTTGATTGCCGCTTATGAAAAGCAACGGCCAGTTTATTGGCAATAAAATTGTATAGTTAATTAAGAATTTTCAGAAAATATATTGAAGCTTTTTGGTAATTTTGATAGAATAGAAAAAAAGAATTGAAGAGGACGAAATTTATGACAAAACACATTCAATGGGACGGAACACTTTCACAAGAAGGATTTGACATTTTGAAAGGAGAGGGAGGTTGTATCGTCTGCCCTACAAAAGTTGGTTACATTATTATGACCAGTGACAAGGCCGGCTTGGAACGGAAGTTCGAAGCTAAAGAACGCAACCGCAACAAACCAGGTGTTGTTCTTTGTGGGAGCATGGATGAACTCCGGACCCTTGCTCAATTGAATCCTGAAATCGATGCCTTCTACCAAAAACATTGGGACGAAGATATCTTGCTTGGTTGTATCCTCCCTTGGCGTGAAGATGCCTATGCAAAATTACAAGCCTTCGGAGATGGACGCGAAGAACTCATGACAGACGTTCGTGGAACCAGCTGTTTTGTCATCAAATTCGGTAAAGCTGGTGAGCAAATCGCCAAAGAAATGTGGGAAAAAGAAGGCAAAATGGTTTATGCCTCTTCAGCTAACCCATCTGGTAAAGGAAATCGTGGGAAAGTCGAGGGAATCGGAGAGCGAATCGAAGGTGCCGTGGATTTGGTCATCGAAGCCGATGATTATGTAGCCTCTATCCAACCAGACAAGACTATTGAAACTCGCTATGAACAAGGAGTGATGGTTTCTATGGTTGATGCAGAAGGAAAACTCATCCCAGAACAAGGAGCAGGTAGCCGTTCTGTCAATACTTGCCCAGTCGTGATCCGTAAGGGATTGGATATCGACAAGATCATGATGCACTTATCTGATCATTTCAACTCTTGGAACTACCGCCAAGGGGAGTACTATTAAAAGATAGAAAAAAGGTCGTTACAGTTCGTAACGACCTTTTACTTGTCTATTTTATCGAATAGCTGATTTCCAACTTTAATAAGTCACGACATTAATCTCACCCTTGTCGTACTCAGCGATAAAGATGTCATCGACATTTTCAAATCCTTTTTTATTCAGTTCGGCCATAAGCCATTCTTCAGTTTTACCGATGGCCTCTAAGATTTCTACTTGGACTACACCATCTGTAATGATTGGGTATTTGGGATTTTCATCTCCCATTCGAACGATTATGAGTTGGCCATTTTGTTCGATGACGGCTCTTTTGACTTCTTTCAATTGGAAGACCCCTTGAGAGCGCAACTTAAGAGCGACGTCAGAAGCAGAAAGGCCTTTTGAGCGACAAGCTTCTGGATCTAATTTTCCGTTTTTTATGATAATAGTTGGTTTTCCATCAATCAGATGTTTGATGAAGTAAACATTGGTATTAAGCCATTTGAGTGACAGAATCAAAATCGTCCAGATGATGAGGATGACGACATATTGAAGGATGGTAATCGAGCTATTGTAGATGACCCCGCCGATAATACCCCCGAGAACAAAGTTCTGTATTTGGTCTACTGCAGAACTTGGCGCTAAATTTCCTTTTCCTGTTACGTTAATAACAAAAACAAGAGAAAGAAGCCCAAAGGCCAATTTAATTGCAATTGTAGCAAAAAAGCTTATCATTTTTCAACCTCCACCAGTTCTACATCTGTTTTATATAAGTCCATTTTTTCAAGTAAATAGCTATCTGGGTCTGTTCCGCTAATCGCACGATAGAATTGCTTGTCTACCTTGATAATAGCTCCGTCGGTCGTATCCGAAGTATTGACATAGACATCTTCTTTATCTACACCTAATTCTTTTGAAACAACTTCGATAAAGTGTAGGGAAGAGCGGAATTGATTGTCATTAGACTGATTGTTTTGAAAATTTGAAATGCCAATCAAAACAACGGCTACTAAGATTAAGACAGAAATAATAGACAATTCACGGAACTTACTTCCACGTTTATCCTTATATGCCTTAAATGCGAAAAAAGCCGTTACCAACACTAAGAGAATGGACATGATCACCATGACACAATTTTGCTGGCTAATCTGACTCAGTACATAGTCGTAGGAATAGAATTTCATAAAAACCCCTCAATTATTTTGTATTCAAGCTATTATAAACTATTTCAATCCTTACTTCAATGATTTAAAGTGACATTCTCATTGTTTAAAGGTATGGATTGTACCTTAAGGTGGAAGAATAGAAGTAGGAGTTTTCTATCTAATCGAAATTTGGTACACTAGAGCTATGAAGATGGAAGATACAATGAAAAAAGCGATCATTTTAGGGGCTACAGGGGGGATTGGCCGTCAGCTAGCGAAAGAATTGGCAAGAAGTCTGGATTATCTGGTCTTAGTAGGACGTGATCCAGACAAACTCTCCCAAGTCCAAGAGGAACTAACTGGGAGCAAGGCGCAGCTGTCAACCGTAATATTAGATATGCTAGATCAAAAGTCTCTAGAAGCTTTTGTAGAGGACCTAGATGCAGATCTTCTTGTCAATTGTGCGGTGGTAGCCTATTTTTCCCTAGGCAGCTATCTAGCTACAGCAAATGAGAAAGATCTCTGGCAAATCAATTACCATGCTCCGGTCAACCTAATCAAGAAGTTAGTGCAGAAAAATCAGAAGATCCAGCTGGTACAGTTGTCATCTCTGGCCGCTCTTTTTCCTCATCCCTATTTAGCAGCCTACAGTTCCAGCAAGGCTGCCTTGCAGACCTACACTCTTGCTATCCAGGAGGAACTCAGTCAATCAGATTCCCCGGTCCAGCTATGTCTGTACATTCTAGGACCAGTCCAAACAGCTATTTTTCCTCCCGAACTAGTAGAAGCATTGGGAGGCAGTCGCTTGCAGATGAAGCCTGAGAAAGTCGCTCAGCAGTTGATTCGGTTCATAGAAAGAGATACTTCCTATGCTGTTATCGGCCTTCGCTATCGCTTGCTCGTTTCGCTAGGTCGTCTGCTTCCCCAAAGATGGATTATTCGTCTCCTTGCAAGGTATTTACGAAAGGGACTTAATAGATGAAATTTATATTTATATTTTTAAGCGTTGTTTATCTTCTCTTATTTCTCATCCGTTGGTTGCTGTCCCTCATTTATTATAAAAAAGGCCAGTCTCATATTTCGGACTTCCCAGAAGAGCTTTTTACGGTGGTCCAACCCATCCTCTCAGGGGATCCTCGTTTAGAGGGTGATTTGCGGGCCAATCTCCAGCAAACAGAAGCAGTGGAATTCTACTGGTTGATTGACCAGTCTGATACAGAAGCCCAGCGAGTAGTAGATCAGATTTGCCAAGAGGATTCCTTTGCCCAACGCATTCGAATCTTTCTCATTAAAGATGTCCCTCAGGGGATTAATCCCAAGAGTTACAAGATTGAGCAAGTTATAAAGGAGCTGACCCGGCCTTATCTGATTGTTTTGGACGATGATAGTGTGATCGATTTTTCTAAGATGGGGGAGCTGACTGCCTATTTGGGTCAAGAGGTCATTCTGACAGGTATTCCTTATAACCAGGAGAGAAGCAATTTCTGGTCCAAGCTGGTCGCAGCATTTGTAAATGGCAATTCTTTTATTACTTATTTTACCATGGCAGAAGTTGAGGCGAATCACTCCATCAACGGGATGTTCTATATCCTACCGGTAGAACTTGCAAAAGACCAGGGGCTTTTCACAGCAATCAAGGATTATCTATGTGATGATTTAGCCGTAGCCGATTTTTTAAGGAGTAAAGGAGTACCCATTATCCAAACACGGGTCACCTGTAATGTTCGAACCACTATCAAGGACGCCAAGCAATATCTGCTCCAGATGAAGCGTTGGCTTCTCTTTAGCTCTATCTATCTCAAAGAACACCTGGACTGGAAGTTGTGTAGCCTCATAGGTTTACCGAGTTTTCTGCCTCTTCCAGGTTTGATCTTAAGTCTTATTTTAGGGTGGCCTTATCTTCTTCTAGCCTTAAGCTTACTGGTATTCAAGGCAGTTTGGATGCTCCTCTATCGACAAAGCATTCTAACCAATCGCTTACACTTGGATGAAGTCACCTACGAAGTGCTGAATGATTTCTTGCTTCCTTGGCTGTTTGTCTTTGTTCTATTGACTCCACCTGTGATAAATTGGCGGGGGCGGAAGATTCGTGTGACGGACGGAAAGATTCGTTATGAGTAAGATGAAGTCCTATCTAGACCGTTTGTCTGCTTTATCTCTTGATCAGACCATGCTAAACTCTAATCGCTTGGTTCTCTTTCTCAGTGGGAGCAGTGATGTCACTTGTGCCGGGCTGACAGCTGGGCAGCTAGACCTCCTTCATGCGATTTGTCCATCCGGCTATACAGTAGTAGCCAGCAATTTTCCCTTCAATCAAGATTTTGAACATATACAGTTTCCTCAAGTATCCCTCTTGTCAGCTTCTGCATCCAATATCATCTACTATTGGCATACGATTTTGAACCCTCGTTTCCAAAAGCTGTTACAGAAGCACTTGTCCCCCTTGTTGGAAGCGCAGGAGGTGGTTCTTGTTTGTAAGAGTTCAGGTGTTAATATGCTGACGCAGTGGCTCAGAAGTTTAGGGAATCAGGTCTCCCTTCCAAGATTGCGTGTGATAGCGCTTGGCCCGGTTTCCCAGCTTCTCTTAAGTCAAAAGGAGCTAGAACTACTGGTCATCAAAGGCAAAAAAGATCCTTATTCACGAATTTTGGACCGCCATTCAGCGGATATCCAAGTGGATACGAATCATTATAGCTATGAATACAGAGAAGATGTGAAAGGAATCATCTATGACTGGATTAGACAAAGTGATAAAAATCGATGTGATTAGCGTCCCCTTTAGTGGTCATTTATTTCCGACTTTGACTTTGGTCAAGCCCTTGCTGGAGGATCCGCGTTTTCAGATCCGTGTCATAACAGGTTTTCAGAAAAAGGCATTGGTTAAGCAGATTGGTTTTGACTGCCTTGCCTTGTTTCCTGACCGTCCGACAGTCATGGAAGATATAGCCAATACATCAAAGCAAGCAAACCTATTTATCATGTACCAACAATTAGGGGCCAATAGCAGACTGATCCCTGAAGTTTTTGACGAAATAACTCGAATTTGGAACTCTGAGGGGAGACCAGACTTGATCATTGCAGATTTTGTAGCCGCTCCTGCTGGAGTTTTAGCAGATCGTTTGGGCATTCCCTGGATTACGACCATTCCAAGTCCAGTAGCGATTGAAAGTCGCACGACAACGCCTGCATATCTGGGAGGCTGGAAACCGCATCAGGGAATCTTCTACAAGTGGAGAGATGCACTAGGCAGGCAAGTCATTCGTCTGGCAAAGAAAGTTGGGTTTGCGCTGGTTAAGAAGAATCTCGATACCCTAGAGGATTTCAAATTGTACCGTGAAGATGGGACAGAAGCCATCTATTCTCCCTATTCAATCTTGGCTCTGGGCATGAAAGAGTTGGAGTTTCGAGATGATTTTCCATCCCAGCTTAAATGGGTTGGTTATCGCTGTCTATCTTTTGATCGGCTTCCTCAAGAACAGAGGCAGTATTTCACTAGCTCTAAAAAGCGGGTCCTCGTCACTTGCGGCACTCATTTAAAATGGGAAAAAGAGCGGATGGTGGAGTTGGCAAAGCTTTTGAGCCAAGAATATCCTGACTATGTCTTTTACGTAACCCTAGGCGACCCTAGTGGTTTGGAAAATCCACCCAGGATGTTGTCGGAAAATCTTCTGGTCTTTGATTACCTCCCTTATTCAGATGTTCTGGATCAAATGGACTTTGCCATTCATCATGCAGGTGCAGGGATTTTGATGGGGTGTATCGAAGAGGGCATTCCAAGTCTGATTTTGCCCCAGGACTATGACCAGTTTGACAATGCGGTTCGGGCTGAGTTATTCCAAATAGGGTTGGTCTCTCGTAAAAAGACAGATTCCGAAGTCTTGCGCTTATTTAATGAATTGGTTTCTCGGGAAGATTGGTCGCACCTAAAGGCTCTGGCTCAGAAAAGCAAAGTCTACCAGCCAACAAAGATTCTTTATCAAGAGATAGAGAAACTCTTGAAAGTGAGGTTATAGAAGAAGTGGAGGGGGAGACTCCTGTTTGCTTTCTTCCAAAGCCCTACTATTATTGAACATAAAAAAACTAGAGGTTTGACTCTAGTCTTTT
>NZ_JBKQBL010000002.1:204600-220132 GCF_046824975.1 Streptococcus intestinihominis | reverse complement strand
GCTTGATATTGTCCTTGTGGCGGATGATGATCAAGGTCGCCAAAGCGAGGACAATAAGAGTGAAAATCAGGTCATAGCTTGGGAGGATCCAGCCAGTCAATGGGAGGAAGAGCACTCCTAAACTAGCCAAAATAGCAACCGTTACACTTGAAAAAGAAATCATGCTGGTTAAATAGAGGCTAACAAAGAAATAGATGGCTAAGAGGATGAGGAAAACGGGAGAGAAACCAATGAGAACCCCAGCACTGGTCGCGACTGCCTTGCCTCCTTTAAAGCCTGCAAAAATTGGGAAGGTGTGTCCAAGGACTGCTAAAAGACCAAAGACCATAGGAGAAATTCCTGAAACCCCAAAAATAGTCGGCAATAAAACAGCCAAGGTCCCTTTGAGGAAATCAACCGCAAAGACAACCAGACCAGCCTTCGTCCCTAGGATACGGAAGGTATTGGTGGTCCCTGTATTTCCAGAACCGTGTTCACGTAGATTGATGTTAAAGAAGGCTTTTCCTATCCACAAACCAGAAGGGATAGAACCTAATAAGTATGCTAATACGAGTAAAAGAATAGTTTTCATCATAGTTTCATTATATCAAAAATGCTTTGAATGAAAAAGAAAATTTCTAGCTGAAGTGTCACATCGGATAGTTGATTTGATCCAATCGCACGTAAATAGCCTAGTTAAAGGGAGAGAAGAAAGAAAAATTTTGCAAAATTTCCTAAAAAGCTGTAATATAGAAAAGATGAACAAACAGGAGGTTCCTTGTGTCTAAAAAGGAAATCAACATTAATAATTACAATGACGATGCCATTCAGGTACTAGAAGGGTTGGATGCGGTCCGTAAACGTCCAGGGATGTATATCGGATCGACAGATGGAAATGGGCTTCACCATTTAGTCTGGGAAATTGTCGACAATGCGGTCGATGAAGCCTTATCTGGTTTCGGTTCTCAAATTGACGTTACCATCAACAAAGACGGGTCCCTATCTGTAGCAGACCAAGGTCGGGGAATGCCGACCGGGATGCATGCTATGGGCAAACCAACCGTTGAAGTCATCTTTACCGTCCTCCATGCTGGAGGAAAGTTTGGTCAAGGGGGTTATAAGACTTCTGGTGGTCTCCACGGGGTAGGATCTTCGGTCGTGAACGCCCTCTCTAGCTGGCTTGAGGTAGAGATTACCCGTGATGGAGCGGTCTACAAACAACGCTTTGAGGATGGTGGGAAGCCTGTTACTACTCTTGAAAGGATTGGTTCGGCTCCTAAGTCTAAGACGGGAACTAAGGTTACCTTCATGCCGGATCCAACCATCTTCTCAACGACCGATTTCAAGTTTAATACCATTGCAGAGCGGATCAAAGAATCAGCTTTCTTGCTCAAGGATGTAACACTGACGTTGACCGATCTCCGTAAGGAAGAAGACAACCATGTGGCCTTCCATTACGAGAATGGTGTTCAGGATTTCGTTGAGTACTTGAACGAAGATAAGGAAACCTTGACGCCCGTTCTCTACTTTAACGGGGAATCAGAAGGCTTCCAAGTAGAAGTTGCTCTCCAATACAATGATGGCTACTCTGACAACATCTTGTCCTTCGTTAATAATGTCCGCACTAAAGATGGGGGAACCCACGAGACAGGACTGAAGACAGCTATTACCAAGGCCATGAACGACTATGCAAGAAAGACAGGACTTCTCAAAGAAAAAGACAAGAACCTAGAAGGATCCGACTATCGCGAAGGTCTTTCAGCTGTTCTTTCGATCTTGGTGCCAGAAGCTCATTTGCAGTTTGAAGGGCAGACTAAGGACAAACTAGGAAGTCCACTTGCTCGACCAGTCGTTGACGGGATTGTCGCTGACAAGTTGACCTTCTTCCTCATGGAAAATGGGGAGTTGGCTTCCAATCTGATACGCAAGGCTATCAAGGCCCGGGATGCGCGTGAAGCTGCTCGGAAGGCGCGGGATGAGAGTCGAAATGGCAAGAAGAACAAGAAGGACAAGGGGCTCTTGTCTGGTAAATTGACCCCAGCCCAGTCCAAGAATCCTGCCAAGAACGAACTATATCTAGTCGAAGGGGATTCAGCCGGTGGTTCTGCTAAGCAAGGTCGGGACCGCAAGTTCCAGGCTATCCTTCCACTTCGAGGGAAGGTTCTCAATACTGAGAAGGCCAATATGAGTGATATCCTCAAAAACGAGGAAATCAACACCATGATCTACACTATTGGTGCTGGAGTTGGGGCTGACTTTACGATCGAAGATGCTAACTATGACAAGATTATCATCATGACCGATGCGGATACGGATGGTGCCCATATTCAGACCCTTCTCCTAACTTTCTTCTACCGCTATATGCGTCCCTTGGTCGAAGCAGGACGTATCTATATCGCTATGCCTCCTCTTTATAAGATGTCTAAAGGCAAAGGCAAGAAAGAAGAAGTGGCTTATGCCTGGACTGATAGTGAATTGGAAGACCTACGGCGAACCTTTGGCCGTGGAGCAACCCTTCAACGATACAAAGGATTGGGTGAGATGAATGCGGACCAACTTTGGGAAACCACTATGAACCCAGAAACCCGCACCTTGATCCGTGTTACCATTGATGACTTGGCGCGTGCAGAACGCCGTGTCTCTGTCCTAATGGGCGATAAGGCTGCACCACGTCGTAAGTGGATTGAGGACAATGTTAGGTTTACGCTGGAAGAGAGTGGGGAGATGGTGTTTTGAAAGGATGATAAAGAAAATATGGGCTATAATATTTATACAAATCAAGAATTTAAAGAACTGGCTAATGATGGACAAATTAATATCATGGCTCTCTTTGGAAATGGTGTAGATATTCAGTTAATGGAATATCTTAAATCTCCATATCGGACTTCTTATCAAAATTTCTATAATTATCTTTGCTATAAGAATTTTGATAAAGATAATATTATCTTTCAAAAAATGACTGAGGATAAGAAAGATAATGAAAACAATTCCAATATCAAGCAAAATTGGAGTGACTTTGAGAATAGTTTAATTGAGATTTTCAACGAGAATAATTATATCAATGAAGCAAGATTGACTAATGATTTTAATCACTTTCAGGTTGAATTTTCTAATTTTTTAAATGATATAATAACTCCAAATATGTTAGCTCAAATAGGGAATGATAGCAGTAAAAGCGAGCTAGCAATTTCATCATTTCAAAAATTTTTGGCAGATTTAGATGAAAGCAATTTCCGAAAATTGAGTTTTCCATCAAAGCTATACCATTACAAATTATTTAATTGGGAAATTTTAAATTTCAACTATACTTCTATGTTAGATAATATTTTAGTATTGGATAAAGAACAATATGATCCACACCCGTGGCCACATGCTGATAGACAAATTTCTTTTGCGGCAAATCCTAATAATTTTACTAACGATCATTGTTCTTGGGATAGCTCCACTTATTTTTCCAGTTATTTGATGACCAACATCACTCATCCCCATGGTTATCAAAATGTTCCAAAATCAATGTTATTTGGCTTCGATAACGAAAATCAAATAACAAATGTTGATAATAGAAACAAAGCAAAGAATTTTTTAAAACCCTATTGGGCTCAGAATGATAAAAAATATAAATCATATTTCAATAATACTGATTTGTTTATATTATACGGTTTATCACTCGGTGATAGTGACTTTTGGTGGTGGAATAATATTCTTAACTCACTTTTGGAGACAGATTCTGAATTGATTATTTATAATTACAATAGCAATAATGAATCTGATAGTGAAACAATTAATAGATTTATTGATGTCGCAAAAAAAGTACAACTCACTGCTGAGGATATAGAAAAACTTCATAAAAAGATTGCAGTAGTTCAGTATGACTCTAAATCAAAACTCCATGCGTTCAAATTGGATCGTTTGGGCTAGATTAAATCCCACACGAATAATCACCTTCCAAGTCCTAAAACAAGAAATCCCACCTGAAGAATATTTTGTCTAGGGAGAAATAGCCCAAATCACACATGTGTGTTTTGAGTTATTGGAGTAAAATACGAATATTTATATATGTTCTGAATTATTTTAGAGCAAAAACATAAAAATACATCATTGAAAGAGTTGTTTTATAAAAAAAGAATATGGAATCACGAGTTTAACTGTACGCAATTTAGTAAACAACGAATTCTTCCAACTTCTATCTGAGAGCAGGGATGAGTTGGGGATTTTTACAAAAGCCAATAAGTCTGAGCAGGTTTACGCAACGAAGCTTGGGGATATGGAGAAACTTCTTGAGACCTTGCAAGCTGGTTTGCACCGTTCCAAGGCCAGTCAAACGGTGGCTAGTCTGGAAGCGTCTGATCGTGAGCGTGATGATGCATTTTCTACCTTGATTGGTTTGGTCAAGGCCTTCTCTCGTGTGAAATAGGCAAGTAGCAAGGAAGCTTACGACAAACTCAGCAAACTTTTCAAAAATTATGCCGGGCTAACGAGTATGAGCTACGAAAAGAGACAGAAGCTATTAACCATTTGCTCAAGGAGCTAAAAGATAGTTACTACAAAACTGCCCTTTCAACTCTGCATTTGATAACTCATGTAGAAACCTTGACAAAGGCGCAGGCTCAGTTTGAAAATGACTATAAGGAGCGCTTGGCCGAGCAAAAAGTCAAGGCACCTAGTCAAAAAAAAGGAAATCCGTGCGAAACTATAAGAAATCTATGACTTCTTTGCAGATTTTACTGCAATCAACGCCTATGCTTATCCAGATAAAAAGCAGTATGCTGATCTCCGTGACCATCTCAACTCTATCCGTAGTCGCTATAAAATACGCAAGCTAACCAAAAAAATTACCCCAACACAACCAGAAGAAGCCAAGTAGGTTGTTCTGTTTAATTTATGCGAGTCAAAATCAATCTTAGAAAGTAAATATAGGATATAAAGATGAATGAATTAGTGATTGGATTATTTGCGGCTCTGTTAGGTGCAATTGTGTCAATCTTTACCTTATATACAAATTATAGAAGTTCTTTAGATGGCATTTCAGGCTGGCGCTCAAAGCTTTTTGATGCAGCTTCTGCTAAAGAAATTACGCTTAAAGAAGTTCAGGTGTTAAGGACAGCTCTACGCTATGAACCAACTAAGGAAGTTCAAGAAAACACTTTTAATTGGATATCTAATATCATGATTTACTATTGTGATTATATTTCGTTAAAGTATTTTGAACATCATGAAACAAGTCTCTTGTATCAAGAACAGGAAATCATCAGGGTTTTTATCAGATGTCTGTTGAAGAACCATTGGGAATACAATGCTTCTATGCTATCATCGTTGAAATTTTTGAAGGTTTATTACAATGCTTCAAGACAACCAGAATTTATTCGTGAAACATATGAGAAAGCAGAGACAATATGCAGATCCTTAGGGAATGGCGATAAAGAATACAATCTGATCAAAAGAATCAATGATAGAATGAAGGAAAAGGTATGAGATGAAACTTGAACTAGATGTTAAAATTAATAAAAATGGTGAAGATAAGATAAATGAATTTTCTGTTGAAAATTTTTTAGAAAAACATGTAAAATCTAGTAAAACTAATCAAGTGAAGAAAGACAAGGAAATATTTATGCTAAAAATTTCAGGTCGGGCCATAGGTGTCATGAGTGTAATTGTAGTGCTTAATTTGATAAGTGATATCCTTCAAATTTTTGTAGGTCCTTTTAAGGTTGACAATATACAGATTTTTGTCAGGTGTTTCAGAATCAGCACCCAAACAAATGTATTAGCTGTTCTGTTAGTAGTTTTACTTATTATTAATAATCTGTTTGAAAAGAAGAAACAAAAATGAGGATGGCTGTCATGGTTATGCAAAACTAGTCATGGGATTTTTCAAAGAATTTGATAAGGAAAAAGTTCCAGCAGCCAGTCCCCTTTATAGATATGACCTCTACAGAATTAAAAGTTTTCACTAAAAAGGCAGGTATCCCCATGAGAACTGAAACCGAGATGTTTGACGTGATTTTACAAATCGCAAAAACTCTAAAAGTCAACGCTGTCGCTATGTCTGGTTCACGAACGGATACAAAAGCACCAAAAGATGAGTTCCAAGATTATGATGTGGTCTATATTGTTGATAATCTGGAGGACTTGATATCTGATTTATCTTGGCTAGACCAGTTTGGTAAACGCATCATTGAGCAAGAAGTTACTCTAGGACACCGTCATCTTTATCTTATGCTCTTTGAAGATGGCAATCGCATTGATTTAACCCTCTGCCCCAAGGAGTATATCCAAGAGTGGGTGGACAGCGAAGCAAATTTTGAAGTTATAAAAGACGACAAAGGTTTGTTTGAAGCCTATCAGCCTAATTCCAAGCGCTATTGGACCGCTCCGCCTACTGAAGAGGAATTTGCAGCATCCTGCAATGAATTTTGGTGGGTATCGGCTTATGTCGTAAAGGCCATTCGAAGAAATCAGCTCATCTATGCGACGGATCACCTCTATGGCATTTGCCAGCAAGAACTCCTCAAGGTCTTTGCTTGGCAGGTGACAAGCGATAGGGGAGCAGTTGATATCGGAAAGAACTACAAATACCTCTTTCACTATCTCCCAGCTGAGAAAGAGAAGGAGTTCTCAGCTCTGCTAAATCTATCTAGTATAGAGAAGGTCAGCCAGTCCTTGTTTGCTACCATGAATGTTTTTGATCGAGAAGCTCAAAGCCTGGCCAAAAAGATGGGATTTGCCTACGATCAGGAAGAGGCTGAGAAGATGATAGCTTATGCTGAAGAGAAACTGTCAAATCATTGATTCAATAATCTATTTTAAACACTTTAAAATACAGAAAGGATAGTTTAGTTACTTGTAGTAACTGAATTCCTTTTTCTAAAAAAAATCTACTCTACATTCTTTGAAAGGAGTTGAACACGCCCTAAATACTGTGTGAAACTCTTGATCCATCATTTGATAACGTATTTAAAACTACAGAAAGGATAGTTTAGTTACTTGTAGTAACTGAACACGGGACTAATTTTCTAGGAAAAAAGATAAATCGCTTTGGGTTCATCGAACCCTGCATCGATTTCCTATTTTTCTACAGAAATTTTCGGCAAGCCGAAACGTCCCTTTGTATCTTATATGAGTAATATCCAAAATATGTCCTTGGAGGACATCATGGGAGAGCGCTTTGGTCGCTACTCCAAATACATTATTCAAGAACGGGCTCTTCCTGATATTCGGGATGGCTTGAAACCCGTCCAACGGCGGATTCTTTATTCTATGAATAAGGACGGCAATACCCATGACAAGGGCTACCGCAAGTCTGCCAAGTCTGTCGGAAATATCATGGGGAATTTCCACCCTCACGGGGATTCTTCTATCTATGATGCCATGGTCCGCATGTCTCAAGACTGGAAGAACCGCGAGATCCTTGTTGAAATGCACGGAAACAATGGTTCCATGGACGGGGATCCACCAGCAGCCATGCGTTATACGGAAGCTCGTTTGTCTGAAATTGCGGGCTATCTTTTGCAAGATATCGAAAAGAACACAGTGCCATTTGCCTGGAACTTTGACGATACAGAAAAAGAGCCAACTGTTTTGCCGGCAGCCTTTCCAAACCTCTTGGTCAATGGAGCTACAGGGATTTCAGCTGGTTACGCGACAGATATTCCGCCACATAATCTTGCTGAAGTCATCGATGCGGTTGTCTACATGATCGACCATCCTTCTGCTAAGGTAGACAAACTCATGGAGTTTCTTCCTGGACCTGATTTCCCGACCGGTGCCATTATCCAAGGGCGCGATGAGATCAAGAAAGCCTATGAAACTGGTAAGGGAAGGGTGGTTGTCCGCTCTAAGACAGAGATCGAGCAACTCAAAGGCGGCAAGCAGCAAATCGTCGTTACCGAAATCCCTTATGAGATCAACAAGGCAGTTTTGGTCAAGAAGATCGACGATGTCCGTGTTAACAACAAGGTGGCGGGTATTGCGGAAGTCCGGGATGAGTCTGACCGAGATGGTCTTCGTATTGCCATTGAGTTGAAGAAAGATGCCAATGCAGACTTGATCTTGAACTACTTGTTCAAGTACACAGACTTGCAGGTCAACTACAACTTCAATATGGTGGCGATTGATAACTACACACCACGTCAAGTGGGGATCGTGCCGATTCTCTCTAGCTACATTGCTCACCGTCGGGATATCATTGTCGCTCGCTCACGCTTTGATAAGGAAAAGGCAGAACGACGCCTCCATATCGTAGAGGGCTTGATCCGCGTCATTTCTATCCTTGATGAAGTGATTGCCTTGATCCGAGCTTCTGATAATAAGGCAGATGCTAAGGAAAACCTTAAGGTCAGCTATGATTTCACGGAAGAACAAGCAGAAGCTATCGTCACCTTGCAATTGTACCGCTTGACCAATACAGATATCGTGACCTTGGAAGAAGAGCATGCTAGTCTCAAGGAGCAAATCGCGACCTTGGCAGCCATCATTGGGGACGAACGGACTATGTTTAACCTCATGAAGAAGGAGTTGCGTGAAGTCAAGAAACTCTTTGGCAATCCGCGTCGCAGTGAATTGCAAGACACTGCTAAAACTATCGAGATTGATACAGCTAGTCTGATTGTTGAAGAGGAAACCTTCGTCAGTGTGACCCGTGCGGGATATATTAAACGGACCTCGCCTCGTTCCTTCAATGCGTCGACAGTGGAGGAAGTCGGTAAGCGGGACGACGATGAGTTGATTTACGTAGAGCCTGCTAAGACCACTCAGCATCTTTTACTCTTTACCAACTTGGGAAATGCCATCTATCGACCAGTTCATGAATTGGCAGATACCAAGTGGAAGGATATCGGGGAGCACCTTAGTCAGACCTTGACCAATTTCGAGCAGGAGGAAGAAATTCTCTTTGCGGAGATTGTGGATCAGTTTGAAGGAGTGACCTACTTTGCAGCTACCCAACAAGGCCAAATCAAGCGTTTTGAACGCAAGGAATTGAGCCCATGGCGGACCTATCGTTCTAAATCAACTAAGTACGCTAAACTGAAGGACCAAGAGGACCGTATCGTAGCGGTTGCACCAGTGGTCCTCGAGGACATCATGATCATTACTAAGAATGGTTATGGCCTCCGATTCAATATTGAAGAGGTTCCAGTGGTAGGGGCCAAAGCAGCAGGTGTTAAAGCCATTAACCTCAAAGACGGGGATCAAGTTGTGGCCGTCTTTAAGTCAACGACACCAAGCATGTACATTCTGACTCATAGAGGTAGTCTTAAACGGATGTCTCAGGATGATATTCCAGTGACCAGCCGGGCCAAACGTGGACTGCAAGTCTTACGTGAACTGAAGTCTAAACCACACCGCGTCTTCAAGGCAGGTCCAGTCTTCACTGACCAGGGAGATTTTGATCTCTTTACGAGCCAGGAAGAAGTGGGAGAGCAAGATCAAATCCTTCAGATCACCTCGACAACAGGTCAGGTGACGGAAGTGGATGTTACCCAACTCAGCTTGTCAGAACGAACTAGCAACGGTTCCTTTGTCAATGATCAAATTTCTGATCAAGAAGTCTTTACTGCTAGAATTAAATAAAAACAAAATTAGCCAGTTTATGGCTAATTTTGTTGCTCGATAAATTTTCTGAAAATTGCAAATTTCACTTGAAATTCTCATGAAATGGTGTAAAATAGAGTACATGAATAAAGTCATCCTTTGTGGTGGCTCTTGCTATTTAGCAAGTCTTGAATGGAAGAAGGAAAACTGACATGACAGTATCACTTGATTGGGAAAATCTTGGATTTTCTTATATGAAATTACCTTACCGCTACATCGCCTATTATCGTAATGGTGCCTGGGAAAATGGAGAACTATCCGAAGATGCCACTCTTCATATTTCGGAATCTTCTCCAAGTTTGCACTATGGACAGCAAGCTTTTGAGGGGCTGAAAGCCTACCGGACAAAAAATGGCAGTATTCAATTGTTCCGTCCCGATGAAAATGCCAAACGTCTTCAACGGACTGCTGATCGTCTTTTGATGCCACAAGTTCCAACGGATATGTTTGTGGAAGCTTGTAAGGCAGTAGTTCGTGCCAATGAAGAATATGTCCCACCATATGGAACAGGTGGAACACTCTATCTTCGTCCATTGTTGATTGGAGTCGGAGATATCATTGGGGTGAAGCCAGCAGAGGAATACATCTTTACGATCTTTGCTATGCCCGTCGGAAACTACTTCAAGGGTGGCTTGGTTCCAACCAACTTCTTGATCCAAGACGATTATGACCGCGCAGCTCCTCATGGGACTGGTGCAGCGAAAGTCGGTGGGAACTATGCCGCTAGCCTCTTACCTGGTAAATTAGCTAAGTCTCGGAACTTCTCAGACGTGATTTACTTGGATCCTGCAACCCACACCAAGATTGAAGAAGTGGGATCTGCTAACTTTTTTGGGATTACAGCTGATAATGAGTTTGTAACACCACTTAGCCCATCTATTCTGCCATCCATTACCAAGTATTCCTTGCTCTATCTTGCAGAGCACCGTCTTGGTTTGACACCAATCGAAGGGGATGTCCCAATCGATAACTTGGGCCGCTTTGTTGAAGCAGGTGCTTGTGGAACTGCCGCTGTTATTTCACCAATCGGGGGAGTTCAGCACGGAGATGACTTCCATGTCTTCTATTCAGAAACTGAAGTAGGACCGATTACCCGCAAGCTTTATGATGAATTAACGGGCATCCAGTTTGGTGATATTGAAGCTCCAGAAGGATGGATTTTTAAAGTAAACGATTAAAGGAATGATCAGAGGGAGGAGAACTCCCTCTTTTTTTCTTAGGAAGAAGATACTAGCAAATTAAAATAATTTAATCATGAAACATTTTCGGCTTGCAAGCATGTGAAAAATTTTGTAAAATAAAGGGGTTGAAATGAGGTAGAAGAATGAGTAAAAAAGATAAAAAAATTGAAATCCAAATTTCTGATAGCAAGGTAGTTGTAGGAAAAGATACCTTTGATGGCTACCAATTAGCGATTGGGAAGAAGGCTATTGCTGAGATTGCTGATATGGGAGCTCAGTTCGCTCTTGTGAAAAACGGAGCCGTAGAAAGTCTTTATAAATCACTGGAAAAAGCAGTGGAAAGTGCCATCGAAAATTATAATTTGAATAAATAAGGGGTTGCATTTTCATGAAATCAATGGTATAATTGTGTCTGTTGATTTGCTTGGAGAGATAGCGAAGAGGCTAAACGCGGCGGACTGTAAATCCGCTCCTTCGGGTTCGGGGGTTCGAATCCCTCTCTCTCCATTTCACTTTTGGGGTATAGCCAAGCGGTAAGGCAAGGGACTTTGACTCCCTCATGCGTTGGTTCGAATCCAGCTACCCCAGTTCTAGGTAATATCAGATAAGGTGGTAAAATATCTGCTCAGGTATTTTATTTCTTTATATGAAGATGTCGTTGTAGATCATTTTGATTTCGTTGCGAGTGCTTGCTTAGGAAAAATAATTATAAGTATGTCAAGTTTAGAAAACTTGATTGTTGGAGGATTTTTTAGATGAATGAATTTGAAGATTTGCTAAACAGTGTTAGCCAAGTTGAGCCAGGTGATGTTGTTACTGCTGAAGTTTTGACAGTTGACGCTACACAAGCTAACGTTGCAATCTCTGGAACTGGTGTCGAAGGTGTCTTGACTCTTCGCGAATTGACAAACGATCGTGATGCTGACATCAATGACTTGGTTAAACCAGGTGAAACACTTGAATTGCTTGTTCTTCGTCAAGTAGTTGGTAAAGATACTGATACAGTAACTTACCTTGTATCTAAAAAACGTTTGGAAGCTCGCAAAGCATGGGACAAATTGGTCGGACGTGAAGAAGAAGTTGTTACTGTTAAAGGAACTCGCGCTGTTAAAGGCGGACTTTCAGTAGAATTTGAAGGACTTCGTGGATTTATTCCAGCTTCAATGCTTGATACTCGTTTTGTACGTAACACTGAACGTTTCGTAGGTCAAGAATTTGATGCTAAAATCAAAGAAGTTGACGCAAAAGAAAACCGCTTCATCCTTTCTCGTCGTGAAGTTGTTGAAGCTGCATCAGCTGCAGCTCGCGCTGAAGTATTCGGTAAATTGAATGTTGGTGACGTTGTAACTGGTAAAGTTGCTCGTATCACTAGCTTCGGTGCTTTCATCGACCTTGGTGGTGTTGATGGATTGGTTCACTTGACTGAATTGTCACACGAACGCAACGTTTCACCTAAATCAGTTGTAACTGTTGGTGAAGAAATCGAAGTGAAAGTCCTTGACTTGAACGAAGAAGAAGGTCGCGTATCACTTTCATTGAAAGCTACAACACCTGGACCATGGGATGGCGTAGAACAAAAATTGGCTGCTGGTGATGTCATCGAAGGTACTGTTAAACGTTTGACTGACTTCGGTGCATTCGTTGAAGTGTTGCCAGGTATCGATGGACTTGTACACATCTCACAAATTTCACACAAACGTGTTGAAAATCCAAAAGATGTGCTTAAAGTTGGACAAGAAGTAACTGTTAAAGTTCTTGAAGTAAATGCTGCTGATGAACGTGTATCACTTTCTATCAAAGCTCTTGAAGAACGTCCAGCTCAAGAAGAAGGCGAAAAACAAGAAAAACGTCAACAACGTCCACGTCGTCCAAAACAAGAAAAACGTGACTTTGAACTTCCAGAAACTCAAACTGGATTCTCAATGGCTGACTTGTTTGGTGATATTGAATTGTAATCAACTTAAAAAGCTTGCTTAGGCAAGCTTTTTTTACTTGTAAAATGCTCGAATTTTTGATATACTATCATAGTTGCCACCCTTAGTGTAATGGATATCACGTAAGATTCCGGTTCTTGAGATGGGGGTTCGATTCCCTCAGGGTGGATGTCGATAGGAGAGCCTTGAGGCTCTCTTTTTTTATTTTTGGATGAGAAAGATAGCAGAAGGTTTTTAAGAGCAGGATTGGGCTCTTAGGGCACTGTACGATTTATAAATGATGAGATCAAGAAAACACCATGTCCTAAGACATGGTGTTTAATGTTTTGTTTAGTTTTTAGAAGCTGCTTGGAATTCTGGGTTCTTCCATGCTTCATCGATAATTGCTTGCAATTCTTTTGCAGATGCTTGCATTTTTTGTGTTTCAGCGTCATTCAATGGGATGTTTACTGGACGAACGATACCGTGAGCACCAACGATCGCTGGTTGACCGATAAAGACGTTCTCAACTCCGTATTGTCCTTCTTGGAAGACTGAAAGTGGAAGTACAGCATTTTCATCATCAAGGATGGCACGAGTAATACGTGCGAGGGCAACGGCGATACCGTAGTAAGTAGCCCCTTTCTTGTTGATGATTGAGTAAGCAGCATCACGTACAGAGATGAAGAGATCTACAAGGTCAGCTTCATCCAAGTCACGGTTAGCTTGCAACCATTGTTCCAATTTTACACCGGCAACGTTAGCGTGTGACCAAACAGCAAACTCAGAGTCACCGTGTTCACCCATGATGTAGGCGTGAACTGAACGAGCATCAACGCCGATTTTTTCAGCAAGTGCTTGACGGAAACGAGCTGAGTCAAGAGAAGTACCTGAACCGATAACACGTTCTTTAGGGAAACCTGAGAATTTCCAAGTAGAGTAAGTCAAGACGTCAACTGGGTTAGCAGCTACAAGGAAGATACCGTTAAATCCTGAAGCAACAACTTGCTCAACGATTGATTTGTTGATGGCAAGGTTTTTACCAACAAGGTCAAGACGAGTTTCACCTGGTTTTTGAGGAGCACCCGCAGTAATAACAACGAGGTCAGCATCCGCACAGTCTTCGTACTTAGCAGCATAAATCTTCTTAGGAGAAGTGAAGGCAAGTGCGTGGCTAAGGTCTTCAGCATCACCAACCGCTTTTTCAAACAATTGAGGAATTTCAATGATACCTAATTCTTGCGCGATACCTTGAGTAACAAGTGCGAAAGCATAAGATGAACCTACAGCGCCGTCACCAACAAGGATAACTTTTTTATGTTGTTTAGTTAATGTCATTATTCTAAACGTCTCCTTTTATTTTTTGGGGTTTCCCCATTCGCATTTATTCTACCACTTTTACTTTTCTTTGTCACGGTTTTACGCCTAATTTGGACGATGTAAACGTTTTTACTCTTGTGTTCCGAAGGAGAAAAAAAGTCCTAAATGTGTTATAATAGTATGGTGAATTAATTAAAGAGAGGCATTGTTTTAATGCAGGATAATAACTTAGTTGATGTTAACTTAACATCGGAAATGAAGACTAGTTTCATCGATTACGCTATGAGTGTTATCGTGTCTCGGGCTCTTCCTGACGTGCGAGATGGTTTAAAGCCAGTTCATCGTCGGATCCTTTATGGTATGAATGAACTTGGGGTTACTCCAGATAAACCACATAAGAAATCAGCTCGTATTACCGGGGATGTTATGGGTAAATACCATCCACACGGCGACTCCTCTATTTATGAGGCTATGGTTCGGATGGCTCAATGGTGGAGCTATCGTTACATGCTTGTAGATGGGCATGGGAACTTTGGTTCTATGGACGGTGATGGAGCCGCGGCCCAACGGTATACAGAAGCTCGTATGAGCAAGATTGCTCTCGAAATGCTTCGGGATATCAACAAGAATACAGTTGATTTCACAGATAACTACGATGCCAGTGAACGCGAACCAAACGTCCTTCCAGCTCGCTTCCCTAACTTGTTAGTCAATGGAGCGACAGGGATTGCGGTAGGGATGGCGACAAATATCCCTCCACACAACCTCGGTGAGTCTATTGATGCTGTCAAGCTAATGATGGATAATCCTGATGTGACAACGCGTGAACTGATGGAGGTGCTTCCTGGACCAGATTTCCCTACCGGAGCCTTGGTCATGGGCAAATCGGGTATTCATAAGGCCTATGAAACAGGAAAAGGCTCAATTGTCTTACGGTCTCGGACGGAAATTGAAGAGACCAAGACAGGCCGTGAACGCATTGTCGTCACTGAATTTCCTTATATGGTCAACAAGACCAAAGTGCATGAGCATATCGTTCGTTTGGTTCAAGAAAAACGAATCGATGGGATTACAGCAGTTCGGGATGAGTCTAACCGGGAAGGGGTTCGTTTCGTCATCGAAGTGCGCCGTGATGCCTCAGCTAATGTTATCTTAAACAACCTCTTCAAGATGACCCAAATGCAAACCAACTTTGGTTTCAACATGTTGGCTATTCAAAATGGTGTTCCTAAGATTCTCTCTCTTCGTGAGATTTTGGGATCTTATATTGAGCACCAAAAAGAAGTGGTGACTCGTCGGACTATCTTTGATAAAGAGAAGGCGGAAGCTCGTGCCCATATCTTGGAAGGTCTCTTAATCGCTCTTGATCACATCGATGAAGTGATTAAAATCATCCGTAATAGCCAGACAGATGCAGAAGCACAAGCAGAATTGATGAGTAAGTTCAAGCTTTCTGAGCGTCAAAGCCAAGCTATCTTGGATATGCGTCTTCGTCGTTTGACTGGTTTGGAACGTGACAAGATTCAAAGCGAATACGATGATCTCGTT
>NZ_JBKQBL010000002.1:192256-204555 GCF_046824975.1 Streptococcus intestinihominis | reverse complement strand
GCCTTGATTGCTGATCTTGCTGATATTTTAGCCAAGCCAGAGCGTGTAGTTGCGATTATCAAGGAAGAATTGGACGAGGTCAAACGGAAGTTTGGAGATCCACGTCGGACAGAATTGATGGTAGGAGAAGTTCTATCACTAGAAGACGAAGATTTGATCGAAGAAAGCAATGTTTTGATCACTCTCTCTAACAAGGGCTACATCAAGCGATTGGATCAAGATGAATTTACTGCTCAAAAACGTGGGGGACGTGGTGTTCAAGGTACAGGGGTCAAAGATGATGACTTTGTCCGTGAATTGGTTTCTACCAGCACCCATGATCGTTTGCTCTTCTTTACCAATAAGGGACGGGTTTACCGTCTGAAAGGCTATGAAATCCCTGAATACGGCCGTACAGCTAAGGGACTTCCAATTGTCAACTTGCTCAAGTTAGATGACGGAGAATCCATTCAGACCATTATTAACGTCGCTCAGGATCGTAGTGAAGACGCTTATCTCTTCTTTACAACGCGCTCAGGTTTGGTAAAACGGACCAGTGTAGCTGAGTTTGCTAATATTCGTCAAAATGGCTTGAAAGCTCTTAACCTTAAAGATGAGGATGAGCTGATCAACGTCTTCCTCACAGACGGAAATACGGACGTAATCATCGGGACCAAATTTGGTTATTCTGTTCGCTTCAAAGAGTCTGTTGTACGGAACATGGGTCGCTCGGCAACTGGTGTTCGAGGTGTCAACCTTCGCCCAGGCGATCAAGTGGTCGGTGCAAGTGTGATTACAGATCAAGATGAAGTATTGATCATCACTGAAAAGGGATACGGTAAACGCACGCGTGCAGATGAGTATCCAACAAAAGGACGTGGTGGTAAAGGGATTAAAACTGCTAATGTGGCTGATAAGAATGGTCCTCTAGCCGGTCTCATGACTGTCAAAGGAGATGAGGATTTGATGATTATCACCAATACAGGTGTCATGATTCGTACTAGCGTCGCTAATATTTCTCAAACTGGACGTTCGACCATGGGTGTGAAAGTGATGCGTCTGGATCAAGATGCCCAAATCGTAACCTTTACAACGGTTCAAGCTGACGATAAAGATGAGTCAGACACTGAAACGGAAAGTGAAGGGTAGGATAAAAAATGGCTTCAAGAAGAAAAAAGAAGAAAACAAGCTTACGCAATCGCTTGATTAATATCTTTGCTACCTTACTAATCCTTTTGTCTATTGCCTTGATCTTTAATGCTCCGATTCGGAACATGATCATGGTGTGGCATACCAATCAGTATCAAGTCAACAAGGTATCGAAAAAGACAATCGATAAGAATAAAGATGCCAAGACTAGCTTTGATTTTAAAGAAGTCAAATCGCTTTCTACAGAATCTGTTATCAGTGCCCAGTGGCAGGCGCAGAAGTTGCCTGTTATTGGGGGGATAGCAATCCCTGAGTTGAAGATGAACCTTCCGATTTTTAAAGGCTTAGATAATGTGGGACTCTATTATGGGGCAGGTACCATGAAAGAGGACCAGGTTATGGGGGAAAGGAATTACTCCTTGGCTAGTCACCATGTCTTTGGTTTGACAGGGGCAAATGAAATGCTCTTTTCTCCATTAGAACATGCCAAAGCTGGAATGAAAATCTATATCACTGATAAGGAAAAGGTGTATACCTATGTCATCAATTCTGTTGAGACAGTGACACCAGATCGGGTCGATGTCATTGCAGATCGTGAAGGGGTAAATGAAATCACCTTGGTGACCTGTGAGGATGCCGCAGCAACTTATCGTACGATTGTAAAAGGTACTTTGGAAACTTCAGTAGATTACTCAAAAGCACCAAATGATATACTGGAAGCTTTCACAAAATCTTATAATCAAATGCAATTATAATCAACTTAAAAAGAGAGGTCCTTGACCTCTTTTTTTAATGTAGACAAATTGTTATGTTACATAAAACAGCTTGATGATTTTCAAAAAATGACTTTTATTTTTACTCATTTAAGAAGAAGCAAAACTTTCCGCTGTGAGAAAAGTGCCTGAAACACTGTTAATTCAGGCACTCGGAATTATTGAGAGTAAAACAGTTTGGGGAACTGTTTTAGCCTGAGCCAAGAAATTAAAGAGCGAAGAGACTCAATAATTAGTCACGGAACTTCTACGAAGTTCGCTGACGTCCGTACTCACATAAGGAAAGTTTTTTAAATTACTTTGTTTTCAATCTGAAAAGAGGTCCCTGCCCCCTTTTTTTCTGTTAATTTTCTGCCAACTTGTAAGAGGATAGTCATAAAATGTTACCTGACTGACATATTTTTGCATGCTTTCTATTTTATAATAGAAGAGTGATAGAAAGAAACTTGGAGGAACCAAATGTGCACAGAAGATATCTATACTTTGTTAAGAAACTTCTATGGCTTACTGGTCAATGATTTCCCCAAAACAGGTCTCATTACCAAGGGTATCTACGAAGTTGAACAGGTCTTCGAAACCATTGAAAACCTTCCTGATGATCAAGAACACTTAATTCGATACGAAATTCGTCAATTTCTTGCGTCTTTGGAACAAGTGCAAGAGTGCTATAAAATTAACTTCTCAAATGAAGAAACTCGAATTCTTGAAAACTTAAGAGAAGTAGTTTGTCCAATTTAATTTATACAGAATCGTCCTTTTTCCTCCTCAATTGCGAATTATTAATTGAGGAGGTTTTTTATGTATCATATTGTATTTCAAGAATCAGGTCTCTTACCTAGAGAACGTTTGCTAACAGAAGGACCTGATAAGCTCAGTCATCAAGAATTGCTGTCCATCTTATTACGGACGGGGAACAAAAATAAACCAGTCTACGAGATCGCTCAGGACCTGCTGGGCTCACTAAAGAGTTTAAAAGAACTGGCTAGTATGAGTTTTCAGGAGTTAAAGGAAGTTCCAGGAATTGGGAAAGTTAAGGCCATTGAGCTGTTAGCTGCTATTGAACTAGGGAAACGAATACAGACTTCTGAAGTGATTGAAACGGAACAAATCATGAGTAGTCAGAAGCTGGCAAAAATGATGCAACAAAAAATAGGCCATGAGAAACAGGAACATTTATTGGCCCTGTATCTGAATACCCAAAATCAAATTATCCATCAGCAAGTGATCTTTATCGGAACAGTCAATCGTAGCATTGCAGAACCGAGAGAAATTTTGCACTATGCCATCAAGCATATGGCGACATCCTTAATCTTGGTTCACAACCACCCGTCCGGGATCATTCATCCCAGCAAGAATGATGATGGCGTCACCCAACAAATGATTGAAGCCTGCAATTGTCTAGGAATTGTTTTTCTGGACCATCTGATTGTCTCAACTGATGATTACTATAGCTATCGGGAAGAAACAGATTTATTGGTATAGAAAAAGAGAGTGGGACAGAAATCGGTAATTCGTTAGAATTCGATTTCGTCATCCCACCTCCGCACAGTTGAGTAGGGCTGTAAAAGCTGATGAAATCAGCGTAGTAGAGCCCACTCAACCACTGCGTCTTGCTCGATCATCCAAAGACAATTGAGAGGCTAGGACTTTTGTCCCAGCCTCTTTGCTTATCATGAATTTTTACGCATAAAGTAGAGAAGGGTTTGCAGTTCACTGGTTAGGTCGACATATTGGACTACCACATCTTTTGGAACTGTTAAGTGTACGGGAGAAAAGCTAAGGATTCCCTTGATACCAGCTTCAACTAATAAATCTGCAACTTCTTGAGATTTTACACTTGGAACGGTTAAAATGGCTGTTTGAATCTCTTGTCCCTCAAGTTTTTCTTTTAGTGTGGAGATCCCGTAAATCGGTATACCATCTTTACTTTTAGTGCCGACTAACTCATGATCATCCGTATCAAATGCCATGACAATTTTCATTTTGTTTCGCTCATGGAAGCGATAGTGAAGAAGGGCACTCCCCATATTTCCAATCCCGACGATAGCAACATTGGTGATGGAGTTATCATTCAAGAGATCGGCAAAGAAGTTCATTAACTTTTTGACATCATAACCAAAACCACGTCGTCCAAGCTCTCCAAAGTAGGAGAAGTCTCGACGAACAGTTGCGGAATCAATCCCGATGGCTTCAGCAATCTGTTTTGAATTTGCTCGCTCGATTTTCTCTGCATTAAAGCGTTTAAAAATGCGGTAATACAAGGAGAGTCGTTTGGCAGTAGCACGAGGAATTGGATTAGTCTTATCTTGTTTCACAATATCACAACCTTTCAAATCTATTGTATAAAAAGTTTGTGAAAAAAGCAACTATCTTCTACTAAAAAAACACCAAAATGGTGTTTTCTTTGTTAATTGGAATTTCTTAAACTCTGATCGAACTGAATCAGATAGCGATAAAAGTCACCGATTTTTCCAGTGAAAGGTAAGGTATGCTCCTTGTAGGTAACAGAAACAACCTGATAGGAATCTGGAATGGTCACACAGCCTGAGAAGGCTAATAGACAGTGATCGATGTTATCGTAGCTAACCTGACGTTCTTTTTGGTATGCATCCAAATAGGTGAGGACTACAGGACCATTGGTCATTAGTTTTCAATCCTTTCAAAGATTTCACGTTCAACTAAACTGTCCATGAGGAAGTAGAATTTTTGTTGGATAATCTTGTTTTCTGGGTTTTTAAAAATATTTACCAAACGAAGGCCTGACTTGTCAGTAATGTTAATTTTAAATCCTGTTAAATCCTTATTGATGATAATTTTTAACTTAAAGCCATCTCCGCTATTTGGAATAGCTTCTAACAAACGATTTAATTCGTAGTTCCCGACCTTTGTTTGTGCAAAGGTATTGTCGCGTAGGGTATATTTTTTAATATTTGGATGGATTGCGTATGTGTAATCGCAGTTTGGTAATGAGACAGATGTTTCAAATGCCATGTAATTCTCCTAAAATTTTGTGTATAGTTGTTATAAAAGTATCGACCTCAGCAGTCGTATTGAATTCGGATAAACTAATGCGAATAGATTCCTTCAAGCGGGGTGAATCTTCGCCGTAATAAGCTGCAAGGACATGACTTGGCTGAACAGTCCCCGCAGTACAAGCAGAGCCAGTTGAGACTGAAATTCCCGCCATATCTAAACGTAGCAGTAGGATATCATTGCTGATACCAGGAAAGCCAATGTTCAAGACATGAGGAAGTTTGGAGTCTGTGCTATTCAGATAGAAATCTAAATCTTCTAGGCCAGTTAGGATACGATCAGATAAGCGCTGAATATACTGATAATTTGCGTCTAACTGATCAGTTGCTTCTTTGAGGGCTTGAGCCATTCCTGCAATTGAAATCAAGTTCTCTGTACTAGCTCGACGCTTGTCTTCTTGGTCACCTCCGTGTAAGAGATTGAAGAAGTCAGGCTTTTTAGCATAGAGAAAACCAACTCCCTTAGGTCCGTGAAATTTATGGGCCGATGCGGTTAGAAAATCAACTCCTAGCTCTTCAGGGGCTACAGCAAGTTTACCAACGGCTTGAACTGCATCGACATGAAAAGCAGCAGGATGGTCTTTTAAAAGGTCTGAAATGTCCTTGATAGGCAAGAGATCACCCGTTTCGTTGTTGGCATACATGGTAGATACTAAAATTGTATCGGGACGAAGTGCAGCTCGAATATCTTCAGGTCGAATCTTTTGATCGACCGGTTGAATGATGGTTACTTCAAATCCATATTCTTGGACCAAGTACTCAATTGGTTCCAGAACGGCATGGTGCTCAATAGCCGTGGTAATAATATGCTTCCCTTGCTGTCTATGTTTGAGACAGTAGCCCTTTATAACTGTGTTATTGCTTTCGGTCCCGCCAGAAGTGAAGATAATCTGTTGACTAGAGGTCTTTAAACAAGTTGCAACGCCTTCCCTAGCATCTCTAAGAATCTTTTTCGCTTGACGACCATGGGAGTGGAGGCTAGAGGGATTTCCGAAACTAGTTTCCATCGTTTCTGTCATCACCTTGATTACTCCTGGGCTTAGGGGAGTGGTTGCCGCATTGTCAAAATAAATCACGCCATCACCTTATTTCTTGTGGTATGCAAAGAGTGGACTAACTGGTTTTCGCTCTTGGATACGAACAAGAGCATCTCCAATCAATTCACTTGCAGTAATGTATTTTACATTTTTTGGTTTTTGTTCTTTGGTTGCTACAGAGTCTGTAACCAAAATCTCTTTAATCGGTGCTTGATCCAGTAGGTCTGCGGCTCCCTTAACGAAAAGTCCGTGACTAGAAACGGCATAAATCTCAGTGGCGCCGTCGCGTTGAACAATTTTTGCAGCCTCAGAGAAGGTTTTTCCTGTATTTAGAATATCATCGATCAGGATTGCTTTTTTACCTTTAACATCCCCGATGATGTAGCCCTCGTCACGGCTAGAATCGTCTTGGGCGTAGTCGATGATAGCAATTGGGGCATCTAGATATTCTGCAAGATTGCGTGCGCGTTTCACTCCAGAATTTTTAGGGCTGACAACCACTACATCTGAACCGGTTAAACCTTGTTTGATATAGTGATCAGCAAATAGAGGAATCGTGAACAAGTTGTCTACTGGGATATCGAAGAAGCCTTGTACTTGAACCGCATGAAGATCGAGGGTTACAACACGGTCTACCCCTGCCTTGACAAGCATGTTGGCAACTAATTTTGCTGTAATTGGTTCGCGAGGAGCAGCAGTGCGGTCTTGACGAGCATACCCAAAGTATGGAAGGACCACGTTTACGGTATGGGCACTTGCTCGTTGGCAAGCATCTACCATGATTAACAATTCCATTAAGTGATTGTTCACTGGGAAGCTAGTAGATTGGATGATGTAAATATCATATCCACGCACACTTTCTTCGATATTAATTTGGATTTCACCATCTGAGAATTGACGTGAAGAAAGCTTTCCGAGTGGGATGCCAGCAACTTCCGAAATTTTTTGTGCAATTTCTTGGTTGGAGTTGAGTGCGAAGAGCTTCATATTGTTTTTTTCTGACATGTGTTTGATCCTCATTTAGATATTTTTGTCTAGTCTTATTTTAGCAAAAAAATTCAGTAATTTCAGCTTTTTAGCAAACTTTGAGCCAATCTTGCTACTTTACTTTTTGCTGGCTTGTATTCAATTTGTTTTTCCTTGAGAAATTCGTGAAAATAAGTTTCATCTGAGGCGTCATCTACCTCCATCTCCAACTCATAGTCCTCGATAGAGTTATAGCGACTACGGTCAAAAGCTAATAATCCTTTAGGGATTCTTTTCTCCCGTCTCTCTGTTTCTAGACTTCCCCAGACATCTAAGGAAGTTAGAGGAATGTCTAAAGCAGTGAGAAAGCTGGCAATCTCACCTTGAGGGAGTTTCTTCTTGGAGAGAAAGGCTTCTACTTGTTCAAAAGTAAGGGCTTGATTGTATTCAAAATGTCCCGCATCTTGCGGTACTTTAAGGGTTAGCTCAGCCCGATCAGCTAAGGTACGAATTCGCAAGGCCATCCGATGATTCCGGATAGCTTGGTCGGGCGTGTCAATATAGTGATTGGTTTGTCGGATAGGAGGTTGGTCCTTGAAAAAGTCTTCTAGAGAATGGTACTCTTCTTTGGTTAGTAAGGTTTTAAATTCAATTTCTAAATGATTCATAGCTACGTCCTTTTCTTTCGTTTGCAAGCTCTTTATGATATAATAATAGATGTGTTTATTTTATACAAAAAACTTTGAGATGACAAGGTGATTCAATGGCGATTGATTGGGAAAATTTTTTAGATCCCTATATCCAAGCAGTTGGGGAGTTGAAGATTAAACTTCGTGGGATAAGAAAGCAGTATCGCAAACAACAAAAGCATTCCCCAATCGAGTTTGTGACCGGTCGTGTGAAGCCGATTGAGAGTATTTTCGAAAAGATGGAACGCAGAAGTATATCTGAAGAGAACCTGGCTCAAGATATGCAAGATATTGCTGGTCTGAGGATCATGGTTCAATTTGTAGATGACGTAGACGAAGTCCTAGAAGTCTTGCGGAAGCGTCAGGATATGCGCGTGGTTCAAGAAAGAGACTATATTCGTCACAAGAAATCAAGTGGGTATCGAAGCTATCATGTAGTGGTAGAGTATCCAGTAGATACCATTAATGGCTATGAAACGATTTTGGCAGAGATTCAGATTCGTACTTTGTCTATGAATTTCTGGGCCACCATTGAACACTCATTAAATTACAAATATAAAGGAGATTTTCCGGACGAGATTAAGAAGCGTCTTGAAGTCACCGCGAATTTGGCTTATCAACTCGATGAGGAAATGGGTGCCATTCGTGATGCCATTCAGGAGGCGCAAGCTCTTTTTGATCCAATGCATCGTAAATTAAACGATGGCGTCGGAAATAGTGATGATACAGATGAGGACTACAGGTAAAAAGGTTTCGATTATTCGGAATCGAAAACGCCAGAGCGAAGAGGTTTTTCAACAACTTCGTTATAAATTAAAAAAGAATAATTTTATCTTAACTGAGAAGCATCCGGATATCGTGATCTCTATCGGTGGGGATGGTATGTTGCTCTCGGCTTTTCATAAGTACGAGAGTCAATTAGATCGGGTTCGTTTTGTTGGAGTGCATACGGGGCATCTTGGATTTTATACGGACTATTTAGATGATGAGATTGACAAGTTGGTAGAAAATCTCAAGTTCGATACAGGTGCCAAGGTATCTTACCCAATCCTTAATGTCAAAGTGACCTTTGATAATGGGGATACGAAGATTATGCGAGCCCTTAACGAAGCGACAATCAAACGCAGCGATCGAACCATGGTGGCTGATTTAACCATCAATGGCGTTCATTTTGAGCGATTCAGAGGGGATGGCATTACGGTTTCGACCCCTACAGGTAGCACAGCTTATAACAAATCTTTGGGAGGAGCTGTTCTTCACCCGACGATTGAAGCGCTTCAGATTGCTGAAATCGCTAGTCTGAATAATCGTGTCTATCGAACTTTGGGGTCATCGATTATTGTTCCCAAAAAAGATAAGATTGAAATCACTCCTAGCCGGCCAGGTTTTCACATTCTCTCTGTTGATAATTCAACCTATTCCTATCGAAATATCGCCCATATCGAGTACCAGATTGATAACCACAAGATCAATTTCGTAGCGAGCCCAAGCCATACCAGTTTCTGGAATCGGGTCAAGGATGCCTTTATCGGAGATATTGACGAATGAGGTTCGAGTTTATTGCAGATGAACATGTCAAGGTTAAAACCTTTCTGAAGAAACATCAGGTTTCAAAAGGCTTATTGGCCAAGATCAAGTTTTCTGGAGGCCAGATTTTAGTCAATGGCGTCGAACAAAATGCCATTTATCTTCTGGATATCGGAGACAAGGTAACGATTGATATTCCCTCTGAGGAAGGTTATGAAGCCTTGGAAACCATTGATCGTGATTTGGAAATCTTGTACGAAGACGATCATTTCTTGGTTATCAACAAACCAGCAGGAGTGGCATCCATTCCTAGCTCCCTTCATTCCAATACCATTGCGAACTTTGTCAAGGGTTACTATGTTCGCAATCAGTATGAAAATCAGCTCGTTCATATTGTCACCCGTTTAGACAAGGATACCAGTGGGATCATGCTTTTTGCCAAACATGGCTATGCCCATGCTCGCTTGGACAAACAACTTCAGGCTAAGACGATTCAAAAACGTTACTTTGCCTTGGTAAAGGGGGAGGGTGAGTTGCCAAGCAAGGGGGATATCATTGCTCCCATTGCGCGAGATGAAGACTCCATTATTACCCGAAAGGTAGCAAAAGGTGGCAAGTATGCTCATACTAGCTACCAAGTTGTCCAGTCTTTTGGTGATATTCATCTAGTGGATATCCAGTTGCATACAGGCCGCACCCATCAGATTCGCGTTCATTTTTCTCATATTGGTTTTCCACTTTTGGGAGATGATCTCTATGGAGGTTCGTTAGAAGATGGGATTCTTCGACAAGCCTTGCATTGCCATTCCTTGGCTTTTTATCATCCTTTTTTGGAAGAGGAGCTCCGAATTGAAAGCTCTCTGCCAGATGATTTTAGCCGAGTCTTAAAACAGTTATCAAATATTTAATTTTTTTCAAAGGAGAAACTCATGGAAGTTTTTGAAAGCCTCAAAACCAACCTCGTTGGTAAGAATGCTCGTATTGTGTTACCAGAAGGGGAAGAGCCTCGTATTCTGCAAGCAGCAAAACGGATTGTAAAAGAAACAGACGTTACACCTGTCTTGCTTGGTAATCCAGATAAGATTCGTATTTACCTTGAAATTGAAGGAGTTTTGGAAGGCTACGAAGTTATCGACCCCCATTCTTACGCAGGCTTTGATGAGATGGTAGCTTCCTTGGTAGAACGTCGCAAGGGTAAAATGACAGAAGAAGAAGCGCGTCAAATTTTGCAAGACGATGTCAACTACTTTGGTGTTATGTTGGTACATCTAGGAATCGTTGATGGTATGGTTTCAGGTGCGATTCACTCAACAGCTGCAACTGTTCGTCCAGCCCTTCAAATTATCAAAACTCGTCCAAATGTCAAGCGCACTTCAGGTGCCTTCCTCATGGTTCGTGGTTCTGAACGTTACTTGTTTGGAGACTGTGCGATTAACATCAATCCAGATGCTGAAGGCTTGGCTGAAATTGCCATCAACTCTGCTATCACAGCCAAGATGTTTGGTATCGATCCGAAAATCGCCATGTTGAGCTATTCAACCAAAGGTTCTGGTTTCGGTGAAAGTGTTGATAAAGTTGTGGAAGCAACAAAAATCGCTCATGAACTTCGTCCAGACCTTGAAATTGATGGGGAATTGCAATTTGACGCTGCCTTTGTACCAGAAACAGCAGCATTGAAAGCTCCAGGAAGCAAGGTGGCAGGACAAGCCAATGTCTTTATCTTCCCAGGTATTGAGGCGGGTAACATTGGGTACAAGATGGCAGAACGTCTCGGTGGCTTTGCTGCAGTAGGACCAGTTTTGCAAGGCTTGAACAAACCAGTAAATGACCTTTCTCGCGGATGTAATGCAGATGACGTTTACAAATTGACCTTGATCACAGCAGCTCAAGCTGTGGAACAATAAGAATGATTGAAAGGTTTAGGGATTTCCTAGGCCTTTTTATGGTAGAGTCAGAATCTCTAAAGTAGAAGTCATTCTGTGGTATACTAGGAATATGATGGATTTAAAAGATTACGGGATTATCATGTGGGAGGAGGAAAAAATTGCCTCTTTCCGAGAAAAATTATTAGCCTGGTATGATGCCAATAAACGGGATCTCCCCTGGAGACGGACACAGGATCCTTATAAAATATGGATCTCAGAGATTATGCTCCAGCAGACACGAGTGGATACCGTGATTCCTTATTATGAACGTTTTTTAGATTGGTTTCCGACCATTGCTGATCTGGCTCAAGCCCCTGAAGAAAAACTATTAAAAGCTTGGGAGGGCTTGGGCTATTACTCTAGGGTCCGCAACATGCAGAAAGCTGCCCAGCAAATCATGGAGGACCATGGGGGTGTTTTTCCATCAAGCTATGAGGCTATCTCTAAACTCAAGGGAATTGGACCTTATACAGCTGGTGCCATTGCCAGTATTGCTTTTGGCTTTCCAGAGCCAGCAGTGGATGGCAATGTCATGCGGGTTTTAGCTCGTTTGTTTGAGGTTGACTACGATATCGGAGTTCCGACTAATCGTAAGATTTTTCAAGCCATGATGGAAGTCTTGATTGATCCAGAGCGTCCGGGTGATTTCAATCAGGCTTTGATGGATTTGGGCTCAGATATCGAGTCCCCAGTCAACCCACGGCCGGAAGAGAGTCCTGTCAAGGAGTTTAGTGCGGCCTACCAACATGGGACCATGGATCGTTATCCTATCAAGGCACCTAAGAAGAAACCAGTACCAGTCTATCTTACAGCCTTTATTATCAAGGATAGTCAAGGGCGCTACTTGCTGGAAAAAAATGAGCGAGAAGGACTCTTGTCAGGCTTCTGGCATTTTCCCTTGATTGAAGTGGATAGTCTATCTGAGAACCTGGGCCAATTGTCTCTGCTGGACGAGAAAGAACAAGCAGAGGGAAATCTAGAGATTCTCTCCTTTGAACAGGACTATGACTTAGTCATTGATTGGCAAGAGAGAACTTATCCCATGGTCCAGCATGTCTTTTCGCACCGCAAGTGGCAGGTTCAACTTCGTTACGGCCTAGTAAAAGAAGGAGAGCAAGCAACTAGTGAATCGACTATTTGGTTAAAACCGGAAGAATTTTCGGCCTATCCTTTTGCCAAACCCCAGCAGAAGATTTGGACGACTTTTACAGAAAATGAAAAT
>NZ_JBKQBL010000002.1:183163-192149 GCF_046824975.1 Streptococcus intestinihominis | reverse complement strand
CGGTAATTCGTTAGAATTCGATTTCGTCGTCCCACCTCCGCACAGTTGAGTAGGGCTTTAAAAGCAGATGAAATCAGCGTAGTAGAGCCCACTCAACCACTGCGTCTTGCTCGACAATCCAAAAACAATTGAGAGGCTAGGACTTTTGTCCCAGCCTCAATTTTTTATAGATGAGCGAATGCTTTGATTTCTTCTTCTGACATGGATGAGTCGCAGCGAACGGTAACTTCACCGGCTTCGACATGTAAAAATCCAGGGACAGTTGGGATACCGTAAGTTGAGCGGAAGGCTTGCAAAGCATCCAGTTGACTTGGTTCTTCACTATTAATGAAGTAGATATGGGCTTTAGTTTCGGCTACTACAGTTGCTAATTTAGCAGCGAACTTCCGGCAATATGGGCAAGTCTTGCGTCCAATAAAGAAGGTTGCTGTTTCTTTTTGGTCGATGGCTTCTTGCGCGCGTGCAACAGTGGTTACTTCAAGATCTTTAATATCTTCTAAAAATTGTTCCATGAGATTACCTCGCTTTCTTATAAATCTAGTATGCCATAAAGGGCGAAAAAATGCTGTATTTTGATACGAAAAAAAGATGAGATTGGTTGATCTCATCTTTTGTGGTTGCTTATTTTACAAAGGCATTGATTTCAGCTTCGATGTTAGCAATTTTAGCTTGAGAATCTTCGTTGCTTTCACCAACAACGGCAATGTAGAACTTAATTTTTGGTTCTGTACCTGAAGGGCGAACGGCAATCCAAGAACCATCAGCAAGTGTGTATTTCAATACATCACTTGGAGGAGTTGTCAAGGTTGTTACAGTGCCATCAGCAGCAGTAGATGTTTGTGCTTTGAAGTCTTCAGTGATTGAAACTTCTGTTGAGTTAAATTCTTTTGGCCCGTTTTCACGGAATTTCGCCATAATCGCTTTGATTTGCTCAGCACCGTCAACACCAGAAAGTGTAACAGAGATTGTCTTTTCAGCATAGTAGCCGTACTCTTTGTAGATTTCTTCGATACCGTCAGCAAGTGTCAAACCACGAGAGCGGTAGTAAGCAGCAAGCTCAGCAACGACAAGGACAGCTTGAATCGCATCTTTATCACGTACGAATGGTTTGATCAAGTAACCGAAGCTTTCTTCAAATCCCATCATGTAAGTGTGATTGTGTTTTTCTTCGAATTCTTGAATCTTTTCAGCAATGAATTTGAAACCAGTTAAGACGTTAAACATAGTTGCGCCGTAGCTTTCAGCAATCTTAGTAACCAAGTCAGTTGATACGATAGATTTGCAAAGGGCTGCATTTTCTGGAAGAGTGCCAGCATTTTTGTGGGCTTCTAAGATGTATTTCGCCATGATAGCCCCGATTTGGTTACCTGAAAGGTTGAGGTAGCTACCATCTTTTTGAAGGACTTCAACACCAACACGGTCAGCGTCAGGGTCAGTTGCAACAAGAACATCAGCGCCTACTTGGCGACCAAGCTCTTCAGCAAGTGCAAAGGCTGCTTGGCTTTCTGGGTTTGGAGATTTAACTGTTGAAAAGTCTGGATCTGGAGTTGCTTGAGCCTCAACGACCTGAACAGAGTCAAATCCTGCTTGAGCAAGAGCACGACGAGCCAACATTTCACCAGTACCATGAAGAGGAGTATAGACAATCTTCATGTCTTTACCAAATTCTTCAATCAAGGCAGGGTTGATGTTAACGTCTTTTACTTCTTTGAGGTATTCGGTATCGACAGCTTCACCAATGACCTCAATCAAACCTGAAGTTTTTTCAGCTTCAACATCCGCAACTTCTACAGCGAATGGATTGTCGATGGCACGGATGTAGGTTGTCAAAGCGTCCGCGTCGTGTGGAGGCATTTGACCACCATCTTCACCGTAAACCTTGTATCCGTTAAACGGAGCAGGGTTGTGGCTAGCAGTAATCATGATTCCTGCGAAGCAGTTGAGGTGACGAACAGCAAATGAAAGTTCTGGAGTTGGACGGAGACTTTCAAAGACATAGGATTTAATTCCGTGTTTAGCAAGAACGGCTGCTGATTCAAAGGCAAACTCTGGAGAGAAGTGACGGCTATCATAAGCGATGGCAACTCCACGTTCTTTTTCATTTCCACCTTTAGATTCGATCAAACGAGCCAAACCTTCAGTTGCTTGACGAACCACATAGATGTTAATACGGTTAGTCCCAGCACCAATTAATCCGCGCATACCAGCAGTACCGAATTCAAGGTTTGTGTAGAAGGCATCTTCCTTCGTTTTTTCATCCATGCTTTCCAAATCACGACGAAGGTAATCTGGTAAGTCAGCGAAATCAGCCCATTTTTGGAAGTTTTCTTGATAAGTCATAGTGCAACTCCTTATTTCTATAAATTAATCGCTTACATTATAGCATTTTTTTTCTGAAAAAACTAGATTCAATAGCAATTGTTTTCAAATTTATATGTTGTGATCGACAAAAAAATCACACCTTCATTTGAAAAGTGTGATAAACGAAAATGCCTTATAATGAATTCTTAACTTTTGAGAGAGGTGGGATGATCGCTAGTGTCAGAATGACTGTCGCTAGGACCTCAATCAATGAGTTGGTGGTTAAAACAGCACCGAGGAAGGCTTGGATACCACCTGGATAATTTTTTGAAAAGAAGATGAAAATACCTGAAAGCACAAAGAAAGTGTTGGTGAAAGATCCAACAGCTGCAGCGATTGCCAGTCCGGACTTATTATGGATCAACTTATAGACAAAGTAAGGGGTGATCCCAATGAGGATACGGGGAACCAGAACGATGATCAGAGAGTAAAGGTTTCCTTTTTCAACAAAGGGACTGAATAAATAACTACTTGGTAGCTGTACGATGGTGTTGATGGTGAGGCTAAAGAGTCCCATCAAGAGTCCCAAGGTTCCACCAATACGAGGTCCATAAAGAATGGAGGCAATGACCACTGGGATATGGACGAAAGTCGGTGGAATTAGAAAGGGGAAGAATTGGAAGATCATGGTTGATGTAAAATGAATGGTCACCATGATAGCGAAGAAGATAGAAATTTGTGCAATGGATGAAGAAGATTTTCTCATGAGAGCGACTCCTGTATAGTAGTTAGAATGGTTTCGATGGAAGCTAAAGCGCCAGATCCCTGATCGCCACAAGCTAGTAAAGCTTCACGCGGTGGGATGATTTGATAGCCGTAGCTTTTTAGGGTTTCAAGATTGTTTTGTGTAGCAGGGTGGTCCAACATCTTGGTATTCATAGCGGGTGCTAGGAATTTCTTCACCTCAGACGGGAGGGCCAAAGCAGTGCTTGTTACGATATTATCTGCAAAGCCGTGGGCTAATTTTGCAATGGTATTGGCACTTGCAGGAGCGACTAGAAAAAGATCAGCCTCTTTCCCCAAGTCAATATGTTGGATTTGTTTTGGATCGTCTTCTGTCATAACCTCTACCAGGACAGCTTGTTTGGAGAGGACCTGAAGGGTTAGAGGGGTAATAAAAGCTGCAGCTGCAGGAGTCATAAGAATCTTTACCTGGTGACCGAGCTTGGTCAATTGACTGGTGAGGTCTGCTGCCTTGTAGGCAGAAATGCTCCCAGTTACAGCCAGTAGTATATTCGCCATAGGTTTTATCCTTTGTTCCTAATGTGATGATAAATTTTTTGAGCAATATCCAATTTCGTTTCGGCTATTTGAGTAGCATCTTTCGTAACTAAGTAAGCTCGATGTTTTCCGTCTTGAATTTCGCTTAAGTCATTGGCAACAATCATTTCTGCCTGATTTTTTTCGAGACTTGCACGAGCAACGGCTAGGAGTTGATCCTGTGCTACACCAACCAGCAGTTTAAAGCCGATCAAGCGAATGTCTGGATTCCATGTTTTTACTAAGGAAATCAACTTAGGATTTTTCTTCAAAAAGAGAACTTGGTAATCTTCCTCTGAAGAAATTTTCGATTCCTGGTTGGTTTGATGAAGAAAATGCTCTAAATTGCTAGCTTCTTTGACAGCCTGGAAACCTGACATATAGACAGGGCTGTAGTCAGAGACGGCCATAGCATGGATGAGCACCTGGTGAGTTGGAGTTTCTTTTTCAAGGACTGTTTGAAGTTCAGCGACATCTTTGATAAATATCTTTCTTAAATGAGGATGTTCTTTAGGCTGAACCGCAGTTGCAGTTGTCACCAGAGTCACAGAAAAACCTGCCTCTAAAAAACGTTCGGAAATGATTTTTCCAAGTTGACCAGTGGAATGGTTGGTAATCGAACGAACCTGATCGATCTTTTCACTCGTCCCACCGGAAGTAATCAAAATATTCATAGGCTTATTTTACAAGAATTTTATATTTTAGTAAAGCCAAGAACATGGCTCTTACGATTGTTGGTCAAGGGGATACAAAGGCGGTAGAATAGACGATGAAGCGACTCATAGTTATTTCATATAGAGGGGTATAAGAAATTGGAATAAAGGCTGAAAAAGCAGAATTACTAAGCAAAAACCGAACGAACGGGAAAAGTTTGAGATTTAAAATATATATCCTTGTGAAATTTCTGTATAATAGGATTATTAAATAGTGAGGAGATTCAGATGAAGACAGATATCGAGATTGCACAAAGTATTGAATTGAAACCAATCACAGATGTGGTAGAGAAATTGGGTATTCACTTCGATGACCTAGAACTCTATGGAAAGTATAAGGCGAAATTAACCTTTGACAAGATCCAAGCCGTTCAGAAAGAAGAACCAGGGAAACTCATCTTGGTAACAGCGATTAACCCGACTCCAGCAGGGGAAGGAAAGTCTACTATCACCATTGGTTTGGCAGATGCATTAAATAAAATTGGAAAACAAACCATGATTGCCATTCGCGAACCTTCTTTAGGTCCAGTTATGGGGATTAAAGGGGGAGCAGCAGGTGGAGGTTATGCCCAAGTTCTTCCAATGGAGGATATCAACCTTCATTTTACGGGGGATATGCATGCTATTACGACAGCAAATAATGCACTTTCAGCTTTGATCGACAATCATTTGCATCAAGGAAATGAGCTAGGCATTGACCAACGTCGGATTATCTGGAAACGGGTAGTGGACTTGAATGACCGTGCTTTGCGTCACGTATCGGTCGGTCTCGGTGGGCCGCTCAATGGGATTCCTCGTGAAGACGGGTTTGATATCACCGTTGCTTCTGAGATTATGGCCATCCTTTGCTTGGCGACAGATATTGAAGACTTGAAACGTCGTTTGGCTAATATTGTGATCGGTTACCGCTATGATCGTAGTCCAGTTTATGTCCGTGATTTGGAAGTGGAAGGGGCGCTTGCCTTGATTCTGAAAGATGCGATCAAGCCAAACTTGGTCCAAACCATCTATGGAACGCCAGCCTTTGTTCATGGTGGACCTTTTGCTAATATTGCCCATGGATGTAATTCGGTTTTAGCTACCTCAACCGCTCTTCGTTTAGCCGATTACGTGGTAACAGAAGCAGGTTTTGGGGCGGATTTGGGAGCTGAAAAATTCTTGGATATCAAAACACCAAATCTCCCTGTTAGCCCATCTGCAGTGGTGATTGTCGCAACGATTCGTGCTTTGAAGATGAATGGTGGAGTTGCTAAAGATGCTCTTTCTGAAGAAAATGTAGAAGCTGTTCGTTCAGGTTTTGCTAACTTGGAGCGCCACGTGGAAAATATGCGTAAATTCGGAGTTCCTGTAGTAGTGGCTATTAATGAATTTGTCACAGATACAGAAGCTGAAATTGCAGCTCTGAAAGAACTCTGTGCTTCTATTCAAGTTCCTGTTGAATTGGCGAGCGTCTGGGCTGATGGTGCTGATGGAGGATTGGCCCTAGCAGAAACAGTAGTGGAGACACTTGAAACAAGTCCAGCCAATTACAGTCGTCTTTATGATAATGACCTCTCTGTTGAAGAAAAGATCACAAAGATTGCCCAAGAGATTTATCGAGCTGACAACGTTGTCTTTGAGAAAAAAGCCAAAACTCAGATTGCTCAAATCGTGAAAAATGGCTGGGACAAGTTACCAGTTTGTATGGCTAAGACCCAATATAGTTTTTCAGATGATCCAAGTCTCCTCGGGGCGCCAACTGGTTTTGACATTACCATTCGCGAATTGGTACCTAAGACTGGCGCAGGCTTCATTGTCGCTTTGACAGGTGAAGTGATGACCATGCCTGGATTACCAAAACGTCCTGCTGCTTTGAACATGGATGTAGCAGAAGATGGTACTGCTTTAGGCTTGTTCTAATAACAGTATATAGAGGTTGGCTGACAACCTCTATTTTTGTGTTTTGAGGTATAATAGAGAGATAGAAAGTGAGAAGAACATGCTGAAGATACGACCAGTCACCTTGGCGGATGCTCCTGAACTTGTCAGAATTTATGCCCCTTATGTTGAGAAAACAGCCATCACTTTTGAATACCAGGTTCCGACCATTGAGGAATTTGAAGGGCGTATCGAAAAGATCCTTCAACGTTTTCCCTATTTAGTAGCAGAAGTAGACGGTCAAGTCCTTGCTTATGCCTATGCCTCAAGCTATTATGATCGATCAGCATATGATTGGGCGGTGGAAGTATCCGTCTATGTGGATCAAGATCGTCGTGGGCAAGGTCTGGGTTCTCGATTGTATGAGGCATTAGAGTCGGAGTTGGAGGCGCGTGGTTATTTACGTTTCTTAGCTTGCATTGCCCTGCCAAATCCAGCTAGTATCGCCCTCCATGAGAAACGTGGCTATGTGAAAGTTGCTCATTTTCCTAAAATTGGCTATAAATTTGATCAATGGCATGATATTGTCTGGATGCAAAAGACGATCGAAGGGCCTGTGAAGCCCCTAATGTAAAAATTAGAAGGAGCTTAGCTTTGCTCAATTTCTTTTAAGTTATTTAAAAGGAAGTCTAGAACGAGCCTCTTGACTTTTTTGGGCCGTTCATGGTACACTAAGTTTATGCGATGAGTCGATTGGCTCTTAGGAGCCTTTTGCGCTGAGGAGGTCTACATTTAATTGTAACGCAGGAGCGGACCTTGAACAGTTGTGTGAACCTGCTGTTCTCATCGAAAGATGCCTCGAATCCCTTACCATGTGGTAAGGGATTTTTTTGTAAAAATTCATAGTAAGCAAATACATAAATTTGTTTGCCTCTTATGACTACCGGTGATATAATGATGTAAATAAATGGATTCATTTGTGTTTGAAAGGAGATGGTTATAGTGTATGATCAAAACAGTCCAAACAACAAGTGGTCACAAGAAACGTTTCAACGTATCAGTGAACTGGAAAAATTAGAACAATATCAAGCTAAGTTGCTCATTATGAAGTAACAAATGAAGAATAATCTTCATTGGAGAAACGCCACTATTCTTGGTGGTATTCTAGCTTTTCTCTCCTTCCAACTTGTTAGATGGCGAGCAGCGATTGTTATCATTCTTCTTGTAGTGGTGTTTTATTATTTACCGGCATACAAAAAACGAAAAGCCTTATTCGGAGATCAGGTTCGATCCAATGAAGAGATTTATATTACAGATTTTCTTTGTCCCATCCTGAAAGAAGTTTTTCCTCAAGCGGAGCTAACTCTGACAGCTGACTACCCAATGAATGTCCTGCAGGTCATTAGTCCGAGATCGACTAAGTTTGATCTCTTTCATCAATTGTCTTTCCATGATGAAAAGAATCTCGTAGTAGCCAATCTCTATGCTTATCATATTGAGACGCGAACAAAGAGAGACTCAAGTGGGGAAACTCATACGGTCAGAGAAGAAGTTGAAGATTTTGCTGGTCAGATTTTTTCTTTAAAAGCTCCTATCTCATTTCCAGGGCACTTGAGAGTTGTTCCAACCAAGAAATCTTTGTTTTTAAAAAGAGAACTAAAAGGTGCCTATCCGGGTGCTGGATCTAATGAAGTCCAAATTGAAACAGAAGATATCCAAAACAATGAAAATTACAATATCTATTGTACAGATGAACTGGCTGCTCGAAAATTCTTAAAACCCAAGATCCTAGAATGGTTTGATCAGCAAATTTCTCAAAATGCTATGTGTGTGTATTTAGTACAAGATACACTCTATATTTCCTTATATACTAACCGCTACCTTTTCCCAACACCGAATAGAAAAGATGCAATCGAAAGTCTTTCGATTGCTGCAGAGTATCAAAAACTCTGTAGGGAGATTGATCTCATTGATGAATTAACCAATATATTTAAAGGAGAATAACTATGTTAGGATTATTTATTGCCATTGTCGTTTTTGCTCTTGTCATTGTTATGTGGTTTATCGGTGAAAGCAATCGCTTGAATCGTTATCAGGTCATGATTGAAGAAGCAAAGAGAACGTTTGATATCACTCTTGTCAAACGCTACGATACCATTTCTGAAATGTTGAAGGCAGCTAAGGCCTATGCCAAACATGAAGAGAAAGTCTTTACCGAATTAGTAGCCCTTCGTCAAGGTGCCTCTATCCAAGAATCCAACCAAGTTATTGCCAATCAAAACGATGTTTTGGCACAAATCCGAGCAGTAGGTGAGAATTATCCAGATCTCTTATCTTCTAACCAATTCTTGGCCTTGCAAAAAGAAATTGCAGATGAAAATGAAGATTTGGCAGCTTCTAAACGCATTGTTAATAGTAATATTAGCCAAATCAACCAAGCCATAGTAACCTTCCCAACTTCACTAGTGGCGGGTATTAAAGGGATGCAACAGGTGCCATTTTTATTGGAAGACACACAAGGAAAGAAGAATTTGAATGATTTGGATTATGAAATCCATTAATTTTTAATAAAAACTATTCGATATCTAGAAACTATCCCGGTCTTAGATCGGGATTATTTTGTTTTTATAAGTGTAAAATACACTTTTCATTTGTAGGGAAAAATAGTATAATAGATAAAATTCACAAATTTTTAGAAAATTCCGAAAGAGGTTTTATTATGGGATATACAGTTGCTGTTGTTGGTGCTACAGGTGCCGTTGGTGCACAAATGATCAAAATGTTGGAAGAATCAA
>NZ_JBKQBL010000002.1:178122-183108 GCF_046824975.1 Streptococcus intestinihominis | reverse complement strand
GTCTTCCAATTGATAAGATTCGCTACCTTGCATCTGCGCGTTCTGCGGGGAAGGTCTTGCAATTCAAAGGGCAAGACGTGACCATTGAAGAAACAACTGAAGAGGCTTTTGCAGGAGTAGATATCGCTCTCTTCTCGGCTGGAGGATCAACTTCAGCTAAATATGCACCATATGCTGTTAAAGCAGGAGCAGTAGTTGTTGATAATACATCTTACTTCCGTCAAAACCCGGATGTGCCATTGGTTGTACCTGAGGTCAATGCACATGCGCTTGATTCCCATAAAGGAATCATCTCATGTCCTAACTGTTCAACGATTCAAATGATGGTAGCTCTTGAACCAGTTCGTCAAAAATGGGGCTTGGACCGTATCATCGTTTCAACTTATCAAGCTGTTTCAGGTGCTGGTATGGGAGCCATTCTGGAAACTCAACGTGAATTGCGTGAAGTATTGAATGACGGAGTGGATCCACGTGATTTACATGCGGAAATCTTGCCATCAGGTGGCGATAAGAAACATTACCCAATTGCCTTTAACGCCCTTCCTCAAATCGACGTCTTCACTGATAATGACTACACATATGAAGAAATGAAGATGACCAACGAAACTAAGAAAATCATGGAAGATGATAGCATCGCTGTCTCAGCAACATGTGTACGTATTCCAGTCTTGTCAGCTCACTCAGAGTCTGTTTACATTGAGACCAAAGAAGTAGCACCAATCGAAGAAGTAAAAGCTGCTATTGCTGCCTTCCCAGGAGCAGTTCTAGAAGATGATGTGGCTCATCAAGTATACCCACAAGCTATCAATGCGGTTGGTTCTCGCGATACCTTTGTTGGTCGTATCCGTAAAGACTTGGATGCAGAAAAAGGGATTCACATGTGGGTGGTTTCTGATAACCTTCTTAAAGGAGCTGCTTGGAACTCAGTTCAAATTGCAGAAACCCTTCATGAACGTGGACTCGTGCGCCCAACAGCTGAGTTGAAGTTTGAGTTGAAATGATTCATTAACTAAATAAATTGTATAGGGGACAGCTATCAACTTTTGGTGCTGTCCCTCTTCCCTATGGTTGTCTCAAGAAGGAGTATGTATGTCTTATCAAGATTTAAAAAATTGTAGAATGATCACTGCCTTTATCACTCCCTTCCATGAAGATGGTTCGATTAATTTTGAGGCTATTCCTCCGCTTATTGAACATCTTTTGGCTCATCACACAGATGGGATTCTTTTAGCTGGTACCACAGCGGAAAGTCCAACTCTAACGCACGATGAAGAATTAGAACTTTTTGCAGCGGTGCAAAAGGTAGTCAACGGACGGGTTCCTTTGATTGCTGGTGTCGGGACCAATGAAACTCGCGACTCGATTGAGTTTGTAAAAGAAGTGGACCAATTTGGTGGTTTTGCTGCCGGATTAGCGATTGTCCCTTATTACAACAAACCTTCTCAAGAAGGTATGTACCAGCATTTTAAGGCTATTGCAGACGCTTCTAACTTGCCAATCATAATCTATAACATTCCTGGGCGCGTGGTTGTCGAAATGACACCAGAAACCATGCTTCGTTTGGCAGAACATCCAAATATCATCGGGGTAAAAGAGTGTACAACCCTTGCCAATATGGCTTATTTAATTGAGCACAAGCCAGAGGAGTTCCTCATTTATACGGGAGAGGATGGAGATGCTTTCCATGCCATGAACCTAGGGGCAGATGGGGTGATTTCAGTAGCATCTCATACCAATGGGGATGAAATGCACGAAATGTTCCTAGCCATTGAAAATAATGATATTAAAAAAGCGGCGGCCATTCAGCGCCAATTTATCCCGAAAGTCAATGCTCTCTTCTCTTATCCAAGCCCAGCTCCTGTTAAAGCAGTCTTGAACTATATGGGCTTTGAAGCTGGTCCGACTCGTTTGCCATTAGTGCCAGCTCCTGCTGAGGAAGCGAAGCGCATCATCAAGGTTGTAGTGGATGGGGATTACCACGCGACCAAAGAAATCATTACGGGAGTTCTTCGTCCGGATTATTGATGTTTTAGATTCTTGACAAATCCCCTATTTATTAAGATAATAGAAGTATATTGATGATCAAGGAGAATAAGATGGAAGTCATTAAACGTAGTGGTGAAGTTGTAGAATTTGACCCAGATAAAATCTATCAAGCTGTTTTGAAGGCAGCACAAACAGTCTATGTCTTGACCGATGATCTTCGCCAAAACTTGGCGCAAGTGACCAAGAAAGTTGTGATGGATTTGGAAGAAGCGAAAGTAGAACGTGCCACAATCAGCATGATCCAATCAATGGTTGAGCACCGTTTACTTGGTGCTGGTTATATTACCATTGCTGAACACTATATTTCTTATCGCTTGCAACGCGATTTGGAAAGAAGTGGTTATGGAGATCACATCGCTGTTCACTTACATTTTGAACAAATTCGCTAAAATAAGAGACGAAGTTACGGGAGTAGCTTCGTTTTTTTACGGAAAATGAGAAGTAGTTTTAAAAGAAAATACTGTATTTCATGGTATAATAGATAGGATTGAATGTTGAAAGGATGTCATATCATGGCGATTATTCAATGGTTTCCTGGACATATGTCCAAAGCTAGAAGACAAGTACAAGAAAATATTAAATTTGTGGATTTTGTGACAATTTTGGTGGACGCTCGTTTGCCTCTATCAAGTCAAAATCCCATGTTGACAAAAATTGTTGGTGACAAGCCTAAGTTGATGATTCTGAACAAGGTAGACTTGGCCGATCCTGTCGCTACAAAAGAATGGCAGGAGTATTTTGAGTCACAAGGAATCAAAACTTTGGCTATTAACTCCAAAGAGCAATCTACGGTTAAGAAGGTTACAGATGCTGCTAAGTCTTTGATGGCAGATAAAATTGCTCGCCAAAAGGAACGAGGGATTCAGATTGAAACTCTTCGGACCATGATTATTGGGATTCCCAACGCTGGGAAATCAACGCTGATGAATCGTTTAGCAGGGAAAAAGATTGCCGTAGTTGGAAATAAACCAGGTGTAACCAAGGGACAACAGTGGTTGAAAACCAATAAGGACCTCGAAATCTTGGATACCCCAGGGATTCTTTGGCCAAAATTTGAAGATGAAGATGTAGCTCTAAAATTAGCCTTAACGGGTGCCATTAAGGACCAGTTATTGCCAATGGATGAGGTGACTATTTTTGGTCTTGAGTATTTTAAATCCCACTACCCAAAAGAGTTGCAAGAACGCTATAAGCAAATGAATTTGGAGCAGGAAGCACCGGAAATCATCATGGAGATGACCCAACGCTTAGGCTTCCGAGATGATTACGATCGCTTTTATAGCTTGTTCGTCAAGGATGTACGAGATGGTCGTTTGGGTCGCTATACCCTTGATCGTGTAGGTGAAGTGGATGCCAACGATTAAAGAAGTCAAAGAGCGTTTGGCGACGATTGATGAATTAGATCATCCCTTGTTTGAAGAGTTAATCTATGATGCTCGGGCAGGCGTTCAGTCTGCCATCAACAAACGAAAACGTGAACTCCAAAAACAAGTAGATGAAGACCTGCGTTTAGAAAAAATGCTAACCTATGAAAAAGAACTCTATGCCCAAGGGATTCAGCTCATTGCAGGAGTGGATGAAGTGGGACGAGGCCCTTTGGCTGGCCCTGTCGTCGCTGCAGCTGTTATTTTGCCTATAAATTGTAAAATTCCAGGATTAAACGATAGCAAGAAAATTCCTAAATCTAAGCACCAAGCTATTTACCAAGCGGTTTTGGATCAGGCTATTTCGGTTGGTATTGGGGTAAAAGACAATCACGTCATTGATCAGGTAAATATCTATGAAGCGACGAAATTAGCTATGCTAGAGGCTATTCACGAGTTGGACCCACAGCCTCAACATCTCTTGATCGATGCCATGAAATTGGATCTTCCTATTTCTCAGACCTCCATCATCAAGGGAGATGCTAATTCCCTGTCTATCGCGGCAGCTTCTATAGTGGCTAAGGTGACACGGGATCAGATGATGGTGACATATGACCAAGAGTATCCAGGTTATGATTTTGCACAGAATGCGGGCTATGGGACCACCAAGCATCTTGAAGGATTGGAAAAACAAGGGGTTAGTCCAATCCATCGTCGAAGCTTCGAACCCATTAAGTCCATGACTGCTGTTGACTAGGAGGAGAAGAAAATGCTCTTAGCCTTTGATATCGGAGGAACCTTTATTAAATATGGCTTAGTCGATGAAGCCTATCAAGTGAGCGATTCCTCTAAAGTCCCGACACCAGCTACTATTGAGGACTTCTGGGAAGCCCTCGAGCGCGTGATTTGCTCGTTCCAGAATCAAATTACAGGGATTGCCATCTCATGTCCAGGTGAAATCAATAGTCGACTTGGTTTTGTCTTTAAAGGTGGCCTCATTCCTTATTTGAGGAATATTCCTTTAGCTTCTCGTTTAAATAAGATGTTTCAAGTTCCTGTGACCGTCCTCAACGACGGAGATGCTGCGGGTTTGGCAGAAGCACGAATTGGAAACCTCCAGGATTGTGATTGTGGCGCAACCTTTGTGTTAGGAACTGGGGTAGGCTTAGCCTTGACTTCCAACGGTTCCTTAATTTCCACCTGGAATCTCAAGGATTATCTTCGTTGGCCAAGCTTAGGGGAGAAGCAAGTGACACCTGAACAAAAGCAATATCAGACCGAGATTTTGAGACATGGGATTTCCAGTTTGGTTCAAAATTTAGGCTCTGCAGTCAATTTTGTGGCTAATGCTAGTCGGCTCTTAGAATTGCCTGAAGAAGATGGAGTTCAAGTTTTTGAAGTCCTTGAAGCTGGTCATCATGAGGAATTGCAAGACTTATTTGCTTCTTATTGTCGGGAAATTGCGATCCTAATCTATAACCTTCAGTCTTTGGTTCGGCTTGAAAAAGTGACGATTGGTGGGGGAATTAGTAGTCAACCCCTTCTTTTAGAAGAGATTAACCATCAGTATAAAAGC
>NZ_JBKQBL010000002.1:177475-178075 GCF_046824975.1 Streptococcus intestinihominis | reverse complement strand
CTGATGGAGGAAAGTGGGGAGCAACGATTTTCTTTAGTGGAGATTCAAGCAGCTCGTTACCACAACTCAAGTAATCTTTTGGGGGCAGTTTGTCATTTTAACATCTTAGAAAATCATTAAAAAGTTCTATTTTTAGAGCTTTTTTTGTTTTCTTTTACGAATATTATAAATAGATAGTAGAAAATGAGGTTTACGAATGAACAAATATGAACTTTATAAATTAAAGGTTGCTGGCCTGTCAAATCTACAGGTTTATAACATTGTCAATTACTGGGAAATGAATGGGGAGTGGCCCTCTTTAGAATTAATGGCAAAAATTTCAGGTTGTCGCAATCAAACACTATTTATGGAACGGTATATCCGGATTGATGACAAGGTCTTGAGAGAAGAGTTTAAGGAGTTTGATTCGATTTCCATTATGGATCCGGAATATCCTGAAGAGCTTCTCTGGATGCATAACCCACCTGTTTTGTTGTTTTACTTAGGCAATATTGATCTTCTTAAACAGCCAAAGATTGCGGTTGTAGGGAGTCGATCCTGTAGCCGTACAGGAATTCAATCTGTCGAGAAAATCATTAACGAGTTAAATAATGAATTGAT
>NZ_JBKQBL010000002.1:165687-177431 GCF_046824975.1 Streptococcus intestinihominis | reverse complement strand
TGTGGTGAGCGGATTAGCCAAGGGAATTGATGCTGCGGCCCATTATGCTGCTATTCGAAATGGAGGAAAGACAATTGGAGTGATTGGGACTGGCTTAGATGTCTTCTATCCTAGATCCAATAAACAATTGCAGAAGTACATGAGTGGGAGTCATTTAGTGTTAACAGAATACGGTCCTGGACAAGGCCCTCAAAAACATCATTTTCCAGAACGCAATCGGATTATTGCTGGGCTTTCTAGAGCAGTGATTGTGGCGGAAGCGCGGATGCGGTCTGGAAGTCTGATCACCTGCGAGCGTGCTATGGAAGAAGGGCGAGATGTCTTTGCTATTCCTGGTTCGATCTTGGATGGACGTTCAGATGGCTGTCACCACCTCATTCAAGAAGGTGCAAAGCTGGTCACCAGTGGAAAAGATGTCCTAGATGAGTTTGAATTTTAAAATGAGTTTTCCTATAGGAGAACTTCACGGTTGACATCCCGAAAAAAATAGTTTACACTCTATGAGGTTTATTACAAAATAGAGGTAAAAAAGTGGCTACTAAAACAAAAAAGAAAACCACAACAACTAAAAAGAATTTAGTCATCGTGGAGTCTCCTGCGAAAGCGAAGACGATTGAAAAGTATCTTGGTAGAAATTATAAGGTCATGGCCAGCGTGGGTCATATTCGTGACTTGAAAAAATCTACCATGTCTATTGATTTTGAGAACAATTATGAACCAGAGTACATCAATATTCGCGGAAAAGGTCCTTTGATTAATGATTTGAAAAAAGAGGCTAAAAAAGCCAAACAAGTCTTTCTCGCAAGTGACCCGGACCGTGAAGGAGAAGCTATTTCTTGGCATTTGGCGCATATTCTTCAGTTGGATAAGGAAGATAAGAACCGCGTTGTTTTCAATGAAATTACCAAGGATGCGGTAAAAAATGCCTTTCAAGAACCCCGTAAGATTGATATGGATCTGGTAGATGCTCAACAAGCTCGCCGTGTCTTGGACCGGATTGTTGGGTACTCCATCTCACCAATTCTATGGAAAAAGGTGAAGAAGGGACTTTCTGCTGGTCGGGTGCAATCCGTTGCCCTAAAGTTAATTATTGATCGGGAAGAAGAGATCAATGCCTTCCAACCAGAAGAATATTGGACAATTGATGGAACCTTTAAAAAAGGGACCAAGCAATTCCAAGCCAATTTCTATGGAATGAATGGCAAGAAGATGAAACTTCAAAACCAGGAGGATGTGAAAGCTGTACTTTCGCACCTCGATGGGAAAGAGTATATCGTTGAAAAGGTTGAGAAGAAAGAGCGCAAACGTAATGCACCGCTTCCTTACACAACTTCTTCCATGCAGATGGATGCAGCCAATAAGATTAACTTCCGTACTCGTAAGACCATGATGGTGGCCCAGCAATTGTACGAAGGAATCAATATTGGATCTGGTGTTCAAGGTTTGATCACGTATATGCGTACGGATTCGACTCGGATTAGTCCAGTCGCTCAAAATGAGGCAGCTAGCTTTATCGTTAATCGATTTGGAGACAAGTATTCTAAGCATGGTAGTCGGGTTAAGAATGCTTCTGGTGCTCAAGATGCCCACGAAGCCATTCGTCCTTCTAGCGTCTACAATACGCCTGAGAAAATTGCCAAGTATTTGGACAAGGACCAGCTCAAGCTCTACACCTTGATCTGGAATCGTTTTGTGGCTAGTCAGATGACGGCAGCTGTTTTTGATACTATGAATGTCCGTTTGGGGCAAAATGGGGTTCAATATACAGCAAATGGAAGTCAGGTGAAATTTGACGGCTATTTGGCGATCTACAATGATTCGGACAAGAATAAGATGCTACCAGATATGGAAGAAGGGGACACTGTCACTCAGGTCAACAGCAAACCTGAACAGCACTTTACCCAACCACCAGCCCGTTATTCTGAAGCGACCTTGATTAAGACTTTAGAAGAAAACGGTGTTGGTCGTCCTTCAACCTATGCACCGACCATTGAGACCATTCAAAAACGCTATTACGTGAAGCTTGTAGCCAAACGCTTCGAGCCAACCGAATTAGGAGAAATCGTCAATAAACTGATCGTTGAATTCTTCCCAGATATCGTCAATGTAACCTTTACCGCAGAGATGGAAGGGAAGCTGGATGATGTCGAACTCGGAAAAGAACAGTGGCAAAAGGTCATTGATTCCTTCTACCAACCCTTTAAAAAAGAAGTAGCCAAAGCTGAAGAGGAAATGGAGAAAATCCAAATCAAGGATGAGGCTGCTGGATTTGACTGTGAGGTTTGTGGAAGTCCAATGGTTATCAAGTTGGGTCGATTCGGTAAATTCTTTGCTTGTAGCAATTTCCCTGATTGCCGTCATACGCAAGCCATCGTCAAGGAGATTGGAGTGGAGTGTCCAGACTGTCACCAAGGCCAAATCATCGAGCGTAAAACCAAGCGGAATCGTCTCTTCTATGGCTGCAATCGCTACCCAGACTGCGAATTCACCTCTTGGGACAAGCCAATCGGCCGTGACTGTCCGAAATGTGGTCACTACCTAGTTGAGAAAAAAGTTCGTGGTGGTGGTAAGCAAGTCGTATGTAGCAACGGCGACTACGAAGAAGAAAAAGTAAAATAAGATTTTAGAATGATTCTATGTCTATTATAACGGCAATTTTAACAAATGTCTGTTATAATAGACATTTTTGTTTTTTTTCGTTATAATAGACACAAGGAGGTGGGCTTATGTATCTTGCTTTGATTGCAGATGTTATTGATTCTAAAATGGTTCAAGAACGTTTTGACCTGCAAAAACAGTTAGAAAAAACGCTTCAAACGATGAATGAACTATTTGGAGAATTCTTAGCATCTAGTTTTACCTTGACCCTGGGTGATGAGTTTCAGGCGCTCTTAAAGGTGGATGCTCCGGTTTTTCAAATCATCGATACCCTGCGTTCTTTACTAACTCCTACTCAACTTCGTTTCGGGATTGGTCTCGGGGAGATTGTAACGGATATTGATCCCTTACAAAGTATCGGTGCGGATGGGCCAGCCTATTGGAATGCACGCGCCGCCATCAATCTGGTTCATCAGAAAAATGACTACGGCAATACCCAGATCTATTTTTCAAGTGGGAAGGAAAAGCAAGACTTCTTTGTGAATGCCCTCATCGCTTCCGGGGAAGCCATTCGTTCGGGTTGGCGTGGCAGTCAGGAAGAAATCCTGCTAGATCTTCTTAAGAGATGTGTATATAGTGAGAATTTTAGCCAGCAGGATTTGGCCCAATCATTGGCCATCAACCCAAGTGCTCTATCTAAACGGCTGAAAAGTAGTAGTATCCGTGTTTACTTACGGGGGCGAGCAGCAGCACTAGCGAGTATTCAAAGTTTAGCGAAAGGAGAGGCTTATGACCGGATTATCTAGTATCGTAACAAATCCATACTTGCTTCTCTTGTTGAGTTGTCATTTGTTGTCGGATTATTATTTTCAAAGCCAAAAGATGGCGGACCACAAGGACCAGGATAAGAAGGTGCTCGGCCTTCACGTTCTGTATGTAGCTCTGCCTCTATTCGTCGTTTCCCTCTGTCATCTGGACTTGTGGTGGATTTGCTTGACCATTTTGCTGACTCATGCTGGAATAGATTTCTTAAAACCGATCGTTCAGAAGCAATTAAATTTACCAACCGGCTGGACTTTTGCCTTGGATCAAGTCTTGCATGTCGGTATCATTAGTTTCCTAGTCCTTTGGGGAGCTAAAAATGGCACGACTTATTTGCCTATTGACAGTTTAAAACTAATCTTTTATGTCCTCCTAGTGGGAAAACCGACCAATATCGTCTTTAAAATTCTTTTTGCTAAGTACCAGCCGACGATGGAGGAGAAAATGGATACGATCACTGGGGCTGGTTCCATGATTGGCTTCTTAGAGCGGTTGATTATCGGTGCCTGTCTTGTCTACGGCCAATTTGCTTCTATCGGTCTGGTCTTTACGGCCAAATCCATCGCCCGCTACAATAAAATTTCGGAGAATCCAGCCTTCGCAGAGTATTATTTAATCGGGTCCTTGTTCAGTATCCTATCAGCCCTCTTTGCTGCTTGGTTGTGTCTATAAGAAAATAAATAACAGACTTAGGTATAAGACAGGAAGGAAAACCCTCCCTGTCTTTTTACTTGGCTTTCTGGTATAATGGACCAAGTAGAAAATTAGAAAGATTTGTGGGTGTCTAACAGTCCAGTGGGGTGTTTGGATACCCAAAGAGGTATTAGTGTCATGTCTCAATCTTATATCAATGTTATCGGTGCGGGCCTTGCTGGCTCCGAAGCAGCTTATCAGATTGCCCAACAGGGAATTCCGGTGAAGCTCTATGAAATGCGAGGAGTCAAATCCACTCCGCAACACAAAACAGACAACTTTGCTGAGTTAGTGTGTTCCAACTCTCTCCGAGGGGATTCTCTAACCAATGCTGTCGGGCTCCTCAAAGAAGAAATGCGTCATCTGGGTTCGGTCATCCTTGAAGCGGCTGAAGCGACTCGTGTACCAGCTGGTGGAGCACTGGCAGTGGACCGGGAAGGCTTTGCTAGCCGAGTGACGGAAAAGGTGTCCCAACACCCGCTCATCGAAGTGATTCGCGATGAAATTACAGAATTGCCGACAGATGCGATCACAGTGGTCGCAACGGGTCCTCTAACCAGCGATGACTTGGCGGAAAAAATCCACGCGCTCAATGGTGGAGATGGTTTCTATTTCTATGATGCAGCAGCTCCTATTATCGATGTCAATACCGTCGATATGAATAAGGTTTACCTCAAGTCTCGTTATGACAAAGGAGAAGCGGCTTATCTCAACTGTCCCATGACCAAGCAAGAGTTTATGGACTTCCATGAGGCTTTGGTGAATGCGGAAGAAGCCCCGCTCAACTCTTTTGAAAAAGAAAAGTATTTCGAAGGTTGTATGCCAATTGAAGTCATGGCCAAGCGAGGCATCAAAACCATGCTCTATGGTCCTATGAAACCAGTTGGTCTTGAATATCCAGATGACTACAAAGGGCCTCGTGACGGGGAGTTTAAGACACCCTATGCGGTAGTCCAATTGCGCCAAGACAATGCAGCTGCTAGCCTCTACAATATCGTTGGCTTCCAAACTCACCTTAAATGGGGCGAGCAAAAGCGGGTTTTTCAAATGATTCCAGGTTTGGAAAATGCGGAATTTGTCAGATATGGCGTCATGCACCGTAATTCCTACATGGACTCTCCAAATCTGCTTGAACAGACTTATCGTTCTAAGAAGCAAGCCAACCTCTTCTTTGCGGGTCAAATGACAGGAGTAGAGGGCTATGTCGAGTCAGCGGCTTCAGGTTTGGTGGCTGGGATCAATGCGGCACGTCTTTTCAAAGGAGAAGAAGCAGCGATTTTCCCAGAAACAACAGCCATCGGAAGTCTCGCTCATTATATTACCCATGCCGACAGCAAGCATTTCCAACCCATGAATGTCAACTTCGGAATTATTAAGGAGCTGGAAGGCCCACGCATTCGGGATAAAAAGGAACGGTATGAGAAAATTGCCGAACGTTCCTTGCAAGATCTGGCTACATTTATTGGAAAATAAAGTCAATCAATGAAAAAGTTTGGAGAAATCCAGACTTTTTCTTATAAAAATGGTATAATAAATAAAAATTTAGAATATAGAGAGTTTTCTGACAATGAATAAATCCTACTTTTATTTAGAGATGAAGACACACGAGTTGAAAGTGCTTTATACCGGAAAACTCCGTCGTGTGCGAGTCTTATTACCTAAGAATTATGAAACAGATACAGATCGTCGCTACCCTGTGGTTTATTTCCACGATGGGCAAAACGTTTTGTATAGCAAGGAAGCCTATGCGGGTCATTCTTGGAAGGTCATTCCAGCCATCAAGCGAAATCCAGACATTAGTCGCATGATTGTCGTTGCCATTGATAACGATGGTTTGCAACGGATGAACGAGTACTCTGCCTGGAAGTACAAGGAGTCCAATATCCCTGGTATGCAATTCGGTGGCAAGGGTGTCGAGTATGGGGAGTTTGTCATGGATGTCGTCAAACCCTTCATCGATCAAGAATATCGAACCCTTGCTGATAGAGAACATACAGCCATGATTGGATCTTCGCTTGGTGGGAATATCACCCAATTTTTGGGCTTGGAATACCAAGACCAAATCGGTTGTCTGGGAGTCTTCTCCTCTGCTAACTGGTTGCACCAAGAGGCCTTTGACCGCTATATCGAGCGGAAGAAGCTTTATGCAGATCAACGGATCTACATCTATGTAGGGACTGAAGAAGCTGATGATACGGATAAAACGCTGATGGCGGGAAATATCAAGCAAGCCTATATCGACTCATCCCTTCGTTATTATCACGATGTCATTCAACAAGGAGTGGCTTTGGAAAATATTGCTATTCGGATACAATCTGGGGCTATTCACCACGAAGAAGCCTGGGCTGAGAATCTTCCAGAATGCCTTCGTTTTTTGGCAGAAAAATGGGATTAATAGACTGTAAATAAAGAAATAAAGAGAAAGAGGGAATTTATGAATATTGAACATCTAAGCCACTGGAGTGGCCAGCTCAACCGCGAAATGTATCTAAACCGCTATGGACATGCAGGGATTCCTGTTGTGGTCTTTGCTTCATCAGGTGGGAGCCATAACGAGTACTATGACTTTGGTATGATTGATGCTTGTGCTCAGTTTATCGAAGAAGGTCGGGTTCAATTCTTCACCCTTTCGAGTGTCGATAGTGAAAGCTGGCTTTGTGATTGGAAAAATCCTCATGATCGAGCAGAGATGCACCGTGCTTACGAGCGCTATGTGATTGAAGAGGCCATTCCTTTCATTAAGCACAAAACGGGCTGGTTTGATCCGATGGTGACGACGGGTTGTTCTATGGGAGCCTACCACGCCCTTAATTTCTTCTTGCAACATCCAGATGTCTTCAACAAGGTGATTGCCTTGAGTGGTGTCTATGATGCTCGTTTCTTTGTTGGTGAGTTTGGTGGTGACGAAGCGATTTATCAAAACTCGCCATCTGATTATATTTGGCATCAAAATGACGGCTGGTTTATTGACCGTTACCGTCAGGCGGAAATTGTCATTTGTACCGGTCTTGGCGCTTGGGAACAAGATGGACTTCCATCTTTCTACAAACTAAAAGAAGCCTTTGACCACAAAAATATTCCTGCATGGTTTGCTGAGTGGGGCCATGACGTCGCTCACGATTGGGACTGGTGGCGCAAGCAAATGCCTTATTTCTTAGGTCAGATGTATTTATAAGCTAAAAAGGAGGAGACCTCTATGAATTATCTTGTTATTTCACCTTATTATCCGCAAAACTTTCAACAATTTACCATCGAGCTGGCTAACAAAGGCATCACGGTCTTAGGGATTGGACAGGAGCCTTATGAACAGTTAGACGAGCCATTGCGCAATAGTTTAACAGAGTATTTCCGAGTTGATAACATGGAAAACTGGGACGAAGTGAAGCGCGCAGTCGCCTTCCTCTTCTACAAACACGGGCCAATCGACCGCATCGAATCCCACAATGAATATTGGTTGGAATTGGATGCGGCGCTTCGTGAGCAATTCAATGTCTTCGGTGCCAAGCCAAAAGATTTGAAGAAAACCAAGTTCAAATCAGAAATGAAAAAACTCTTCAAGAAAGCTGGAGTCCCAGTTGTTCCTGGTGCAGTTGTCAAAGCCGAAAAAGACATTGACAAGGCTGTGAAGAAGATTGGGTTGCCATTAATCGCCAAGCCTGACAATGGGGTAGGAGCAGCAGCAACCTTCAAGCTTGAAACTGCAGAAGATGTAGACCGTTTCAAGGCAGAATGGGATGGCCATACCGAGTACTTCTTTGAGAAATTCGTCACTTCTAGTGAGATTTGTACCTTTGATGGTCTGGTCGATCGCGATGGCAACATTGTCTTCTCAACGACTTTTGACTATGCTTATACGCCACTTGACTTGATGCTCTACAAGATGGACAATTCTTATTATGTCCTAAAAGAGATGGATCCAAAATTGCGTCAATACGGAGAAGCGATTGTTAAAGCTTTTGGCATGAAGGAGCGTTTCTTCCACATTGAGTTCTTCCGTGATGGAGATGACTATATTGCGATTGAGTACAATAATCGTCCTGCAGGTGGCTTCACCATCGACGTCTACAACTATGCTCACTCGATTGATTTGTACCGTGGCTATGCAGCCATCGTAGCCGGAGAACCATTCCCAGCTTCTGACTTTGAGCCACTTTATTGCTTGGCGACTTCACGCCGTGCCAATGCAGCTTATGTCCTTTCTGAGGAAGAAGTCTTGGCCAAATACCGAGATCAATTCCGCGTGAAGAAAGATATGCCTGCAGCCTTTGCGGAACTTCAAGGGGACTACCTTTACATGTTAACAACTCCAAGTCGTGAAGAGTTAGAACAAATGATTCATGACTTCGGCCAACGCCATCAATAAAATATTCCGATAGGTCTTCCCTATCGGTTTTTTGCTTATCCATAATAAAAACAACTTTGTGAATCTTTTATATAACAGTTTGGGAATTCATATCTATCAGTATTCTAGACAGATTAGTTTGTGAAAGGAAATGAGCATTTATTTTGACAGTGTTTTCATAGTGAGATAGAATAAAATAGAATGAATAATTGCTTAGAAAGGCGAAATAATGGCAACATTAGATAAAAGTCTCTTATTGGAAATGTTCCGTAAAATGGAAGAAATCCGTCGCATGGACTTAAAAATTGCACAGTTAGTAAAAAAAGGGAAAGTGCCAGGAATGACGCACTTTTCTGTTGGGGAAGAAGCGGCTAACGTTGGAGCGATGTTGGCTTTGAACGAGGATGATCTGCTAACTTCAAACCACCGTGGACATGGACAAGCCATCGCTAAAGGAATCGATTTGAATGGCATGATGGCAGAAATCCTTGGTAAGTATACCGGTACTTGTAAAGGGAAGGGTGGCTCCATGCACATCGCCGACCTGGATGCAGGTAACCTTGGTGCCAATGGTATTGTTGGTGGTGGTATGGGGATTGCAGTAGGAGCTGCTCTTACTCAACAAATGCATAAGACTGGTAAGATTGTTGTCTGCTTCTTTGGGGACGGCGCAACCAACGAAGGTGTCTTCCACGAAGCAGTGAATATGGCTTCTATTTGGAATCTTCCGGTAATTTTCTACTGTATCAATAATGGTTACGGAATCTCTGCTGATATTAAGAAAATGACCAATGTCAAGCATATCCACGAGCGTAGTGCTGCTTACGGCATTCCTGGAATGTTTATTCCTGATGGAAACAACGTTATCGATGTTTATGAAGGATTCCAAAAAGCTGTTGAACACGTCCGCTCTGGTAAAGGTCCTGTCTTGATTGAAAGTGTCACTTATCGTTGGCTTGGTCACTCATCTTCAGACCCTGGTAAATACCGGACCCGTGAAGAAGTCGAAGAGTGGAAGAAGAAAGATCCAATCGAAAACCTTCGCAAGTATCTCCTTGAAAATGAGATTGCAAGCGCAGAAGAATTGGATCAAATTCAAGAAGAAGTAAAAGAAGCAGTAGAAGCTTCGGTAAAATTTGCGGAAGAAAGCCCATTCCCTCCACTCGAATCAGCTTTCGAAGATATTTACGCAGACTAAGGGGGAGTAGAGAATTATGGAAACTAAATTAATGTCTTTCCGCGATACCATTATCCTTGCTATGTCTGAGGAAATGCGTCGCGACGAAAATGTATTGTTGATGGGGGAAGATGTCGGAGTTTTCGGTGGAGACTTCGGAACTTCTGTAGGGATGCTGGAAGAGTTTGGTCCAGAACGTGTCCGTGACTGTCCGATTTCTGAGGCCGCGATTTCAGGTGCGGCAGCAGGGGCAGCCATGACTGGACTTCGCCCAATCGTTGATATGACTTTCATGGATTTCTCAGTAATTGCTATGGATGCTATTGTCAACCAAGCTGCTAAAACTCGCTACATGTTTGGTGGAAAAGGGCAAGTGCCGATGACTATTCGCTGTGCTGCTGGGAATGGAGTTGGTTCTGCAGCCCAACACTCCCAATCTTTGGAATCATGGTTTACTCATATTCCTGGTTTGAAAGTTGTTGCTCCTGGTACGCCAGCGGATATGAAGGGACTGCTTAAGTCTTCTATTCGCGACAACAACCCCGTTATCATTCTTGAATATAAATCAGAATTCAACCAAAAAGGGGAAGTGCCAGTTGATCCAGACTACACAATTCCACTTGGTGTCGGAGAAATCAAACGCGAAGGAACTGACATCACTGTCGTAACCTACGGAAAAATGCTTCGTCGCGTGATGCAAGCAGCTGAAGAATTGGCAGAAGAAGGCATCTCAGTAGAAGTAGTAGACCCACGGACCTTGGTCCCACTCGATAAAGAGATCATCATTAACTCTGTCAAGAAGACAGGAAAAGTAGTGCTTGTCAATGATGCCCACAAAACAAGTGGCTATATTGGTGAAATTTCAGCTATTATCTCTGAATCAGAAGCATTTGATTACTTGGATGCACCAATCCGCCGTTGTGCGGGGGAAGATGTGCCAATGCCTTACGCACAAAACCTTGAGAATGCAATGATTCCAACAGTTGAAAGCATCAAAGATGCCATTCGTAAAACGTATAACAAAGAATAATACATAACATAAATTATGTAACAACCAATGAATTAGACGAGGAAACTTTGTATCTTTTAAGGTACAAAGTTCTCTGCGTCCTTAATATCTTAGATTAGAGCACGGGCTAAAAGCTCGGAAAAAAGATAAATCTCCTTGACTTCATCGAAGTCTGCGTCGATTTCCTATTTTTCGGTCGCTTTTAAACGCCCTTTGCATCATAAATAGAATAGGAGAGGTCATGGCTGATAATAAGCTAAGAGCGACTCCTGCGGCTAGAAAATTAGCGGATGATCTTGGGATTAACCTCTATGATGTTTCTGGTTCAGGCGCAAACGGTCGTGTCCACAAAGAAGACGTGGAAACATATAAAGACACAAATGTGGTTCGCATTTCACCACTTGCAAAACGAATTGCTTTAGAACACAATATTGCTTGGCAAGAGATCCAAGGAACTGGTCATCGTGGTAAGATCATGAAGAAGGACGTCCTTGCTTTCCTTCCTGAAAATATTGAGAATGAGACCATTAAGTCACCTGCTCAAATTGAGAAAGTCGAAGAAGTTCCTGATAATGTGACACCTTATGGTGAGATTGAGCGGATTCCGATGACTCCAATGCGTAAGGTGATTGCTCAACGGATGGTGGAATCTTACTTGACAGCACCAACCTTTACTTTGAACTATGACGTTGATATGTCTCAAATGTTGGCCCTTCGTAAGAAGGTATTGGATCCAATTATGGAGGCCACTGGCAAGAAAGTCACTGTAACAGATTTGCTTTCTCTAGCAGTGGTTAAGACCTTGATGAAACATCCATACATCAATGCGTCATTAACAGAAGATGGCAAAACCATCATCACTCACAATTATGTCAACTTAGCGATGGCAGTTGGGATGGACAATGGATTGATGACTCCAGTTGTCTACAATGCTGAAAAGATGACCTTGTCAGAGTTGGTCGTAGCCTTCAAGGATGTTATCGGACGTACCTTGGATGGTAAGCTTGCACCAAGTGAATTGCAAAACTCAACCTTTACTATCAGTAACTTGGGGATGTTTGGCGTTCAATCATTTGGACCGATTATCAACCAACCAAACTCTG
>NZ_JBKQBL010000002.1:153236-165455 GCF_046824975.1 Streptococcus intestinihominis | reverse complement strand
GCGTTGTCGATGGAATGGCTGGTGCCAAATTCATGAAAGACTTGAAAGCCTTGATTGAAGACCCGATTTCAATGTTGGTCTAATCAACGAGAGAATAGAAACAAGAAAAAGAGGGAAATAAAATGGCCTTAGAAGTAATTATGCCAAAAGCCGGCGTAGATATGACCGAAGGACAAATCGTTCAGTGGAATAAAAAAGTCGGCGAATTTGTAAAAGAAGGAGAAGTTCTCCTTGAAATCATGACAGACAAAGTCAGCATGGAGTTGGAAGCGGAAGAAGACGGTTACTTGATCGCTATCCTAAAAGGGGATGGAGAAACTGTTCCTGTAACAGAAGTAATTGGTTATCTTGGTGAAGAAGGGGAAAATATCCCAACCGCTGGAGGAGTTGCACCAGAAGCAAGTCCAGCACCAGCTGCAGCAAGTGCTTCAAACGATGACAATAAGAGCGATGACGCTTATGATATCGTAGTGATTGGTGGTGGTCCTGCTGGTTACGTATCTGCTATTAAAGCAGCTCAATTAGGTGGTAAGGTTGCTCTTGTTGAGAAATCTGAACTTGGTGGAACGTGCTTGAACCGCGGATGTATCCCAACTAAGACTTACCTTCACAACGCTGAAATTATCGAAAATATCGGACATGCGGCCAACCGTGGTATTATCATTGAAAATCCAAGTTTCTCAGTAGATATGGATAAACTTTTAGCAACTAAATCTAAAGTTGTTAATACTCTTGTTGGTGGTGTTGCGGGTCTTCTTCGCAGCTACGGAGTAGATGTTCATAAAGGTATCGGTACTATCACTAAGGATAAGAATGTCTTGGTCAATGGTTCTGAATTGCTTGAAACGAAGAAGATCATCCTTGCTGGTGGTTCAAAAGTAAGTAAAATTAATGTCCCTGGTATGGAATCTTCACTTGTGATGACGAGTGACGACATCCTTGAAATGAATGAAGTCCCAGAAAGCCTTGTGATCATCGGTGGTGGGGTTGTCGGTATCGAACTTGGACAAGCCTTCATGACCTTTGGTTCAAAAGTAACAGTTATCGAAATGATGGACCGTATCGTTCCAGCTATGGATGCTGAAGTATCTAAGAACCTTCGTTTAATCCTTGAACGTAAAGGTATGACAATCTTGACGAATACGAAATTGCAAGAAATCATTGAAGAAGATGGCAAACTCCGTATCAAGGTTGAAGGAAAAGATGATATCATCGCAAACAAAGCTCTTCTTTCAATCGGTCGTGTTCCAGATCTTGAAGGAATCGGTGAAGTTGAGTTTGAATTGGATCGTGGACGGATCAAAGTTAACGAGTACATGGAAACGTCTGTTCCAGGTATTTATGCGCCAGGTGATATCAACGGTACTAAGATGTTGGCTCACGCTGCCTTCCGTATGGGTGAAGTAGCGGCCGAAAATGCTCTTAAAGGAAATCATGCTGTTGCAAAATTGAACTTGACTCCTGCAGCCATCTACACACTTCCAGAAGTTGCGGCTGTTGGTTTGACCGAAGAACAAGCTCGTGAGAAATACGATGTTCAAATCGGTAAATTTAACTTTGCGGCGAACGGACGTGCGATTGCATCAGATGCAGCTCAAGGTTTTGTTAAGGTTATTGCAGACAAGAAATACGGTGAAGTTCTTGGGGTTCATATCATTGGTCCAGCAGCTGCTGAATTGATCAACGAAGCTTCAACCATCATTGAAATGGAAATCACCGTGGAAGAAATGCTCAAGACTATTCATGGTCACCCAACCTTCTCAGAAGTAATGTACGAAGCCTTTGCGGATGTACTCGGCTTGGCAGTTCACTCACCTAAGAAGAAATAATACTATTCTTTCAACTAAATTTTCTTAAAGTAGTACGGACGGTAGCGACCTCTCTTAGAGTTCCATGCCTAAAAATTGAGCCACTTGTCTCAATTTTTCCGAGAAATGGCTTAATAAATAATTTTCCTTCTCGAAGAAATTTTTGGAAGGATTTGTCAGACGCAGTGGTTGATTGGTATCTTTGTTCGCTGGACAAGCTTCAAAGATACCTAATCAACTGTGCGGGGGTGGGAATACGAACTTTTTTACTAGCGAAGTTCTGTCCCACTCCCTTCTTTTTACTACTTCAGAAAATTCAAGTGAAATTCAACTATTTCTGTCTAATGCTTATCTTACTATGAGTAGGATTTATAAAACGAATTTTTGGAATTACTATGAAATACATTATTAATTATTCAAATGATACTGCTTTTAATATTGCTTTGGAAGAATATGCCTTTAAACACCTCTTGGATGAGGATCAAATCTTCCTTCTCTGGATTAACAAACCTTCCATCATTGTTGGTCGTCACCAAAATACCATCGAAGAAATTAACCGTGACTACGTTCGGGAGCATGGGATTGAAGTGGTTCGCCGGATCAGTGGTGGTGGGGCTGTTTATCACGATTTGAACAACCTTAACTACACTATCATTTCAAAAGAAGATGAAAACAAGGCCTTTGACTTCAAGAGCTTTTCAACTCCCGTGATCAACACCTTGGCTCAGCTTGGAGTGAAGGCTGAATTCACGGGTCGTAACGACTTAGAGATTGATGGCAAGAAATTCTGTGGAAATGCCCAAGCTTACATCAATGGTCGGATCATGCACCATGGTTGCCTTCTTTTTGACGTTGATTTGTCAGTCCTTGCCAATGCTCTCAAGGTATCTAAAGACAAGTTTGAGTCCAAAGGGGTTAAATCAGTCCGTGCTCGTGTGACCAATATCATCGATGAGTTGCCAGAAAAAATCACGGTGGAAGAGTTCCGTGACTTGCTTTTGGACTACATGAAGAAAGAATACCCTGAGATGACAGAATATGTCTTCTCAGATGAAGAATTGGCTGAAATCAATCGTATCAAGGAAACCAAGTTCGGTACCTGGGATTGGAACTATGGAAAGTCTCCTGAATACAATGTCCGTCGTGGCACCAAATTCCCAAGCGGTAAGGTGGAAATCTTCGCTAATGTCATTGAATCAAAAATTCAAGATATCAAGATTTACGGTGACTTCTTTGGTATTGAAGATGTTGCAGCAGTAGAAGATGTTCTTCGTGGCGTTAAATACGAACGTGAAGACGTCCTCAATGCCCTTCAAACCATTAATCTAGGCCGTTATTTTGCAGGTATCACTGCAGAGGAAATTGCTGAAGCAGTGGTGGAATAAAGTCATAAGAGATTCGCAGAAGCGGATCTCTTTTTTGAAACTAGTTTCACATAGAAATTATTGTTTTACGAAGGATTTTGTAGTATAGTAAAGGTGGAAAAATGTATTCGTTTACAATAATATTATTAAAATTTTTAATACTCAGTAATCACCAAACAATGAAATTGATTGACTAGTTAGGTAATACTTTCCTTTGATGCTTTAGAAAGTGTGATGATATGAAACGTGTCTTTATTGTTTTATCAAACCTTTTCATCTCTAGCTTTTTGATTTGGATTGCCTTTATTTCTCCAAATACGGTTATCCACAGCAGTCTTCCGGTAGTAGGTGTGCTGAGACGAGAAAAGAGCGTCACATATGAAGACTTATCTTCTAGTTTAGACCGTTTGGCAAGGGAAAATCATAGTATAATTGCCCGTCAGATACAAAGAACAGATTCTAAAGGGCAGGTTGTTTTCACCTATGATATCTACGGAGAGGGAAAACTTCCTCTTGGTATTAAAAGAGAGAAGAAAGAACTGGCTGCCAATGAAAGCCTGGTAGTGAATTATTATGTATTATCAGGTGAATTAGAAACTGAAAAGCTGGATCAAACGCTTCATACTCTTGGTTTCTCACAAACTTTTATAGAGAAACCAAATCCTCTGCAGACCTTTATTGCCTTTTTTGGCTCAGGTTCACAATCACTTGCCTTGGTTATTTTTATCATTAGTTTTAGCGCTTTGACGATTATCCAGAAAACACTTGAAATGAGAAGCGCTGGGATTCGATATATCTCAGGAATGAGACGCTTGCAGCTTTTTGGACATTCCTTAAAAGATGATAGTATAGAGTTGCTTTTGGGATGTATTGTCGCAAGTATAATGGGTGCGGTTTTGATTTATTCTTTCCAATTAACACCTTTTACCTATTCCGTCATCATTTCAAGTAGTATCATTTACAATGGGATGTTACTTATTTTATCTGCTATCTTATCCTTCATTTTTGCATATAGTATTCAAACAATGCATTTAGTCACCCTTCTAAAAGGGAGAGTTCCATTAAAGCGCATTTTGGTTTTCCTCTTTATTTGTCAATTTCTTGCAATCACTGTCATTGGTCTCTCAATTCATCGTGTCAGCATCTATGGCTCTATCTGGCAGACTTATCAAGAGGGAAGTGAGGCTTGGTCTAAACAGTCGAACTGGGTTCAAATTGGTGTCACTCGGGAGGATTTTTCACAGAAAACAAACAAAGAGACGCAAATTGAGAACAGAGCAAAATGGTCTAAGCTCATCGAGTCTGGTATTGAAAATGGTGGTCTTTTAGCTTATCATAATCTCGTATCTTTTAGTTCAAAAGGAGTTATGACGGATCTTAGTACAGGTAAAGAGTTTTCAATCACAGATTACGATCCACTTGCACGAACTCTCTATGTAACTCCAAATTACCTCGAAATCCAAGGTGTTCCAGTATCTCCTGAAGAGAAAAATCACTTAAATCACTTACAAGCAGGAGAATTTGGTCTCTTGCTTCCAGAAAAATTAAAAGGTCGAGAAGAGGAGATGATCAAACGATATAAAGATTATCTATCTCCTCGAGATGATCAAGGAAATATCACCTTATCAATGAAGGCGCAGGTAACGTATATTCCGAATCATCAAAAACGCTTTATCTACAACAACACACCAATCAGCTATAAACAATTCTTTACAGATCCTGTTTTAGTGGTTATACAACCTGAAAGTTTTGGAGGCTATGAGAATCCATATTTCACCCATCTAAATCCCTACCTTTATTTTAATGGACTTGAGAATAGTAAGAAGCTTGTTGCTGAGTATGATCTTGAAAAAAGTGTTAGTCAGTACGACTATGCAGTGGACGTTTACCAGCAAATGGCCCAAAAAATACAAATAGAAAATCTCATGGCGATTGCAGGAGGAGTCTTTGGTATAGCAACCTCTGTTCTTCTTTTTAACACTATGAATTTCCTATATTTTGAAGAGTTTAGAAAACAAATCTTCTTGAAGAAGATTGCAGGTCTGGGATTTGTAAACATTCACCAAATGATTTTGCTCTCAGAAAGTAGCCTCTTGCTATTAGGAAGCCTCTTGGTATTCCTTCTCACTCAAGAATGGTGGATTGCTCTTGTCACTCTCTTTCTATTTATTACTAATGCTTGGTTCATTCTCCTGTACCGGTCTCATAAAGAAGACCACTTGTTAGCCACTGTACTGAAAGGAGCCTAATATGATTAGCGTAGAACATTTAACCAAATCATTTGGCCAACGAACGGTCTTTCAAGATTTGAGTTTGCAATTTACAGAAGGTAAGGTCTATGCTCTGATCGGAAATAGTGGGTGTGGTAAAACAACCTTGCTCAATATCTTGGCGAAGATAGAGCCTTATGAAAAAGGGAGTATAAGCTATCAAGGGCAAGAACTGAAACAAATCAAACAGCATCACTTCTTTAAGCATGAATTAGGCTATCTCTTTCAAAACTTTGGCCTGCTTGAAAACGAGACGATCGCTACAAATTTAGATTTGGGATTGATTGGGCAAAAATTAACGAAAAAAGAGAAGAAGCACCAAGAAGAAGAAGTGCTAAAAAAAGTAGGATTGGCTTACCTTGCTCTGGATCAAAAGATTTATGAATTATCTGGGGGAGAGGCACAACGTGTTGCATTGGCTAAAGTTATTTTAAAGGATCCACCTTTGATTTTAGCGGATGAACTAACTGCAGCACTTGATCCAGAAACCTCTCGAGAGGTGATGGACTTGCTGTTAACGTTAAAGAATCAAAAGCGTATAATCATTATTGCAACCCATAATCCAGTGATTTGGGAACAAGCTGACGAAGTGGTAAAACTCAACTAGTCTATGGCTGAAGAATGGTAGGATCTTCTGTATTATCTTTTATAGTTAGCTATTCATGAGGTAAGAGCTGTTGAAGAAAAAAGATTATGTCAAACAAAAATGTTTAGAATTTTTCATCTTTGCTATTGAATAAAGGGATTCTATGGATTCAGTTCAAAAAGAAGGATCGTGAGATTCCAAAAGGTGAAATCTATCGAAATGAAAACTCTGTAATACGCTATCAAGAATGGTTTAAAGGAGAAAAAACATGAAATAGTTTATCTATTCATTGTATTTCTGACTTTTCTTTGTTTATCTGGCTATACAGAGACACAAAAAGAAAGCCAAATAATTTCTTCCATCTCTCGTAAAGTAACTTTCTCTTCATCAACAACAGTCATTGTAAAAACAAAGGTGTGTAAGGTATACCGTACCAATGACAGTAGAAGTGATGAGTGATCAAAAATAAAGAAGGGGAGACGAAATGGCACTATTACAAATTTTTGGTCTAAATAAATCGTATAACAAAAAGAAAGTAATTGAAGATTTGTCATTTGAGTTGCAGAGTGGCGAAATAATGGGACTCATTGGACAAAATGGTTCTGGGAAAACTACAATATTCAAGACGATTTTAGGTTTAGTAAAAAAAGAATCTGGTGAAATTAAAATCAATGGGAAACTAATTGATGGGAAGTCAAAGGGCTATTTAAATACTATCGGTACGATTATTGAATATCCTACATTTTATGAATCTTTAACAGCTAGACAGAATTTAATGCTTATTTCTAGTCTTTATGATGAAGTAAACTTATCAAAAGAAGATCTTTTAAACTATCTGCATTTAGTAGGTTTAGACAATAGTGTGGATTGTAAAGTATCTAGTTTTTCATTAGGTATGAAACAACGTTTGGGACTTGCTCAAGCTTTAATTCATCAGCCAACTATCTTACTATTAGATGAACCATTCAATGGACTAGATCCCATAGGAATGAAAGAATTTAGAGACTTGCTCATTGAATTGTCTAAAAAAGGAGTTGGGATTGTAATTTCGAGTCATTCATTGGAAGAATTAAGTAAGTTAGTAGATACAGTTACAATTATCAATCAAGGGAAAGTAATATTCCAAGGGAAAAAGACAGAATTTTTATCACTTGGATCTATAAAGAACGTTTGGTTGTTGAAAACTGATGGCTTAGAACTTACAAAGTCTATCTTAAATAACTTAAACATTGTTTTTTCTGAGAGAATGGAGCAACTTGAGTTATCTTTAGATATAGAATCAATGAAAGAGGTAAAGGAGCAACTACTCACAGAGTTATTACGTCAGGATATCTCCATCATAAATTTTTCTGAGAAACAAAATAATTTTGAAGATATTTTTATCAAAATGCAGAGAGATATGGAGGCTTGATATGCTTAAATTAATAAAGATTGAGTTGTTCAAATTATTTGCTGGGAAAAAGATTTTCTATGTTTTTGGAGGGTTTGTTTGTGTCATTTCTCTATTGATACTGTATCTAAGAATGGTTGCACCAGAATCTTCATTTGGAAATGTTTTTAAAACCTCCAGCGATACATTTTCGATATTTGCTTTGATAGTAGGAGTTATAGTAGCATTAGTACCGTTTTATCAAGAAATTCAGCAAAAAACAATTAAATCATTGTTAGTCACACCGGTTAAACGAGTAGAAATTTTGTTTTCAAAATTGTTATCATCTATTTTTACCTCATTCTTAATTTTAGTTGTTTTAAGTTTAACATCTTTTATAGCGACAACATTACTATTTGGATTTTTTAAAGTTGGAGCTTACTCTTCATCTGCAGATAATATGCTTACTTTTACGGCCGGAATAATTCAAATTATTACAACGTTTTTTACAACTATTTTTTATAGTACGACAATTATTTGTTTATTTTTGATAACAAATTCTTTATCTAGTACCCTAGTTGGAGTTGTTTTGTTAAGAGGTTTAGGAGAACTGATTTCAAGAAGTTTATTAGACAAAAATAACTTATTATTATCTTTTAGCCCATTAGGAGTATTGAATATTTTAAACCCTGTTTCAAGGAATATTTCGATAATTAGCTACACCATTCAACTACTTTTAACTGTTATTTATTCAATTGTAATTTTTTACATTGCTATTAAACTGTTTGAAAACAAAGAATTCTAAAGATTGCTTCAAAATCAAATTCATGAATAATTGGAAAAATGATTTTCCAATTGGAGTAAGAAATCATACAAATAAATGAAGTTAAAGAAACTAAATAATTAAAGAGCGTAAGATTCCATAAAAAATCCTACGCTCTTTTTCTAACACTAAAATATTACATAATTTACGTTATGTAATTTTATAAACTATCCAAGGCATTTTTCTGCTCATCATTAACGATATGCGTATATAAGTCGGTAACTTGTGTGCTGGCATGTCCCAGCTGGTGGCTGACCAAAACCTGTGATTTGGTTGCATCATAGAGACGCGTTGCTAATGTATGGCGAAGCTTGTGGGGTGTCACGCGGACTTTGAAGTCTTCTGAATACTTGGCGACCATCTTTTCCACGCTAGAAGCATCGATCCGGTTTGGAACACCTCTGTACAAGGTCAGAAAGAGGGCTGTATCAGTCTTTTCTGTCTTGTAACGTTTGTCTCGAATAGCGAGATATTGTTCTAGATAAGGCTTAGCAAAGGCAGCAACATTAACAGAGTCTCGTTTTCCACCTTTTCGAGTGACGTCAATGACCATCATCTTAAGATTGAGGTCACGAAGGTCTAGGTTAACGGCTTCAGAGAGACGGACACCAGAGGCAAGAAGGAGTGCGATAATGGCTAAATCTCGCTCTTTATTCTTATTAAAAGAGGATAAGGCACGATTTGAGAGTGTTTGAGGGTATTCCTGGTCGATATAGTTAAGAAAACCCTCTGTTTCATCGCCTAAAAAGAGCTTTTGCTTGATATTTTCAGCTCGGGCCGCCAAGGTTTCTTTCTTTTTCTTGGTAGCAACCTTCTTCATGACATTACGGTAGAAATACGGTTCCCCTTGCTCGTTTTCAACTTCCTCGGTCAAATACTTATAGAGACTAGATAGTGCAGAGAGGGTACGGTTAATGGTCGTTTGGGAAACCCCGTTTTTCGTTGTATTGGCATTGAGCAGAGGGCGTTCACGTAAGTAAAGAATAAAGGATTCCATGTCTTTCTTGGTCATGTGCTCCAGAACGTCTAAAGGGATCTCGGCCATGGTATCAGCATCCGATATACCAGATTCCAAAACCCAGGTGAAAAATCGATCGTATTCCTTTAAGTATTCGTACAAGGTCGTAAAACTGTATGGAACGGCCAGTTTCGATTGATAATATTCCAATACATACCAGGGCATGACTTGTTTGAGTTTATCAATCCGTTCTAATAAGATCTCGCGTTTCATGTTTTTCTCCAAATCTTTCTATACTAGTAGTATAGCATAGCCAGATATATTTTTCAAGAAAATTATAGTTTTTCGGAAAGATGTTATAGGGTTTATATAGGACTGTTTTGTATCTCTTTCTATACTAGATCCCTTTTAAACACAATAAAATCAGCAAATCTCATGGATTTACTGATTGTTTTTCTTTTCTAACTTATTTTTCTACATATCGAAATGGAATCTTGCTACCACAGAGCCAATTATAGACTCGATCATTGACTTGAACATTCATGGCCTCGTGAGCATATTCTGGCATGATTAAATGCTCTTTTGGACATTCTAATCGATTATAAATGGCAAACTGCGTTTCAGGATAACAAACATCATCATCTAGTCCTGTAATCATGTGAACTTGTCCTTTAATGCGATGAGCAAAATTTTTCACATCAATATAGGCTAAGGTCTCCATGATTTGGTCTTCCGTTTCATGAAATGGATCATGGAACTTGAAATAACGGAAAAGCTCGTCATAAGCCTCGCTGGTGTTCCCAATCTCCAATACCCGTCTGAAATCCGATAAGAATGGATAAATGGCTACCGTTCGTTGGATACGAGGATTCAATCCAGCAGCCACAAGAGCCAGTGCACCACCTTGAGAGGCTCCATAGCTAGCAATTTTGCTGTCGTCTACTTGAGGAAGGCTGGCTACAATTTCAATTAACTGGTAAAGATCTAAGTAGACATCCTTATAAAAGAGCTGGTCCGGACCTTCCACAGCTCCACGGATAATCTGTCCTTTTACCGTATTTCCAAGCGGTGAGCGATCTCCGTCGGTTGAAAAGCCTGACTGACCTCTTACATCCATAGTCACAACACCATAGCCGGCTACTGTATAAGGCAGCATGTCAGCCCAATCCCAACAACGGCCCATATAGCCATGAAAATGGAAAATAACGGGAACCTTTTGATCTGTTTTTGGGAGAACAACCCGCGCATAAACAAGCCCATCTCGTGTTCCTTTAAAGGTTAATTCATAACAAATCACATTTGGAATGCTGAAATCTTTTTTTTCAAGCTTGTATTCAGGCAGTTCAGTAATCTTTGCTAGGGCTTGATCCCAAAGAGCATCAAAATCTGCGGGAACATCATCCCGTCCCTTGTAATCTTTCATTGTTTCTAATAATTTGGGATCTTTCATAAAATTCTCCTTAAGTATGTGTAATCGCTACCAAAAATGTACCATATTAATTTAATGATTGCAAGAGACAAATAAAAAATTACATAACCGAAATTATGTAATTTACTTATAGATTCAAAAATAGACTTAATTGTTTCACTAGATCTGGATTAGTAGGTAAAGCTGAATGATGAGCTTTACGACCGTTTAAATTCACTTCTGTATAGGCTTGTTTCTCAAAAATAGATTGTGCTGCTTGAGCACTAGAGAGGGGAACGATCCCATCTGATTTCCCAGCAAAGCTACCAACAAAGTTAAGGACCTCTACTTCTTTTCCTAGGCGATGCTTCCATGTTTGAAAATCATCATACATCTCTTGGTTGAATTGGTAAGGACTACCAATAATAACCAGCTTGCTTACGGTCAGCTTTTTCTTTTCTAAAAAGCCACTTTCCAATAAACCAGTCAAAACCAGTCCCCCATTGGAGTGCCCGACTGCCTTGAACTCTGTAAAATAATAGTGATCAAGAAGATAGGTTAAAGCTATCTTAAGGGATTCGATTTGCTGCTTGATATTGCTGTAGCCATCTCGATTGTTCTCAAAGCCAATCACAATCATCGGATTCGGCTCTTTCGTATTCAGTCTTCCTTCCATCTCTATAGAATCATTTTTATTGACTTTTATTTTTAAGAGACTTTGTTTTTTTCTGGAAAAGCGATGAAGCATGCGGATGGTTCCATTGAAACGCTGGATACTAGCCGAACTCCCAGGTACAAAGATGATTGGTCTGATGGGAGGTTTCTTCGACCCTTTAGGAAATTCAAAGGGCTTTCTGTAGGAAGAAAAGAGTCTTACAAAGTAACGAATGAGTTGTTGAAATATTTTTTTTAACATCTTTCCTCTAGTAGTTGTTTCTAAAAGAACCCAGAACAGTGTGTTCCAGGCCCTTGCTAGAAATGATTATTTCCGTTTTTTCTTATTCTTGCGCATTTGTTTGGCCATCTTGTTCATCGCCCGTTTCATCATGAATTCGCCGGCTTTTCCTTTAAGACCACCACCGAACATTTGGCTCATGTCTGGCATCCCAGCGCCTCCGCCAAGAGCTGATAAGTCAGGTATCCCGCCTTGACCCATCATCCCTTCGAGGGCAGACATATCAGGCATGCCACCTGGCATATTCTTCGGCATATTATTTGGATTAAGCCCCATTTGTTTCATCATCTTGTTCATATCACCAGAGAGGACACCTTGCATCATCTGCTTGGCTTGGTTAAAGTCCTTGATGAATTTATTCACTTCGACAAAGCTGTTTCCTGAACCAGCAGCAATCCGACGACGACGGCTAGGGTTTAACAAATCTGGATTTTCCCGTTCAGCTGGGGTCATAGAAGATACAATCGCGCGTTTCCGAGCGATTTCTCGTTCATCTACCTTAAGGTTCTTCATGGCTGGATTGTTGGCCATACCTGGAAGCATCTTGAGTAGATCTTCCATTGGTCCCATGTTTTGAACTTGGTCTAACTGATCGATGAAATCGTTGAAGTCAAAGGTGTTTTCTCGCATCTTCTCAGCGAGTTCAAGGGAACGTTTCTCATCGTATTCTTGAGAAGC
>NZ_JBKQBL010000002.1:142047-153182 GCF_046824975.1 Streptococcus intestinihominis | reverse complement strand
CTTCTCGATCAGCGTCAGCATATCCCCCATACCGAGGATCCGACCAGACATGCGGTCTGGGTGGAAGGTTTCGATATCGGTGATTTTTTCACCAGTACCAGTGAACTTGATTGGTTTTCCAGTAATCTGACGGACAGAAAGGGCCGCACCACCACGGGTATCCCCATCGATCTTGGTCAAGATCACCCCGGTCACTTCGAGTTGTTCGTTAAACTCACGCGCCACATTGGCTGCTTCTTGACCGATCATGGCATCGACAACCAAGAGGATTTCATTCGGCTCAGCAAGGGCTTTGACGTCACGCAACTCGCCCATGAGTTTTTCATCGATTTGCAGACGACCGGCCGTATCGATCAAGACATAGTCATTGTGGTTGGCTCTCGCCTGTTCCAAACCTTGACGTACAATCTCCACTGCAGGCACCTCTGTACCGAGTGAGAAGACAGGGACATTGATCTGCTGACCAAGAGTCTTTAACTGGTCAATGGCTGCTGGTCGATAGATATCGGCCGCAATCATCAAAGGACGTGCATTTTCTTCCTTGACCAATTTGTTGGCCAATTTCCCTGCAAAGGTTGTTTTACCAGCCCCTTGAAGACCGACCATCATGATAATGGTTGGAATCTTTGGAGATTTGATAATGTCTGCTGTCTCAGAACCCAAAATGGCTGTCAATTCTTCATCGACAATCTTGACGATTTGTTGGGCAGGGTTGAGGGTTTCGATGACCTCATGACCTACAGCACGCTCGCGGACGCGTTTGATGAAGTCTTTTACAACAGGAAGGGCAACGTCGGCCTCTAAGAGGGCAAGACGAATCTCTTTGGTTGCCTCTTGGACATCCGCTTCAGAGATTTTCCCTTTCTTACGAAGATTTTTAAAGACGTTCTGTAAACGTTCGGTTAAACTTTCAAATGCCATTATTTTCTCCTATTTTTTCAATTCAGTGGAAATCGTCCGAAATGTTGCAAACATTCTAGTTCTTCGGGTGTGACTTCTTTCATGATTTCATTTGGATATCCCCAACAGCTAAAACCTATTTGCATAGCCTTGGAGATATCATTGGGCGAGATAATCTGTAGTCGAGTAGGAAATACTTCCTCTGCGACTAATAGTTTGCAAGGTATTCCTTGATAAATGACGAGACTGCCCATAATCACTCCCGATTGTCAATGCTGGATAAAATTTCAACCTGCTCTTGTAGAAAAGTATCTTCCGGATAGCGTTCTAAAATCTGATCAAAAATCTGGCTGCGTACAATGTAGTCAGAGTACATATGCAACTTCATCTCATAATCCTCTAGAATCTTCTCTGTCCGCTTAATATTGTCATAAACCGCCTGACGACTGACCCCGAACTCTTCCGCAATCTCAGCTAAGCTGTAGTCATCTGCGTAATAAAGCTCGATATAGTTCATTTGCTTGTCCGTCAAGAGCGCTGCGTAAAACTCAAAGAGCGCATTCATTCGGTTGGTTTTCTCAATTTCCATACCTTTCATTATATCAAAAAAGCCCGCCAAAGACTAGCGGGACTTGATGCTTTTTGAGTTGAAATGAGAGGATAAATCATCAGAGTTTCAGTGCTAACATGTTGACCGTCATACCTGCCGCGGTTCCAATCAAGAAGATGGTATCTCCTTCCTTCACATAGCCATGATCAAGCGCATAGGCTAAACCAAAAGGCACAGCTACAGAAACCATGTTTCCGTAATCGCTGACGATGTTAAGATATTTATAGTCTGGGACTCCTAATTTTTCCATGACTAAAGGAAGAGCTCGACTAGCTTGGTGGGGAATAATATAGTCTACTGTATCTTTAGAAATGCCGGATTTTTCTTGAAATTCTTGGAACATGTCAGGAATAACACGCGCAGATAGAAGTAAAATTTTCTTACCCTTCATATCAAACATGAAATCAGTCTTGGTTGATTCAGAGTACAATTTCGGATGATAAGCTGTCAAACCACCACGAATTTCGGTATCATGGGCTCCCTCAGACCAGGTCCGTTGCATGCTAGCAATGATTCCTTTGTCTTGGCTTGTTGCTTCAAAAATAAAGGCTGCTGCTCCATCGCTAAAAAGTTCATAGCTTTCTTTCTGCTTTGGATTAAGGCCCAGGCTTCCTACCTCACTTGAAACAATGAGGACACGCTTGTACTCGCCACCTTCGATCAGATAAGAAGTGGTACTAAGGGCTGAAATAAAGCTGGTACAGGTGGTATTGATATCCATGGCAGGAATCGTAAGTCCCTTGGCCACGCGCTCATGGATCAAAGCAGCTGTACAAGGAATCGGCTGAACGCCTACGGCGCTCGCTGAAACTAGGCAGTCAATATCTGCCATGGTCAATCCTGCTTGCTCTAGTGCTTGTTCGATAGCACGAGCAGCTAAGTCGATCTGAGATTCTTCGTCTTCTTTTACTCGGTAACGTGTCTGGTCCTTAAAGGTGACTTGATGCTTGGGTAAGGCTGTTCCATAGCCTTTAATACGAACGTGTCTTTGTACACTTGTCATAATGCTTCCTCCTATTTTTGAAGACGTTGTACGCGCTTGAGTTTGCGACTTGTGTCCCATTGGTAGTCAATAAAGGTTAGAGTGGGCATGATAAAGCCCTTTTGATCTGCTAAGACTTGAAATTGGTTGAGGATAGCCTCTTCTATCTCAGATGAACGTTTGCTGAGAGCAACCTGGACTTGTCCATCTTCGGTTTGCGTCACTTGATAGTCTTGAATTCCTTCGACAAAGAGGATACAACGCCGAATAAAGTCTGGATAAACCATCTGTAGCTCGCCGTCTGCTTTCTTGAAATAAAAGATATCGTCTGATCGTCCCTCAATTTTAGCAATCCTTGTAAAGACAGAACCACAGCTACAGGCATCCGGATCCTCTACCAGAATATCATTGAGCCGGTAGCGGTAAATAGGTTGGCTCCTACGTTTAAAATCAGTAATGATAGGATAAAAACGGTGGTCATCCAAATAGTCTTTTTCCACTGATAAAATGTCCTCGTTGAGGTGCAGATTCCCCTCGGAACAGGTACAGGCTAAGAAACCTTCTGTTGCTTGGTAGACCTGATTGACCTTAGAAAGATCAAATGCTTGACGGATGAGGTCCCGGTCCCGATCCTCTAAGATTTCAGCGACGGAAACGACCTTTTGAGGTTGTATCTCCAGGGTCTGATTTTCCAGATACTTGGTTAAATCTAATAAGGTAGAGGCTGGAGCCACAAGGATGGTCGGCTGGTAGTCATTTAAACGCCCGATGTGCTCTTGGCTATCTTTGAAAATATCAAAATACTCTAGGCGAATCAAGGGAGAATTGATGGTTTGATAGAGCTGGTTATCAGCACGGAGGAAAAAGGCAATGCGGTGACCAAGGAGCTTTCCTTTGGGGAGCATTTTAGCGAGTATAGCGGCTGCCCACATACTACGTTCTGTTTCTGTCGTGATAAAGATCCCCCGGTGTCCGGAGGTACCAGAGGAAAGACCAACTGCTACTTCTCCTTGCATCTCTGTAAAATCACGAGACTGCTCACCGCGAATCGCCATTTCAAGAGCCTGATCCCGGTCGATTCCTTGGGTATTTAACTCATTGAAATGCTCCATCATAAAGGTCTTGTCCATATAGCGGAAGTCTTTTGGAACACCTTGAGAGAAATAGGGGGAATGCTGGAGTAAGAAGCTGTGGTAGTTTTGTAGTTCTTTTTCTTGGTAGCGCTCCAGTTCCTCACGGTTCTTGAAGCGATGCCCCCAGCGGGTTTGGTAAAAGGTTTTAAGAAAGGTCCATTTTTTCATTTAGTATTCTTTCTACCCGTTCAATTGGATCATGGCTGACGAGAACAGCGAATCCTTGATTTAACAAGGTACGGAGGAAATTGACATTTTCTAAATAGTCCTTCCCATTATCCTGAACTTGACTAGGAATCCAGCGCATCTGCTCTGTCAAGGGGAGAAGGTCAATTCCCCAGCAGAGATCAGCACCAATAAACAATTGATATTCCGGAAGGAAAAGACAGCCTTGTCCCTTAGCGTGCCCATCATGGGAACTCAGGAGAATACTGCCGTCTCCAAAGATATCTACTGTTTCCGTATAAGCAAAACGAGGGTTGGTTCCCTGAGGCTGGATAATTTGGACAGCCTCTTCAAAATGTTCCGGCAAAAACTCTTTAAAAATTAAATCCTTGAAGCTGGGCTTCTGGTAGACGTGATAGGCTCTCTCTGTGACCAAGAAGCGTGCCTGCTTGAAGCAACCCGCTCCTCCTAGATGGTCTGGATGAAAATGCGAGAGGATGACATAGGATATGTCATCTGGTGAAATCCCAGTCGCTTGAAGCAAGCAATCGATCTGGTCTTCCTTTTTCATCTGCATAGGAGTTCCAAGACGGTAATAAAGATAACGGAATTTACTTTTGATCTCATAATGATAGCCCGTATCGTATAGAATATAACCATGCTCTCGGTGTTTGAGGAGATAGACGCCGGCTGGAAAAACCATCTTCTTTCTTTTCTGCCCCTTAAAGAGCAAGGCGAGATTGCTGGTACAATAGCCAGCAGGGAAGTACTTAATGCTTTCGATAATCTTGGACATACTGGGCAATTCCCTCCTTGATGCTGATGCGTGGCTCATAACCCAACTCTTCTCTTGCTTTTGAAATATCAAGTGTCTGGCTATAACGCAATAGGTAGTAGGTATAGCGAGTTAATGGTGGCTCACCCTTTAGAGGTAAGAACCGATAAAGAACCTCTAAGCTAGAAGCCAAGCCACCTAGAAGAAAGGCAGGTAATTTTTTATAACGAATAGGAAGTTTCAGGCCCTGCAAGGCTTCTTCAATTAGTTCTTTAAAAGGAGTCGGCTCGCCATTGGTAATGTTATAGACTTGACCTTCTGCCCTATCAGCTTTCAGAGCCAAAGCGATAGCCAAAGCAACATTCTCAACACAGGTCATGTCCATCAATTGCTTGCCTTCCTTGATTAAGGGGATTCCAATTTTTTGGCTTAGCTTGAGAACACGTGGAAGGATACTTGTATCCCCAATGCCAAAGAGCCCACGAGGACGAAGGATAATGCTGGGAACATCCGGGTATGCAGGAAAGAGTTTCTCTGATAGCAACTTGCTTTTGATGTAGTTGTTTAAATGATTTTCAGTTGGAGCATCTTCTTCTTTGATGCCGATTTGATCTTTCGGAGCCGCATAAATACTTGGTGAAGAAACATAGACCAAGCGACTTATTTTATTAGTACGGCAAGCTTCTAAAACATGTTGAGTACCGAGGACATTAGCTTGATAAAAACTCTCCCAAGGCCCCCAAACAGTGGATAAAGCTCCAGCATGGACGACCATTTCAACGCCCTTACATGCCTCTTCTACTGCTTGCTTGGAACTCAGATCTCCTTTGAAGAATTCCACATGGTCTGAAACCAAGCTTTGTCCTACTGCTTCATTCCGACCAAAAGCGCGGACAAAGTAGCCTTCTGCTACTAACTCTTTTACCACATATTTTCCTAGAAAACCTGTTGCTCCTGTTACAAGTACTTTCATGGTGTCTCCTTTTTAACTAAGCGATGAATTTCTTTCTTTAAGATGCTGGTGGCATCATAGGCCTGGGCTCTCTTTTGGAGCTCTTTGAGTTGGGATCAGCCTTTTCTTGCAAGTAATTGCTCAAAGGCTTGAGCGATCTTTTGACTCTTGTCCTTGGGAGCTTGCAAGGCTACTCCTGCTTCTACTCCACGGATAGCGTAATCATATTGGTCATAGTCATGCCGGAGGATTAAAGCTGGAATCCCATTTTTGACGCATTGAAAGAAAATCCCTGCTCCATCTGGTTTTTCATAATAGGGACAAGAGTAAAGCACATAACTTCTGCTACTTTTAGCTTTTGAGGCCCTGTAAAAATCCGAATCTCATAGTTAGGGTCATTCAATAATGGGGCTAAAAGCAAGAGGACAGGATAAAGGTGTCCACTGAGAGGTGCTGCAACAGCATCAATTTTAATTCGAGACATAAAAACTTCTTATATAATTTACATAATATAATTTATGTAAATTAATTATTCTCTAAGTAAAATTCAAACCGTTCTCCGACATATTGACTTTTTACATACTCAAAAGCTGTGCCATTATCAAAATATGAAATCTGGGTCAATCCAAGGATAGCATGTCCTTTGGGAATCTCTAAGTAATGAGCAATCTTTTCTTTGGCCAATCGTGCATAGATGGTTTGTTGAGATTTACCAATGCGATAGCCATGCTTTTCTAAGGTTTGAAAGAAATGGCTAGTCACCTCTTCTTTTTTGAAGTTTATGATAAATTTTTCTGGGATCGAGGCAACTTCATAGACAACAGGAACTCCATCTGCGTAACGAACCCGCTCCATTCGAACAATTGTTTCAGTCTTGTCAATACCAAGCTTATCTACTTCTTGAAGGCTAGGAATAGTGCGTTTGTAGGATATAACCTGTGTCGAAGGGATCTTCCCTTGGGCCTTCATGATTTCAGTAAAACTAGTCGTCCCCCGCATCTTTTCCTGGACGCGCGTGCTAGCGACAAAGGTACCACTACCAACACGGCGCTCCAGTACTCCTTCTTCTACCAAAAGTGTAATAGCTTGACGAAGGGTCATGCGACTCACTTGGAACTTCTCAGCCAAGTCCCGCTCACTAGGGAGGCGTTGTCCAATTTTCCAGATTTTCTGGTCAATTTCGGCTTTAATTTGATCGTGAATTTGTATGTAAGCTGGAATCATCTTGCTACTCTTTCTGTGTGTTATAACCTATTGTAGCGCAATTTTGTTAAATCTTCAATCCTAGTCAGTCTTGATTGGTAATGAAGGGGCTTTTGTGTTAGAATAGAGGAAAAGAATTTTCTAGAAGAAGGGGAAAAGATGACAAACCTATCAACTGATTTGCATGATGTTGAAAAAATCATCGTGCTTGACTACGGTAGCCAGTACAATCAGCTCATCTCTCGTCGTATTCGTGAGATTGGTGTCTTTTCAGAATTGAAGAGTCACAAGATTACTGCAGCTGAAGTGCGTGAAATCAATCCAGTTGGGATCGTTCTTTCAGGCGGACCAAACTCAGTGTATGAAGAAGGATCTTTCGATATTGATCCAGAGATTTTTGAACTTGGAATTCCAATTTTGGGAATCTGCTACGGGATGCAGTTATTAACTCACAAGCTTGGTGGGAAGGTTGTTCCTGCAGGCGATGCTGGTAACCGTGAATATGGTCAATCTGAGCTTAGCTTGACGGAGTCTTCTGCTCTCTTTGCAGGCACACCAGACAAACAATTGGTCTTGATGAGCCACGGGGATGCTGTTACAGAAATCCCTGCTGACTTTGTTCGTACAGGTACTTCTGCTGACTGTCCGTATGCATCGATTGAAAATCCAGATAAGAAAATCTACGGTATCCAATTCCACCCAGAGGTTCGTCACTCAGTACATGGCTATGATATCCTTCGTAACTTTGCCTTGAATATCTGTGGTGCCAAAGGTGACTGGACTATGGATAACTTTATCGAGATGCAAATCAAACAAATCCGTGAAAAAGTTGGAGACAAACGTGTTCTCCTTGGACTTTCTGGTGGTGTTGACTCTTCTGTTGTAGGGGTTCTCCTTCAAAAAGCCATCGGTGATCAATTGATCTGTATCTTTGTAGACCACGGACTTCTTCGTAAAGGGGAAGCTGACCAAGTGATGGATATGCTTGGTGGTAAGTTTGGTTTGAATATCGTTAAAGCAGACGCTGCCAAACGTTTCTTGGACAAATTGGCAGGTGTATCTGACCCTGAACAAAAACGGAAAATTATCGGTAACGAGTTTGTTTATGTCTTTGATGATGAAGCAAGCAAGCTAAAAGATGTGAAATTCCTTGCTCAAGGTACACTTTATACAGACGTCATCGAGTCAGGTACGGATACTGCTCAAACCATCAAGTCTCACCACAATGTGGGTGGACTTCCAGAAGACATGCAGTTTGAACTGATTGAGCCACTCAATACTCTTTACAAGGATGAAGTTCGTGCTCTCGGTACAGAGCTTGGCATGCCAGACCACATCGTATGGCGCCAACCATTCCCAGGACCAGGTCTTGCGATCCGTGTTATGGGTGAAATCACTGAAGAGAAACTTGAAACTGTTCGTGAATCCGATGCGATCCTTCGTGAAGAAATTGCCAAAGCAGGTCTTGACCGCGATATCTGGCAATACTTCACTGTTAACACTGGCGTTCGTTCTGTAGGTGTTATGGGTGACGGTCGTACTTACGACTATACCATTGCCATCCGTGCTATCACTTCTATCGATGGAATGACAGCTGACTTTGCCAAAATCCCTTGGGAAGTACTTCAAAAAATCTCTGTACGTATCGTAAACGAAGTTGATCACGTTAACCGTATCGTCTATGATATCACAAGTAAACCACCTGCAACTGTTGAGTGGGAATAAAATGACTTGATAAAATAACGCTTGAAATCATTGATTTCAGCGTTTTTTTTATATATGTAAGACAGTGTTTATAATCAAAATAACCTCTACCTCTAGACCAGTTCCAGGCAGTCTATATTAAGGAGCAAAATTTCCTAATTCAATAAACAAAGAAAATATAGACGGAACTTGTGAACTCTATTTGGGTGTTAGATTAATATTAAATAATTTAGAATGAAACAGGTTCTTGTATGAAGCTCGTACTTATGTTATGATAGTTTTAAATCTATTCCTTTTGAGTAAGGAATTCATAAAGTTAGGAGAATCAAATGTCTGAAATTACAGTTTCGCGTCAAACAGGCCTTGTAGGTGTATTAATGAAGGTAAACGTTTATATCAATGGAGAATGTGTTGCCAACTTAAGCAAAGACGAAACCGTTACACTTCCGCTTCCTGAAGGGCTTGATATGGTTAAGGTTTACGTAGATCAAAGAGGAGCCTTTACTCGTTCTAAGGAAGTGATCGTAAAAGCTGGTCAAACTGCTGTCATTAAAGGCTCGGCATGGAAGACTTTTCTAGGTATCTTCGGAAAAATCTTAGGTATTCCTTATCTCTCAATCGAAGTAACAGATTAAAAAGCCATCATTCGATGGCTTTTTAATCTTATCTTACATAAAATCATCTAAACAATTTCATTGAATCAATAATGATGATATACGAGCAATTTTGAAATTTTCTCAGTGAGAAAAGTGCTTGAAACAGTATGATTCAAAACTTAGTCATGGAACTTCCTGGATTGCTGAAATCATCCACTGGATAATTTCAGCTAACCTCCTCACTCACTTAAGGAAAGTTTCTAAAAATACTTCGTATTTGAACTGAAATCATCTAGCATTGGTTTTTTTATAGTTTATTTCCTCTTGATTTGTTGAGTATGAAAACGATAAACAATTAAACCGATTCCTAGGAGCATGAGGACTCCTAGGCCGATCACGGAATATAGAGGAAGCTTGTTGGTTTCTTTCAGTAGTGTTTCTGTATTGAGCTTGGTATCAATCGTATTAAAGCTATCTCCTGCTTTCTCAATGATATCCTGTTTTAGAGCTTTGAGGGACTTGACAAGGTTTTTATCAGAGCTTAGCTGACTATTAGAAAGCTTGCTAGCAAAATCAACTAATTGTTTGGTTTGTTCATCCGTTATAGCACCCTCTAATTGATAAGTTTCCAGAATCTTTTTTACCAGCTTTTGGAAATCTTTCTTCTCGAGCTTTTTGTCTTGATTGCTTCCTGTTAGCGCTGCGATTTTAAGATCGATGACAGCTACATTGAGCTTATCTTCATGGAAGCCTTTTCTACGGGCACTCTCTTTATAGATGGTTGCAAGCAGGGATAATTCTTCCTGAGCAAGTGCTTTGTTTTCATCAGATATGGTGCTACCATTTTGCTTAAGGGAGTATGCGACCGCTGCAAGGGCACTCAGGCCTGATGCTTCTGTTGGAGACGCAATCGTGATTTCGGCATGTTCTAGCCCAAGAGTGGTCAGTGCATTTCGATGCATATCCGCTGTTACTTCTGTTATATTTTGAGGAGTGACAATGTGCACGCTAATAGGCGCTTTCTTGGCTTGTTTCTGTAGTTTAACAGAGGAATAATGATCTCCGTTCTCATCAATAGTAAAACTTGTATAAGCAGAAGGATTCATGGTTTTCCATTCCTTCTCCTTTTCTTCGTTATACATCAAGAGACTGAGGGTTTGCTCGACTTGAAATTCATCCAATGATGAGCCAATGACATAGTCAGGTTGGCTATATTTTTGATCAATGACTTTCTGAATGGTTGCGTCGGCAAAAACTGTTGAAGAGCTTGCAAGGAGTGCCAACCAGCCAACAATAAAGATTCCAATAAATTTCCTGAATAGTTTCATACCTTCTCCATAACTACTTCTATCATACTAAAACTCTTTCGGACAATAAAAAGGAAGCAGGTTTTTCCTTTTGCCTCCCTTCTAGTCTATCCTTTTTATCTTAAGACTGGCTTACAGCTTCTTTAAAAACAGATGACAGTTTGCTCCATAAAAAAACAAGGGATTCTTCCCTTGTTTAGAGCGACTGCCTGTATTAGAACCAGGAAAATAGTTTCATGATGAACTGATTCATTTCAACGAGACGTGAATAATAATAATTTCCCCCATTAACGTAGAGCTCTGAGCCATGTAAAAATGAAATAGGATGGAGATAAAGATAGGTCTTCCCTGTGACATTTCCAAGACTCGGTGCAACCACTTCTTTTGAGTATTTACGGGCTAATTCAAGACTATTTTTCCCGCCATTTTTTGCTACATATTCAATGTAATCTTGTCCAAAATTATAAGCCTGTACAGCTGTCCAAGGATCAACTCCCTTCTCCTTTGCTTTTCGCAGATTCTCAGAGAGGGTTTGAATTCCTTGGCGGATACTTTCTTTGTTGTTGGTGATAGAATTTGTCTGGCCTGTTGCACTTTCACTGGCCTGCATGACATCATCTTCCTTACCCTTGGTCTCTGTATAAATCATAGCAAGGATCAGATCTTCATTTGTACCGGTATCTTCTTCAGCCAGTACTTCACGCACTAAGGTACGATAAGTCATGACCTGTTTGACATCCCGGTGTATCTGATAGCCCTTGTATATGAAAAAGACGAGCAAGAGGCAAAAGAAAATTTTTATTATTCG
>NZ_JBKQBL010000002.1:135473-141994 GCF_046824975.1 Streptococcus intestinihominis | reverse complement strand
TTTCATCATTATTTATTCTGAATGTCCTCTATATTCTTGATGAGGATCGAGTAGGTCCCATTATCATTCTGGATGAACTCTACCGATTCAGCATCTTCGTAAACATGGTTAGGGACCAAAAGCTCAATTCCGTTTGAAAGGGAGAGTTTTTGGTTTTCAAATTTCTTCAATTGGCGGCTGGCATCAATCTCATCGAAGCAAACGGGATCTGGAATAGTCTCTTTCACCTGATCGACAAAACTGAGTCGAGCTGTTAAGTTGTTATCGAACAAATCATTGGCTAACTTTTCAGGTGATAATTCATTCTCTTCTTCCAGTTGGTTGAAAATTGCTGATTTGACCTTGGATTGGAACTGAAAATCATCTTGTTGGAAGTTCTCAGCAATCCGTTGGGCCGTTTTTTCGATTTCTTTGATCGATTTTTTAGGTGAAATCTTGGGTTGCTCCTGGAGGAGATTCTCAGAGAAATAGTTCAAGAAAGCCCCATTGTACTTGATTCGTTTTTCGATCAAATGGTACTTGCGGCTTTGAAGATTAATGACCAAAGCCTCATCGGCTCCCGTTCCAAAGCCAGGTAGATTGTTTTGCGTTAGCTTGATTGGGTTATCTACTTCTCCTCCAAGATGGGTCAAGGTTTCCCGTAAGGCAATCCGAAGAAAGGCAAAGTGGTCCACTCCTTCTTTCGAGAATTGGATAAACACCAAATCGTTGGTCTTTTGATTTTCAGAGACGCCGAATTCTTCTTTCCAGCGATTGGCTACGGCTACTGAAGTTTCTAGGAGATCATCCGTGATCATCTCAAGGAATGGATTGTCTTCCTCAAAAATGCCGGTCTTGGCCTCATCGGAATAGACCCGCTCAATCTTTTTGCGCAAGTATTCCTCAATTTTGGGGGTGATATTCAGGAATTTGTCTGCTAGATAAAGATCGGTATCATCTGGGCTAAATTGATGAATGATGGCTTTTTTTACGTAAATGTCCATAAGATGGTTTAGTCCTCGTAAAGTGGGAAGGCATCTGTCAAGGCTTTGACTTGGTTCCGCACTTCTTCTAATACAGCTGGGTTCTCTGCGTTTTTCAAGGTTTTGATCATCAGTTCAGCCACTGTACGGCTTTCCTCTACTCCAAAACCACGAGCGGTGATGGCTGCTGCACCGATCCGAATCCCACTAGTCTTGAATGGTGATAAAGTTTCGTAAGGAATGGAGTTCTTGTTGAGAGTAATGTTGACTTCATCTAGCAAGTTTTGCGCCACTTTCCCATTTTCAACGACTTTCGTCACATCGACAAGGAAAAGGTGGTTCTCAGTTCCGCCTGAAATAACACGAAAATCAGGATCTTGTAAGAAGACAGCCGCCATAGCCTGACTGTTTTTAATGACGTTCGCTACATACTCTTTAAAGGCTGGATCCAGTGCTTCCTTGAAGGCTACTGCTTTAGCTGCGATGACATGCTCCAAAGGTCCTCCTTGAATACCAGGGAAGATAGCTGAATTGATCTTCTTGGCCAAATCTTCATCATTGGTCAAGATCAAGCCACCACGAGGGCCACGAAGGGTCTTGTGAGTGGTCGTGGTCGTGATATGGGCATAAGGAACTGGACTTGGATGAAGACCTGCTGCTACCAAGCCAGCGATATGGGCCATGTCAACCATGAGCTTGGCTCCTACTGCATCCGCAATCTCACGGAATTTTGAGAAATCAATAATCTGAGAGTAGGCTGATGCACCAGCAACGATGAGTTTTGGCTTCACTTCTTGGGCTTGTTTTAAGATGGCGTCAAAATCCAAGAGTTCTGTTACAGGATCCACGCTGTAGGATACAAAGTTGTAGGTTTGCCCTGAGAAGCTCACAGAGGCGCCGTGAGTTAAATGTCCCCCTGCAGCCAGATCCATCCCCATAACAGTATCGCCAGGCTCAATCAAGGCCATATAGGCAGCGCAGTTGGCCTGACTACCTGAGTGAGGTTGAACATTGGCAAACTTAGCACCAAAAATTTCCTTAGCGCGTTCGATGGCTAAGCTTTCAACCACATCGACCACATCTGTCCCGCCGTAGTAACGACGACCAGGGTAGCCTTCGGCATATTTATTGGTCAGAATAGATCCTTGAGCAGCCATAACCGCCTTAGAGACGACATTCTCAGAAGCAATCAACTCAATATTGTTTTGTTGACGTTCTTCTTCCTTGGCGATGGCATTCCATAGATCAGCATCATAGGCTTTGTAATCTTCTTTGTCAAAAATCATAGATCTACTCCTTTAAAAAAATTTAATAAAACGTTTTTGTAGCTTATCACAGCTATAATCGACATGCTCGTAAAAAGCATGAGCCTCAGTGCGGTAGTCAGCAGAGTTTAAGCGAATAAAAGCGTATCCTCTTCGTTTGGCTTCTTCTTCTAATCCTTGAAGCAAAATTTTCCCGATGCCTTTCCCTTGCTGATTTGGTAAAACAGCAAGAGCCAGAACATTAAAACCAGGTTCTGAGTAGAGGGATTGGTAAACTTCTGCATGAACATAACCAAGCAGTTGCTGGGTCTCGCTATCTTCAAACCCAATGAAAAAATGGTGGGAATCTTGGATTAATTTAGCTAGCTGCTGGCCAGTTTTCTCAGTAGAAAAAGAGTAGCCTAATGCTTGCTCGTTAATCCGACTTAAAGCTTCCACATCCGTCAATAAAAGGTTACGTAACATCTTCTTCCTCCCAGAAAGGAATCTCTGGTACACGCTCAAGGATCTCCGAACGTGTAATAGCACCCTGACGCAAGATTCGGGCTTTAGAACCCGAAAGGTCTAGAATAGTTGAGTCTTGTCCAGTTAGAAAGCTATCGTCTTCAAGTCCTAAAACACCATGGCCAAGTTCCTTAAGAATTTGCTGGCACTGGGTTCCACTAGCTTTCCCTGAAAGATTAGCAGAAGGTCCAATCAAGGGACCTGTTTTACGAATTAATTCCAATGTCTTTGGATGGGCCGGCATCCGAAATCCAACTGTAGCCATTCCAGAATTGATCCAAGCTGGAACCTTTTCATTAGCCTCAAGGATGATGGTTAAAGGGCCGGGTAAAAAACTTGCAATCAATTTGGACAGGTAGAGTGGTTGATTTTTCGAATAAAATCGAATTTCTGCTTCGCTGGAGATATTTAGATTCATAGCCTTTTCGCGAGGGCGTTGCTTTAGAGCATATACATGATCAACTGCTGCTTCATTCAGAGCCTTGGCAAAGAGGCCATAGACGGTTTCTGTCGGTAAGACAACTGCGTGACCAGTTTCTAATTCTTTTTTAAATAGATCCATTGTCTACTACTACCATTCTATCTTGTCCAAATTGGTCTTTCAGAACGCGAACGCGTTTATTGGGAAATGCTTCTTGAAAGAGCTCTTTTACTTTGGCTCCTTGCTTATAGCCAATTTCTAGATAAACCTTTCCGTCTGCTGTTAAAACATTTGGTGCCTGTTGGGCAATCTTTTCGTAGATGGCATATCCATCACGGTCCGCAAAGAGAGCTAAGTGGGGTTCAGAGGCTAGTACGTTGGGTCCGACTTCTTCTACATCATCACGAGAGATATAGGGTGGGTTGGACACAATCAGGTCATAGAGACCTTCTAACTGATCCAGAACATCTGACGACTTGAAGGCAACATTTGCTTCTAACTGCAAGGCATTTTCTCGAGCAAGGGCTAAAGCCTCTTCTGACACATCACTAGCTTGAACCTGCCAGTTAGGTCTAGCAACAGCTAAACTAATAGCAATGGCCCCACTACCAGTTCCGATATCTAGAACTCGTAAGGCTTCCTCATCGTTTTCCTCCAGTATGAGATCTACCAACTCCTCTGTCTCTGGTCGTGGGATCAGTACGCGCTTGTCAACTGTAAAAACATGGCCACAGAATTCTGCGCTGCCAATAATATACTGGGCAGGGACGTGATGTTTCAACTGCTCAAAGATGGATTCAAGCAAGTCCTGGTCCTCTGCTTCCACTTCTTTTTGCAAGGCAAGGACAAAGTCTGTAAAGGTCCAGTTTTTTAAAGCTCGATACGCGAAGGAGAGGCTTTCTGCTTCCTCTCCAACGGCTATTAATGCTTCTTCATACTGAGCTAATAATGGTCCCAACAACATTATTTGTTCAACTCTTCTAGTTTTTGTGTTTGGTCATACAAGACCAAAGCATCGACCACTTCGTCCAGTTTACCAGATAAGATAGTGTCCAATTTTTGAAGGGTCAAGCCAATCCGGTGATCGGTCACACGGTTTTGAGGGAAGTTATAAGTCCGGATCCGCTCTGAACGGTCACCAGTACCGATAGTGGACTTCCGCTCAGCGTCTTGCTCGTCTTGGGCAATCTGAGCAAAGTGGTCAGCCACACGCGCACGGATGATCTTCATGGCTTTTTCACGGTTCTTCTGTTGGGTCCGTTCTTCCTGCATCTCGACCTTGATATTGGTTGGCAAGTGGACGATACGAACGGCTGTTGCGACCTTGTTGACGTTTTGTCCACCCGCACCAGAGGCGTGATAGATGTCAATCCGAAGGTCTTTTGGATCAATGTCGTACTCGACTTCTTCGATTTCTGGCATGACCAGAACGGTTGCTGTAGAGGTATGGACACGACCTTGGCTTTCAGTCACAGGAACGCGTTGTACCCGGTGGGCACCAGATTCATACTTGAGTTTCGAGTAGACTGATTGACCAGAGACCATGGCTACGACTTCTTTGATCCCGCCAACGCCATTGTAGGAAGCTTCCATGACTTCAAAGCGCCAGCCTTGGCTTTCTGCGTATTTTTGGTACATCTGCAAGAGATCACCAGCGAACAACTGGGCTTCGTCACCTCCTGCTGCCCCACGGATTTCCAAGATAATGTTCTTATCATCGTTTGGATCTTTTGGAAGAAGTAAGATCTTCAGTTTTTCTTCGTATTCTTCTTTTTCAGCCTTGGCATCTTTTAGCTCTTGCTTGGCCATTTCTTCCAAATCAGCGTCTCCACCTGATTCTTTAATCATTTCTTCAGCATCGACGATATTTTGAAGGACTTGTTTGTACTCACGGTAAGCTGTCACCGTGTCACGAGTGGAAGCTTCTTCTTTTGAAAGCTCCATAAAGCGTTTGGTATCAGAGACCACATCTGGGTCACTCAATAACTCTCCTAACTCTTCGTATCGGTCTTCTACAGCTTGTAGTTGATCATAGATATTCATGTTTGCTCCTTAAGATTTCTTTTCTTGCTTAATATCTGGATTAAAATAATGCTTGCGGCAAACCGAGATATAGGTCTCGTGTCCACCAATCTGGATCTGCTCTCCATCGTAGACGGGTTTTCCCGCTTGGGTGCGCAAGACCATGGTCGCCTTGCGGGAACAGTATTGGCAGATAGTTTTGATCTCCTCAATCTTGTCCGCTAACAAGAGGAGGTGTTTGGAACCTTCAAAGAGCTCATTTCGGAAATCATTTTTGAGGCCAAAAGCCATCACCGGCACATCCAGTTCATCAACAACCCTAGCCAAGTCATAGACATGGTGGCGTTTCAAAAACTGAGCTTCATCGATCAAGACACAATAGGGTTTCTCCTCCAAACTTTGGATATAACCGAAGATATCTGTCTCATCTTCAATGGCCATAGCTTCTCGTTTCATACCGATCCGGCTAGAAACTACTCCCACTCCATCTCGTGTATCGATTGCCGAGGTCATGATGACGACGCTCTTGCCTTGCTCTTCATAATTATGGGCCACCTTCAAGATTTCAATGGTTTTCCCTGAGTTCATGGTCCCATATTTATAATATAATTGTGCCATTTTCCTTCTGTTCTCTCTAAAATGTGTTTCATTATATTATAACACGGGCAGTAAATTAGGGCAACTTATAGAGAGGTTCACCATTGGATGATGGACTATGGACGTAGAGTTCTACGGAGCCTTGTTTTTCCTGTTTGCACTAGCAAAAATTGAACTCTGTTGCCACATCATTTTTGTTATTTGAGAATAAAAAAAAGCGTCTATCATTTCCCTGACAAAATGACAAACGCACGGTGAGAGACCACTTCTCACAAATTAATTATACCATAATAAGTGAAGTTATGTAAGTAGGTAGTACTAAATATTGGTAAAAAATTTTTATATGGTTATTAAACTTATACTCGCAACATCTACATAGACTCCTCCTTTTCATATAAAATGTGATAAAATAAGGTTAAGATTTATAAAGGAGGTGGCGCAATGCCATTTGTACGTATTGATTTATTCGAAGGGCGCACCTTGGAGCAAAAGAAAGCTTTGGCCAAGGAAGTAACCGAGGCTGTCGTTCGGAATACAGGTGCTCCCCAATCTGCTGTTCATGTCATTATCAATGATATGCCTGAAGGAACCTACTTCCCTCAAGGTGAGATGCGCACTAAATAAGAGAGTGGGACAGAAATCGGTAATTCGTTAGAATTCGATTTCGTCATCCCACCTCCGCACAGTTGAGTAGGGCTATAAAAGCTAATAAAATTAGCGTAGTAGAAGCCCACTCAACCACTGTGCGTT
>NZ_JBKQBL010000002.1:111125-135408 GCF_046824975.1 Streptococcus intestinihominis | reverse complement strand
TTGCTCGATAATCCAAAGACAATTGAGAGGCTAGGACTTTTGTCCCAGCCTCTTTTAGGAAATTTGGTATTTCTTTTGAATCTGCCATAGTCGCATCTGGTAACAAATACCACTAACGACAATGCTAGAAATCAAGCCAATCCAGTAAGCATATGGACCTAGGTTAGTGACATGGTCTAAAAAGATCCCCAAGGGAATAGAGACACACCAGTAACTAAAGACTCCAAGTAGGAAAGGGACAGTTGTATCCTTGTAGCCTCGAAGAATCCCTTGAATCGGTGCTGCGACCGTATCTGCTATTTGGAAAAGTAGACTATAGGTCATGAAAATGGCTGTCTGATGAATAAATTCTGAGTCACTTCCATAGAGACCCGCCACTTGATAGCGATACAGATAGAGGAAAGTGAGGGTAAAGAAGGCAAATCCAAAGGCTGTCCAGCGTCCAATCCGACAATATTGACGAACGACATCGGGACGACCAGCCCCAATCTCAAAGGAAACAATAATAGCCATGGTATTGGAGATACTAGCTGGGAAAGCGTACATAAGGGTTGAGAAGTTCATGGCAGACTGGTGACTGGCAATAGTCATAGATGGGAATTTAGCCATGAGCAAGCCGACTACAGAGAAGATAATCACTTCAGCAAATACAATCCCTCCAATCGGTAATCCGAGTCGGATCGTCTCTTTCATCTCTTTGAGATTGAGAGGTTGGATCTTCCATAATTGGTAGATAGCTACTTTAGGATGTTTGAAAAGGATCAAAAATGCAATGATGAGGAGAACCCAGTAAGCTAAGGATGTCCCCAGTCCTGCTCCTGCTCCTCCTAGCTCAGGTAGACCAAAAGCTCCATAGATCAACATGTAGTTAAAACTTGCATTTAAAGGCAATAAGAGGAGCATGAGGTACATGGACAAGCGAGTGAGGCCCAAGGTATCCAGCAAGGAACGGACCACACTAAAGAGTAAGAGTGGCAAAATTCCTAGAGACAGAAAGGCTAAATAACGGGTTGCGATCCCAGCTACGACACTTTCTAGACCAATTTTTCTTAAGACAATCGGTGCAATCAGCAAGACGAAAGCAATCAAGAGGACAGCCATCATGAAAGAGAGATAGATAAATTGATAAAAATCAGAAGCTATTCGTTTTTTATTCCCCTGCCCTAAATGATGACCGATAATTGGTGTTAAAGCTGATACAATCCCCGTTAAAAAGGTAAAAAAGGGGTTCCAGAGACTTGTGGCAGTCGAGACTCCAGCTAAGTCCAAGGTATTGTATTGCCCCGTCATGGCCGTATCCACAAAACTGGCAGAGTAGTTGGCGAGTTGATAGACCAGGAGGGGGATAAATAGACTGATAAATAAGCGCAAGCGCTCTTTAAAATGATGGGTTAGATACATGGTAGGACTCTCTTCTTATCAAGTTGAAATTTTCTCTTACCACTCTACTATATGTCTCCTTAAATGTCAAAAAAATTAAAAAACTGAAGATCTAACGGATCCTCAGTTTTTTTAGATTATTTTTTATTACGGTTCAAGATGGCGTTCAGAATGATAGCCAAGACGCTGGCAACAACAATTCCGTTTGCAAAGAACATTTTAAAGGCGCTTGGTAGGCCATTAAAGAGGGTACTGTTGTTCAATCCTACCCCTGCTGCGATCGATACAGCTGCGATGAGGAAATTGTGCTCATTGTGCTCAAAATCAACACGCGCAAGGATCTGCATCCCTTGAATAGACACAAAACCAAACATGACTAGCATAGCTCCACCGAGTACTGGACTTGGAATGATTTGCGCCAAAGCTCCAAACTTAGGCAGGAGACCAAGAAGAACGAGGAAACCAGCCGCGTAGTAGATTGGAAGACGGGTCTTGATACCAGACAATTTCACCAAGCCGACATTTTGTGAGAATCCAGTGTATGGGAAGGTATTGAAGATACCGCCGAGAAGGACAGCCAATCCTTCAGCACGGTAGCCATTACGAAGGCGCGTGCTATCAATTGGATCTTTTGTAATATCTGAAAGAGCAAGATAGACACCAGTCGATTCGACCATGGAAACAGTTGCGATGATACACATCATGACGATTGAAGTAATTTCAAACTTAGGAGCTCCAAAGAAGAACGGTGTTGGAACGTGAACGACTGGAGCTTGTGCTACAGGTGCGAAGTCTACCAAGCCCATAGAAGCTGCGATGGCTGTCCCAACGATCAACCCAATCAAAATAGAAATGGATTTGATAAAGCCAGTTGTATAGATGTTAACCACCAGAATGATGAGGATGGTAATCACAGCTAAAATCAGACTTTGAACTGTTGGCTCTTCAGTATTGTTCCCCATATTCCCAATCGCTACTGGAATCAATGTCAAACCAATGGTCGTAATGACAGATCCCGTCACAATAGATGGGAAAAGGTTAGCAATTTTAGAGAAGAAACCTGAAACCAGAACCACATAAATCCCGGAAACAATCAAGGCACCAAACATAGCCCCACTACCATGGCTAGCTCCAATCATGCTGAGAGGTGCCACAGACTGGAAGGCAACCCCGAGGACGACTGGAAGACCAATCCCGAAGTATTTGTTTAATTGCAATTGCAAGAAGGTGGCTACCCCACACATAAAGATATCTGTAGAGATGAGATAGGTCAATTGCTGGGCATTATAACCCAAAGCTCCCGCAATCATGATCGGTACTAAAATAGAGCCCGAATACATGGCCAATAGGTGCTGCAAGCCTAGAATGGCTGCCTGTGAATGGTTTTCTTGTTTTTGCATTAGATGTCTGCCTCCTTAAATACAACCTGACCATTTTCAAAACGGTCCAAACGAGCAAGTGAAACAACTGGGTAGCCGAGTTCTTCTAGCAGTCCACGGCCATCTTGGAAGGATTTCTCGATGACGATACCGACTGCTTCTACACTCGCACCCGCTTGTTCGATAATCTGGATCAAGCCCTTAGCTGCTTGGCCATTTGCCAGAAAGTCATCGATGATTAAGACACGATCATCTGGTGTTAAAAACTTGCTAGCAATGGAAACCGTACTGGTCACTTGTTTGGTAAAGGAATAGACTTCTGCTGTCAAAATCCCTTCGTTCATGGTAATATTCTTAGCTTTTTTGGCAAAGATCATGGGAAGTTCCAAAGCTTCTGCCACATAGAGGGCAGGGGCAATTCCTGAAGCTTCAATGGTCACAATCTTAGTCAGACCAGCATCTTTAAAGCGATCCGCAAAAGCCTTACCGATCTCTTTCATCAACTGGTAATCCACTTGGTGGGTCAAGAAGGAATCGACCTTGAGGATGTTTTCTCCCAGGACATTTCCGTCTTTCAATATACGTTCTTCTAATAATTTCATGTTTTCTCCTAAACAGTTTGGAACAAAAAATAGAGACTTACTAAGTAAGCCTCTACAGAATCCAAGTATCCCTGGATCAATCTAAGACTTACTTATTGTTAGGTGTTCCGGCACCTTGTAGAGACCTTGCGCCAATCCGCAAGATAAATAAGTAATTGTAGTTTTAATGAGAGTCACCATTCCAGATAGAATTCTTAACGATGACATAATCGACATGCTTGAGATCAGCAACCTTGCGGCCTCCAGCATAGGAAATAGAGCTTTGCAAGTCTTGCTCCATCTCTGTCAAGGTATCTTGCAGATGACCTTTGGCTGGTAGGAGGATTTTCTTGCCTTCAACATTCTTATAGGCCCCTTTTTGGTACTCAGAAGCAGATCCGTAATACTCCTTAAAAGATTCTCCATCTACTTCAACCGTTTTCCCTGGGCTTTCAATGTGACCTGCAAAGAGAGAACCAATCATGACCATGCTAGCACCAAAACGAATGGATTTAGCGATATCTCCATGGGTCCGAATGCCACCATCCGCAATAATGGGCTTGCGCGCTGCTTTTGAACACCAACGAAGGGCGGCTAACTGCCAACCGCCTGTACCAAAGCCAGTCTTCACTTTGGTAATGCAGACCTTGCCAGGTCCAATTCCAACCTTGGTAGCATCTGCTCCAGCGTTTTCCAACTCACGAACGGCCTCTGGAGTTCCGACATTTCCTGCGATGACAAAGGTATCTGGTAATTCCTTCTTGATATGCTGGATCATTTGGATGACACTATCTGAGTGACCGTGAGCGATGTCGATGGTGATGTATTCAGGTGCATCGTCCTTGAGTTGAGTCACAAAATCGTACTCATAATCTTTCACTCCAACTGAAATGGAAGCAATCAAGCCCTGATCGTGCATCCGTTTGATAAATGGAATGCGACCAGCTTCGTCAAAGCGGTGCATAATGTAAAAATAGCCCCCTTTAGCCAGTTGTTCGGCCACATCTTCATCCAGGATGGTCTGCATGTTGGCAGGTACGACTGGTAGCTTGAAGGTGTGCTTACCAAACTGAACTGTCGTGTCTGCTTCTGCACGACTTTTGATAATACACTTGTTAGGGATTAGTTGAATATCTTCGTAATCAAAGATTGGAAATTCGTTTAACATACGGATTGAAATCTCGTTTCTAAATTTTAAATCGTGATGGGTCATCACTTCGTCTTCCGACGTTTCCATTCAAGATTATAACAAAGATACGGAGGCGATTCAAATAGAATGCTGATTATATAAATAATGTTCGGAAATTACTAGACTATTGTATAGAACAACTTCTATATATGAGTTATTTATGAACAAATCTGAATCCAAGTGATGATTTCTTTGCTGACAAGCTCAGGAACTGCTGTATAAAAATCGTGGCATAGATCCTTTAAGAGCACCTTCTTGATAGAAGGATCTAAATTTTCAAGTGCTCTAGCTCTCCATTCAGGCTCATCCTCGTATTTAGGACCGATAAACAAGGCCTTGGTATCTATTAGTGGAGCTTGAAAAGATCGGAGCTCTCGTCTGAGTCTCAGCAGGGAAAGAACGGCTTGTGGATCCAAATCCAGTTCATAATGATGTAGTTCAGGATTCCAACGATAACTGGATTGGATGGCCTTTATAGTTGCTGGCGAAGGGTTGTCAGTGTCTCCAAGTTCACTTGCAACAGCTTCCTCTAGAGATGGAAATACCTGTTGCTTCAGATAAGAGAGAGTCTCTTCGATTTCTTGCTCCAGCGATAAGATCTGCTCCATGTCAAGATAGCCACCATCTAGCAAAATCAGGTGGGTAATTTGTGGAACATTGGTTGCTAGGTATCGAGCCAAGTCTCCACCCAGTGAATGGGCAATGATACAAGTCTTTTCATTAGAATCCGCATGTGCTTCAAACCAATCTACTAAATCTTGGGAAGATTCCAGCTTTACCTTATAGGGATCTAGATAGGTGATGGGGTATGGAAAGCAGTGAGCAAATTCGCTTATATGATTTTCGTTACTTCCGAGTCCTCCGATAAAGTAAAACTTCACTCTTTCACCTCTATTTCCTTAATGATTCTGGCTGGATTACCAGCTAGGACTACATTATCCCCGAAGGATTTGGTCACCACTGCTCCTGCTCCAACGACGACATTATCGCCTAAGGTAACGCCTGGAAGGATGATAGCTCCACCACCCGCCCAGAAGTTATCTCCTATCGTTATCGGAGCTCCATATTCTTTTCCTGCATTCCGCTCGTGTGGATCTAGCGGATGGAGCGGGGTAAGAAATTGGCAATTGGGACCGATCATGGCATTCTTTCCGATCCTGATCGGGCAGACATCCAGCATGGTTAGGTTCCAGTTGGCATAAAAATTCTCTCCCAAGTGGATATTGACCCCATAGTCACAAGCCAAGAAGGGGTGCAAGGATAGATTTTCTCCAGTTGACCCGAACCAACTTTTTATGAGTTGACTCCGCTTCTCACCGTCTACTTCTTGATTAAAGACAAATTGCTTGGTCCGAGCTTCTTGTGCCAACTTTCTCAATTCTGGATCCATGGGACTGTAATATTCGCCAGAAATCATCTTTTTATATTCTGTTTTCATTTTCATCTCAAATTCTATAGTAAAAAACCACTCATTGTGAGTGGGCTTGTTTATCTCTTAATGGTACATCAGGTAGCCATCGAAGAGCTCAAAAATCTTTCCTATCGCTCGGAAAACAAGAGCCGCAACAAGGGCAAGCAGCAAGAAGTAAGCTACAGCAAAAATCACACTAATGATCATCATGACACACTCCTTTTTAATGTACTTTTTCCACCCTCTATTATACTCCTGGCCAAATTTAGATTCAAGGAAAACGCTATCAAAAATTGATTTGTTTTCAATTTGTAATTTACAAAAATTTTCAGACGGTTAAATAATAACAAAAAGCAGGATTCATACTTAGATATCGTTTTAACGATCTACTCCTGCTTTTGCTATTATTGAAAATGAAAGAACAAAAGATAGTTCTGTCAGAAAATATCATGAAAGGCAAGCTATTATTCTTCAGTCTTACCAGTCTTTTCATTGTCCTCTTCTTTTTCAGCGACACCATTGTTGACGGCTGACTTGAATTCAGAGAACATTTTCCCAAGTGAGTGTCCTAACTCAGGCAAACGCTTTGGTCCAAAGATTAAGAGGGCTCCCAGGATGATAATAATCAGTCCTGGTGCACCGATATCACGTAAAATTCCCATAATTTATCTCCTTTTTTGTATACGGTTATAGATGATGCGACTGATGCCCAGACTCACTTCGTAAAGCAAGATCAGAGGCACGGTCATTGCTAAATCACTGATGAAATCAGCTGGCGTCAGGACGACTGCCAGTACCAGCAATAGAAAGTAGGCTATCCGACGATAGCGCCTTAACCAGTCTGGCGTTAAAATATGAATCGAGGTCAAAAAAGCTACAAGGACCGGCAATTCAAACAAGACACCCAAAGGCACTGTCGTATGAAAGATGAAGGCCAAGTAGTTCTGTGCCGTTAACTGAATGGTAAACTGGCCTTGTCCCAACTTCAAGAGCACCTCGAGAATAGCTGGACTAACCAGATAATAGCCGAAGAGTAAGCCTAGCAAGAAACAAAGCAAACTTGCCGGCACATAGAGCAGAATAGCTCCTGCTTCTCCCTTTCTCAAAGCTGGTTTTACAAATTGCCAGACTTGAAAAAGAGTGAAGGGCAGGGTGATGGTAAAGGCTATTAAGCTTGCCAACTGAAGGTAGATGCTTAAAATGTCATTAGGGCCAAGGACCAAGAGTTTCTCTCGAAAACCAGCCGTCAAAAAGGCATAAAGCTGATCAGAAAACAAGAGGGCTCCACAAAAGACAATGAAAAAACAAAGGATACAAGCGATGAAGCGTCGTCTAAACTCGCTTAAATGCTCTACAATAGTGAGCTTACTATCTTCATTTTTCATGCTGCTTCACCGTTACAATCACGACAATAAGAACGAATAGAACTTGGCAAGCAAGAACTTCCCAGCTCGGATAAATCCCTGCCCAATCGACCGTCGGGAAATTACTCAAGATATGATTGGGTAGCATGTTGGTTAATTGGAGTGCGTGCAGGCTCACCCCTAGTATCTTAAAGGCCAGGGCGTAAATCATCCAAGTCAAGAGGAAGAAAATCTTATGTGGCTTGACTAGATGGCTTGCCTTGGTCATGAGAATGGCAAGAATGGCTAAAACTGCAAGTGCCAAGCCGATCCCTAGGAAGAAATCAAAGGAGCGAATACGAGGGAGGATCCCCACATAGAAAAGGATAGTCTCAGCCCCCTCACGGAAGACGGCTAAGAAACTGAGGGCAAACATAGAAATGAAACTTCCAGTTGCTGTCACAGCCTTCATCTGACTTTCCATGAATTGGTTCCATTTTTGAACGGAGGACTTACGATGTAGCCAAATCCCAATGACAATCATCATGCCTACTGCGATAATCCCTACTGCCCCTTCGATCACCTCACGGTTGGAAGCTGAGGTCACAGCTGGGAATAAGAATTGAAGAGCGACTGCAATGGCTGCACTAGCTAGAATACCCAGAAGAGCCCCTACATAGACCCATTTCAAGCCTTTGATCAATTTAGCTGACTTGAGAACTGTCACCAAAGCCATGATAATCAAGAGTGCTTCAACTCCCTCGCGTAAGAGGATCAACATAGCGTCAACTGCCGAATAAGAAGCAGTGGTATCAATAGCAGAAAGATCACTAATCAGAGCTTCCAGTTGCTTTTGATACTTGCTTTCCTTCCCCTTAACCATAATGACTGGACTTTGACTTTCCACTCGGGTATAGAGAGCTGGATTGGTCGTGCTGACATCGCCTTCGATCGTTGGCCAAATGGTAATGAACTCCTTCATGACTTTGCTAGCTTGGCTAGTGTCATTGGCTTGGAAGAGACTCAGAGCTTTCTTAAGGAGCTTGATCCCATCTGAAAGAGTCAGATTGGAGCTAGTCTCCTCAATCTTTTCACCACTGATAAATTGATCCAGTACATTCTTTAAGTCGTTGTACGAAGATTGGATGGCGTCAAAGTTTGTAGGCTCCGTTTCGATGGCACTTCTCAAGAAGGAGATAGCTGTTTCTACCTTTCCGTAATAAGCGGTACTGTGATCTCTGACAACCGCTTCATTCCGGGTCCAGGTATTGTTTAAATCGGCATAAGCCTTTCGTGTCGCTTGGAGATCCTTTGCTGTGATCGCCTCTTGTAGCTTCTCAAAGTAAGGCTTCAAGCGAGTTTCTAGCTTCTCTTTTTCAGCATCCAGATCGACTGGATTTTGTTCTTTTTCAAAGGCTAGCAAGGAAGTGGAGACAGTCACCAATTGCTTTTCTGTGATCTCACCTTCCAAGTCCAGACTTTTCTGGACTTCTTTTCCTGCCTTGGAATCATGATTGGCTTTCTTAAGAAATTCTTCTTTTATCTCTGCGACAAGAGTGTGAGCTTTTTCTTGATCCTTATCCCGAACTGCTGTCGTTGCATCTGTAATTTTGATAAAGAGATCACTATAAGACTCAGCTTGGACAGGGGTGACGATGAAAAAGAGACAGGCTACTAGGACGACTAACAATTTATTCAAATAAGTCTTGACCAATGTATCCTCCTTCCTTCACACCTCCGAAACAGGCAAAGAGGCCACTGCCAATATGGGTCACATATTCATTCATCTTATCGTCTGCCCCAAGATTGGTTTGGATTTTTACAAAGCGGTCTGGATCCTTTTGAAAAGCAATAAAAAGCAATCCTGCATCAAACTGCCCCGTTTTCGGATCAATCCCATCAGAGTAAGAATAAGAGCGTCGCAAAATTGGCAGATCCACTTCTTTGGCTAAACGAACGTGTGAATCAACTGGTAAGAGAGAAAGATCTACCTCGTCAAACTCGTTTTTCTTTCCAAATGGTGCGCCACTTTCCTTGTAGCGTCCAAAGGTATTTTCTTGCTCCTGCAGGTTGGTCCGGTCCCAAGTCTCTAAGTGCATAATAATACGACGGACGGCCATATAAGAGCCGTTTTTCATCCAGTCATTACTATCAGCCCAGACCACCTTATCAAAATCTTTCTCCGTTGTAACGTTGGCAGTCCCATCCTTAAAGCCAAAAAGGTTCCTTGGAGTTTCCATACGATCCCCAATAGCAGCAAAGCCTGATTGGCTCCACTTCATGGTCACCTTGTTCCGTCCTTTACGGATCAGATTGCGGACAGCATGAAAGGCCACCTGCTCATCATCTGCACATGCTTGGATAACGACATCACCACCCGTATACTGCTCTCTCAACTGTTCCTTAGGAAAAGCTGGCAGATCCCGGAAGAGTTTGGGACGTTTCTTTTCAAGGCCTAGTTTGGTCAAAAAGCTAGCCGAAACACCAAAGGTTAGGGTGAGGCGGTAAGGATTTAGTCCGACTGTTTCCCCAGTATCACTTGGAGGCAAGAGAGCGTTGGATCCATCTTTTTTGACCAGTTCTCCATTGACTAATTTCTGGCTATAATCTGTCCAGTCTTTAAACAACTGAATCAATTCGTTTTTATCTGTCGTCCGGAGATCGAGCACCACAAAATAGATATTCTTCTGCATGGGGGTGGTAATTCCAGCCTGATGCTTGCCGTAAAAGCTAATTTCTTCTTGACCGTCTGCGATATTTTTGGAGCCTTGCTCCTTATTAGCGAAAAAAGCAGAAGCACCGGATAGACCAAGTGCTAAGCCTGCTCCCCCAATACCTGCTTTTTTCAGAAATTCGCGACGATCCATCTTCTTTTCAAAAAATTTTTCGTCTTTTGTCATTGTTATTTACCGTTTAAAATGATTCCCATTTGAGAGAGTGGTTCTCCCAATTTTGTAACTGCTTCTGCTAGTTCTTTGGTATCTTCTTCTGTTAGGTCTGTATATGATTTATAGTTGGAATCATCAGTCATATGTTTGTCTAACAAGTCATTCACCGCCTTGAATTCTGTTTCAAGGGTTTTCACTAGTTTGGCATCCTTCTTCTCAATGAGAGGTTTGAAGAGAGCAAAGATCTTCTCAGCCCCTTCGATATTGGCACGGAAGTCATAGAGATCTGTATGAGAGAAAATTTCTTCTTCCCCAGTGATCTTTTGTGTCGCCACTTCATTCAAGAGGTCAACCGCACCTGTCAACATCAAATCTGGCGTTACTTCTACTGTCGCAATCTTAGCTTTCAACTCTTTGATATCATTTACCAATTGCTCTGCATATTTTTCAGTGCCTTCGGTTGTATTTTGTTCCCAGAGGATGCGTTCGATACGGTGGAAGCCTGACCATCCTTCTTCTGATTTATTTTCATCGACATAGTCAACCAAACGGAAGTCAATCTTGACATCAGACTCCCCAAAGCTTTCAGCAATTGGTTCAGAGCGTTCATAAGACATCCGAATCAAAGGATAGACCTTCTTAGCTTCTTCTAAATCACCACTTTTGAGGACTCTTTGAAATTCCTCTGTATCTTTTAACAACTGATCGATTTGTCCTTGCACAAACTCCTTGTATTCACTTGTCGCCTGGTCCAAGGCTTTTTGGTCCTCTTTAGACAATTTCACTGTCGAAGAGGAACTATTTGTTGTTGTGTTTTTTGAAGATGTATTGGCACAGCCCGCTAATAAAGCGACTGATAAGAGTGTTACTGCAAGTTTTTTCATGAGAATTTCTCCTGGATTCGTTCTTTACGTGGTCTATTATAGCAAAGATTTTCTCATTTTTCAACAATTGTCAGAAAACTTTAATAAAATGAATTAAAGAAGTAATTCTTTCACTCGACCGATATCTGTCTCTTTTACCACGAGGTAGATGCTATCTCCTAGATAGAGTCGGGTACTACCATGCACCGTACTATTTTTTCCATTATGCTGATGAGTTGTGATCAGGAGGTCTCTCGGTAGATCCAAATCTCGAACCTGACGGCCTGCTATTTTCTCCGATACAGGAATTTCGATCAGGGTTAAGACATCTGAACCGCTGGTCACCTCAGGCATCAATTGCTCCAGCATAGCCTCGTAGACAGGGGCCCCTTTTAGCAGATCCATAGTAATGTAAGCTGTCAAAGTCACCAAGCCGATCGGCATCAAGGTTCGTATATCTCCTACCATTTCAGTCACTAGAATCATGGCTGTCAAGGGCGCTTTTGAAATGGCACTGAAATAACCACTCATTCCTAAAATGACAAACAAGGGAAGTTGATTAGAATGTATGAGACCAAACTTTAATAAAACAGCCGCAACCAAGGCTCCTAAAACAGATCCAAGAGCTAGAATCGGAAGAAAGATGCCACCAGGAAGACCACTACCGTAACTAATCATGCTCCAAATAAATCGTATCGCAAAATAGAAGATCAGCATCTGGATACTAAGAGGGACATGCGCTAAGTTCAAAACCAACTGATTTCCACCACCTAATAAGTGAGGGAAATAATAACCGATCGGTAGGATCAAAAGAAAGGCAAAGAGTGGATAGTAAGGAGCAGTCACCTTGAAACAGCTACCAAGCTTTTGGTATAGCCGACCAATATTTAAAACAGCAACTTCATAGAAATAACCAGTTAGGCCCAGAAAAATTCCCATGACTAAGAAAATCCAATAGCTGGATAAATCGATATGGGGAATATGATCTGGCATATTTAATACAGGTGTTTGACCGAAAATATTGAGGGAGACAAAGTTTGCGACCAAACTCGCAGCCAAGGTCGATACCCAGAAGACACGAGAAAAATGATGGTAGACTTCTTCTACTACAAAGAGTAGACCAGCGATCGGAGCGTTAAATGCTGCTGCCAAACCTGCTGCGGCACCGCTGGCAATCAAGGCTCTTTCTTCTACAGGACTAAGTGCAAGTTTCTTAGCCAGCCCCTTTCCTCCCATGGCGCCAAGTTGGATACTGGGTCCTTCACGCCCCAACATCAGACCACTAGCAATTGCTAAAATCCCTAAAATGTACTTCTGCCAAAGCGTAGCCCACCAGTCTATCTGTAGCAGTCCTTTTAATTCTGCTTCTACTTGAGGAATACCAGATCCTTTAACGTTTTTGTTCTTTTTGATGAGCTGTCTAGCTAGCAAAATAATAAAAAGATACATCGAAAGGATGATGATCCAATTGATCGGACTTCTTCCAAGATCCTTATACAATCCCTGTACAATATGAAAGAGATGCTCAATAAAAAATCGAAAACTCGAGACAATCGCGCCGACTACAAGCCCTACTAAAACACCTCTGCTAACCTGAGACAAAATAGATCTCGAGGTCGATTGAAATTCTCTTTGGATTTGCTGACTTTGTTTCATAAATTCTCTTCAACTCCCAGATTTCTTGCTTTTATTATACTATTTTTCACAGCTCTTGAGTAAGACAACAGCAAAAAAACGCCCAAATGAGCGTTTCTATAGAATGCATTATTTAGCAGTAAGTGCTGCCATAGTAATGTAGTTGTATGGTTTGTTGAAGTGTGGCAAGAAGAATAGATCTGTCAAAGCCAATTTTTCAATTGTAACGTGTTCTTGAATAGCAAGTGAGAACATGTGGATACCCATTGAGATTGCAGCATCGCGTGATACCATTTGGGCACCAAGGATTTCACGACTATCTTTATCATAAACGATCTTGATAGCAACTTCATGGTTGTCATGTTTGATAAATTCTGGTTTTTGAAGATCGTTGAAGCCAGTTTCAACAGCATTGTATCCTGCTGCTTTTGCTTTTTCAAGTGTCAAACCAGTTGAAACCATGTGAAGACCATAGATTGAGATACCATTTGATCCTTGAACACCGATTCCTTCAAGCTCATGTCCACAAGCATTGTAAGCACCTACGATACCAGTACGAACAGCGTTTGATGCAAGAGCGATGTAGCTAGTGTCTTTACGAGCGTTGTCATAAACAGTCGCACAGTCACCAACAGCATATACACCTGGGATAGATGTTTCTTGTTTCTTGTCAACAAGGAAAGCACCGTTACGGAAGAGTTCGATCTTACCATCAGCAAGGGCTGTGTTTGGACGGAAACCAACAGCAAGAATGACCATGTCAACGTCGAATGTTTCTTTATCAGTTACCAAGCGTTCTACTTTACCGTCACCTTGGATGGCTTTAACAGTTTGACCAAGTGCCAAACGGATATTGTGGTCTTCCAAGTTTTTAGCCATCATTTGTGTGAAGTCTTTGTCATAGTATCCGTTCAAGACAGTGTCAACGATATCAACGAGTACAACTTCTTTTCCAAGACGTTCGAAAGCTTCAGCAAGCTCAACACCGATGTAACCACCACCGACAACAGCGATACGCTCAAGGTGTTTGCTCTTGTCTTCAAGTTTCTTAATAACTTCTTCAGCGTTTTGGTACAATTTAACGAATTGTACATTTTCAAGAGTTGCTTTGAATTCACGGTTACCTTTAACAATTTCAACACCTTCGATTGGTGGCAAGATTGGAGTTGAACCAGTTGCGAAGATCAATTTTTCATATGATTCTTTGTGTTCTTTACCTTCGACTTCTGCAGTCACAACTTTGTTGTCGTAATCAATTGAAAGAACTGGTGAGTTCATGTAAACTTTAGCGCCTTTAGCTTCTAATTTTTCTTTATCAGAATAGAACAAGCCTTCAGGACCGTCGATTTGCTCACCGATCCAAAGAGCCATTCCGCATCCAAGGAATGAGATATTTGAGTTTTGGTCAAAGACAACGATCTCGTTTTCGTTTCCAAAGTTGTCCAACATAGTGTTGATACATGCAGTTCCAGCGTGGTTAGCACCCACAACTACGATTTTACTCATAGAAAAAATCCTACCTTTAATTTTATTTACCATACAATTATAACATGAAAATGATATCGTTTCCAAATTTTATGCTTACAATTTGTGATATTATTTTCAAATCCATTTGCATAAGTCCTGAAAAATGTCAATAATTTTGCTTGGGGGGATTGTGAAATGGCTTTCTTTTTGATAAACTTGAAGTAGGTGAATATTGGAAAGGTGGTTTACTATTTGTGGAACTAACTAGTCGATCCGAACGCCTAATGGGCTCCACCATAACCGTTTCGATTTCTCATCAACAAGCTGACCAAATACTGGCCGATTGCTTTAGTCTCCTGCGATCCTATGAGCATCGCTTTAGTGCCAATGACTCTTCTTCTGAATTGATGGAGGTCAATCAAAAGGCTGGCATTGAACCCGTAAAGGTTCATCCAGATCTTTTTTCACTGATTGCTCTAGGAACCAGCCATAGTCAGGCGCAAGGGAGTCATTTAAACATTGCGATTGGTCCACTTGTCCAAACCTGGAGAATTGGTTTTTCAGATGCTAGGAAGCCTAATCAAGGGGAAATTGAACAAGCCCTAACAGTCATTGACCCTCATCAGATTTGCTTAGATCCGAATCAACAAACTGTTTTTCTCAAAAGAAAAGGGATGAAAATTGATCTAGGCGCTTTAGCTAAGGGATTTAGTGCTGATTTACTAGCTAGTTATCTCAGGAGTCAGGGGATCGAGCAAGCTTTAATTGATTTAGGGGGCAATATCCTTACCCTTGGTCAAAACCCTGTCAGTCATCGCCCTTGGCGAATTGGGATCCAAGATCCGCAGCTTCCAAGAGGGGAACATTTACTAGTTCTATCTGTTACAGATAAGTCCGTTGTGACATCAGGTACCTATGTTCGTCACCTTGAGGTTGACGGCCGGTCCTTCCATCATATTTTTGATCCTCAAACTGGCTATCCTGTCGAAACAGAACTGGCAAGTCTCACGATTATTTCTGATCGATCAGTCGATGGGGAGATTTGGACCACGCGCTTGTTCGGTGAAGAACCGACCAACATTTTAAATATTGTTGAAACCTTACCTGGCATGGATGCTATTCTAGTCTATCAGTCAGGTCGCCTCGCCTATACCAGTGGGCTACATGATTATTTGTAATTTTAATTTCAGAAAGGAATTTCCATGACAAAACTTATTGCGATCGTTGGAACAAACTCCAAACGTTCAACAAACCGCCAACTACTTCAATACATGCAAAAGCATTTTGCTGATAAGGCAGAGATTGAATTGGTTGAGATTAAAGATATCCCTGTCTTCAACAAGCCAGCCAACAAACAAGTCCCTGAGGCTATTTTAGAAATTGCTGCTAAAATCGAGGAAGCTGATGGTGTCATCATTGGCACACCAGAATACGATCATTCCATCCCTGCTGTCTTGATGAGTGCCCTTGCTTGGTTATCTTATGGGATTTACCCACTCTTAAGCAAACCAGTGATGATTACAGGTGCTTCTTATGGTACGCTTGGTTCATCTCGTGCTCAATTGCAACTTCGTCAAATCTTGAACTCACCAGAAATCAAAGCCACTGTCCTTCCAGACGAATTCTTGCTTTCTCACTCTCTTCAAGCATTTGATCAAAATGGTGACTTGGTAGACCTTGATGTCATCAAGAAATTGGATGCCATCTTTGATGACTTCCGTATCTTTGTAAAAGTTACTGAAAAATTGCGCAACGCTCAAGAACTGCTTCGCAAAGATGCCGAAGACTTCGACTGGGAAAACTTGTAAGATAGGAGACATATTAGCATGAAATTTGTAGGACTTGTAGGATCGAACTACGATCAATCATATAACCGCAAACTTTTGGAATTCATCCGTCGTCACTTCAAGATCAAATTTGAATTGGAAGTTCTTGAAATCGATGAAGTTCCAATGTTTAACCAAGATGAGAAATGGGACGAAAGCTTCCAATTGCGTCTCCTCAACAATAAAATTACCCGTGCTGACGGTGTGATTATCGCAACTCCTGAACACAACCACACTATTTCCGCTTCCCTCAAATCTGTACTGGAATGGCTCTCCTATGAAGTGCATCCTTTTGAAAGCAAACCGGTCATGATCGTGGGTGCTTCTTACTATGACCAAGGGACTTCTCGTGCCCAAGTTCACCTTCGTAAGATTCTGGATGCTCCAGGTGTCAATGCCTATACCCTTCCAGGGAACGAATTCCTTCTAGGAAAAGCGAAAGAAGCTTTTGACGCAGATGGCAACATCATCAACGAAGGGACTGTAAAATTCCTTGAAACTTGCTTAGATAACTTTGTGAAATACGTAGGAGTCGTTTCTAAATTGAAAAAACCAAAACCAATTGAACCAGAAGATTTGGATTGCGGAAAACCAATCGCTACTACTATTACTGAGGTTGATCCGGATGATCCAGATTGGGTAGAAAAAGTAGCAGAAATTACAGGAGCTGTATCTGGTGATACTTATGTCAAATTGGACCACGGTATCCTGACTGTTAATCAAATCGATATGTTCTTGAAAGCTATGCCTTTCGAATTGACATACGCTGATGATAACAACCAGTTCCTCTACTACAACAATGCCCACCAAGATCCAGATACCATGTTTGCAAAACGCGTGCCACCTCAATCAGGTAGCCGGATGTCAACCGTTCACGGTTCTCTTCCACCAGCACGTATGAAAAACGTTGAATGGGTCATCGGTACTCTTCGCAACGGAAACCAAGAATATGTTCGTACCATTGTTCCAGGCTCTCCAGAAGGTGTGATCAATACTCACAACTATCAAGCCATGTATTATGAAGATGGTTCATACGCTGGTATCAACGAAATCGTCTTTAACTTCCAGCCATGGTTGGATTGGTACCTTCAAACAACTGGTCAACGCTTAGTAGGCGGTAGCGGACCATTCGCTCCTGCTGGCGGCCATGGGGATGCAGACGCAACTTCAGGTGCTTCAGATGCTGGAGGGCACGGTGACGGAGCTGCTGATGCTACATCTGGTGCAAGCAACTAATAAAAAGAGAGTGGGACAGAAATCGGTAATTCATTAGAATTCGATTTCGTCGTCCCACCTCCGCACAGTTGAGTAGGGCTGTAAAAGCTGATGAAATCAGTGTAGTAGAGCCCACTCAACCACTGCGTCTTGCTCGACAATCCAAAGATAATTAAGAGGCTAGGACTTTTGTCCCAGCCTCTTTTATTTCAACTCTTTGATAATCTTCTTAGCATCTTCGTTTGAAATTGCCCCTAATTGAACATGTCCAATCTTTCCTTGGCTATCAATAAAGACTTCCGTAGGGATTGAACGGACTTGGTAATTCATAAAGGCAGATCCGTCCGGATTGTACAAAACAGGAACTGATTGATAGTCTTGTTGGGCAAACCATTTGACGAACTCTTCTTCTGTTTTTTCCCCTTGCATCCCCGGTGCCATAACGGTGAGAATCTCAAAGTCTCGGTCCTTTTCTTCGACCAGTTTATTCAGTTCAGGCATACTTTGTCGACAAGGACCACACCAAGTCGCCCAGAATTTCAAGTAAACCTTTTTGCCTCTATAGTCTGAAAGTTTAACCGTGTTCCCCTTCATATCCTTTAGCTCGAAGTCACTCGCTTCTTTTCCTACTAAAGGATGTTTGCTAGCGGTTGTGTTGGTCGTTGATTGATTATTCATTGATTGATTATTCATGCCGCTTTCGGACTGATTCATAGAGCAAGCAGTCAGGATAGACAGAGAAAGAAGCGAAAAACAGGCGTATTTAATAACTTTCATAATGAGTAAACCTCCATTTGATTTATGAAAAGATAGCAGACAAGCTATTCAATTGTCCCAAGAGCAACAAAATCCCCATAATGATGATGATCAAGCCACCAATCTTCTTCAGTAACAAGAGATGGGGTTTTAAACGATTAAAGTATGGGAGAACAATCCCAGATGCTAGAGCCAAAAGTAAAAACGGAATGGCCATCCCTAATGTATAGATAAAAAGATAGAGAGCACCCATGAGGGCATCTTGACCATTGGATGCTGCTAAGGCAAGTACAGAGCCTAGAACCGGACCGATACATGGCGTCCAGCCAAAGCTAAAACCAAGCCCAAGCAGAAAAGCTGAAAGTAATTCATTCTTGTGCTTGTTGGCTCCGAAATCCATTGTTTTTTGCTTTTCTAAGAAGTTAAAGTGAAAGACTTCCATCTGATGAAGGCCAAGAATAATAATCAGCGCTCCCATCAAGTATCGGAACCAGTTGGTGTACATAATTTGCCCAAGTAGACCTGCCCCGAAACCAATAATAAGGAAAATAACAGAAATCCCTGCGATAAAACACAAGGTCTTTACAAGACCATGCCAGCGAATCTTCTTCCCGAAAATCTGAATGGATTTTTCCTGATCACTTCCTAGCAAAACCCCGATGTATACCGGAAGCAAAGGAAAGACACAGGGAGAGAAAAAGGAGAGAATCCCTGCCAGAAAGACAGTGAAGGAGAAAACGATTTGATTCATAAAACACTCCGTATATTGATATGCTACAACTAGTATAACATTCCAGCTCCTAAATTAAAAATTTCTGCTACGCTTTGATTTCTAATCGATCATTTAGAAACTAGTTTCAAAGCCAAACAAAAACTCCAAAGCATATCACTTTGGAGTTCAATTGACGACTTATTATTCTTCTGCGCTTTGTTTATTTGGCAAGAAAAGAGAGAGGACAATACCAACTACTGCTGGGAGTAACCATGGGAGAGATTGGGCAGCAAATGGTAAAGTTTTAATGACGTTTGCCAGACCTGTAAGTTTGAAGGTGCTTGCAAGAACATCTGCAATCGCCACCAAGCTAACTAAGAAAATAGTCAGTTGCATTCCTGGTTTTGATAGTTGAGTAAATTTGTTTACAATCACAATCAACACTATAGTAATGGTGATTGGATAGAGGATCATCAAGACAGGCAATGAATAGGCAATAATGGCGCTCAAGCCAAGATTGGCAATCGCAAAACCAATCAAAGTGAAGACTGTCGCATAGACCTTGTAAGAGATTTTAGGGAAGGTGTTATGGAAGAATTCCCCGGTTGACACGATCAAACCGGCTGTTGTCGTGAAGCAAGTCACCGTCACCATACCCGCAAGGAAGATTTGAGCAGCTGGCCCAAAGATAGCCTTGGTTGCTTCTGAAAGGACATAGACCCCTTTATTGGCATCAGATGCCATTACTTTTGCTGGAATTGGGAAATGATTTCCAAGGTAACCCAAGCCAATGTATAAAATACTAAAGCCGATGGCTACGACAATCCCAACGATCCAGATGGTTTTAATGTATTCCTTCTTGCTGGTGAAACCAAGTTGATTAAGGGTAGTTACCGCAATCACACTAAAGGCCACTGAAGCGAGGGCATCCAAGGTATTATACCCTTCAAGGAAACCTTGACCAAAGGCAGATGCTTGGTAGGCTTCTGTTGCAACTTGTGGCGCGTGTCCGCTGTATTTGAGGGCACCGAGGACAACCAATACAACAATCAAGATAGCAAAGACTGGAGTTAAAATCCGACCAATACTATCTAAGATTTTAGAAGGGTGAAGGGCAATCAAATAGGCTAAACAGAAATAAACCAAGGTGAAAACGAAGAGACTAAGTTTTCCACTTGAATTTCCTAACAAGGGGGCAATACCAACTTCGTAGGAAACGGTAGCCGTTCTCGGAATGGCAAAGAAAGGACCAATAGAGAGGTACAAGGCTACTAGATAAACGATAGCAAACCAAGGGGCGATTTTACGTGAAATCTCATGAATATAGCCTTTAGGATTGAGCGTCCCAATGATCAAGGTAATAATCGCAATTCCTACTCCTGATAAGACAAATCCAGCAATAGCTGGCCAAAAATGGCTACCCGATTGGGCACCTAGTGCAGGCGGAAAGATTAAGTTCCCTGCACCGAAGAAAATACCAAATAACAGTAAACCTGTTAAGGAACCTTTTCGTAACATGTGTTCTCCTTTACATTTTTCAATCTTATCTAGTATATCAGCTTTCTTCCACCACGGCAATTCTTTTTACTGGAATAATTGCATTTAAAAATAACTTAAGACAAAGAAGACTCTACTGTAGATTCTTATATACTTCTTCATCCATTAATTAAAAAAGTGCTTCTCTGCTATCTAACAGAGAAGCACTTTTTGTTTTTAATCTTCACTAAAGCGTCGGTATTGGATGCGGAAATCAAAATAATTCTCTTCCTGAAGTTTACGGAAGATATCACGATAGGCCTCCTCATCGAAGCCCTCTCCTCGGTAGAGAATCTCGAAACTAAGGTCTTCGTATTCAAGAAAAGCATTGGCTGTTTTAAAGCCATTTCGAATATAGAAATCCATCCGAGCTTGACGTTGCTCTAGATTATCACATTCTTCATCCAATCGCTCAACTTCTAACAACATGGTCCGTTGGTAAAATTCCACTAATTTTTCAATAATTTCTTGACCATAGCCGTGACTCCGCAAGTGAGACATAATGGCAAAGAAACTGACGTAAAAGGCCTTAGCATTTGAAATAGCAAAGGCAAATCCGACAAATTCTTCCTCATTGTAAAAAGCGAAAAAGTGAGCGTCATCATTATCCGTATAGCGTAAAAACTCCGATAAAGGAATCCGTTCCTCTTCTGGAAAAGCCTCAATGTTTAGCCTTTCGACCTTATCCAAATCTGGGAACGTTTCAGTGATTAATTGGCTGGTTAAGCGCATAAAGCCTCCATTTCTGCTACGATTATAGCAAATAAAACAACTACCTTCAAGAAATCCGACTTCTAACAAAATGAAGTCTTTTGCGTAACAAACAAGAGCGACTGCTCTTTTTTGACGTTTTTATTGAGCTTCTACTTTCTTGGAAAATTGGCTCATGTACAAGTCGTAATAGAATCCTTTTGCTTCCAAAAGAGACTCATGGTTCCCCTGTTCGATGATTTGCCCCTCTTTAAGAACTAAAATCTTATCCGCTTCTTGGATTGTAGACAAGCGGTGAGCAATGACAAAGCTAGTCCGTCCCTTCACCAAGTTCTTCATAGCCTTTTGAATCAAGAGTTCCAGACGGGTATCCACTGAGGATGTCGCTTCATCCAAAATCAAAATTTTAGGATCAGCTAGCAGGGCACGCGCAATAGTCAACAACTGCTTCTGTCCCAAAGAGATATTACTAGACTCTTGGTTCATCTCCATATTGTAGCCCCCCGGAAGCGTCCGGATAAAGTGGTCTACATTGGCAGCTTTGGCAGCAGCGACAATCTCTTCGTCTGTTGCATCCAAGTTTCCAAAGCGCAGATTTTCTTTTATGGTCCCTTCATAAAGCCAAGCGTCCTGAAGAACCATCCCAAACTGCTTGCGATAATCTTGGCGAGATAGGTCGCGGATATCATGTCCATCTACCGTAATAGCCCCCTTGGTCACGTCATAGAAACGCATCAGCAGATTGATGAGCGTGGTTTTCCCTGCCCCTGTCGGTCCGACAATGGCCACCATCTCACCAGGCTTGACCTCCAGGTTAAAATCACGGATCAATGGCTTATCTTCCACATATTGGAAGTCCACATGGTTAAAGCTAACCTGTCCAGTCAATTCCTTGTCTAGAGCTTCATTTTTACCGAGTATTTCATCTGGTTCATCAAGGACTTGGAAGACACGATCCAGTGAAGATTTGGCACTTTGCAAGGTTCCAGCTAACTGGCTCAAGTTCTGAATAGGCTGATTGATTTGCCAGACATACTGGACAAAAGCCTGCATGTTCCCAACTGTCAAACGACCTGCAAGAACTTGAATGGCTCCGATAACTGCGACCAAAAGATAGGTCAAATCAGAGATTGCATTCAGAATAGGCATCATCAGTCCAGAAATAAAATTCGCTTTAAATCCAACTTGCTGCAGACGACGGGTAATGTCACGGAAGTCTTCTTGCGATGATTCTTCCCGTACATAGAGTTTTAAGACGTTGAAACCACTCAAGTTTTCCTGAACAAAACCATTTAGAGCTCCAAGGACATCAGCCTGCTCCTTAAAGTAAGGCTGGGATTTCTTCATAATCAACTGGGCACCGAAGAAGGTGATCGGGATAGAAGCAATCACGATTAGACCCAAAGTGAGGTTGAGATAGAGCACCATAGCGATGACCAAGCTTAAGGTGAAAATGGCATTCACAATTTGAAGGAAGGACTGCTGCAAGGCATTAGAAACAGTTTCGACATCGCTGGTAAAGCGACCAAGAAGATCTCCGAATTGGTGCTGATCAAAGTAAGAAACAGGGATGCGATTGATCTTTTTAGATAGGTCATTACGCATATCCTCGATCATGCTTTGGACGGCATTGGTCATGAAATAGTTGGAATAATAAGATCCAAGCTCATACAAAACTCCTCGGAAGAGATAGACAATCATGACCCAGCCAACATAGCCAGCATTAATCTCAGCTCCCGCTACTCCTCTAGCCATATCTGTCAGGTTGGCAGTCAATTCTGTAATAGCAAGTCCAAGAATATAGGGCTCAATGACACTCATAACCACACTCAGAATCTTTAGGAGTGTAGCGAAAATAACGGCAAAACGATAAGCTCTTAGATAGCCCCAAAGACGTACAAAACTGGAACGTTTTTCTTTCATTTTCTCCCCCTCCTATTCTTCTGTTAATGATTGGTTATTCAACTGAGAGCGAGCAATCTCACTGTAGATTTCATTGGTTGCCAGGAGTTCCTCGTGGGTTCCACGACCGACGATTTCCCCATGATCCAAGACGATGATTTGATCCGCATCCATGATGGTCCCAACCCGCTGGGCTACGATCAAGACGGTCGCATCTCCTGTTACTTCCTTGAGACGTTTTCTCAGTGTAGCATCTGTCTTGTAGTCAAGAGCTGAGAAGGAATCATCAAAGATATAGATATCCGGCTCTTTAACAACTGCACGCGCAATGGATAAACGTTGTTTCTGTCCACCAGAAAGGTTGCTTCCCCCTTCTGCTAAATGAGTGTCAAACTGCTCTTCCTTGCTTTCGATAAACTCTTTAGCTTGGGCCACATCTGCTGCCTTGTCTAGCTCCTCAATGCTGGCATCTTCTTTTCCGTAACGAAGGTTTTCGGCAATAGTCCCCGTGAAGAGTAAGGCCTTCTGTGGGATGAATCCAATCTTATGTCGCAAGGCTTTAACATTAAAATCACGCACATCTACACCATCCACTAAGATTTTCCCTAAGGTCACATCATAGAATCGAGGAATGAGCTGGACCAGAGAAGATTTTCCAGAACCGGTCGATCCGATAAAGGCAATGGTTTCGCCCGGCTTAGCCTTAAAGGAAATATTATGAAGGACTGGACTCTCTGTCTCACCAGGATAGGCGAAGGTAACATTGTCAAACTCCAAATAGCCCTTGGTTTCTGTCTCTGTAACTCCATTTTCATTTGGATCGATAGAAATCGGCATATCCATGATTTCCTTCAAACGATGACTAGAAACAGCTGTCCGTGGGTACATGGTAAAGAGATTAGCTAGGAATAGGAAAGAAAGCAAGGCATGGAAACTGTATTCGATAAAGGCGACAAGATTCCCGATTTCTAAACTTCCATCCCCTAGAGGATCCAAGGCGAACCATACAATAGCTACAATCATGGCGATGATGATTTGAACAAAGAGCGGCTCCGTCAAGCCGGTCAATTTAAAGAGTCTATTGGAGTTGTCCGCATAGATTGCATTGGCTTGGCCAAACTTTTCCTCTTGGAATTCTTCACGCGCAAAAGCACGAATGACCCGAAGTCCCGTAAGGTTTTCGCGCGCATATTGATTGAGCTTATCCAAGGTTTCCTGCTGCTTCTCTGACAAAGGTTTGGTCTTGATAGCTACATACCAGACGACCACCGCCAAAAATGGCATCGAAATCGCCACAATCCAGGCAAGAGATGGACTTGTCTGTAAAATCAACAGAATACTCGAGAGCATCATGATAGGGGTAATGACGCCAAGCTTCAACATCTGATCAGAAAACTGCATCAAGACAAAGGCATCTGAGGTCATTCGCGTCACCAAGGAAGAAACACCAATCTTCTCATACTCATGGTGGGAATATTCCTGAAGCTTT
>NZ_JBKQBL010000002.1:103448-111090 GCF_046824975.1 Streptococcus intestinihominis | reverse complement strand
TCATAAAGATCATTTCGCATATCCATGACCATGGTGGTAGTGATCTTCCCAACTGCATAGGCCAGAACGATGCGACCGAGAATCCCGACGATGATCACACCGAACATGACCCAGGCCCAAAAATAAACCCGCTCCATATCTCTCGGATTGATCCCCTCATCAATCATACGGGCTAGAACAGTTGGCAAGCCGAGATTGACAATCACAAAAAAGATAGCTGCTGTAAAATTCAAACACAACCATTTTGGATATTTTTTCAAATAGGACCAAATATATCCCATACCTTTCTCCTCTCTATACAACAAAAAAGCACCCTCAAGCACTTTTTAAGCTATTTTACAAAGCACATTGGCTCCTTCAAGTCATCCCTATTATATCAGATCCCCCTTAGGCTAGCAAGGAAAAGAGCTGATGAAAAGCAAAGAGTAAAAAAGAGGATAGCCTCCGCTATCCCCTCTATGTACGATTATTTTTGACGTTTGAATTTTGCATCTTTGAAGAAAGCAAAAACTTCATAATCACTAGATTCTGCTTTTGATACATCCAAAGTCAAAACATCTCCATCAATCTTATACTTGACTTTATCTTTACCACCTTCTGCTGATTCAAGAGTTTTACCATTTTGATCAGCTTTCAGGTCAATTGTTTTCTCTTTGCTTTCACCAAGAGCATTCATTTTGATAATCATCTTAGCTTTTGTATCTTTAATTTCAATTGTCATTGTCAAATCAAATTGATTAATGACCTTCTCAAGTTGCTCATCAGTAGCCCCTTGCTTTTTAAGGATACTTTTAATTTGATCCTTCTCAGCTTTATAGACATATTTCCCATTGTCGCTAGTTGTAGAACCACAAGCTACAAGGAAAATCGCACCAACTGCCAATAAAGCAGCAAAGACAAGACGTTTAAAGTATTTCATCAGAAATCTCCTTTTTTGTTTATAAAAACTATTTTATCAAAAAAATAAAAGTCTAACAACATAATAAATTAGTAAGGGCTTGGAAAGTAGAATACTATTCGGTGGAGGCAACACACTCCAAAAAAATTACGTTTCGATTTGATAAATCCAACAGAAATCAGCATTTTGATCGGTACAATACCTATTTTCTGGAGAACAAAAAAGTAGATAGCCCTATACTATCTACTTTATATACTTTATTTTTGACGTTTGAATTTTAAATTTTTCTAATTTATAATATTTTATCAAATATAAAAGAATTGTAGATATGTTGATTGACAGAAATTAAATTTAAAGGAGTATGATTTAAAAAAATAGACAATCATTTAATCCTCAAAAATTTCTGATTCCTATTTTGTGTTTAATAGTTTTATTCGGTTAAAAAGCCTCTAATATTAACTTCGGACTTAAATGCAATCGACAACAGCTTTCTAATCTTGAAAAATTTAGATAGAATCCTACAGTAGATAAAGTACAGAATTAATCTGTAAAAAATAGGACTTAAACTCAAAATTGTACACAAAAAAACCGAGGCCTAAACCTCGGTTTTCATTTTGTTTGGAAACTCTATTATTTAAGAGTAACTGAAGCTCCAGCTTCTTCCAATTTAGCTTTAAGTTCTTCAGCTTCAGCAGCTGCAACACCTTCTTTGATAACACCAGGTGCACCATCAACAAGTTCTTTAGCTTCTTTAAGACCAAGACCAGTGATTTCACGTACAACTTTGATAACGCCGACTTTCTTGTCGCCTGCAGATGTCAATTCAACGTCGAATGAATCTTTAGCAGCACCAGCGTCAGCAGCACCAGCTGCAGCAACAGCTACAGGAGCAGCTGCAGTTACACCAAATTCTTCTTCGATAGCTTTTACAAGGTCGTTCAATTCAAGGATTGAAGCTTCTTTAATTTCAGCAATAATGTTTTCAATGTTCAATGCCATTGTTATTTCCTCCAAATAAGTTTTTATATTTTATGTTTTTATTTTTTTGTAGCTAGGCTACGCTGCGTAGCTTAAGATTAAGCTGCGTCTTCTTTGTTGTCTGCAACCGCTTTGACTGCAAGAGCAACGTTGCGCACTGGCGCTTGAAGTACAGAAAGGAGCATGGAAAGAAGTCCTTCGCGGTTTGGAAGAGTTGCAAGAGCAAGGATCTCTTCTTTAGATGCGACAGCGCCTTCGATTGCACCACCTTTGATTTCAAGTGCGTCAGCGTTTTTAGAAAAGTCGTTCAAGATTTTCGCTGGAGCGATAACATCTTCGTTAGAAAATGCTACTGCAGATGGTCCAACAAAAACAGATGCAAGATCTTCAAGACCAGCTTTTTCAGCTGCACGACGTAAGATTGAGTTTTTGATCACTTTGTACTCAACTTCGCTTCCACGAAGCTCACGACGAAGAACTGTATCTTGTTCTACTGTCAAACCACGAGCGTCCACAACGACGATTGATGCAGCAGCTTTCATTTTCTCAGCTACTACGTCAACTAGTTCCGCTTTCTTAGCAATAATTGCTTCACTCATTAGTGTGTTCACCTCCGTAATTATTTTGCTTGGGGAATTTTTCCAAAAGAAAAACGCGCCCAAACCTAGACACGAAAGTACAATACGCTTCTTTTTACATGATACGTTTTGTCCTCGGTAGGATCTTTATGAGTCGAGCTCCCCTACTGTCTTAGGCAGTTTTTTCAAACCGTTATTTAGTGTATCACATAAAAAAAAAGAATGCAAGTATTTTTGCAAACTTTTTTTAAAAATAATTAATCTTTGTAAATAGTCTTGGTACGATTGAGCCATGCATAGGCTAAGCCCATGATCACTCCTCCACCTACCCAGTTTCCTACAAAGGTGACAGCATAATGACGAAGCACATTGAAGAACTCTAAGTGAGGCAAATCTTTCGAAATAGAGTTAAAAGTAGCTAATGAGAAAGAAGCAAAGTTTGCCGCGATGTGTTCATTGGTAAGGAAAACAAACATATAAATAGCTGACAAGGCCATCAGAACTTTCGCTGTTTCATCTTTAAAGAAAAGGTAGGACAAGATCGCTATGTTAACGAAGATGTTAGCAATCACTCCTTCAAAGAAGACCAATTGATTGGAACGTTGGAGCTTCATCTCTACAACCGAGCCAAGGAAGCCCTTTGGATTCAAATTAGCAAAAGCACTTGTCTGACTGAAGAGAAATGCGAGGAACAAAGCACCAACTAAATTAAAGAATGTACAATAAAGTAGAATCTCTAAAGCTTTCATCCAATTTATCTTCTTTAGATAAATACCAGCTGTCAGATACATCATATTTGAAGTCGTTAGCTCACTATTTAAGAATAGTAAATAAACTAATCCCCAAGCAAAAATAAATGGGAACAAGAAACGACCAGAACCTGGCAAGAAGGTGTTGAGAAGGTCTGCACCCACAATCCCAACTGCTGTACTCATTGTGAGAAATGCACCCGCAAACATAGAGCGGACAGCATAGCGAGCTTTAGAAGCTGTATATAGTTCTTCCTTCTTCTGACATGCTGCCTCTACTTTAAGAACAAAATTTGATTCTCCCATCTGAATCTCCTTATATATTGAATTTGTGAACTTCTTCATTATATCATAGTTCCAACTTCCTGAAAAGGTTTTCAGAAAAATATTAGTAAAAATACTGTACTCTTTAAAAAAACGATTTAAAATGAATACAAGAAAAACAGACCTTAATGGCCTGTTTATCATTCAATTTAATTCATATCTTATAAGAAACGATTCGCCCAAGCGATATCCAAGTTCAAGATTTCTTGAGTTGTATATTGTTGGCGATAAGGATTGTAGACAGTACCTTCATAACCACCATACACACTAGGTGAATCATACTGAGTAAGGTTGTAAGTTTCAATGATATGGTTCAATTTTGCATAGTAACTAGTGTCAGTAGCATAGACACCGGTTAAAGCAGCTGTTGCATCCTGATAGCTTGTTGTATTGCTCTTCCAAGCTCCTGCAAAATGACCTTGTTTCAAAACCGCAACGTAGTCTTGCAATGATTCATAGTAGCTAGGGTATGAACGGAAAGCATCATTGATAGTATAGGCATTTCCAGCACCGTCATCTTCCCAAGTTTGCATCACTGCAGATTGACCAGCATAGCTCCCTTTAATACCAAAAAGGTTATAGTGTGGATAAGATGACAAACCAGATTGACCAGCTCCGCTTTCTAAAATGGCTTGAGCAATCATAACAGATGCATACAGATCATTTTCTTGACCTAGTTGGCGAGCAGATTCACCGATTTGTGAGATGAAGGCTTCTGTTGGATCTGCATATTGAGAATAAGCTTCATCATTAGCCCCAACATTTCCCACATGTTCACTCATGGCTGCCGCTACTGTTCCTGCAGCTACCAGAGCCACTAAGGATCCAATCAATTTCGATTTATTTAGTAATTTTTTCAATGTGATAATCTCCTAATGTTTTAATGAAAACTCTTTAAGATGATTATAGCACAGAAAAGCATTAAATTGTTGAGCTCAATATTACATTTTAATTACAATATCGAGATAAATCAAACAAATAAATAACAGGTTAGTAATAATACGATTTATTCCGAAAAACTATGGTCGAAAATTGCATCCCAAGCTTCTTCTACTCCAGTTTTATTGACCGATGAGAAGATGATAAAGGTATCTGTTTTATCAAAATCCAATTTCTTCTTGATCATGGATTCATGCTTGTTCCATTTTCCCCTTGGAATTTTGTCGGCTTTGGTCGCAACCAAGATAACAGGGATCTCGTAATATTTTAAAAACTCGTACATCTGGACATCATCTGCCGAGGGTTCATGACGAAGATCAACCAAGCTAATAACAGCTCTTAAATTCTCTCTCGATGTCAGATATTCTTCAATCATTTTTCCCCATTTCTCGCGTTCTTTTTTGGAGACACGAGCGTATCCATAGCCAGGTACATCGACAAAACGAAGTTTGTCATCGATATTGAAAAAGTTCAATAATTGTGTTTTTCCTGGTTTTCCTGATGTACGGGCCAAGTTTTTGCGATTTAGCATAGTGTTAATAAAAGAAGACTTGCCGACATTTGATCGACCGGCAAGTGCAACTTCTGGGATATCATCTTGAGGATAATGGCTTTTATTGGTGGCGCTCAAGAGAATATCCGCATTATGAGTATTTACTTTCATAGAATTTCTTTCTAGGCAGTTTCTAAAATTGGTTTTTCAGTTCCGTTAACTGCTTCTTTAGTGATCCGAACCAATTTAACGTCCTCTTGACTTGGAACTTCAAACATCACATCCAACATAGTTTCTTCGATGATGGAGCGTAGTCCTCGAGCACCAGTCTTGCGTTCGATGGCTTTGCTTGCAATTTCTTCAAGTGCTTCGTCATCAAATTCCAATTCAACGTCGTCAAAGGATAAGAGAGCTTGGTATTGTTTCACCAAGGCGTTTTTTGGTTCTTTCAAAATACGAACCAAGTCATCCACTGTCAATTGCTCTAATGCAGCAAGAACTGGAAGACGACCGATTAACTCAGGGATAATACCGAATTTTTGGATATCTTCTGCAACGATTTCTTGCATATAAGAGCTTGATTCATCGATGGCTTTGTTATTTTGACCAAATCCGATGATCTTCTCACCCAGACGTTGCTTCACGATTTCTTCAATCCCATCAAAGGCTCCACCAACGATGAAGAGAATGTTCTTGGTATCGACTTGGATCATTTCTTGTTGTGGGTGCTTGCGTCCGCCTTGAGGTGGCACACTGGCTACAGTTCCTTCGATAATCTTCAAGAGAGCCTGTTGAACCCCTTCACCAGATACATCGCGGGTGATAGAGACGTTCTCACTCTTCTTAGCAATCTTATCGATTTCATCAACATAGATGATGCCACGTTCTGCACGCTCAATATTGAAGTCAGCTGCTTGCAAGAGCTTCAGAAGGATGTTTTCAACGTCTTCTCCGACATAACCCGCTTCTGTCAAGGCTGTCGCATCTGCAATGGCAAATGGAACATTCAAGCTCTTAGCAAGAGTTTGAGCCAAGAAAGTTTTTCCTGAACCTGTAGGCCCCACCATCAAAATGTTTGATTTTTGGAGATCCACATCATTGTCTTCTTCACGATTTTCATGGAAGTTAATCCGTTTGTAGTGATTATATACCGCTACTGCTAGAGCTCGTTTAGCACGATCCTGACCGATGACATAGTGGTTAAGGATATTGAGGAGTTCGATTGGTTTTGGAACTTCTGAAAGATCTGCCAAGACTTCCTCAGCTAGTTCTTCACGAATGATTTCTTGAGCTAACTCAACACATTCATTACAGATAAAGGCGTTGTTCCCTGCGATAATCTTCTGTACTTCGTCTTGGTTCTTACCACAAAACGAACAATAAACCATCATATCATTTGATTGATTTGTAGGCATTTTCTTCTCCCGATTCTAAAGTCTGTTTGTAATTTATTTAAATAAAGTCATATAAAAGGCGTGAATCGAATTCACAAGATTGGTAAAGGCATTTAATAAGAAGAGGGTGGCTAAGCCATAGCGCTTCTTCCGAAGAGTCTGGGAAGCACATACTAGGCAAATCACGCATAAAACGGCTGTAAAAAAGCCAAAGATACTACGTTCCATGAACTAGTCTTCCTTTCTTTCAAAATGTCTAATGGTAAAGTCATAAGGGTTTTTTTCGTCTTTTTCGATCGTGCGCTTGTCTAGTAACTGGAACTGATCCCAATGGAAGTCTTCTGGGAAATAAGTATCTCCTTCCAATTGGGCATCGATGACAGTCTGGTAGAGCTCCTCTAGATAAGGCTCGAAAAGGCGAATCACCTTCTCCCCACCGATAATAAAGAGCGACTGATCCTGATTCCTATACCAGTCTAAAACATCCTCTACGGAGGTTCTTAACAAGACCTTTTCATTCTCTACATCATACTTGTCATCTCTAGAGAGAATGATATTGGTCCGATTTGGAAGGACGCGTTTGTTTAATCCTTCGTAGGTAACTCTCCCCATAAGGATTGCATGGCCCGTTGTCGTTTGTTTAAAGTGCTGCAATTCAGCAGGTAAATGCCAAGGCATGACCTGATCCTTGCCGATCACTCCATTCTTTGTCTGAGCCCAAATGCCAATTACTTTCTTACTCATTCTTACATCCTTTACACTGATACTTCTATTTTATCAAATTTTTCTAGAAAAGACAGTTTCCAACTATTGGTTCCTTCATCAAAACTTTCTATTTTTTTCGTCAAAAAAAACCGCGATTTCTCGCGGTTTTGATGAGACAAATCCTAAATCTTAGTCTTCTTTTTTGCGTTTAGCAAGTCCGAATAATGAGAGACCTGTCAAAGCGCTAAGAATAGCAAGACCAGTTTTAGAAGTTTCCTCAGTACCAGTTTCAGGAAGAACTGCTGTTTCATCAGATGGATTGATGAATTTAGTTTCCTTAGTTTCTGGAACTGGTTTTGGATCTGGCGTTGGAACTGGATCCGGAGTTGGTGCCGGTGTAGGAACCGGAGTTGGAGTTGGAGCTGGAGTTGGTGTAGGAACCGGAGTTGGAGTTGGTGTTGGTGTCGGAGTTGGTGTCACCGTCTTCTTGTAGATGTGTTGTGTATTACCGTTCTCATCTACAATCGTCTTCACAAACTCGTAACCTGGAATATCTTTCTTCGGTTGCTCACCATCTTCTGTTG
>NZ_JBKQBL010000002.1:101199-103241 GCF_046824975.1 Streptococcus intestinihominis | reverse complement strand
CGTTTGGTAATTTCTTGGTTTCAACGAAGCGGTAACCTGGAATTTCAGCTTTTGGCTCTTCTCCATCAACTGTAGGATATCCTGGGATTTCTTTACCTTCTTTATCAACAAATTTAGTGATTGGAAGAACAGTTGGTGTGTAAGTTGCAGAAGCTTTTGTTCCGTTCACATCTTCACGAACCACTGTCACTGCTGGTGCAGTTCCTGTAAATTCAGGTTCTGGAGTGAAGGTTACAGTTCCGTCTGCTGCCACTGTGTAAGTACCAACACCTGGAATTGTCTTCGTAGTTGAACCATCTTCAAAGGTTGCTGGAACTTCGTCATTCATTGGTACACGGCTATCACCTTCTGTGAAGCTTGGTTTACCTGTTTGTGTTGCACCCTTCTTACCAATTGAAGTAACTGGTTCACCTGTTGGAGTAACTGGTGTTACAGTTGGTGTGTAAGTAGCGGTAATTGGTGTACCGTTCTTATCAACACGTTTGACAGTTACACCTGTACCTGTTCCTGTGAATGATTTTTCTGGTACGAAAGTAACAGTTCCATCTGGTGCTACTGTGTAAGTTCCTTCACCTGGAATAACTTTAGTTGTTGAACCATCTTCGAAGGTTGCTGGAACTTCATCATCCATTGGCACACTTGGGTTACCTGGTGTGAAGGTTGGTTTACCAGATTGTGTTTGACCTTGGATGTCTGTAGAAGTTGCAGGTTCAGCAGTTGGTGTTACAGGAGTTACAGTTGGTGTGTAAGTCGCAGAAGCTTTTGTTCCGTTCACATCTTCACGAACCACTGTAACTGCTGGTGCAGTTCCGACAAATGATTTCTCTGGTACGAAGGTTACTGTTCCATCTGGAGCAACTGTGTAAGTACCAACACCTTCAACTGTCTTCGTAGTTGAACCATCATCAAATGTTGCTGGAACTTCATTGTTCAATGGTACACGGCTGTCACCTTCAGTGAATTCAGGTTTACCTGTTTGAGTTGCACCTTGTACATCAGTAGATACTGCTGGAGTACCTGTTGGGGTTACTGGTGTTACAGTTGGTGTGTAAGTTGCAGTAACTGGAGTACCGTTCTTATCAACACGTTTCACTGTTACGCCTGTACCTGTTCCTGTGAATGATTTTTCTGGTACGAAGGTTACTGTTCCGTCTGGAGCTACTGTGTAAGTTCCTTCTCCTGGAATTGTCTTCGTAGTTGATCCATCTTCAAAGGTTGCTGGAACTTCATCATCCATTGGAATTGCAGGGTTACCAGGTGTAAAGCTTGGTGTTCCTGTTTGTGTTTTACCTTGGATGTCTGTAGATGTTGCAGGTTCAGCTGTTGGGACAACTGGAGTAATCTTAGGTGTGTATGATGTTTCAGCTGGAGTGCCGTTTGCATCCTTGGCTTGAACCTTAACTGGAACTACATCACCTGAGTATGACTTATCAGTTGGTGTGAAGGTTACAAGGCCTGTTTCTTTATCAACTGTGAAAGTACCGATTTCTTTACCTTCTGGTGATTTAGCAACTACAGATTCTGCTGGTTGACCATTTTCATCAAGAAGAGTAATGGTATCCTTGTCGATTGGTGCAACTGAGTCACCTTCAGTGAAGGTCACAGTTCCAGTTTGAACCACACCTTGAGGTGCTTCTGATTCAGCTGGAGTTGCAGTTGGTGTTACTGGTGTTACAGTTGGTGTGTACTTAGCTGTTACTGGAGTACCGTTCTTATCGACACGTTTAACAGTCACGCCTGTTCCTGTTCCTGTGAATGATTTTTCTGGTACGAAGGTTACACTTCCATCTGGAGCAACTGTGTAAGTTCCTTCTCCTGGAATTGTTTTCGTAGTTGATCCATCTTCAAAGGTTGCAGGTGTATCATCATCCATTGGGACGTTTTCGTTACCTGGTGTGAAGGTTGGTTTACCAGATTGTGTTTGACCTTGTTTGTCAGTTGAAGTTGCATCTTCAGCTGTTGGTGTCACAGGTGTTACAGTTGGTGTGTAGGTTGCAGATGCTTTTGTTCCATTCTTATCTTCGCGGACAACTGTCACGGCA
>NZ_JBKQBL010000002.1:99280-100992 GCF_046824975.1 Streptococcus intestinihominis | reverse complement strand
ACCAACACCTTCAACGGTCTTAGTTGTTGAACCGTCGTCGAATGTTGCTGGAACATCCTCGTTGATTGGTACACGGCTATCACCTGCAGTAAATTCAGGTTTACCTGTTTGAGTGGCACCTTGAATATCTGTTGTTTCTGCTGGTGTAGCAGTTGGTTTAACAGGAGTTACAGTTGGTGTGTAGGTTGCAGATGCTTTTGTTCCGTTCTTATCTTCGCGGACAACTGTCACAGCTGGTGCAGTTCCTACGAATGATTTTTCTGGTACAAATGTCACTGTTCCATCTGGTGCTACTGTGTAAGTACCAACACCTTCTACTGTCTTAGTAGTTGATCCATCGTCGAATGTTGCTGGAACATCTTCGTTGATTTCAACAGTCTTTTCAACGCCATCAACCGTTACAGTTCCACCCTTGAATTCAGGTTTACCTGTTTGAGTAGCACCTTGGATGTCTTTTGTTTCAGCTGGTGTTGCTTCAGGTGTTACTGGCAATACTGTTGGTGTATAGGTTGCTGAAGCTTTTGTTCCGTTCTTATCTTCGCGGACAACTGTCACTGCTGGTGCAGTTCCTACGAATGATTTTTCTGGTACAAATGTAACAGTACCGTCTGGAGCTACTGTGTATGTACCAACACCTTCAACGGTCTTAGTTGTTGAACCGTCGTCGAATGTTGCTGGAACATCTTCATTGATTTCAACAGTCTTCTCAACACCATCAACCGTTACAGTTCCACCCTTGAATTCAGGTTTACCTGTTTGAGTGGCACCTTGGACATCTTTTGTTTCAACTGGTGTTGCAGTTGGTGTTACTGGAACAATCTCTGGAGTGTAAGTTGTATCAACCTTGATTCCGTTTGAGCTTTCAGCTTGAACCTTAACAGGCGTTACTTTACCTGTGTAAGACTTATCAGTTGGTGTGAAGGTTACAGTACCAGTTGCTGGGTCGATCGTGAATGTACCGATTGGTGTTGTTCCATCTTCAGCGTAAGCTGTTGTAGTTGAAACTTCGTTACCATCTTTATCCAAAAGTTTGTAGCTGTTATCTTTAATAGTGATTTCTTTGTCTTCACCATTTACAGAAACAGTTGTACCCGCAAAGGTTGGTTTACCTGTTTGAGTAGCACCTTGGATATCTTTAGATGTAGCTGGATTTGCTGTTGGTTCAGCTGCTTTTACAGTAGGTGTGTAGCTTGCATCAGAAGTGATAGTTGCAGTTTTACCATTAGCATTTGTAACAGTCGCAGTTGCTTGAACTTTAACCCCTTTAGCAGTTCCGACAAAGTCTTTCTCAGGAGTGAAGGTTACCGCACCTGTAGTAGGATCGATTGTGTATGTTCCTTCACCTTCTACTGTCACAGTTGTTTCATCAGTAGGTTGACCAGTTGCTGGATCAACCAATTTCTTGCTTGTGATTTTCGCAGTCTTGTCGTTGCTCAACTCAAATGTAGGAGTTTGAGTTTGTGGAACGTTTTGGATATCCTCAGAAACTTTGTCTGTTGGAGTGATTGCAATTGGAGTTACTGTTGGTGTGTACTTAGCTGTAGCTGTCTTAACGTACTCCTTTTGAACCTTACCGTCTTTATTTCGTCCAACTGGCGCTGACAATGTAACTTCCACACCTTTAGCTGTACCAGTAAAGCTTGGTTCTGGAGTGAAGGTTACTTCACCTGTTGTAGGATTAATGGTGTATGTTCCTTCCCCTTCAACTGTTA
>NZ_JBKQBL010000002.1:93584-99237 GCF_046824975.1 Streptococcus intestinihominis | reverse complement strand
CAGATGGCGCATCAGTAGTAAGACCTGTAGCTGGGTCAACCAACTTAGCAGGATATTCTGCGCTTGGTGTGATCGCAATCTTATCGCCATTTAAGTTAGTAGCAGATGTATTAAAGGTAGGTGTTTCTTTTTGAGTTGCTCCTTGAACATCAGTCGATGTCTTATCAACCCCTTCAATTTCAATCGGAGTGACTGTTGGAACGTATTGACCATCCATGGTATTCAACTGACCATTAATGTTTGGTTCTTGATCTGGGAATTTTGTTGACCAACCAGTGTCATAGCCATTGTTATCTGAACGACGGATAGAAATACCATCAGCTGTTCCTAGGAAGTTATCTTCTGGGATAAATTCAACGTCTACGTCTTTACCATTGGCAGTAATCTTGTACTTCCCTTGACCTGGTACAACATAGTAACCATCTGCATCAAGAGTCGCACGGTTACCATCTTTATCAACGATGTATGGTTCTACAGTTTCGTCGATGACTGCCTGAGAGTTGCGTTCATACTTGTGTTCACCACGAGCTGTAAAGGTTACTGTAGCTGTTTGTTTAGTAGCTTGAGGACCAGAAGTTTCCTTAAATTCCCCTTTTGGTGGGTGGGTGATTTGTGTCTTGAAGTCTTCTACTTCCCCTGAGAAAGCCATACCAGTTGGGTTTTCAATCTCGTTCGCTTTCTTAGCGATACGAACACGAGCACCTAACTCTTTAACGCTTGGGTCGACGTAAGTCTTGCTGTTCGCAAAGGTCAACTCAACAGTGCCATCTTGTGTGATTGTAGCGAGATTTGAGCGTTCATCCTCATCGAATTTACCATTTTGGTTAAAGTCTACCCAACCATAGATATGTGCTTCTGAAGCTCCATCCGTATGAGCTTGAACTGACATCTTGTAGTTGCCTGGTTTGGTACGGTCCATTTTGATCATCTCATTAGTTGTACCTTTGAGTTCATCTGGAAGCAATTGGTTAATTCCTTCATCGGCCGTAGTTGTCTTATCATCACCGAACCAGTCTTGAGTAGTGTTTTCATCCATATCTGGGCTAACGCTACCAAGATACGGTTGATTTACTTTAGCTCCAGTAACACCGTCAACAGTTGCAATGGTATGGACTGCCTTACCATATGACTCAGGAGCATCCCCTTCATCAAGTGGGAAGAATCCTAGCATTGCTGACTGTTTACCACCTGAAGCGATATAAAGCCCCACTTCAGATGCTCCACGTGTCATCACGAGTGGAACTGTGTTATTACCTGCAGAAATATTTGGTCCAAAGATACCAGTTCCTAGACCACCTGTAACTTGGTCAGGATTTCCAAAGTACTTCCATGCTACTGGTTTCTTTTCTGGTCCAACTTCAGTAGAATCACGAAGTTGTCTTAGGTTAATGTTATTATATTTAGGTTTAGATCCCAGAAGGTTCTCTGTATCTTGTGGTTGATAAGGTACAGAGGTGGCTGGTCTAGTAGTTTTCTTCCATTCCCCAATGTGCTTCCAGCCTTCTCCATTGGTAGTGAACATAACAAATTCACCAGGGTTAGCAGACTCGCCATCAGCCATAACAATAGCTGGCTTAACTTTCTTTCCACGGAAGGTTGCAGAGATTTCAAACTGAACTCCAATATTTCCACCATTCATAGCTGAAGCCATGGTAGTCTTCTTGGCTTTCGTATCAACATTTTCATGTTTAATTTCAGTCCAATTATTTTGAGCATCAGCGACAACGTCGGCTTCCATGCCATCGTTAAAAGCTTTTTTAGCCCCTGTTGAGGTAACACCCTTTACATAGCCATTTTTTGCATTTGGATCATAGGTCGCTTTTTCAGCTTCTGTAGCCCCTTGCTCTTCCATCCGTTTTTTATAGATTTCAGTCGCTTGGAAAGGTTTCAAGGATTTAACTTTTACAGTGACCACATAGCCAGGCATGATTTCCTTGGTATAGGTAGCGCCAACTTGAAGAGCTAATTTTTCTTCTAAATCTTTATCAGGAAATTGGTCATTTTTAGGAACCATGACTTTTTTTGCACCTGTCCAGTTGGCTACATCTCCAAAGTCCAACCAAGTAATCTGGCTAGTCATAGATTTGGCATCAATATCTGTTGTAAAGCCAGGTTTTTCTACCTTTGGAGTTGAAGTTGCGTCTTCAACGTCATCCCCAATCAAGCTTTCATCATTTGGGTCACCGACTGCACGGCGAGTACGGCGACGGCCTCTTGTTTCCTCTGTTGAAGGTGTATTAGTAGTTGCCGGTGCTTCCACACCCGCAGCCACTTCTTCTTTCTTATCTGTTGCAGCTGCTTCTGTTGCCTTATTGCTTGGGTTTGTTGAAGCTTCTGCTGCTGCAGGAGTTGCTACTGGTTTTTCTTCAGTCGCAGCTGCTGTTGTTGGTTCTGTCGCTGCAGCTGGTGCAACACCTCCGGCAGTTACTGCTGCTTCAGCTTTATAAGTAGTAGCTGCAACTGGAGCTTCACTTGTTGTAGCAGTGTTCGCTTCAGTTGTTGTAGAAGCAGGAGCTTCTGTTGTTGTAGCAGGTTGAGTCGCTCCTTCTGTTGCCGTTGCAACAGTTGCTTGGTTCTCTGCGTTATCATCGGCTGCTACGCTTGACGCTGTACCAACCATAACGAGCGTTCCTAATAGGACAGAGCAAACTCCGACGTTCAATTTACGAATCGAGAATCTGCTAATGCGATCATTAAATAAATCTTTTCCCATTTTTTCCTCCGTATTTTTTTCAAAATAATAAACTAATTTATTGGCCTTAATTTTAAACCTTATATATTCTATCAGAATAATTTAAAATATCAAAGCGAAATGACTCAAAAAAATAATCATTTTTTAAATTATTGATGATATTACTAATCATTAAATTTAAATAATAGGAAGTATGGTTCATTTTTATGAAAAAACTTAAACTTTCTTCCTATATATAGTGATTATTTGTTTAAATCCTAAATAGCCAAATCAAACTTCAATTGAGGTTTGACTGGATCATAATCTTCCAAAACAAAGTCCTCGGCTCTAATATCAAAGAAATTGGTACCATCTGGCACATTTAAAACCAAGCGAGGTTGGCAGTCCGAAGGCTGTCGTCTAAGCAACTCTTCTGCTTGTTCAAATTGGTTATCATAGATGTGAAGGTTGTTAATGAAATAGAAGAATTTCCCAACCTTCCAGCCAAAATGCTTGGCGATCATCATCTGAAGAGCCACATACTGCATGGCATTAATGTGATGAGCTACCAACATGTCATTCGAACGTTGGGTCAAGGTCGCATCCAGATAGATTTCCCCATCTATACGGCGCACATCAAACATGGTTTGAAAAGCACAAGGTAAGAGTCCTTCGCTCTCCTCAAAGGCTTGGTAGTCCCAGAGAGAAATGATATTGCGTCGATTCCAGGGATTCGCTTCCAGCTGTTTGAGAATCTTGTTAATGATGTCGTGCTTTTTAACGACAGCGCCATACCGCTCTCCAATCGTTCCCGTATCCCCAACTTCCCAGTCATTCCAATAATAAACTTGGTACTTGTCATTTAGGAGTTCCAGACTATTGGACTGGTCCTGGTAGATCCAGAGCATCTCCTTGATAGCCGACTTGATGGCAATAGGACGAAGAGTTGTAATAGGATACTCGCCCTTGGCCAGATCAAACTCCATAAAAGCTCCAGTGATGTACTTGGAATTGGCTGTTGTGCCATCCTTGTACTTGGGCCGAGCTTGCTCAGACCAGACGCCTTCTTCCATAATTCTTCGAATATTTTCTTTAAAAAGGATATCTGCTTTTGTCATTCAATCTCCTTAAATACTGTAATACCTACATTATAACACAGGATAAAAGAAAAGAGGTCCAAATGATACGATTTGGATCTCTTTCAAATAAATTCTATTGTAGCACAAGTGATGCAGCTCCAATAACTCCTGCATCATTTCCAAGATTAGCAAGCACCAATTGGGTTGACGTACGGACTTGTGGGAAGGTATTCTCGTCAAAGACCTTTTGAACCCCATCCAAGAGGAATTGTCCTGCTGCTGATACACCACCACCGATGACAATGTTGGCTGGGTTCAAGACACTAGCGATGTTGGCGCAAGCAATACCCAAGTATTGAGAGAAATGACGGTAGACAATCAAGGCCAACTCATCTCCATCTTTAGCAAGATCAAAGACTGTCTTAGCTGTGACTTCTTCGCCATCATCAATGAGACGTTTCAAGGTCGCATCTCCTGCGTATTCATCTGCATAACGGCGGGTCAAATTGACAATACCAGTCGCTGAAGCTACTGTTTCCAAGCAACCTTTCTTCCCACAGGTACAATCAAATGGACGATCAAAATCAACTGTGATATGGCCAAGTTCACCAGCAACACCACCTGCACCGTGCAAGAGTTTTCCTTCTGCTACGATACCGCCACCAACACCAGTTCCAAGTGTCATGAAGACGACATCCGGTTGGTTTTCACCAGCACCTTTCCAACGTTCACCAAGGGCAGCTACGTTGGCATCATTATCGATGAAGAAAGGAATTCCCAAGGCAGATTCAATATCTTTCTTGATAGGCTGTACAGTTTTCCAGTTGAGGTTGTAGGCTCCAACGACAGTTCCTTCGAAGCGATCCACTGCACCAGGAGAACCCATCCCGATTCCAATAAAATCTTCTGCGGATAAGTTCAACAATTCCAAGCGGTGTTTGATGGAAGCGATGATATCAGGAACGATATGGCTTCCTTCGTCGAGGATATTGGTCTTGATAGACCACTTCTCTTGAATCTCTCCTTCTTGCGTCAAAATGGCAAATTTGACCGATGTTCCACCTAAGTCAATACCAATAATTTTTTTGGACATTTTACACTCCTTTGTTCCTATTCTCTTGACACTAGTATACCAAAATGTGAAAAGGGTTTCAATTGTTTTTCAAGAATTCTCTCAATTTCATTTACAAAAAAAGAACCTGTCTGCAAAAACACAGACAGGAGTTCATTACTCTTCGTTATGAAGTTTTAAAAAGAGCCTCAAGGATTGGACCCCAATCACGAAGAAGAACAAGCCCAAAATATGTAACAAGAAGATACTAATAGATAGTGGACTGACAATGAGAAATAAACCTATAAACAGCTCAATCAGCCCCCAAAATGTAAACTTCTTGGATAATTCTTCTGATCGTTTGGATAGGTAATGGGCTTTTTTCAAACTCAAGGCAGACTTATACAAGAGCCAAATTCCAAGTGTAATCGGAAAGACAATCGGCAAGGTCTTATAGCCATATAGCAAGAGATAGACTGCAAAGACTAGCGAGACCACGCTTTGAAATAAATAGGGATCCGACAAGGTCGCTTGGGTCCGTAGACGATAGTAACGCGACAAACGCGAAACTGAAATCAAGAAAAATCCCAGAGAAATCAACCAACTAAAGGTGGCAATTTTTTCGATTGGATTCACAAAGAGAATAAAACCAATGCCACAAAATAAAAATGATGACAATAACAGACTGTATTTGCTAATATGATGCATTCTTTCTCCTTTAGTTTTCTGCCAGCTCACTCAAGTACTCATAGCGTTCGTACTTGGTTAAAAGTCGCTCGTTTTCTTCATCCATCTGACGCTGGAGACTGGACAACTTACCGAAGTCAGAACCATTCTCATTCATCTCAGCCT
>NZ_JBKQBL010000002.1:83355-93348 GCF_046824975.1 Streptococcus intestinihominis | reverse complement strand
TCACGGACTTTGACTACCTTTTCTTTTTCAGGCTTGCTGCTTTCAGCAACCATTTCTAACTCAAACTTTTTCTCATCTAGATAGTCCGTATAATTCCCAAAGAATTCTCGAATGCTACCATTTTCAAAAGCTAGAATCTTAGAAGCAACCTTGTCTAGGAAATAACGGTCGTGACTAACCGTAATGACCGGACCGCCGAACCCTTGTAGGAAATTCTCTAACACTGTCAAGGTTGCGATATCCAAATCATTGGTCGGCTCGTCTAAGAGCAAGACATTTGGTTTTTCAATGAGGAGCTTCAAGAGATACAAGCGTTTCTTCTCACCACCAGAAAGTTTCTCAATCAAGGTGCCGTGGGTCGAACGAGGGAAGAGAAATTGCTCCAGCAATTCAGCGATTGAGGTAGATCCTGCGCTGGTCTTGACTTCTTCCGCCACTTCTTGCAGGAAGTTAATCATCCGCTTGCTTTCGTCCAAGCCTTCGATCTGCTGGGAGAAGTAGGCAATCCGTACCGTTTCTCCAATAATGACCTTCCCAGCAGGTGGTTGGAGTTTCCCGGCAATGAGGTTGAGCAAGGTTGACTTCCCAACTCCATTATCTCCCACAATACCAATCCGATCTTTGTTTTGAACCAATAGATTAAACCGCTGCAGAATCGGTCCTTGATCATAGGCGAAATCGACATCTTGAAATTCGATGACTTTCTTACCGATTCGACTGGTTTCAAAGGACATTTCTAGATCTGTTTCTATGGCCTGGTGAGATAGGTCCTTTTTGAGGTCGTGGAAACGATTGATGCGAGCCTGTTGCTTAGTAGCACGCGCCTGCGGTTGCCGACGCATCCAAGTCAATTCCTGCTTATACAGTTGTTGCTTCTTATGAAGAAGAGCCGCATCTCGCTCGTCCTGCTCAGCTTTCAAGCGGACATAATCTTGGTAGTTCCCTTGATATTCAACTAGACCAGCACGGTCCAGTTCAAAAATTCGAGTTGAAATATTGTCCAAGAAATAACGGTCATGGGTGATGAAAAGAACGGTTTTCTTAGAGTTTTTAAGAAAATTGGTCAACCATTCGATGGTATCAATATCCAAATGGTTGGTCGGTTCATCTAACAGGAGCAAATCATGGTCTCCTAGGAGAACCTGAGCTAGCTGGACACGGCGACGCAACCCTCCAGACAAACTACCAACCTTAGCAGATAGATCTTGAATCCCCAGTTTAGTCAGAACTGTTTTGACCTGGCTTTCGATTTCCCATGCATTGAGAGAATCCATCTCTGCCATCACTTTTTCCAGTTTAGCTTGCTGACTCTCATCATACTGGCTCGTCAAGAGTTCATACTGACGAATCAATTGGAGTTCTTTCACATCTTCTGACAAAACTGTATCAAGGACAGTTTTGTCATCATCAAATTGAGGTTCTTGGGTGAGATAGCCAATCTTATAATCATTCTTTGCAGAAAAAGGAGAACGATCTCCGTCATAGCCTGAACGACCAGATAAAACATCTAAAAGTGTTGTTTTCCCTGTCCCATTAACCCCGATTAGTCCAATCCGATCCAGCTCATGAATGATGAAAGAAATATCTTTAAAGACCGTTTTGTCCCCAACGGACTTGGTTAGTTTTTCAACGATAAAATCGCTCATGCTTCCCCCTTCTTATATTCAAGATAGTCGCTCAAAAAATCTCCAATCGCTTCTTTGTCATTCTCTAATTCTCCATCTACAATGGCCCATTCAATGGCAGAAATCACTTGTCCTAGAGCTGGACCTGGTTTTAAGCCGTATTCCTTGATCAACAACCCACCATTGACTACAATTTCATGCTTATCATGAATAGCTAGAGAATCATACAATTCCTCAATGACTTGGAAATCTACAGGCAATCCATGAGCCTGACGTAGTTCTTCCGCTGATAAGAGCAGAGACTTATCATAGCGGTAGACGTCCCGACGATTTAAACGAGCCTTTTCACGTAAGCGGTAGATTTCAACCAACTGCTCCACCTTCTTAGCGAAGTCACGAGACGTTTTCCATTTCTTGAAAAAAGCAGAAACCTTATTCTCATCTAAAGTCAAGAGTAAGGCAGCCCATGCTTGCTCTGAACTCGTAAAGCTATAGTCCATCTTCAGTTGGAAAAGTTTCTCTAGTGACGAACGACTATTCTGTAAGAGAGGAAGATACTGATAGCTATGACTAGCAATCAGCCCTTCTAAGCCCTTGCGCCAATAAGGGGCTAAGAGAAGCTTATCTAACTCAATAAAGACTCGCTCGACAGAGATCTTTTCTAGCAAGGGGGCGCAATCTGTCATAGCTTTAAAGGTCTCTTCTTCTAGATCAAAGCCAAGACTGGCTTGAAAACGAAATCCACGCATAATCCGAAGAGCATCCTCATTAAAGCGTTCTGTTGCCACTCCAACAGCTCTTAAAATTCGATTGTCCAAATCTTCCATACCATTGAACAGATCAATGATTTCCCCTTCTTCACTCAAAGCAAAGGCGTTGACAGTAAAATCTCGGCGCTTAAGATCTTCCTCTAGCGAGCGCACAAAACTTACCGAGCTGGGTCTCCGATAATCCACATAGACATCCTCTGTTCGAAAGGTGGTAATTTCATATTCCTGATGGTTCTCTAATACTAAGACCGTCCCGTGTTCAATCCCGACATCAATGGTCCGCTCGAAAATAGCCTTGGTCTCTTCTGGGTAAGAGGAGGAAGCGATGTCTACATCGTGAATTGGACGACCTAAAATAGCATCTCGCACAGAGCCTCCGACGAAATAAGCTTCATACCCAGCTTTTCGAATCTTTTCTAATATTGGCAAAGCCTCCTGAAATTCAGAAGGCAGTTTTTTTAATCTCATAATAGATGTTCTAAACCATAGACAAGCTCATGACGCTTGACTACTTCTTTTACTCCTAGATTAACCCCTGTCATGAAGGACACCCGATCATAGGAATCGTGGCGTAAGGTCAATCCTTCTCCTTGACTACCGAAAATCACTTCTTGGTGGGCTACCAGACCAGGCAAGCGAACCGAATGGATATGCATCCCTTGGTAGTTGGCACCACGAGCTCCTGGCAGACTTTCTTCTTCGTCCAGCGCACCTTGCCCTTGCGGTTGACGGACCTGACTGATAAGCTCAGCCGTCTTCACAGCAGTCCCGCTCGGAGCGTCCTTCTTTTTATCGTGGTGCAACTCAATGATTTCAACATTTGGAAAGTACTTAGCTGCCTGCGCTGCAAATTGCATGAGCAAGACCGCCCCAATGGCAAAGTTTGGCGCGATGAGCCCTCCAATATTCTTCTCACGAGATAAATCAATCAAGTCAGTGATATCTTCTGTTGTAAATCCTGTAGTCCCGACCACAGGCGCCAATCCATGCTCCAAAGCAAAGCGGGTATGCTCATAGGCAACTTTAGGGATGGTGAAGTCAATCCACACATCCGCTTCCAGCATCAAAACGCCTTCCTTGTCATGAAAGACTGGAACACCCGCCAACTCATTCTCAGACGCATGGGGATCAATCAAGCCAACTAGTTCAAGCTCAGGATCTTCTAGCACCATGTGATAAGCCGCTTGGCCCATTCTACCTTTAAAACCTGCAATCACTACTTTAATTGGCATGTTTTCTCCTTATATTTTCGGTACAAAACTAATAGCAACGCTATGATTTCCTAAGTGCGTACCAATGACACTGCCAAAGGTTGCAAATGGAATCTCACCAGCAAAACCATCTTGATGAAGAATATCGCGAAGAGTTTCCGCTTTATCCAGTGCATTCCCGTGAATGATAATGATTTGATAGTCTTTATCCGCTGTTCCTTCTTTGACAATCTCAGCTAAACGTTTGATTGCTTTTTTCTCTGTACGAACTTTCTCATACACTTCAATCACACCTTCCTCGTTAAAATAGAGGATCGGCTTAATGCTGAGAAGATTCCCAAGGATCGCAGCTCCATTAGAAAGACGGCCCCCTTTGACCAAATGGTTGAGATCATCTACCATGATGTAGGCAGAAGTCCCATCGATTTGCATCTGGATATTGGCTAGAATTTCATCAAATGACCGACCTTCACCTGCCCATTTGATTGCTTCTTCAGCCATCCAGCCAAGTGGGGCACTGGTAATCTTAGAATCTGGGAAAGCGATGGTCATGTTCGGGAACTCATCCTTCAAATACTGGATATTCTGATAGAAACCAGAAATACCTGAAGATAGGAAAATTCCTAAAACATGGGTATAGCCTTTTGATTCTAGTTGCGCCAAGAGTTCTTCTAATTCCGCGATACTAGGTTGACTAGTTTTTGGAAGTTCAGACGAAGATTCCATCTTTTGATAGAACTCTTCTGCTGTCAGGTTTTTACCTTCTACGTAAGATACTCCATCAATGACAACTGGAATATCTAGGACAAATAAATTATCGTGTCTTCTTGATTCATCTGAAAGATAGGCAGAAGAATCTGTGATGACTGCTAATTTCATGCATTAAAACTCCAAATTGATCCCTGGTAAATCAAGGGCGATTTCAGTAACTTCATAAGTCAAACGATTCAGCATATTTAAGCAAGGACGAGCTAATTCTTCTACTTCTTCTTTGCTGAATTCGCTTGGCTCGTTGACTAAACGATTGTGAATGTGGTTGATTTGGGTAATGGTCCCGCTGATGACAAAGCCATCAAAGACAATCATATAGGTCAAAATAACGATTAAAGAGGTTGTCTTTAACTCTGTATCGCGTTGAATCAATTGAAAGTTGACGTCTACTTTTGTCTCGGGAGTACCATTTTCTTTTTCCCATTCAAAGTTACGAGCATCATAATGATACTGGCTGACAAATTCTTTTTCACGTTGAATATCCATACTTGTTCTCCTAAAAATAAGCGTTATGAAAATTATACCATAAATTAAATCAAGATTCTATTGCAGAACCATGACTTTTCACTCTGTTTTCTATCAAAAAAACAAGAAAGTAGAGCCCACTCAAGTACTGCGTATTGCTCGACAATCCAAAGACAATTGAGAGGCTAGGACTTTTGTCCCAGCCTCTTTTATGTATATTTAGTTTTTAGGTTTGCGAAGCAATCCGAACAAGATACCACTTACAACTGCACCGATCAATACGAACAAGATGTAAAGAAGTGGATTTGATGTAAGGGCGATAACAAAGATTCCTCCGTGAGGAGCCATGAGTTTCAAGCCTGCAAGACCAACAAGGGCACCTGTCAATGCTGAACCTGCAATGAAGCTAGGGATGGCACGAGCTGGGTCAGCTGCACCGAAAGGAATGGCACCTTCTGTGATGAAGGAAAGACCCATAACAATGTTTGTCAATCCTGAATCGCGTTCTTCTTGTGTGAATTTATCTTTAAACAATACAGTTGCTACGAATACTGCCAATGGAGGAACCATACCAGCTGCCATAACAGCTGCCATAACAATAGAACCACCTGAAGCAACAGATTCAGCAAGTGTACCTGTAGCGAAGACATAAGCGGCTTTGTTAACTGGTCCACCCATATCAACAGCCATCATACCGCCGACGAGAAGTCCAAGAAGGACAGCTGAGCTACCTGACAAGCTTGAAAGGAAGTTGTTAAGACCAGTATTGATAGCAGCCATTGGAATATTGATGAGGAACATCAAGAATCCTGTCAAACCAACACCAAGTAATGGCAAGAGAAGGATTGAACGGATACCATCAAGAGAGCGTGGAAGACTTGCTAGAGCTTTACGAAGAACAAGAATCACTCCACCTGCAAGGAAACCACCTACTAAGGCACCAAGGAAACCAGATGATACTGCTCCTGGCAACTCACCTTTAGCAGCGCCGTAGGCAATATTACCAAATGCTGATCCTGAGCTAGCAATAGATCCAGCGATAAACCCTGCTACAAAACCAGGTTTTTCAGCGATTGAGAATCCGATGTAACCTGCAAGTACAGGAAGCATGAAGCCAAAGGCCGCACCACCGATTGTTTTGAATTGAGCTGCTAATTCATGGTATGAACCAAGTTGAGACAATTGATCTTGAGGCACCCCAAGAATTTGGTCAATCAAGAAGGCAAGGGCAATCAAGATACCACCACCGATAACGAATGGAAGCATTTGAGAAACCCCACTCATCAAGTGTTTGTAGAAGGCTCCACCCAAGCTTAATTTTTCTTGGCTAGCGCTAGCTTGTGCAGCATTTTCAGCGTGGAAGACTTCTGCTTTGCCATCCAAGATGGTTTGGATCAATTCTTCTGTCTGACGGATACCAGCTGCGACTGGTTTAGAGATCAATTTTTTGCCATTGAAACGAGCGGTTTCAACTGCCTTATCTGCAGCAATGATGACCCCTTCAGCTTTTGCGATTTCTTCAGCTGTCAAGCGGTTGCCGACACCAGATGCACCGTTGGTTTCAACACGGACCGTAACACCCATTTCTTCACCTTTTTTGATGAGGGCTTCTTCTGCCATGTAAGTGTGGGCGATACCTGTTGTACATGCTGTAACGGCAACGATGAGCGGTTTGTCAGATGAAGCTGCTTCTTTGACTGCTTCTGCTTTTTTCGCTTCTTCAGCTGCAGCTTCTTGCTCTTCTGCATCAAAGGCTGCGATCACTTGATCAGGAGTGCTTGCTTGGCGAAGTTTGTCCGCAAATCCTGGTTTCATCAAGTACTTAGACAATTCAGCAAGGGCTGCCAAGTGAGTGTCATTTGCACCTTCTGGTGCGGCGATCATGAAGAACAAGTCTGTTGGTTGTCCATCAAGTGATGCATAGTCCACACCCTTGTTTGATTTTGCAAACAAGACCGTTGCTACTTTAACAGCTTCATTTTTGCTGTGGGGCATAGCAATTCCGTCACCCAAACCAGTTGAAGTTTGTGCTTCACGGTTCATGATTCCAGCCTTGAAGGTGTCAAAATCTGTCACCACACCATTGTCAACGAGCGATTGGACCATCTCATTGATCACACCCTCTTTATCTGTTGCCTTTAGGTCAAACAACATCACGTTTTTATTTAAAACGTCTTGAATTTTCATAGTTTTTCTACCTCTACTTTTTCATAAGTTTCTTTTATATAGTCAGCTGTCGCCAAGTCATCTGAGAAGGTGGTCGCTGTTCCACAAGCCACGCCCCATTTGAAGGCTTCGATGACATCTCCTGTTGTTGCGAGCTTCCCAGTGAAGCCAGCTACCATGGAATCTCCAGCCCCGACAGAGTTCTTCACTTGACCCTTGATTGGTTTTGCGAAGTAAGTGCCACTAGGACTTACCAGAAGAGCACCATCACCCGCCATGGAAATAATGACGTTTTGCGCTCCTTTGGCCAAGATTTCTTTGGCGTAACGTTCAATTTCTGGCAACTCTGTCAAGGTAACACCAAAAATAGCTCCCAACTCATGGTTGTTTGGTTTGACCAATTGGGGATTGAACTCCAAGGAATCAATCAAGGTTTGCCCTTCAAAATCACAAACCACTTGAGCACCTGTCGCACGAGTTGCTGCGATCAATTGTTTGTAAACGGCATTCCCAAGTGAAGATGGAGCAGATCCTGCAAAAACTACCACATCATCCGCTGTTAAGCTTGAGAGGATGCTGAGCAATTCTTGCAACTGAGCTTCCGTCACTTCTGGGCCGTTCCCATTGATCTCGGTTTCCTCATCGGCCTTGATCTTGACATTGATCCGTGTATCTTGGTCCACTGTCACAAAGTTGGTTGAAATGGCTTCGCTAGTCAATACGTCTTCAATGAAGCGTCCAGTGAAACCACCGATAAATCCAGTCGCTGTGTTCTCGATATCGAGACGTTTCAAGACACGACTGACATTGATTCCCTTACCACCGGCGAATTTATCTTCCGAAGCCATCCGGTTGACCGCCCCTGTCTCTACATGATCGAGACGGACGATGTAATCAATCGCTGGATTTAATGTAACTGTATAAATCAAACCTCAATAACCTCCGTTTTTTCTTTTAATTTAGAAAGGATCTCCGTATCTGAAGCATTGGTAATGATGGTTGCTCTCTTCACCGGAGCTACCTTAACAAAAGATGTCCTCCCAAGTTTTGACGAGTCTAGAAGAATGTAAGTATTCTTTGCATTCTCTAAAATGGCCCGTTTGACGGCCCCCTCTTCGAGATCCGGTGTGCTGTACGACTCTAGGTCGACGCCATTCATCCCAATAAAAGCACGATCGAAACTTAACTGACCGATTTGATTCAAGGCCATCCCTCCGATGCTAGCGTCAGTCGACGTCTTGACCATCCCACCGATGATGACCGTCGGAATATCTCTCTCCACTAAGCTCGCTGCATGGTGAATAGAATTGGTCACAACTGTAACGGTTGGATTGGCCAATTCATGGACTAATAATTCATTGGTGGTTCCTGCATCGATAAAGACAACTTCAAAATCTTTGATCAATTCTGCTGCTTTTTTTGCAATAGCAGATTTTTCTTGCACGTTTTTGATTGCTTTATCTTTATTGCTTTCTTCTTCTTGCAAGGAATGAAGACTTTCAGCCCCACCGTGAATTCGTCTCAGCTTATTCTCAGCTTCCAGTTCATCCAAATCACGTCGGACCGTTGATTCTGAAGAGTTTAGCTCTTGAACCAAATCCTCAATAGAGACGATTCGCTCCTTGATAACCTTTTCTAAAATGATATGTTTTCGTTCAGATTTTAACATATAACCTCCTTTCGGAAACGATTACAAGAACTATTATACTCTCTTATCTTTCAAAGTCAAGCACTAAATATCATTTTCTTTCATTTTCTATCAATTTCTCCAAAAATGTCCATTGTTCTCTCTTTAAATCTAGCTACTTGACTCTTAAACTCTGCATCAGTTTTTGACAGAACAAAAAAGAGGCTGGGACAAAAGTCCTAGCCCTCTCAATTGTCTTTAGATTATCGAGCAAGACGCAGTGGTTGAGTGGCCTCTACTACGCTGATTTCATCAGCTTTTACAGCCCTACTCAACTGTGCGGAGGTGGGACAACGAAATCGAATTCTAACGAATTACCGATTTCTGTCCCACTCTCTTCTTTTATGTCATGTATACATTCTGGAAATGTTTATCCAGAGTAAACATTATTTATAATTATAAGCCCAGTAATAGTAACCATCTCCATTTACAACTGCTGCTACAGCTCCTTCAGTTGCGTTTGGATCTAGTAACAATTCACGCAAGCCACTGTTGAACCATTTCGTTGCTACAGTTGCTGGGTCTTCTTCACGACGAGCCACAAATCCAGTGCTATCATATTGTCTTGAGATTTGGTTTGCCTTTGGAAGAGAAAGCTTGTTGTAGATATCATCAGACCAAGTCAACTCTTTCAAGCCTTGAGCTTTTCTTAGTTCATTGATTTTAGCAAATGCTTCTTTGGCCTTATCTAAAGAAATATAGTTGGTATCGTCTGTCGCTTCCACACGGAAGACGAATTTCACATAACCAAATTCAACATCCTTGTATTCTTTTTCGTCGACACCACTCTTCAAGTTAGCAATCAAGACATAATCTTTTGCCCAAGGATTTTCTTTTGATTGTTCAAAAAGTTCAGGGTCTTCGATTTCCCACTCAACTTTACAATCCCAACCAGCGTTGTCAACGAACTTAGGATTCATTTTTTCAATGACATAGTTCTTAAATTCTTCGACGTTTTTGAACGGTAACGGTTGGCCAGCTTTGACTGTTTCTACTACATTGGTAGAGTATAGTTTCACACTTGAGTCACGATCGCTATAAGCGTACTCGTCATCTTTTGCATCTTCATGGAATTTTGGATCGACGACAGGGTCATTTGGATCTGTCATTCCTTGAAGTTTCCATTTACCATCAATCCACTTCCAGTATGCAGAATATCCTGTAGCCTCTGTATCAGATGGAACATAGTAGTAATGAGTTGTCCCATCAAAGTAATAGTTCTGATCGTTACGCAAAGCAGCTGATCCAGGCTTACCAGGTGGGTAGACTAGCTTAGGTACACGACCATTTGGCGCCCA
>NZ_JBKQBL010000002.1:78993-83319 GCF_046824975.1 Streptococcus intestinihominis | reverse complement strand
AGGAAGGTGTTCCAATCCTTCTGCTGGTGTCTCAACGTATGGTGGAATTTGGTTTTCACTTGGCTGGTCAGTTGTTACCAATCCGTCATTACCAGGTACTTCTGGTTGAACCGGAACTTCTGGCTTCGGCTCAGCTGGATTCTCAGGAGTTGGAGCGAATGGATCGAATTCACCATCTGCGCCTACAAATGGCGGATTCTCAGGAAAGACCAAGTTACCTGTATCTTCAGGTGTAGCTGGTTCTGATGGTTCCACCGGTTGATCTGGTTTATCAGACGGATTTGGTTCCTCCGGTGTTGGGGTTGGAGTTGGGGTTGGAGTATCCGGCGTTACAGGATTTTCTGTTTCGCTAGAATTCTTCACAAATACCCACTTACCATTTTGATAGTAATAGTAATCCCCATTATCTAATATATAGTAATGGTAACCATTCTCGTAAAGGTAATGAGGATCGTTGGCTAGATTATTTCTAGAGTTGTTACGATTGGTCAACGGTAGCCATTGCCCATTGCGATAGATCCGGTAACTTCCATCACTCATGCGATAGTAGTGGTTGCCATTCCAGTAAATGTAATTCTCATCATGTGTGAGATTGTTATAGCCATAGTAGTTATTCCAGTTATTATAACCGTAGTTATAGCCATAATTGTAATTATTATAGCCGTAATTGTTATAACCATAGTAATAATCATAGTTGTTATAGCCGTAGTTATAGTTGTAATTGTTGTAACCATAACTTGGAGTATAGTAACTGTAGATATAACGACTGGTGTTCCAACTATAGCTCTCAGCCTGAACATTCGACGCGACAAATACTGGAACTGCTACAGCAGAAGCTAAGATAGCCCGAGTTACATATCTATATTTTTTATCCATATCAATAATCTCCATTAGGATAGTATTATAAATAAAAAGGATGAAAAAAACCTATGCATAAGTGTAATTCAACCATTCTTCCAGTTTATATAGGTAAAGAGAGCTCCTGAATGAGACGTTCATTTTATTTTAAGGCCTATTTAAAAAATGAACACATCAGTCAGATTCCCACATATTTTTGCCTAAAAAACTGATAATGACGGCATATTTTGTATCGACACTTTTTCTTCCTTTGTGAAAATTATAGCACAGAAAGTTTTGAATAGCAAATAATTTGAGAACCTTCTTATTTTACTCATAGAACTATACTCATTCTTTATACAGATAGTTTTTACCCTACTATTCTCTGGTTGAATGGTAGGGTTATAAAGGATAAAACAATAGGATAGTATTATACTATTGTTTTATCCTGTTTCTATTACTGCTAGATTATACAAAAAGAGGCTGGGACAAAAGTCCTAGCCTCTCAATTGTCTTTGGATTATCGAGCAAGACGCAGTGGTTGAGTGGGCTCTACTACGCTGATTTCATCAGCTTTTACAGCCCTACTCAACTGTGCGGAGGCAGGACGACGAAATCGAATTCTAACGAATTACCGATTTCTGTCCCACTCTCACTTTAACAACTATTCATCTTTCTTAAACCCAAGCCCTCGGAACCATTTGGATAATCCCTTTTTACTTTTGTGTTCGTCTTTTCCAGTAGGTTTCTCAAGGTTAGCTTCGTCTTGCAAGTGATCTTCTGATTGAGTAGAAGCCATTAACGAAACTGGGGCCTGATCAGTAACTTCTTCCTCTCCTGCTACTGCAGATTTATTTCCATCCTCATTTGACTGAATTTTCTCTATCCGACTCCTGAACTCACTAGCTTCTTTTTGATAAGCCATAAAACTTGCAAAGGCTGTTTCAAATTCTACTTTTTTCTCTTCAAGTTCAGTTTTTGCGGAAGCCACCATGGCTTGGGCATCAACTAGCAGTTCAGATGAATTGGTAAACAGTTTAAGATGACCTTTAGCTTGCGTTAATTGTTTTTGAGCGATTTGAAGTTGGGCATGTGCTCCTTCAAGCTTAGATGCAGTCTCTTTTGCTGCATTCTGTAAAGCTTCTAATTGCTTTTTATCTTCTTCTAATGCTAGAGCAACATTTTTCAAGGCTTCTTCTTTCGGGCTAATACTACCTTGTATCCGAGCCCGTGATACTGCCAGTGAGTTTTCCGCTTCCTTGACTTCTATCGACGCAGCCTGCCATTTCTTCATTGCTGAAGCTAGGTTACGCTGAGCACGCGCCAATAGTTGCTCATGACTTGCAAGAGAATTCTTGACATCGAATAAATGCCCAGAAAGGATATTGATGCGGGATTCTTGGTTAATCTTTTCGACCTTCAGGCTCTCCAATGTATTTTTTACAGCCTTCACATCCGCTTTTGTCGTCCTTGCATTGGCAACTTTTCTCATCCACTTGGTCAGTTCTTCATTGGTATAAAGCGGGCCTCCTTCTTCAAAGAAAGCTGCTTGAGATACTTCTAAATCTGGAGCATAGGCAACTGAAATAGCCTTGTATTGATTCCCCATCATGTGGATATAGTGGCCAACCTTAGCAAATAGCTCCGGTCCCACTTTTCTGGAGATCTGACTAGGATCTAGCTGACTTTCATCCGTTGGTAAATTGAATTGCTTGGCTAATTGACGATAGTGGTCTTTTTCACTATACCAGAAGGCAACCGCTTCTCTAGGTCGATAACCCCAGGCAACATTCTCATTCTCTTGGTAACTGGACAAGCCTTTTCGATGGTTTACATAATATTCTGTTTGAAGTTGACTAGCTGGCAATTGATAAGGATCTACCAAGAGCTCCTCTAAACCAGCCTGGCGACGGTACAGATTAATCGTATCAACGATTTCTAACGCTTTTAAGACGTTATCTAATCTAGTGACCTTTCCACCTGCCAGCTGGTCTTCTTCACTCCTACGGCGATAAAGAGACAAGGCTTCGACAGCGCCTTGGTCACCCGCCTTGGCCCACTCTTGAAGTAAGATCTCATAGCTTGCCTGTTGAAGATTGATGGGACTTAGCATTGCCGCTTCACGGACCTGTTCTAACTCCACTTCTTTTAGGGAAATTTGATGGGCTAGTCGCTCAATTTTCTCCTGTGCGCCAGCAATCTCACTGGAAACCTGCTTTAAGACCTGAGGCACATTGGCATGAGTTTCTGTCAGATTAACTACTAATGCTTGAGCTATCTTTAATTCGTTTTGCGCCTGCTCCTCTTTTTGCTGTGCGTTGGCTAATACTGTCTCATCATTCTGGATGGGTTGTTTGGCTTTTCTCAATTCATTTCGTGCGATATCAACGAGTAACTGTTGGGCAGCGATTTTATTCTCTTGATTCTTGATGGCAGAACAGACTTGGCGATCGGCTTCTGTTGCTTGGCGTACCTTGTCTTCTTCCAAAGTAACAACTGCTTCTGCAACCGCAACTTCATTTTCAGTTTTGCCAATGGAGCTTTGATTGGAGTTTTGAATCCTTGTTTCAGTATTCTGTAAGTTAGCTTCAGCAGCTTCAAGACCAGACTTGGCTACATTGTATTCAGATTGAGCCTGGTTCAAGCGCAAACGTTGGTCTTCGACTCTTTTTTCAGCTTTTAACAACTGTTCATTTAAGATATTCATATCCATAAAACTTGAATCCATTCCAGTCATATCCGTCGACTGCTGATCAGCAGCATCCTTCTGAGTGATCTCCTCTGCTTGCGCCTTATGCCCAGCCAAAGCTGAAAAGAGGGTTGTCGCAGCGACACCCGTTGTAAAGACTGATTTTCCTAATTTTTTGCTCATTGCAATCCCCACCAAAACTTTTTCATTTCTCTTCTCTCTTCATAAGAATACCACATTTTGTTACCAATAACTAGTAGGATGGGAAAGATTTTTTCTAATTTTAGTGCAAAAGAAAAACAGCTGTCGCTGTTAGTCTTCCTGTTTAATTTGCTTCAACATTTTTTCTTCTTCTGCTGACAATTCATAGTTTTCTAGCAGATCAGGGCGACGCTCCAAGGTCTTTTTCAAACTCTGGTAAAGACGCCATTGACGGATATTTTCATGGTGACCACTCATGAGGACATCTGGAACCGTCATCCCTCGGTATTCATAAGGCCGTGTGTATTGAGGATACTCTAAGAGACCAGACGAAAAACTATCATCCTGGTGGCTGGACTCTTTTCCGATCACCTCTGGAATCAAGCGGACTGTCGCATCAATCATGGTCATGGCTGCTAGCTCACCTCCCGTCAGAACATAATCTCCCAGAGAAATCTCATCTGTCACCAAGGTCTTGATCCGTTCATCGTAGCCTTCATAGTGACCACAGATAAAGATCAATTCATCTTCCTGAGCTAATTCTTCAGCATAGGCTTGGTCAAAAGTCCGACCAGCAGGATCCAGTAAGATCACGCGCG
>NZ_JBKQBL010000002.1:77453-78947 GCF_046824975.1 Streptococcus intestinihominis | reverse complement strand
GATTCTTCTTCTCAATGACATCATAGGCATCAAAGATCGGCTGCGCTCGTAGAAGCATACCTTGCCCACCACCATAGGGCTCATCATCGACGTGGCGCGCCTTCTCCGCGTTTTCACGGAAATTATGGTAGTTGATTTCTAATAGTCCTTTCTCACGCGCTTTGCCGACGATCGAGTGCTCCAAAGGCGAAAACATCTCTGGAAAGAGGGTTAAAATATCAATCTTCATCGTCTAACCCTTCCAAGATGTCTACATCCACCCGGTTACCTGGAATATCAATATCGAGGACCACTGGTGGGATATAAGGCAAGAGAAGGTCTCGTTTGCCTTTCCGTTTGACCACCCAGACGTCATTGGCACCTGGTTGCAGGATTTCCTTGATCTGACCGATTAGCTGGTCATTTTCATAAACATCAAGGCCAATGATCTCGTGGTAATAAAACTCGCCCTCGTCCAAATCCGTCAAGTCTTCTTCAGCAACCTTGAGGCTAAAGCCCTTAAACTTTTCGATGGCATTGATATGGTACATATCCTTAAACTTGATGATATCGAAGTTCTTGTGCTTACGGTGACTGGCAATGGTCACCGTTTGGACAAACTGATCCTTCTCATCAAAGAGGGCTAACTCTGCTCCTTTTTTAAAACGTTCTTCCGCAAAGTCTGTCACAGACAAGACCCGCATTTCTCCTTGTAAGCCTTGGGTATTGACTATTTTCCCAACATTAAAGTAATTCATTTTATTCTTTACATTCCTTTTTTAATTAGTTTATCACTACAAGTCTCTAATAATAGTTGCAATTTTTTCAGACTCTGACCACTGTAGATAGTGATGATTTCCACCTAGAATGAGTTTTGTTTTAGTACTCCAATATTCTGAATCTCTGTACTCTTTTTCTCTATACGCCTGACAAAATATGAAAATAGGAATATTATCTGCTAAGGTCAAACTATCAAAATCTTCAGCGGTAATATTTACTGATATCTGAAATCCAGGAACTTGCTTTTCCAATTCTAAGCCCTTTTCTTCCATCAATTCCCAAATCAGTCTATCAGTTTCAGGTTCAAATGTTGCATGAGTTAGTCCCTTAAAATAATTTTCCGGACCACATTCTTCAATCATCCTCATTTGCTCTTCCATTTCTGGATAAGGATATTTTGAAAAATCAGCAAACATTATATTTTTTGTTGTTGGTTCAATTGCTATCAAAGCTTGACACTTAATTGGTTGACTCAGTAACTTTAAAGCCAAAACACCACTTAAACTATGAACACAAAGTATATAATCGGAAATTTCCAACCCTTTCAGGATTTCGAATACTGCTTCAATAAGATTGTCCAAATTAATTCCTGTTTGACTATGAATCGGACTCCTGCCTGTATTCGGAAAATCAATCGTTAAGTAACCTATTGAGGAAGGAAGTTTTTCAAGGATTGGTAGGAAATTTTCATAACTTGGTATCAAACCAGCACCATTTAAACAAACTAGTATTTTA
>NZ_JBKQBL010000002.1:64707-77411 GCF_046824975.1 Streptococcus intestinihominis | reverse complement strand
TTTCCCTTTTTATAAGTAACAGAGAGACAACCAATCTTTGTAGTTACTTCAAATCGGTTCATATCAAAATAACTCCTTCTAAACAACAATTCACTTAACATTCTTAGGTTTTATTTTATCACGTTCAATAGATTTTCTCAAATGGACTTTCTTGCTAAAAAGCCTTCCAAATCTTGTTCATGCTGATACTTGATGGCTGCCTTCTTGTCTTTTTCAAAAATGGTCTTCGTTAGGTCGATATGGTTGATAGCTGCAATTGCCACTGTGTAATGAATGATATCTGCCAACTCCTTTGCCAATACCTCGTTTGAATCTTGGACACCTTCTTTTCTACCTGAACGTCCATTTAAAACCTCAGCGACTTCTCCAACTTCTTCCACTAGTTTGATAAAAAGTCCTTCTTCTGTTCTAGATTGTTGATAATGATCAAGTAAGTATTCCTCTAGTTGTCTAACTGTTAAATCTCTCATTCCTTCTCCTTGCAACAAAAAAACGGGACAATGTCCCGCCTTTTTATTTTTCGTCAATAACGATTCTTACTTTTTTATCTTCAGTTGGGACAGAGTAGACAATCGTTCTTATCGCAGAAATGGTGCGACCTTTCCGACCGATCACTCGACCAACATCGCTAGGATCAAGGTCAAGGTGGTACTCCAAGAATTCAGGAGTATCTTCGATCTTGATGGTTAAGGCATCCGGTTGTGAAATCAAAGGTTTCACAATTGCAATAATAAGATTTTCAATCGTATCCATACATCAACCTACTTTATGATTATTTTGAGAATTTAGAATCGTGGAATTTCTTCAAGACACCTTCTTTTGAAAGGATGTTGCGAACTGTATCTGAAGGTTGAGCTCCATCAGCCAACCATGCAAGAACGCGGTCTTCTTTCAAAGTAACTTGGTTTTCTTCAACAAGTGGATTGTAAGTTCCAACTGTTTCGATGAAACGACCATCACGTGGTGAACGTGAATCTGCTACGTTGATACGGTAGTAAGGTTTTTTCTTAGAACCCATACGAGTCAAACGAATTTTAACTGCCATTTTTATAAGTCTCTTTTCTATATTTTAATTTTCGGTGAAATAGACAAGCTATTTAGCACATGTTCTATTATAACACATTTTATAGACCTGTCAAGAAAAAAACTTGACACTATTAAAATTTTTTTAATCGATCTCAAAGTAATAAGATCCTTCATCTTTGGAATCCGATTCAATCACATAGTTCCCAGGAGGAAGACCGGATACATCCAAGTGCTTTCCTTCAAATTCTTTGGCGAGGGAAGTCACTGTAACGGTAAAGGAAAATCCCTTAATTTGGCGGTAGGTAGCATAATCCAAGGTTAGAATCCCTCGAAGATCCGTTTCTCCAGCTTTCTCGGCAGCTAGCAAGTCTCTTGCTAACTGATCTTCAAAATCGGGATTTTGTATTGGTAACTGGAGACGAATCTCGCTTACCTCGAGGCCCTGTTGATGGAATCGCTCTTTTATCTCTTGCTTTAATTGTTGAAATCCTTGAGATTCCGTAAAGGCTCTTTCGAAGAACGGAGCTACTAACCAACTGTTGTAATGTTGAGCCAGTTCTCCTGCCGTGTCATAGTTTTTCCCAGTTTCTTCTTTTGATAGATGAGTCGCATCGGGAAAGTCAAACTGAACCGTCTTTCCCTCAACTCTTTCTTGATAGGTATAAGCATATTTGGTCGACATCCCATGGAGTTTAGCTGCTTTAAAATGTAGGTCTCCTTTAAATCCTGCTTCCTGATAAAAGCCAGAAATTTGCTGTTGGATTTCTTTTTCTTCTTGATTAGTAAAATAAAAGAGAAAACAAATCAAGAGAGCGACCACCGTGAAGAATGCACGAACTAGGTAGCCGACCCATTTCTTAATATTGAATGGTATTTGTTTAAATATATTCATTTATCCATAATAACAAAAAACTAGCCCGAGAGCTAGTTTGTAATGGAATGAAATTTGAACAAAGCTTGTTCAGATTCTTAAAGAAACGCTTATATTTGATGTTCCTCCACATCACCGCTGCACTCTATCCATGGATATTCCCTGATCAGATAGGACCAAAAGTGATGCCACTCCTCTTTCTGATAGCTAATAGCGAGATAGTATTCCTTGTAGTCAAAATCCCTTAACACAAGAAAATACTTAGGAGGAAGAAGTGATTTGTTTCTACCAGAGTATCTACTATAACTATACTTTTGAAATTTCTGAAGTTGGATTTTCCAAATGTCCTCATCTATTCTCAGATAGTCGAAACAAGACCGGTAGGTTATCAAATAGCCCTTATATACAAGTAATTTCAACCTCGGTTCTCTGAATTCCGCTTCCTTCTCTATTTCCTGCAAAGAGATTGATTCGATCCATTCCTGCGAAAACTCTCTGCCTTTTCTGCTTGTTTTACAAATCAGACGAACAAATTCGAATACTTGCCGAATGAGAATGAAAGAAACCGTACAGCCAAGCATAATCCACGCTCGAAACCCTTTTCTTTCCTGGATAGTAGCTTGATCCCAATCCATCCCATTTAACAAGAATAACAGATAGAAAGCTGCACCAGCTAATAGGAGGATATAAGCTAGTCGAATAAGAAATTGAAAAAATAAACTCTTTCTAATCATTTATCCCCGTTTACACTCTCCTTCTTTTCAGGTCAATTCCTTTTTACCTCTAACTGAAAGCAACTGTTATCCGTACTAGGCTAATCTTTTCGCAAGAGCGCCAATAAGGCCTCATAAGAATCCACTTCATAAGTCGGCACTGCTGGACTGGTATTTTCTTTGTGATCCGGATTGTACCAGACGGTATCAATCCCCGCAGCATTGCCTCCAGCGATGTCCGCCGTCAAAGAATCCCCAATCATGAGAGCTTGTTCCTTAGCAAATCCTGGGATCAGGTTCCCAATCTTTTCGTAAAAGGCCACTTCCGGTTTTTGAGTTCCTAATTGTTCAGAGATGAAAATTTCTTTGAAATAAGGGGTGATGGCTGATTGCTTCAAACGTCCTTGCTGAATGGCAGTAACGCCGTTGGTAGCACCGTAGAGCTGGTAACCTCTTTCTACTAGCTTGGCTAACAAGTCTTCTGCTCCTGGGAAAGTCTGTCCCTGTTGACTAATGTAGTCCTGGTAGCGCAAGGCCATCTCTTCACCATCTACTTGTCTTCCAAAATGGGCAAAGGCGATGGCAAACCGGCTGATAATCAAGTCTTTCTTGCTAATCTTCTTTTGCTCCAAATCTTTCCAGAGCCCTTGGTTCATGGGTTTGTAGTAATCCTTAAAGGCTTGAATATCTTGAACCCCCTGATCTTGGAGAAATTGTGTTAAGGCCACTTCCTCCGCTGTATCAAAGTCCAACAAGGTGTGGTCTAGGTCAAAAAGTAAAAATGTATATGTCATTACAAACGATCCTTCAATTTTTCTACAAATAAATAGGCTGCTGGGCAAGTGAGGGTATTCTTGATAGTCAGATGGTTGATCTGGTAGATTTTCTTTCGGTCTGTATGAGGAAATTCTCGACAAGCCTTAGGACGCACATCGTAGATGGAACAGAGATTATCACCACCCAAGAAAGGGCAAGGCATGGATTTAAAAACCTTATCTCCATCTTCATCGACTTGAAGAAATTCCGCCTCAAAAGCGGGAAGCTTCATCTTGAAATACTTGGCGATGCGCGTGATATCTGCTTCCTTAAAATCGGGTCCTAGGGTCTTACAGCAGTTGGCACAGGCTGTACAATCAATTTCTTGAAAGACTTCATCGTGAATCTCTTGGGCTATTTTATCTAGATTTTTAGGAGGCTTCTTTTTCAGATTCGCCAATACCTTGCGGTGCTCCTTTTGTTTTTGAAGCGCTAACTGATGGTATTTTTCTAAGTCAATTTCTCGAGTCATCCTCTATTTCCTCTTCTAAACAATAGAAAGATTATACCACAAAGACTGTGAAAAAAGATAGATCCAGAGATCTATCTCACTTCATTAATCCGTCACGGCACCTGTTCCATCAAGGCTCCAAGTGTTTTCTACATAGGAGGTTAATCGAGCTAATGTTTTTTCATCTCCAAGACAGGCAATGTAATGCATCTTCCCATCTAATTGAAAAAACCAGCAAGTAACATGTCGACCCGACTTAAGAATCATGTTTAATTGGGTGGCTACATTTCCTCCAACTTTGCTAGTAGATCTCCACGATTTTACTACTTTATTTATTTCGTTCAAGTCATTCTCAAATCTTTGAGACATCACTTCATTAAAGTCTTCCTCCTCAGCGACACCCGCTCTTTCTCTAGTAGTAGCGTTCAAAATAATCGCATTATCCACGCTTTTATCTGAGTACTGGATATTATCTCCACCTTCTTCATTTGTATATTTTACCCAATCACTTGGAATATTGACATACCCAAAATCTGCTGATCCAATTCGTTTCGTTTCTGCGAGACTCTCACTATTATCTGATAGTTCTTCCTTTACCTTGCTACTTGACTTTGTTGCTTCTTTCACCACATTCTTGGAGCTAGACGCTGCCGATGATTTACTGGACTCTTTCTTTGGACTGGTACAAGCAGAAAGACTAATAACAGACAAAAACATAACTGACGCTAGTAGGAACTTATTTTTCATCTTTCTCTCCTCTATGATAGATTATATACACTAGTCTAACATCTTATACTCTATTTTAAAAGGACCATTTAAATTTCTGACCAAAAAAAAAAGAACTAATTCAAACTGATGAACTGTTTGAATTAGTCCCTGCTTTCTTAAGGATAAACAACCTGAGAAATTCTTTGCTAACCAGGTTGTAAGAAGTTAATTATTCCAAGAAATAGAACTTAATGACTGCGTCCAAATCTTATTCTATCATGTATTGAAAATTGGTGATAATGTTACCAACTTCCTCACGAATGCATTAGGCTTTTGGACCTTTCTCATCCAAACTCCAAGTTTCCTCAATGTAAGGAATGAATTGAGCCAAAGTCTCTTTATCCCCTTCAAAAGACATCAAGTATACCTTATCATCCTTTTGGAAGACCCAAGTTATGAGGTATTGTCCAGATTTAAGGATGATATTCAGCTGCAAAGCTTCATTACCTGAGACAGTGGTTTTAGCTCCCCACATTTTCTCTACTTCTTTATTGTCCTTCCAATAGTAAGCAATTCGGTTCGCAATCAACTCTGCGTTGAAGACTTCCCCTTCACCGACATTTGCTTTCTCTTTAGTATACCCGTTCATGGTAACGATATTGTAGGCACTTCCATCTGTAAATTGAATGCTGTCTCCACCATCTATATCTGTAAATTTAATCCACTTGCTTGGGATATCGATATAACCATAATCTGCAGAACCAACCCGTTTGGTTTCGACAGAACTCTTGGTATTATCCGATGATTTTGACTCCACCTTGCTAGAAGTCTTTTTACTAGAGGATTTTTTGCTCTTTTTTACCACCTCAGTGGAACTAGATTCAGATGACAATGGTTTTCTAGACTCATTTTTAGGTGTGCTACAAGCTACAAGGGCAACAGCTGATAAGACCGAGACGGTCGCTAGTAGGAACTTATTTTTCATCTTTCCTCTCCTTTGTGATGGGTTTTGATACCTCTAGTGTATCACGTTCAATGAAGTTTTGAAAGCGCTATTTGTCTAGTCCGATACAAAAACGCCCCTAGCGGGACGTTTGGTTTGTTCGAATATTTCAAAGAGAAGCTTACTCCTCATCCATTGACAGAACTGACAAGAAGGCTTCCTGTGGTACTTCTACAGATCCAATCGCTTTCATCCGTTTCTTACCAGCTTTTTGCTTTTCAAGAAGCTTGCGTTTCCGTGAGACGTCCCCACCATAACACTTGGCCAAGACATTCTTACGAAGAGCCTTGATATCTGTACGGGCCACGATTTTATGACCGATGGCTGCTTGGATAGGCACTTCAAACTGTTGACGAGGGATAATCTTTTTGAGCTTCTCAACGATCAATTTACCACGTTCGTAGGCAAAGTCCTTGTGAACGATAAAGCTGAGAGCATCGACAGTATCGCCATTGAGAAGGATATCCATTTTAACCAATTTAGATGGACGGTATTCAGACAACTCATAGTCAAAGCTTGCATAGCCACGCGTAGAAGATTTCAATTTATCAAAGAAATCAAAGACAATTTCCGCTAGTGGGATTTGATAGATGACATTAACCCGATTTTCATCGATGTAGTCCATGGTTACAAAGTCCCCACGTTTGCGTTGGGCCAATTCCATGACAGCTCCAACAAACTCTTGTGGCACCATGATTTGCGCTTTGACATAAGGTTCTTCGATTGAAGCAATCTTGGTTGGATCTGGGAACTCAGACGGGTTGGACACATCTAGCACTTCTCCGTCTGTCAAATTGACCTTATAGATTACAGACGGCGCTGTCATGATCAAGTCAATATTGAACTCGCGCTCCAAGCGTTCCTGGATAACGTCCATATGAAGGAGACCCAAGAAACCACAACGGAAACCAAAACCAAGGGCTTGAGATGTTTCCGGCTCAAATTGAAGACTAGCGTCATTCAATTGCAACTTCTCCAAAGCTTCGCGAAGATCATTGTATTTGTTAGATTCGATTGGGTAAAGACCGGCAAAGACCATTGGGTTCATTTGCTTGTAACCATGAAGGGGCTCACTTGCTGGATTGGTCGCTAGGGTCACCGTATCCCCGACACGAGTGTCCGCAACAGTCTTGATAGAGGCTGCAATATAACCAACATCTCCTGTCGCAAGGAAATCACGACCAACTGATTTAGGAGTAAAGATTCCTACCTCAGTCACATCAAAGGTCTTACCATTGCTCATCAACTGGATGGTGTCGCCAGGCTTCACAATACCATTGACCACCCGAACTTGAAGGATAACTCCACGATATGGGTCGTATACTGAGTCAAAGATCAAGGCTTGCAATGGAGCAGCAACATCCCCAGTAGGAGCTGGAACTTTCTCAACGATTTGTTCCAAAATCTCTTCAATCCCGATACCAGCCTTGGCTGAAGCTAGAACTGCTTCACTGGCATCCAAACCAATGACATCTTCTACTTCTGTGCGCACCCGTTCTGGATCGGCAGCTGGCAAATCGATTTTATTGATAACTGGCAGGATTTCCAAATCGTTATCCAAAGCCAGGTAAACATTGGCTAGGGTCTGAGCTTCAATCCCTTGAGCCGCATCCACTACGAGAATGGCTCCCTCACAGGCAGCCAGCGAACGAGAAACCTCATAAGTAAAGTCCACATGTCCCGGTGTGTCAATCAAGTGGAAGATGTAGGTTTCCCCATCTTTAGCCGTGTAATTCAACTCGATGGCATTCAGCTTAATGGTAATCCCACGTTCCCGTTCCAGATCCATGCTATCCAAAAGCTGGGCTTGCATTTCCCGACTAGAAACGGTCTCGGTTTTTTCTAAGATTCGGTCCGCCAAGGTTGACTTTCCGTGGTCAATATGGGCGATAATGGAGAAGTTCCGAATCTTCTCTTGACGTTTCTTTAATTCTTCTAAATTCATTTTTTCATCCTTATAAAACTATTCAGTATATTATAACAAAAAAGATAGGCCTTTGCCTATCTTAATCCATTATTTTCAAAAATCGCTTCTGTGTTTTATTTCCTTCATAGCCTATATGTTCATAAAAAACATGAGCTTCTTTACGATGAGAGGCAGAACTCAAACGAATAAAGGAATAGTTATGAGTTCGAGCAAGAGTTTCAACTCGCTCCATCAATTGCCGACCGATCCCACGTCCTTGGGCAGAAGGGAAAACAGCAAGTCCTAAAACATTTAAACCCGGATCGCTATATATACTCTCATAGGCTTCTGCTTCTACATAGCCTAAAATATTTCCAGTTTGGTCCTCTTCGTAAACAAAGCAAAAGTGACCCGAATCTGGCCTATTAAACTTATCAATCTGAGTCGCAACTTTCTCAACAGTCGAATCATACCCCAATGCCTGGTGGCACAAATCACGAATTTGACCTGCATCTTTAATTTGAACGGTCCGAATCATACTTCTACCTCCATGAAGTCTTTTCCTTTATTTTAGACCTTATACCTAAAAATATCAAGTTTTAAAATATATTAATAGAATATATTGTATTTCTATTTAATTCGAATTGAAATAATTAATGAACAATAAAGGATTTCTATTTACTTTTTCGATTTAATTCGCTATAATTAATTGTAATGTAAAAGGAGGTGAAGCTCTTGGCAAGAGGACGTGGAAAAGCAAGCCCACAAGATAAAGAGGCTTTGCGCATTATTTCAGAAAAAATAAGAGAACTATTAAAGGTTCAAAATAAGAAACAGGTCGATTTATCTCGTACAACTGGTATTCCAGCTAGTACTTTGACCGGCTATGTGAAAGGGACTTCTCTTCCAGTCAGTGAGAACTTAGAAAAGATTGCTAGCTTCTTTGAAATCCCCATCTCTGACCTAGATCCTCGTTATGGACAACCAGATAGCTTGGAGGATTCTAAGATTGAGTTTATCTATAAGCAACTGGATGAGGATTTTCAAGATTCACTCTTAGAGGAAGCCAATCGCTTATTGGTTTTGCAGGCTGAACGCAAGCGCATTGAGAAAAAATACACACCATATACGGTCTTCGACAGTTATGCTGCAAGTCAAAGTGCTTCTAAGGGAGATTTGGTTTGGTTTGATCAAAAACTGGCTTATGATCTAGCACTTTGGATTCATACAGACTCGCTGGAACCTAAATATCCAAAGGGATCTGTTGCCCTAATCAAGCAAACTTTCTACGATACTGCTGGTGCCATCTATGCTATTGAGTACGACGGGCAAACCTTGATCAAGCGTGTCTTCCGTGAAGCACAAGGGATTCGTCTCGTTTCCCTCAATAAAAAGTATAGTGATAAGATTATTACTTTAGAAGAAGAACCAAGAGTCATCGGAAAAGTCATTGCTAGCTTTCTACCAGCTAAGGAGGATGAGCTATGATTCGATTAGTTGCTATTGATTTAGATGGGACACTTTTATCACCAGACAAAACCATTAGTCCTGCTAATAAGCAGGCTCTTTTGGATGCTGAAGCTGCTGGTGTAAACGTCGTCATCTGTACAGGTCGCCCTCTCTCTGGTGTTCGTCCAATTTTTGAAGAAATCGGCTTCAAAAGTAATCACTCCTACTCTGTGATTAATAATGGTTGTACAACTGTCAAATCATCAGATTGGTCTGTTATCAGTTATGATGCCTTATCTGAAGAAGATTTGGTTTATCTCGATCAACTGACTCAGGAGATCCATCCTCAATTAAGTTTATTCGATTTAAATCGCTATATCATTTTGAATCGAAAACCTTCTGAAATAGCTAAAATGGATGCTAGCATCGTTTCTGCAGTCCCCGTGTCACTTGGCCTAGAAGAAATTCTTGAGGCACAACCGATTTTCCAAGGAATGTTTATCGATCAGAAAGAGCGGATTGATGTCTTTCAAGAAACCTATGAAGAAGTATTAGCCCAGCGCTTCCACACTATTCGCTCCCAACCGATCCTATTTGAGATCCTTCCTAAAGGGGTAAATAAAGCGACTGGCTTAAAGGCTCTGGCTGAATACTTAGGAATTCCAAGGCAAGAGGTCATGGCTATCGGCGATGAGAACAACGATATTGAAATGATTGACTACGCGGGTCTTGGAGTTGCTATGGGCAATGCTCCAGCTGCTATCAAAGCCTTGGCTGATGTCACTACCACTTCTAACGAAGAAGACGGTGTCGCTACTGCTATCAAACGCTATGTTTTACAAGCACAGAACTAGAAAAGGAAAAACAAATGAAATACCCAACACTATTAGAACGTTTTTTAACTTATGTCAAAGTCAACACTCGCTCTGATGAGACTTCTACAACAACTCCTAGTACACCTTCTCAAGTAGAGTTTGCAAAGAATGTACTGCTTCCTGAAATGGAACGAGTTGGACTTCAGAATGTCTACTACCTTCCAAATGGTTTTGCTATCGGAACGCTTCCAGCAAACGATCCAAGTCTCACCCGAAAGATTGGCTTTATCTCTCATATGGATACAGCTGACTTTAATGCTGAGAATATCAGCCCACAAATCATCGACAACTATGATGGTGGCGCTATTCCTCTTGGTGATTCTGGTTATTCTCTTGATCCAGCCGACTTTGCTAACCTCCATAACTACAAAGGTCAAACCTTGATCACTACTGACGGTACGACCCTTCTTGGTGCAGATGACAAATCAGGGATTGCCGAGATTATGACAGCCATCGAATACTTGAATGCTCATCCAGAAATCAAACACTGCGAAATCCGAGTTGGCTTTGGACCAGATGAAGAAATCGGAGTCGGAGCAGATAAGTTTGATGCAGAAGATTTCAATGTAGACTTCGCTTATACAGTGGACGGTGGTCCTCTTGGTGAATTGCAATACGAAACCTTCTCTGCTGCAGGAGCTGAAATCACCTTTAAAGGGCGCAATGTGCACCCAGGTACTGCTAAGAACCAAATGGTCAATGCTCTCCAGTTAGCCATTGACTTCCACAATCAACTCCCTGAAGAAGACCGCCCTGAAAAAACAGATGGCTACCAAGGCTTCTTCCATTTGATGAATATCGAGGGGACTGTTGAGGAAGCGCATGCTAGCTACATTATCCGTGACTTCGAAACAGAGAACTTTGAAGCCCGTAAAGCCATGATGGAAGACATCGCAAGCAAGATGAACCAAGAACTTGGTGCCGAACGTGTTCTCTTGACACTTAAAGACCAGTACTACAACATGAAACAGGTCATCGAGAAAGATATGACACCTGTAAATTTGGCTAAGGAAGTCATGGAAGATTTAGGCATTACTCCTATTATCGAACCAATCCGCGGTGGTACAGACGGTTCTAAGATTTCCTTCATGGGAATTCCAACTCCAAACCTTTTCGCTGGTGGCGAAAATATGCATGGTCGCTTTGAATACGTCAGCCTTCAAACCATGGAACGTGCAGTGGATACCATCATCGGAATTGTTAGCCATTCCTAATTCAGTGTTTTGTTTTTAAAATTTCTTCTGTTAAAATAACCAAAGAATTTCAGATAAAATATTTAATCTACTTGGAAACTTTCCTTAGGTGAGTACGGACGTCAGCGAACTTCCAAGAAGTTCCATGACTTAGTTTTGAACCTAAGGTTTCAAAACTCCCGAGTACCTGAAACAATTTTGTTTCAGGCACTTTTCTCACAGCGGAAAGTTTTAGAACTACTTAACTGAATCAAAAAATGAGTTCATGTTTTTAAAAAGTGAGCTGACTATTTTATTTAATAAACAGTTTGTTATTTTCCTAAAAAAGCTTCGGTTATCTTGACCGAAGCTCTTTTTCTATTCATCCAAACATACTACTTGACCAAACTGGCTGTTAATCTGGTCTTGGTAAGTCTCATAAATTGAGAGGGGGATTCGCAAGCAAGTATCTGCTACATGTCCTGCAAAAGGACGATGTGTCAGAAGGGCTACTTTTCTTCCCTTTTCATGCTCCTGCTTCAAGCAATCTATCAGTCTAAGAATCTGGCTCGAATCTTCTGGAGCGCCTTGATCAACCAATAAGCTCCATTGACTCCAATCTGGCACCTCATCTTCGCCACAGATCGAATTATAGTAAGAAACCTTTTCACCAACTTGACCGAATCCAGCTGTTAAATCCAAAGAACGTAATTTTAGCTCAGGACATAGTTGCTCCTTCTCTTGTCGCTCATACAAGTAAAGATTATATAAAAACTGGAGATAGAACGGATCCATTCGACTCAGGTCACTCACTTCTTCCCTTTCGAAGCCTCGATGAAAAGCTTCTAAGATAGATGAAAAGCGATATGGCATTCGTTTGGCGATCCGTTGGATGAGTTCATCGTCCGAAATCTCTTTTAGAATATGCTTAGGCCATTGATTCGAACCGAAATTTTCAACAGCTTGCTGATAGGCTTCTTCCAAACTACTACCAAAACCATGAATTGCACCAACTGAATGAATTTGTGTATTGAGAACTTTTGTCACCTTTTCCATTGGAAAGACGGGTAGTTTAAAGAAAATACGATCTAGAGTGGGTTCAAACAGGGCTGTAAGACCCTTCATCGTAGGATGAGGAAGGTCCAAAAGGTGGTCGCCTAATTTTAAGCATAAGGCCTGGTGGTAAATCGAATAACCTAAGGCCATGGACATGGTCGAGAAGGAATCCGAAGCAAAAGGATTGACCTCAAGAATATAGAATTGGTAACTCTTTGGATCTAGCGCAAACTTGATGGATGTCGCTCCAACCAGTCTCAAGTGCCGGACAATAGACAAAGCTGCCTCTCTCAAGGTCTGATGCTCGGTATCTGTCAACGTCAGACTTGGGATGACTTGATAAGAATCACTGGAATGGATCCCCACCGGGTCGATACTCTCAATGTTTCCCGCAAGATAATAATTATCCTGACGATCTCGGACGACGATGTATTCCAACTCCTTGAAACCAACCGTTGAGAGCTCCAACAAACACTGAGCCTGTGGCGATACTTCTAGTCCTTTTTCGACAGCATCACATAAATCATCCAAGTTATTAGCAATCCGACGACCTTGCCCATGCTTGCTGGCAAGTGGCCAAACAACAATAGGGAATTGGATCTGCTCTGAGAACTCAATAGCCTCTCGCACTGTCGAAACCAAGGATGAGGAAGGAACT
>NZ_JBKQBL010000002.1:50578-64649 GCF_046824975.1 Streptococcus intestinihominis | reverse complement strand
TGATAACCTAAGTCCTGTAGAAATGACTTTTGGTCTGCCTGGTGGTAAAAGGTACGGTACTGCCTAAGCGAAGTTCCTAGAATACGGATTTTGTGTTCCTTGAGAAACCCAATTTCTTCCAATCGGAATAAAAGACCAAGGACTTGCTTATCCGCAAAAGACAGCAGTAAATTTTTGGTTTTCGTCGCTAGAAGGGCTTCTTTGAGACTGTCCAACTTTAAACGAATAACGGAAACAGCATCTCCTTCTTCTTTGGTGATTCCGTTCTCGTCTCCACAATAGAGGATTTCTGTCTGGTAGCCACGTTCTTTTAATAAGGGAGAAGACGTGAGTGCTCCAAGCAAACTGACATCATTGAAGGATTCTGCACACAAAAGCGTTACTTGATTCATGACCATAACTCCTCCCTGCTTTCGTCTAATTTACTTTCAATCAGATCCATAAATTCGTCATAGAAATAGAGACTTTCCCTTGGTCCTGGACTGGACTCAATATGGTAGAGAACACCAATCAAGGGAAGATAGCGGTGACGAAAGGCCTCGATAGAGTGATCATGAAGCTCCTCATGGGTGATCAGAAAATCTCGTGGAAGAGTATCGCGCTCGATGTTGTACTGATGATTCTGGCTAGTGATTTCGACTTTTCCAGTAGCAACTTCTTTTACAGGAATGTTAAGTCCTCGATGAGGACTTTTTAGTTTAGCGAGGCTTCCCCCGTGGGCAAGGGCCAGCAACTCTGCCCCCAAGCCGATTCCCATAATTGGAATATGAGGATCGATTTTAGCAATGACCTGGCAAATACCATCGATATGATGAGGATTCCCTGGACCACTGGATAGAATAATGCCATCCGGCTGCAAATCCTTCAATTCCTTCAATTTAATAGAATAAGGAACGACCGTGACGTTACAACCTCGTGCAATCAATTGACGCAAAACGGAATGCCGTAAGCCCAAGTCGATCAAGACGATACTCTTCCCAAATCCTGGTGCAGCATAGGGGGTTTTGGTCGACACCTGGCGGACTTGGTCAAAAGGCAAGACAGTTGCCCGGAGCTGGTCTAAGATATGCTCAATCGCATCCCCTTCATTGACCACTGTAGCCTTCATACTTCCATGTTCAGTGACAATTTTAGCCAGCTTTCGAGTATCGACTCCTTGGATCCCTGGAATATTGTGTTTTTTCAGGTAAGCATCTAAGGATAACTGTTTGCGCCAATTACTGGGATGACTCGCTAATTGGTGCACTACCACTGCTAGACACCCAGGAAAAATAGATTCATAATCATCTCGGTTTATCCCAGTTGTACCAATAACTGGAAAAGTAAAGGCTAATATTTGCCCCTTATAGGACTGGTCGGTAATCAACTCCTGATAACCCGTCATGGCAGAATTTAAGACCAATTCCCCACTGACATATGTATCAGCTCCAAAACCAGTTCCTTCAAAAACCGTCCCATCTTCTAATACTAAGAGACGTTTTACCATAAATTCTCCTTACAAACTCCAAAAAGAAAAGTGAGAAAAGACCACCTTTTTGTAGACTCCCTCACTTCCCCTTTCTATTTTCTTACTCTATTATTTCCGTCCAGCTAAAACCGCTTCGATGATAGCCATGCGGACAAAGACACCGTTGGTCATTTGCTCCACGATGCGTGATTTAGGAGCTTCTACCAAGTGGTCAGCAATCTCCACATCACGGTTTACTGGAGCTGGGTGCATCAAGATGGCTGTGTCTTTCATACGATCATAGCGTTCTTGTGTCAAGCCATGCAAACGATGGTAGTTCTCTTTTGAGAAGAGAGACTCATAATCATGACGCTCGTGTTGCACACGGAGGAACATCATAACATCAACTTCTTCAATCACTTCATCAATCGTCACAAAGGTTCCGTATTCTTCAAATTCCGCACTTCTCCATTCGTCTGGGCCTGCAAAGTAGAGGGTTGCTCCCAAACGTTTCAAGATTTGCATATTTGATTTTGCCACCCGTGAGTGATCCAAGTCACCAGCGATACAAACCTTAAGTCCATCAAAGTGACCAAACTCTTGATAGATGGTCATCAAGTCTAGTAAACTTTGGCTTGGGTGTTGACCAGATCCATCTCCCCCGTTGACAATAGAGGCTGTGATAGTTGGACTTTCAATCAATTGCTTGTAGTAGTCTACTTCTGGGTGACGGATGACGCAGATATCAACTCCGAGAGCTGACATGGTCAAAATGGTATCGTACAGAGTTTCACCCTTGTTTACAGAGCTCGTTTTCACATCAAAGTCAAGGAGGTCACAACCTAATTTCAACTCAGCCACTTCAAATGCTTTGTGCGTACGTGTTGATGACTCAAAGAAGAGGTTAGCCACGATATGTTGCTCATCATAATGAGCTTTTGCTCCATTTTTAAACTCAATACCACGCTTAATCAAGGCCATAACTTCTTCGTTTGATAAAGCTTCCATTGAGACAAGGTTTTTAAGTGCGATTTGATTTGTAGACATGTTGTAACTCCATTCCAAAGATATGCATATGTGAAAACGATACAGGAAGCTTCCTCAGTCACTCCTGTATATAGCGACGATTTGAAAACTACCTTATTCACTCACCTCGATCAAGATACGATCTTGACCATCCAGCTCAGTCATCTCGACAATGATTTCCTCTGATCGACTTGTTGGAATGTTCTTTCCAACATAATCTGGTCGGATCGGCAATTCTCTATGACCACGATCCACTAGGACTGCGAGGCTGACACGCGATGGACGTCCACGACTGACAAGATTATCGATGGCTGCTCGAATGGTCCGACCTGTATAAAGGACATCATCAATCAGGATGACATCTTTGCCAGTAATATCTACTGGTAAAACGGTTGAATCTTCTGTTACTTTGATATCATCACGGAAAGGCTTGGTATCCAATTCACAGACTGGAACTTCTATTTGCTCTAGCTGTGCTAACCTTTCTTTGATGCGATTGGCAATGAAAACGCCACGAGTTTTGATCCCTACCAAAACAATTTGGCTCAGATCCTTATTCCGTTCGATGATTTCATAAGTGATGCGAGTAATAGCTCGCTTCATGGTCAAATCATCAACGACTTCTTTGATCTTCATCTTTTCCTCCTAATTGATAGAAAAAAGCCTCCCTTTTCAAGGAGGCTTCAGAAAAATATCAAGAGATAAGACCTAGAACGCATCTAGTTCACCCCTTATTTTGATCAGACTCCTTGCCTGCCTCACGGGACAGGATTAAAGGACTATTTAATTATCCATACTATATCACAGTTTATAGTGGGATGCAAGAAAAAACTCATTATTTTCTACTAATGTTCGGATTTACATCAACAAATCTTTTATTTAAAGATGATCTGTTCCTTTTTTCCCAATCTTCTTCAAGGCAAACAAGCCACATCCAGCTAGTAAATAAGCGACAAAAATGATGGTCGCCATCTTAACAACATAAAGCCATCCAAAACGATTGACATTGATAAAGAAATAAGGGAAAGGACTGTCTTTTGCCCCTGGAACTGGCCACTTAAGAACCAAACCGTTGAGAAGAGCAAAGACCATATAGAGTACGGGAAGCAGGGTCCAAGCCAATGGATCCGACTTACGGTATTGTTTCGGTTTATCAATCACCAGGGTGTCAAAGAAGAACATCAAAGGAACAATGTAGTGACAGAGGAAGTTTTCCAAGCGGTAAAACTTCTCAGGTGTCGCGATGGGTGCTAGCATAAAGTGGTAGATGACACAGGTGATCATGATAGACATGGTGACACCACCTTTTAAACGAAGATAGCCCTGTGTCTGGGTCGAACGACCACGAAGCATGCGCCAGACCATGTCCCCCATAAAGAACATGACCAACATGTTGGACAAAATGGTGTAATAGAGCATCATCCCAAAGCCACCATGCTTGGTCAGTTGCAGATAAACGCCGATTACACTCAAGATAAACAATAGAAAACGATAGCTAAACAATAGTTTGAATTTCATAGTATTCTCCCAAAAGAAAAGGGTTTAGGCCCTTCAGTTTAATCAGGAACTTTCCTTAAGTGAAGACGGACGTCAGCGAACTTCTTCGAAGTTCCATGACTTAGTTTTGAACCCAAAGTTTCAAAACTCCCGAGTACTTGAAACAATACTGTTTCAAGTACTTTTCTCACAGCGGAAAGTTCCTTATAAACTTAAACAACTCTATTAATTTGTATACTTTATATAGAACTATTTCTTCTTTTCTTTAGATCTTCTTCACAAATTCTGATTTAAGTTTCATTGCACCAAAGCCGTCAATCTTACAATCGATGTTGTGGTCGCCTTCGACGATACGAATGTTTTTCACGCGCGTACCTTGTTTCAAATCTTTTGGTGCACCCTTCACTTTCAAGTCTTTGATCAAGGTGACAGTATCGCCATCAGCCAATTTATTTCCATTCGCGTCGATGGCTACAACACCTTCTTCTTCTACGACTTCAGCTGGGTTCCATTCATAAGCACACTCTGGACAGACCAAGAGGGCACCATCTTCATAGACATATTCCGAATTACATTTTGGACAGTTTGGTAAGTTATTCATTTCAATCTCCTTATCAAAATTAACTCCCATAGTATACCATGAAAGGGGAAATTTGACAAATACCGTTCTATTGAAGCATTTTCAATAAAAGAAGAGGCAACTTGGCCTCCTAAAATTGATAATCACCTTTATCTTCTTGCAACTCCTGAATGTCTCGAATCACGCTCACTCCTGCTTGGCTCCTATTCTGTAATTCTTCGTCCGAGTAGGGGAAGGTATTGATCAAGATACTTTGCATGCCAATACTTTTCGCTACAGCCACATCTGTAGTGAAGTCATTCCCTACCATGACTGTTTTATCAGGATTCAACTGGTGTTCTTTGATGACTTTCATGAGAAATTCGCGCTGAGGTTTGCAAATCCCTGCATCAGACGACAGATAAATGTCGTGGAAAAACTCTCTCAAGCCGACCAAATCAATCTCTGGGTTGGTAAAGTCCGCTTGGGCATTGGATAAGAGATAGATCCGACACCCTTCAGCCTTCATATCTTCTAAGACTTCTTTCGTGTGCGGATAGAGCTCTAATCGTTTGCGAGAGAGGACACGGAAGGTCCGAGCGATCAAGCGTCCCCATTCTTTAAGATGATGGACACTAGCTCCAGTTGGATGACTCTCTAGATAGAGCTGAACTAAAATCACGGTCAAATCAATCTCCGGATAAGTGACCTGTTTTTCCCGAGCGATACTTTGCTCAGCTTGCTTCACCAACTCCTTATAGCGAACTTGCAGGCTTTCCCCTGTATAATGAGCTCCATAGGACTGGTAGATCTTGGCCATGGTCTCCCACAAGACTGGACTCGACTCATCGGTTTCGATATCGACCAAGGTTCCATAAAAATCAAAAATATAGTTTTTAAATGCGTACTTTTGCTGATTCATCTCTTTCTCCCGTTACAAACATGGTAAAGGTGGCCTTACAGACATTGGCACCTTCCTGATTGGTAATATCGACATCGACAACCCGAGTAGTCCGGCCACTGTGGACACATTCCCCGTGAATCGTTAGGACATCTCCTAGGCGCCCTGCTTTCAAATAATTGATGGAAGACTGCAAGGTCACACCATCTACTCCCTGTGAAATCACGACCAAGCCACTGATCTGGTCACACAGGGTAAAGAGATATCCTCCATGCGCATTTCCATAATAATTAAGTGACGATTCGACCACCTTGGTTGTCACCACCACATGGCCATCTCTCATGGTTTCAATCTCATAATTTTCAAATGCTGCTATAGCATCAAAGTGAAAATCCTTCATATAAAATAAATCCCCCTAGATCAGGTATTCCTAAACCCTTCCATCATACTACTTTTTTCCACTTCTTACAAGAATAAGAAAAGAGCTGGTGTACCCAACTCCTTAATAGCGAAATTTTTCCCAATCATCGTCTGTCCGTTTGCGATAATAGAACTCAGACAAGTCCGGGTCTTCCATCACTTCCAGCAGAGGTAGCATGTCGTAGGACAAGTCCAACTTTTCTAATTGATCCTTCTCAACCCAAGAAACTTCTCCTTCATCAGACGATCTTAGCTGGCCTGTAAATTCTGTCGCTTTGTAGCAAAAGACGATGTAGCGGATGCCATCCTCTAACTGCCAGTTTTTTACAGCGACTAATCGGGGGTTGAAAATGGTGAGGCCAGTTTCTTCTTTAATCTCACGGATAACTGACTCGACCAGACTCTCGCCTTCTTCAATATGGCCACCTGGAAAAGCATAGCCAGCCCAGTGAGTCTTTTCAGGTGAGCGGTATTGGAGGACGACCTTCCCATTTTCAAGATCTTCGACCATGCAAAGATTGCACAGTATAGTAGGCGTTGTGCGTGACATATATTTCCTTTCTATGATATTGACAATTAATCAATATAAACTTTTTTCTTTATCTCTTTTTTCATCACAAACGGATTTACCAGCTCATGGTATTCATCGAAGGCATCTAAAAGGGAACCTCTCTGAAAGACAATTGACTTCTCTTTTAAATAATATTCCGAGTGTATCGTTACTGAACCATGACCATCAAAACTAAAGAAAAACACAATGAATAATACTAAGATCAGGCTAGCAAAGAAACTAAACAGTAGCCCCACTACATTCTTCCAATTGACTGCGTGAGTTCGATAAAAGCAATACCAGATATGACAAAAAACTATCACAGCTCCTAGATATAACCAAGGATTCCACAAGAGCGGAGTAAAGGCGTAACCATTGTAGCCTAATACAAAGTTAGCAAAAACAAAAAGTAAAAGAATTAGATACAGGATCCTAAACAGATTCAAATACTTTCCCATAATTAACCTCTCCTATGTAAACATTGGTCGAGATTTAAAATAAAACGAATAGCGTGCTCCCCTTAAATAATGATCAACAGAATATGGACGGCCAACCGTAGCCAATGATCAATCAGAGGCGTATCCGGATCACTATTTTTACTATCCAAGAATAGGCTGAGAGATAACAAAAGTAAAAGAATGGCAATGATCAATCTCAGAGAGAGCATCACGCCCCCAATAGCAAGAGCAGCTAGAAAGCCAAAAAATGGCAACGGACTAAATAAAAATGACAATAAACTGAAATAGAGCATAAATGAAGAGAGTATCAATAAGCCGTAAACAATCAACTTAGTAAAAATTGAGACTCTTTTACCTTCTCTTTTCATTTTTGATAGTGAATAAATGACATAGATCATATAGATAAAAAGTAGCATATTGAATCATTCCTATGTTTTATAGATTATTTTAATAGTTTAACCAAAAGCCAATCAAAATACAACTAAAGACACTAACTTATCAGTAGTCTCCTGTCTCTGATCAAAGTTTCTTGACTTCTGCTGCTACCTTTTGAAGATGCTGTTCCCGCATGCTAGCGGTGTTCACATCTCGTCCGACTTCACCCAAGATGCAGACACGCTTGGTTTTAATCCCACAGTGGTTCAAGACGGCATTTTTCAAAACAGAGATACCATAACTATCAGGAATGTTGAGAGGGCCTGAAAAGATCTTGTACCACCAAGTAGGCGCCATCGAAGTCGCATAAATACTAGCCGTTTTGCCTTTGAGTAACTTCTTAAATTGCTTGCCTCTCAGGTAATTCCAGATAAAGCTTCCCTGATCATTGGCCGAGTATGCAATCCCAGGTGTGAAGACCCGATCAATCCAACCTTTCATAAGGCTCGGCATACTACTCCACCAGATGGGATAGACAAAGATCAGGTGATCCGCCCACTGGATCCATTCTTGAGAACGAAGGATAAAGGAATCTTCCTCCATCCGCTTTCGATAACCATAGCGAAGAATAGGATCAAAGTCCTCTTCATTGAGATTGATCACTTTAAGCTCGTGGTGCTTTAAGTCAATAGTTTCGACAATGGTTTGAAAAATAGCCTGACAGTAACTTTCCTTATCCGGATGCCCATTGATGACTAGAATTTTCATACTTTCCCTCCTTTTAATCCAACGCCTTGACTTCCAACATCATATCGCGGATTTGCGCTGCTAACTCAAAGTCAAGCACTTCGACGGCTTCTTGCATCTGGCCTTGCAACTTCTTGACCAGTTCCTTGCGCTCTTGGCGGTTGAGACTGGTGATATCTACTTCCTTGTCTTCTTCCTTAGCTACCGCCTTGGTAACAGAGATGAGGTCACGGATTTCCTTCTTAATAGTTTGTGGCACAATACCGTGTTCTTCATTATAAGCCATCTGGATTTTACGACGACGGGCTGTTTCATCGATGGCTTTTTGCATAGACTGAGTCATGGTGTCCGCATACATGATCACGTGCCCCTCACTATTACGGGCTGCACGACCAATGGTTTGAATAAGGCCACGTTCATTACGGAGAAAACCTTCCTTATCCGCATCGAGGATGGCAACTAGACTCACTTCCGGTACGTCAATCCCTTCCCGAAGAAGGTTGATTCCGACCAAGACATCAAAGACACCCAAACGCAAATCGCGGATAATCTCCGTCCGCTCCAAGGTCTTAATGTCCGAGTGCATGTATTTGACCTTGACCCCCATTTCCTTGAAGTAGTCGGTCAAGTCTTCTGCCATCTTCTTGGTCAGAGTGGTGACAAAGGTCCGCTCACCACGTTCTACACGCGCATTGATTTCACCCAAGAGATCGTCCATTTGTCCCATGGTAGGGCGCACTTCCACCTCAGGATCGAGAAGACCGGTCGGACGAATGATCTGCTCGATGATGGTATCGGTTTGTTTCATCTCATAATCACCCGGTGTCGCAGACACATAGACGATCTGGTGGACATGGCTTTCAAACTCCTCCCGACGCAGTGGCCGGTTGTCCAAGGCAGATGGCAAACGGAAACCATAGTTGACCAGCATCTCCTTGCGCGAGCGGTCTCCATTGTACATGCCCTTGATCTGTCCCATGGTCATGTGACTTTCATCGATCATGATGAGGAAATCTTCTGGGAAGAAGTCAAGAAGGGTGTAAGGCGGCTCTCCTTCACTCCGGCCATCCATATGCCGAGAGTAGTTTTCAACCCCATTGGTGTAGCCCATCTCCCGTAGCATTTCAATATCATACTCGGTCCGTTGTTTCAAGCGTTGAGCTTCTAGGAGTTTTCCTTCTTTTTCAAAGACCTTCAACTGCTCCTCAAGTTCCGCTTGAATTTTGGCGATGGCCACTTCCATATGGTCATCATTGGTCACGAAGTGAGTGGCTGGGAAAATTGCCAAGTGGTCCACATTTCCCAGAACCTGGCCTGTCAAAGCTTCAATCTCCCGAATCCGCTCAATCTCGTCCCCGAAAAACTCCACCCGGAAGGCATGTTCATCACGCGAAGCTGGGAAAATCTCTACCACATCTCCACGAACACGGAATTTCCCCCGTTGAAAGTCGATGTCATTGCGCTCAAACTGGATGTCCACCAGGTCATTGAGCAGTTTATCACGAGAAATCTCCAGACCTGGACGCAGGCTCACCACGCTATCGGCATATTCCTTCGGCGAACCCAAACCATAAATACAAGAGACGGAAGCTACAACGATGACATCGTTACGCTCTAACAAAGCTGAGGTTGCTGAGTGACGTAGTTTATCAATCTCATCATTGACCGAACTATCCTTTTCGATGTAGGTATCGCTAGATGGCACATAAGCTTCTGGCTGGTAGTAATCGTAGTAAGATACGAAGTACTCGACCGCATTTTCAGGGAAAAATTCCTTGAACTCCCCATAGAGCTGGCCCGCTAGGGTTTTATTGTGGGCGATGACCAGGGTCGGTTTATTGACCTGGGCAATAACCTGGCTCATGGTATAGGTCTTCCCCGTACCAGTTGCTCCCATCAGGATTTGCGCCTTCTCGCCACCCTCGATGTTATCCACCAACTGCTCAATGGCCTGCGGTTGATCCCCAGACGGTTGGTATTTGGATACTAGTTTAAATTTGTTATCAGTTACTCGATTAATCATACTTTCTTCCTTTGATTATACTTCCCTTATTTTACCATAATAGATGATATTTCTCTGACTTTTGAAGAGAGGAACCTTGTACAGAAAAAAGACAGGCTCAAGAACCTGTCTCCTTATTCATCATTATTACCTTTCAGTGATTTCACACTTGTTCAGTAACAGCTCTTTCTCTCCTCTCCCCTAAACGATAAACAATCACTAGGGATACAAGAAGAACCAGAGTTGTGATGATCGATCCTTCTGCACCAAATGCCCCTCCGGTCAACCAGTCGGGACCAGATCCCATGGTAAAACTAAAAATCGAAGCATCTGCGCCCGTCCCACTGACTTGAAAACCAAGGAGATTCCCTTGTACATAGTTCCAAGTACCGTGTTGGGCAACCACTAGCCAGATACTATCGGTGTAGATAAGGAGAAGACCAGCTAGCACTCCATCGAGGATGATATTCAGTACGGATAAGAAGGTCACTCCTGAATTTCCCAGATGAAGAAAGCCAAAGAGACTACTAGAAATCGCGATCGCTAAAGGCAAATTAGTTCTTGCAGCAATCCGAGTTAGGAGCCAACCCCGAGTCGCAACTTCTTCCGTTCCTCCTTGAAGGAGCCAAAATGGGAATAAGCCTAGAATAAAGAGAATGGGTTCTAAACTTAATTCATTAAGCTCAAAAGACCCAATTCCACCCAACTGGTAGACAAGGGCAATCACACCCATTTGAAGCAGTGAAAGCAAGATCCCCCAACCTAGATACTTGAGCCAATTCTTTTTTACAAAACCTAAAGTCGATAGAGGATTCTTCTCAATAAACTTCACCCAAAAAATAAAGAGTAAGAGAATGAATACAAAACTGAAAAGCTCATAATAAAGAAAATAATGGTAGAAAAATTCTTGGACACTCGCTCCTCCATTGCCTGGTGAAAAGAGCTCTGTTAAAAACTCTATGACTAGAGAAAATGGTCCTACAAACTCACTCCCAAACCAAAGCCCACCTTCAACAAATAGGAAGGTTAAAAATACATAGAATAGTGTAGAAACAAGTACTGGCCATGAGGTGTTAGTTTTTATATCTTGAATAATCTTCCCTTTCTTCATGATCAACCTCCATTTATCTAATAGGTCCATTGTAGCAAAGAAAATCTAAGACTGCAAGATTAAATCATGTTAGATAACCTCACATGAGATGGTTGAAATTCTTGATTTTAGGTTTTATTTATGATATGATAATACTTGTAAAAAATAAATGATTGAAATTCATACTTGTTTTCAGTATGAATTCTTTATTTTTTTGAGCCCTTTTGGGTATCCCTTCCATTGCTCTACTCGAGACAACTGGATTAGATATAAAGGAGAACGAAATGAAGAAAAAACTAGTAGCATGTTTGCTTTTCTTATTTCCACTATTCGCCTTTGCGAGTCAAGCACAGGCTGAAACTGTAAAAGTCGTTTTCGATACAGCATATGCGCCCTTCGAATTTAAAGACTCAGACCAAGTTTATAAAGGAATTGACGTTGAAATCTTGGATAAGGTCGCTGAAATTAACGGATGGACCTTAGAAAAATCGTTCCCAGGCTTTGATGCAGCGGTCAATGCAGTTCAAGCTGGTCAAGCCGATGCCATTATGGCAGGGATGACCAAGACCAAGGAACGTGAGCAAGTCTTTGCGATGTCTGATACCTACTATGATACAAAAGTCGTGATTGCGACTAAGAAAGCTAACAAAATCACTTCCTATGACCAGCTCAAAGGAAAAACGGTCGGAGTCAAAAACGGTACAGCTGCTCAACGCTTCCTTCAGAAGAACAAGGACAAGTACGGATATACGATCAAGACATTCGATACCAGTGATTTGATGAACAATAGTTTATCAACCGGTGCAGTGGATGCCATTATGGACGACCAACCTGTTATCGAATATGCCATTAAGCAAGGCCAAGATCTTTCTATTAATATGGAAGGAGAAGCTGTCGGAAGCTTTGCCTTTGGGGTCAAGAAGGATGGTTCTCATGAAAACCTCATTAAACAATTCAATACAGCTCTTGCTCAAATGAAGAAAGATGGTACATTGGACCAAATTATTGAAAAATGGACTGGTAGCAGCCAATCATCATCTTCAACAACAACTACTACCGCTAGCACTTCTGCTGTTCCTGAAACGAGCACTGAAGCCGGCCAAAAGGCGACTCCAAAGAAGAAAACCTACAAAATTTCTAGTGATTCCTCTTTTGCTCCCTTCGTCTTCCAAAATGATCAAAGTAAATACACTGGGATTGATATGGAATTAATTAAGGCCATTGCCAAAGACCAAGGCTTTACCCTAGAAATTAGCAACCCTGGTTTTGATGCCGCCGTCAGTGATGTTCAGAATGGAAATGCGGACGGAATGATTGCCGGCATGACTGTGACAGATGCACGTAAGGCAACCTTTGACTTCTCTGACCCATACTACACAACAAATTCAATTCTTGCTGTTCAAGAAAGTAGTAACATTTCTTCCTACGAAGACCTAAAAGGAAAAACAGTCGGTGTCAAAAATGGTACTGCTTCTCAAACTTTCCTCGAGGAAAACAAGAGCAAGTATGGCTATAAAATCAAAACCTTCTCAGATGGGGCTTCTATGTATGACAGCTTGAACTCTGGTTCTGTAGTTGCTATCATGGATGACGAACCTGTCATCAAATATGCCATTAAACAAGGACGTAAATTCAAAACACCTATCGAAGGAACTCCAAGTGGTCAGATTGCCTTTGCTGTTCAAAAAGATTCGAACCCTGAATTGATTGAAATGTTTAACAACGGTTTGGCCAACTTAAAAGAAAGTGGCCAATACCAAAAGATCTTGGATAAGTACCTTTCAAGCGATAGCGAAGAAAGCACAGAATCTACTTCAGTGGATGAAACGACTATCTGGGGCTTGCTCCAAAACAACTACAAACAATTGTTAAGTGGACTTGGGGTCACTATTGCACTAGCACTTCTATCATTTGCGATCGCTATGGTGATTGGGATCATCTTTGGAATGTTCAGTGTGAGTCCTTATAAATGGCTTCGTTGGACAGCTGAGATCTTCGTCGATGTCATCCGTGGTATCCCACTGATGATCCTTGCTGCCTTCATCTTCTGGGGAATTCCCAATTTGATCGAGTCCATGACCGGTCACCAATCCCCAATCAATGACTTCCTTGCAGGTACCATCGCTCTCTCCCTCAATGCTGCTGCTTATATTGCTGAGATTGTTCGAGGAGGGATTCAAGCAGTTCCTGCTGGTCAGATGGAAGCCAGCCGAAGCCTCGGGATTTCATACAGCAAGACCATGCGCAAGATTATCTTGCCTCAAGCAACTAAACTGATGCTTCCAAACTTTGTCAACCAATTCGTTATTGCACTGAAAGATACGACTATCGTGTCTGCGATCGGTTTGGTCGAGCTCTTCCAGACTGGTAAGATTATCATCGCTCGAAACTACCAAAGTTTCAAGATGTATGCGATCCTTGCCGTCTTCTACCTCATCATCATTACCTTATTGACACGCTTTGCAAAACAATTAGAAAAGAGGGCTAACTAATGGCTAAATTAAAAATTGATGTCCATGACCTCCACAAATATTACGGTGAAAATGAGGTCCTTAAAGGCATCTCAACAAAATTCTACGAAGGAGATGTGGTTTGTATCATCGGACCATCTGGTTCTGGTAAATCCACCTTCCTACGCAGTCTCAATCTTCTCGAAGAAGTCACCAAGGGACAGATTACCGTGAACGGCTATGATCTTACTGATCCAAAAACCAACATTGATATCGTCCGTGAAAATGTTGGGATGGTCTTCCAGCACTTCAACCTCTTCCCTCATATGAGTGTTATCGAAAACATCATGTTTGCTCCTTTAGAGCACAAACGCATGAATCGTGAAGAAGCTAGAGAACTAGCGATGGAACTCTTGGAAAAGGTTGGACTGGCTGACAAAGCTGATGTCTCTCCTGATAGCTTGTCAGGTGGTCAGAAACAGCGGGTAGCCATTGCGCGTGGTCTCGCTATGAAGCCAGACGTCATGCTCTTTGACGAACCGACTTCTG
>NZ_JBKQBL010000002.1:33876-50536 GCF_046824975.1 Streptococcus intestinihominis | reverse complement strand
CTCTTGACCCTGAGATGGTCGGAGATGTACTAAACGTTATGAAGGACTTGGCTAAACAAGGCATGACCATGATTATCGTTACCCACGAGATGGGATTTGCTCGCCAAGTAGCCAATCGTGTCATCTTTACCGCTGATGGGGAATTCCTCGAAGATGGCAAACCAGACCAAATATTCGACAACCCACAACACCCACGATTGAAAGAATTCTTGGATAAAGTCTTAAACGTTTAAATAGAAATAAAAACTGGAGTTAAACCTCCAGTTTTTGAATGTATACAAGCGATTTTTTTACATAAAACGGCTAGATGATTTTCAAAAAATGATTATTTTTTATAGTTATTTAAGTAGATGTAAAACTTTCCGCCGTGAGAAAAGTGATAGAGACACTAGTGTCTCTATCACTCGGGAGTTTTGAGACCTTAGGCTCAAAACTAAGTCATGGAACTTCTTCGAAGTTCGCTGACGTCCGTACTCACCTAAGGAAAGTTTTAAAATCACTTTGGCTTCAATCTGAAACTGGAATAAACAGCCAGTTTTTTTCTTTTTCCAATTATAAAAAATATTGAAAGATTTCATTTAAATAACTTGCTAAATGAAGCAAAAAACTATACCATAGTAGAGTGTCTTTTGACCAAATATGTGACTGAAGGATGATTATGAAAAAATTATTAGAAAAGGTTAGTATCCTTTCTTTATCTCTTGTATTAACGACGTCTTTTTCGATTTCGAGTGCACTTCCCTATATGTTTGAATACTATAAGGATCTCCCTAAAAGTCAGATCGAACTCTTGGTATCCCTTCCATCCGCTGGGATTATGCTCACCCTCTTCCTCAACACCTTTATCGAACGCTTCTTGGATGAGAGAAAGATGATTATCACTGGTCTGTTAATCCTCTCAATCTTCGGAATGGTCCCTTTCATTAACCAAGCTTATCCTATCCTCTTCATCTCTCGTTTCATCTTTGGAATGGGTGTCGGTTTGATCAATGCTAAGGCTATTTCAATTATCAGCGAACGCTATCATGGACGTGAACGAGTCCAAACTCTTGGATTTCGTGGTTCTGCCGAGGTCGTAGGGACAGCCCTCGTCACTTTATTGGTCGGCTTCCTTCTCCAATTCGGCTGGACTTCTAGCTTCCTAGCCTACGGGGCCGGTTTAATCGTTCTCTTTCTCTTCATGACCTTTGTCCCTTACCACCAGCAAGAAGAAAGTCAGCATACACAAGCCAATCAGAAAGAACCACTCCAAAAAGAAGAATGGAAGTTAACTATTATTTTGGCCATTGTAGCCGCAATGATTGTCCTATGCAACGTCGGAGTAACTCTTCGCATTCCAAGTATTGTCGCCTACACGTTCAAGGATCAGCATAATTCAGCTAGCTTCATTCTAAGTGCTATGCAACTAATCGGAATTCTAGCTGGTCTCACCTTCTCTGGCCTTGTTCATTTGTTCAAGAGCAAATTGATCACTTATGCCGGGATTGCTTACGGATTCTCCATGATGGCTGTAGCCCTTTCTCCAAGTATCCCTCTTCTTGCTCTATCCGCCCTCTTCTCCGGCTATACGTATAGCACTGCTCTCACCATGGTTTTCCAAATCTTGTCAGCCAAAATTCCTGCGAAACGATTAAACCAAGTGACCTCTGTAGCCGTCTTGGGCTGTAGCTTTGGAGCGGCCATTACACCTTTCGCTCTCAATACCATCGGTCTCATCTCAGACAGCAACGCTTTCATCTTTACCGTATTAGGTTTTGCTATGGCTCTCTTGGCCTTCTCTCTTCTCTATCTTTTAAAAGATCAGCAGGATTAAACACAAAAGACTGGACAAAGATCCAGTCTTTTACTGTCTTAATTACTAGAAAGTTGGGCAGTTTGCATTTTGTAATAAACACCTCTTTGAGCCATCAACTCCGTATGATTCCCATGTTCAACGATATTTCCATCTACCATGACTAGGATGAGATCCGCATTTTCAATTGTAGACAGGCGATGGGCAATCACAAAGCTGGTCCGACCCACCATTAACTTATGAAAGGCATCTTGAATAAGCAACTCTGTCCGCGTGTCGATGGAAGAGGTCGCCTCATCTAGGATCAGGATCTTAGGTACTGCAAGAAAGACCCGAGCAATAGTCAGAAGCTGTCTTTGTCCTTGAGAGAGGGAGTCTCCAGCATCGGCTAGATAGGTATCATAGCCATCTGGAAGCTGTTGAATAAAGAAATCAGCATTGGCAGCTTTTGCTGCTTGGACCACTTCTTCCCGACTTGCATCAGGTCGACCAAAGGCGATATTCTCATGAACCGTTCCAACTTTGAGCCAAGTCTCTTGGAGCACCATCCCAAACTGCTTGCGATAGCTTGCTAGACTATAGCTATTTACAGCTTCATTATCTAAGCGCAACTGCCCCTGATCCACATCATAGAATCGCATGTGAAGGTTAATCAATGTAGATTTCCCAGCCCCAGTTGGACCAACAATGGCTACCTTACTAGCCGGCGGGATAGAAATGGAGAGATCCTTTATGAGGGTTTGATCAGAGCGATAACCAAAGCTGACATGATCGAATTGGACTGCCCCTTTGACAGCGTCTTCTTGCAAATCTCTTTTACCACTTTCTTTCACTTCCTCTTGGTCTAGGATACTATAGAGACGCTCTGCACAAGCTAAGGCGCTCTGCAGTTCAGCAAGGACAGAGGAGATGTCATTGAAGGGTTTAGTATACTGATTGACATAGTTGAGAAAGGTCACCAACTGGCCAACTGTAAAGCCAGTTCCAGATAGGATACGGAAGGCACCAAATCCCGTCACAAGCGCATAGATTAGGGCATTGACAAAGCGCGTCGCAGGATTAACGGTGGAGGAATAAAAAATCGCTTCTTGAGAGTAACCAGCATAGTCACCATTGATCTCGATAAACTTCCTATGAAATGCATCCTGAGCATTGAAGGCTTGAAGCAAGCTTTCTTGACTGAGAGATTCTTCAATCATCTGCGTCTGAGCCCCACGCGCCTGGGTCTGCATCCTGAAGAGATGGTAAGAACGCTTGGCAATAAAGCGGGCGATAAAGAGTGATAAGGGTGTCAAGATCAAGACCATCCCCATCATCATCCAATCCAATCGGGCCATACTAGCTATGGTCACTAAAATCGTAAGAAGACCAACAAAGAACTGACTGAAGACCATGAATAAACCATTGTTCAGTTGTTCAACATCCGTGGTCAAGCGACTGACCAAATCCCCAGTACCTTGACGATCCAGGTAAGATAAAGGAAGGACATGCACTTTCTGGATGACCTTCTCCCTTAAATCCTTACTGTAGCGATAAATCATCTGATTGTAGATTAAAGGATTCAACCATTGGATTAGCGTTGCAAAGAGAATCACTAGACCCATTTGCAGGATAAGTGGGAGTATGAGGTGAGCTGCATCAGGGAGGACCACTAAGTCTATTGCCCGCCCAATCAAGATAGGGATATAGACGGTTAACAAGACTTGCAAGATGGTTCCCAGACTGGCTAAGATTAGCCAGATGGGCTGCTTGGCTATATCAGCAAGCAAGCGCCGTAAATAAGTCTTCTGTTTCATTCTGCCCCCTCCTCTCTCTTCTGTTGGGAGTAATGAATCTCTTGGTATAAAGGATTGGTTGCCACCAAGTCCTCATGACTTCCTAGGCCGACTTGACGACCTTTATCTAAGACGAGAATTTGCTCAGCACTTCGTAGACTATTGGTCCGCTGCGAGATGAGGATGAGGCTTGTCTCCGTCAACTCCTCTTTTAGTGCCTGTAAAAGTCGTGCTTCTGTCAAATAGTCCAAGGCAGATGTAGAATCATCCAATACCAAAAATGGAGCTTGGCGAAGGACAGCCCGAGCGATGGTCAAACGTTGCCGTTGACCACCAGAAAAATTCCGTCCAAAGGCTTCTACGGGAGCCTCTAGTCCTCCCTCTTTCTCACGGACGAAACCAGCTGCTTGCGCAACTCCCAAGGCCCACCACAACTGCTCTTCGTTCGGTTCCTCATTTAATCCTAAAGTTAGGTTTGAACGAATACTCCCTTTAAAGAGCTCTGCTTTTTGTGGAACTACTGCTACCCAGTCACGCCATTGACGAAGACTCTTTGGATTCTCTCCATCTTTAAAAATAGTTAGACTTCCTTTACTTGCTTCATACAGATGACCTAACAATTGAACCAGAGTCGACTTCCCAGCTCCTGTCCCTCCTATGATTCCCAAAGTTTGGCCCTTGTTTATGGATAAGTGAATCCCTTCTAAAGATGGTTTTGCGGCTAAAGGATAGGTAAAGACAAGGTCTTGGATCTGTAGCGCCAGTTGAGGGTCAGAAACAGATACATCATCCAACTCTTGATCCAGCTCTTCACTTTTCTCATCAAAGACCTGGACAATCCGAACAGCAGCAATATAGCTTTGGTTGAGCGAGGTCACCAACATGGCTAACTTCAGTAATTCTGTCAAAATTTGAAGCAGGTAATTGACCAAAGCGACCAACATTCCTTGACTGAGGGTCCCCATTTGAATAGAGGCCTGCCCCTGCCAAAGAATACAAAGCAAGGTTCCATTCACGACGAGAAAAGTCAAGGGACTGATTAAACTAGACCATTTGGAGACCACTAATTGCCACTTCGTATAGTCTTCGTTAACCTCATTAAACTCTGCTTCTTCATGAGCTACCTGCCCAAAGGCACGGATAACCCTCATCCCTTGTAACTGCTGACGCGTAATGGTAACCATTCGGTCCGTAATTTTCCTTATGCGCGCATAAAGAGGATTGACCAGACGAGACATAAGGACAATGATGAGGGACAAGAGAGCAACCATACCAATAAACCACAGGGTCAGTTGCGGACTAATGGTGAAGGCCATAAAAATAGATCCGAAAACGACAATCGGCGCACGGAGAAATAGACGTAAAAATAGATTAATCCCCGTTTGAATCTGATAGGTATCACTGGTTAAGCGCGCCACGAGACTTGAAGTGGTTAAACGGTCTCTTTGCTCCTTAGACAAGCTGAGAATCTTCTCATACAGGTCATTAGTCAATTCCTTGGTATAGCCTACTGCTGCTTTTGATGAATAATATTGGGCCGTTATCGCTACAAGAACCCCAAAACCAGCAAAAACAAATAAGAGACCAACCAGTCCAAATATCCCCCCTTGATCCTGACGGGGGATGAGCTGATCGACCAGATGGGCAATTAAAAGTGGAACCAGTAATTCAAAAGTTGCTTCTAACAACTTGAAAAACGGTCCCAGTATGGTTTCTTTTTTATAATTCCTGAAGTATTTCAATAAGTCTTTCATACTAGTCATTTTTCTTTCTAAAGGATGTACTTATTTTACCACAATTTAGAAAGATAAAAAAACTCTCCCTGCAAAGCAGAGAGAATCGAATAATGACCTGATGAAGGTCAGCAATTTTATTCCGTATTTGTCCCCTTATTTAATATCTTGCCCATTTTCCCTAATCCAATCACTAAGAGTGGGAAAGAAAGGAGTGTTATCAGGCCTAGTACAAGAAAAACAGCTACAAATCCACTAGTATCAATCAACCAACCAGTCAGTGGGAAGATCACGATCATGGAAAGACTAAACATCATGGAGTTGATACTCAGCATGGTTGCTCGTACACTAGAAGGCAGATAAGTTTGTAAATCATTGTAGTAAATGGGTTGATAAACTGCGTAAAGGGCATTGGTCAAGAGATAGACACTTAGATAAGCGAATGGAGTCTTGAAGCCTACAAAAAACAAGACCAACCCTGTCAATGCAACCAAAACCGGAAAGACTTGATTACTATTCCATTTTTTCCCGATTTGACTGGCTAAATAAACCGCTAGGAGATTGAATCCACTACCAATCAACATAATGAGCGAAACTTGCCAACTGGCTAAGTCAATGATTTTCTGTTGGTAGTAAAAATAAAACATACACATGATGGTTCCTACCAACTGATAGGTGAACATCCAGTAAAAGAGTACTGGTTTTTCCTGCCATTCTTGTTTCACTACTACCAATATCCGTTTTAAGGTCAAGTGATTTCTTTCACCACTCTTGCTCTCTGGCTCTTTCATAAGAAAGATCAAAAGAATGGAAATCAAGGAAAGCCCAATAGCAATATAATATGTCCAAGCCAATGCTCCATGAACAAAGAAGCCTGCCACAACGGTACCTAAAGTTCGGGTGACTTCGGCCACGCCAGACAAAAAGCTAGAAATCTGAAGATACCGATCCTTTTGCCCTGCTTCTACCGCAGAATCGTATAAGAAGGCGGTGCTGGTTCCCGAGTCAAAATTATAAGACCAAGCACTGACCATCATAGAAATCGCATAGATCCAAAAATTCCCCTGACCAAACAAGATCAAGATAGAGGATCCAATGCTGGCCAAGCGAGCCAAATAGAGATTGGTCTTGTAGCTAAAGCGATCTGCCAACATACCGGATGGGATCTCGCACAAGAGGCTGGTCCCATGAAAGATACTCTCTAATAGACCGATTTGAAGCAAGGAAAGACCATTTTGGATGAAGAATAAAATCCAAAAACTGGTAATTCCAAAATAAGATGTAAATTCCAGACCTGCTAGGAGTGGAATATTGCCTTTGTAAGTTCTTTTAAACATTGTTTTCTCTCTTTCAATATGTAATATGACTGTTTCTAAAAGACTTACTGAGAGTTGCCTACATTTTCTCCACCTCTTTCATTTAAAGTAAAGGCTGGGACAAAAGTCCTAGCCTCTCAATTATCTTTGAATTGTCGAGCAAGACGCAGTGGTTGAGTGGGCTCTACTACGCTGATTTCATCAGCTTTTACAGCCCAACTCAACTGTGCGGAGGTGGGACGACGAAATCGAATTCTAACGAATTACCGATTTCTGTCCCACTCTCTTATAGTTATTAAGGTTTGATACGGTGCAACATACGTGGGAATGGAATGGCTTCACGGATGTGTTTTGTACCTGCTGCAAAAGTCACCATACGCTCGATACCGATACCAAATCCACCGTGTGGGACTGTACCGTATTTACGAAGGTCAAGGTAGAATTCATATTCTGTTCTATCCATACCGAGAGATTCCATCTTAGCGACAAGGGCATCGTAGTCTTCCTCACGCATTGAACCACCGATGATTTCTCCGTAGCCTTCTGGTGCAAGCAAGTCTGCACAAAGTACACGATCAGGGTTACCAGGAACTGGCTTCATGTAGAAAGCTTTGATGTCTGATGGGTAGTTGATCACGAAGGTTGGTACACCAAAGTGGTTTGAAATCCATGTTTCGTGTGGTGAACCGAAGTCATCTCCATGTTCAAGATGTTCGTAATCCGCATCTTCATCGTTTTCATGCTCTTGCAAGAGATCAATCGCTTCATCGTAAGTGATGCGTTTGAATGGCTCTGCAATGTAGCGTTTCAAGAGCTCAGTATCACGCTCTAATGTTTCTAAGGCTTGAGGAGCACGGTCCAACACACCTTGAAGAAGGGCTTTGACATAAGCTTCTTGTAAGTCAAGTGATTCATCGTGTGTCAAGTAAGAGTACTCAGCGTCCATCATCCAGAACTCAGTCAAGTGACGACGAGTCTTAGATTTCTCAGCACGGAATACTGGACCAAAGTCAAAGACGCGACCAAGGGCCATAGCACCCGCTTCAAGATAAAGCTGACCTGATTGGCTCAAGTAAGCTGGAGTACCAAAGTAGTCTGTTTCAAAAAGTTCAGTCGAATCTTCTGCAGCATTTCCTGAAAGAATTGGGCTATCAAATTTCATGAAACCATTCTTATCAAAGAACTCATAAGTTGCATAGATGATAGCGTTACGGATTTGCATGACAGCAACTTGTTTGCGTGAACGCAACCACAAGTGACGGTTGTCCATCAAGAAGTCTGTTCCGTGCTCTTTTGGAGTGATTGGGTAGTCTTGAGATTCACCAATCACTTCGATGTCTGTAATATCGAGCTCATAACCAAATTTAGAACGCTCGTCTTCTTTGACAACCCCTGTTACAAAGACAGAGGTTTCTTGGCTTAGACGTTTGATAGTATCAAATTTTTCAAGACCTACTTCTTCGCCGAATTTTTCGATAAAGTTTGGTTTGAAAGCAACACCTTGGAAGAAGGCCGTTCCGTCACGCAATTGCAAGAATGCGATCTTCCCTTTTCCTGATTTATTCGCAACCCAAGCACCGATGGTCACTTCTTGACCGACATAGTCTTTTACTTCGATGATGGTAATCCGTTTTGTCATAATACATCTTCCTTTTCTCATTGTACTTGTCCGAAGACATGGTCACCTTTCATTTTACCACAATTAGGACTTGATAGCTATCTCTCACAAGCTAAAATGCGTCTTTTTTTAACGAAAGCTGACTTTTTAAAGAAAAGTCAATCAACTTTTCAAATTCTTGAACCAATTAAAATATTTTATCCTATATTTTGATTTTTCAAAGGAAAATCCAGTCTTTTTTAGTCTTTCTAGCAACCGTTTTTGACTGGTCAAAAGCTTACAAGTTATACTATCGGTTTCTATAAGGAGGAATATATGAAAAAGAGAATTCAACTCACCACGGGATTGTGTGCAGCTGCTTTAGCCCTCAATCTCGCAACAACAACATTAACAGAAGAGCAGACAACACCTGTCACTGCTCCTGTCTCTAAAAGACAAGATACGGTTACTCCTGTTTCAGCAACTTCAGAGAGTCCAGCTACTACAGCTACAAACGAAGAAACAGCACCATTTCCTAGCGAAGAAACAGCGATCCCTACAGTTGAGAAATCAACCCCAGCTCCTGCTGAAATCCCAGTAGATCCACGAATCTCCGAAATTCGTGTCATCCATCGTCGTCGGACTTTGAAACCAGACTTTTCTCCAATTGCATCTTCTACAGATGTCGTCTACAAGACAGTTGAAGCCCGTGCTTTCACCAAATATGACGTTTCTGGAAATGGACCAGCAACCGTTACAGACGAAAATGGAAAAACATGGTATCGAGTTAGATACTCTGAGCTTGATATTAAAGATGGATTCCATTACAAGAGTGCTCCTGAAAAAGGAACTGCTACCGCCCCCGTCATTGAAGTCATTCATCTCTATGACGATATCGATTTGAATCCTGAAGTTGTAAAACGTGCTCGTTTTGTAGACGATAAGGGACAAGAAATTGCTCCTTCCCAAGAATACAGCGTCGAGCGGAGTCTTGATTTGGCTTATGAAGCTGCTCTACCAACAGAACCTGCTCAGATTCAAGCTAATGGAAAAACATATACCTTCCAATCTGCTGACAAAGAAGAATTGACCTCCCATAAACTCCATGTTTCTAATTCCGAGAATACATTTGAAATAAAAAAGAATGCTGATAAATCAACATTCTTTCTAAGTATTATTTGCAAAAAACAAGATATTTTGTCTGTTTAGCTACCAAAAAGATACCAATAGACTTTTTTATTTCTATCGTCTTTAATACTTTATATTCCGTTCGACAAACTGGGAGCTGTCTTTCCGTTGTTATCAAGAAAGCCTCAATTTATCTATATTTTTCCAATCTCAATAACCCTTCTTCGTCCGGAAGAGTAATCCCATTCTTATAATTATATCCCATCTTCAAATAAAAAGGAGTTGCAGTTATAGAAGCTGGAATTTCTACTCTTTTTGCCCGAAGGAAAAATTCATCTTTCTCAAGTGTTTCAATAATCAGTCGCCCCACACCTTTTCCTTGATAATCCGGTAGTACAAAAATAGTGAAAAGACTACTTTCATCTTCTTTATCCCAATATGGTCCTATCGCACCACACCCAACAATCTTTTCAGCATCACATACCACATAAAAATGCATCCAGTTAGCTCTTTCTAAAATATTTTGTGGTTGCAAATTCTTTACATCATTTTCTATATACTCTAATGAATAATCTTTGATATTAGTAGTTCTTAAAGTTGTTACAACTAATTCCGACACTTTTTCTGCATCTTTAGGTTCAAATCTTCTCACAAACATCTTATTTTTTCCTCTACACCTTCAAATTTGTCTTATTATACCATATTTATCCCTGTCACATAAAGCTATAACAGAAAAATATTACAATCTTGTAATTACTGTATTTCTATTAAGCTTAACTTTGCCTTTTCTCTTGATATAGTCTTCAATATCAAACACATTCTTTTTATCTAATTCTTCAAGCAACTTCTAATTGAGTAAATCCTGTTTCTAACCTGGTTACAGTAACCTATTTCTATAAAGAAGTGACAAGCCCAGTTGTTGAGAAACCGTTGACTCCTTCTACTCCAGAAAAAACTGTTCAGAAACTTCGTCTTCCAAAAGGAAATAATGGAGCCAAAACATGCGTACCTGTTAGCAAGAAGACTCAAGCAAAACCATCTAGTCCAGAAGTAAAAAAATTCCGCCTTCCAAAAGGAAATAATGGGGCTAAGACCCGTGTCCCTGTGAAAAAGGCGAATACTATTCTATCTGTCGATTACTTATAATGCTATAGAAAAGAGGCTGAGACAAAAGTCCTAGCCTCTCAATTATTTTTGGATTGTTGAGCAAGACGCAGTGGTTGAGTGGGCTCTACTACGCTGATTTCTTCAGCTTTTACAGCCCTACTCAACTGTGCGGAGGTGGGACGACGAAATCGAATTCTAACGAATTACCGATTTCTGTCCCACTCTCTTATTTTAATTCTCCATAAATTGATGCAAGCGGCGAACAGCTTCTTTCAACGTTTCCAGGTCAGTAGCATAGCTAAGACGGACATTTTCTGGGGCTCCAAATCCAGCACCTGTAATAAGGGCAACTCCCACTTCTTCCAGGATGGCAGTTGCAAACTCTGTCACATCCGTATAACCTTTCATCTCCATGGCTTTTTTGACATTTGGGAAGAGATAGAAAGCTCCCTGTGGCTTGATGACATCAAAACCTGGAACTTCGCACAAAAGAGGATAGATGGTATTCAAACGCTCCTCAAAGGCTTGACGCATCACCTCTACCGAGTCTTGTGGACCTGTCAAGGCTTCAATCGTAGCATACTGCGATACGGCCGTCAGGTTGGAAGTTGTTTGACCAGTCAGTTTACTCATAGCTGCGATGATTTCGGGATCACCAACCGCATAACCAACCCGCCAACCTGTCATAGCATAGGCTTTTGAAACACCGTTAATGACAACCGTTTGTTTGCGGATGGCTTCCGATAAGCTTGAAATCGGAACAAACTCATTGCCGTTATAGACCAGACGACCATAGATATCATCCGCTAAAATAATAATGTCATGTTCGACAGCCCAATTTCCAATGGCTAGGAGTTCGTCCTTGCTATAAATCATCCCCGTCGGATTAGAAGGAGAGTTTAAGACCAAGACCTTGGTCTTTTCTGTCCGAGCTTCTTCCAATTGCTCAACGGATACCTTAAAATCATTGGCTTGGTGTCCTTTGACATAGACGGGAACCCCTTCTGCCATCAGGACCTGGTCTCCATAGCTGACCCAGTATGGTGTCGGGATAATAACCTCATCACCTGGATTGAGCACAGCCATAAAGAAGGTATAGAGCGAAAACTTCGCTCCAGTCGCAAAGGTGACTTGATTTGGTGATACAGAGTATCCATAGTAGCGTTCGAAATAGGTATTGACGGCAGCCTTTAATGCTGGCATGCCAGAAGCAACCGTATAAAAGGAAGCCCGTCCATCCCGAATAGCCTGAACTGCAGCATCTTGAATATTCTCAGGAGTGTGAAAATCAGGCTGGCCCAAGGTTAGAAAGAGGATATCTTTTCCTTCTGCCTTTAGTTTTTTTGCCTTGGCATCACTTGCCAGGGTGACACTTTCTTCCATCTTTAATACACGATCAGAAATTTTCATACCTTACCTACTTTCTATCTGGGACCAGTTACAGACGAACCAATTTAGACTAAGATTCTACCAGAAGCTGGCTACAATACCTATATTATACACCATAAATCTGACTTGGAGCAAGATTTTACTAAAGATTCCACATAAACTTTACTCCTTCTAACTATTCGAATTGTAAATAATTTGAAAGTGAAGTTAACAGACCTATTTCTTGTGTTGATAATTCTATTATCTTGTCACCCACCTGTAATGTATTTGATATTAAGGCTTAATAGCGTCAAATACTATTTATTGATAAAATAATAGTATGAAGAATTTAGAAAAACTATTTGAAGAAGCCCAAACAGAATTAAAAACCATGATTGTCTTTCACAAGGCGGAACGGACTTTTCGTGCAGCAGAGTCTCATGTCTTTAAGGATCATCAGTTGACTCCTACTCAGTTTTCCGTTTTGGAAACCTTGTATAGTAAGGGGGATTTGCGGATTCAGAACCTGATTGACAGTATTTTAGCGACCTCTGGAAATATGACTGTCGTCATTCGAAATATGGTGCGTGATGGATGGATCAAACGCGAAACAGATCCAGATGACCGTCGTGCTTGTATCGTTTCTTTGACAGAAAAGGGCCGTAAAAAAATTATCGAAGTTCTTCCTGATCATATACAAAATGTTCAAAAAGTTATGAGTGTCTTTAGTGAAGAAGAACAAAAACAACTGCAAACTCTTTTGAAAAAATTAAAGGGCTCCCACTAAATTCTAATCATTCAATCAGTCGTGTTCATAGCCAACTAACTTGTGTTGCTAGCTATGAACACGTTTTTTGATTCTCAAAAACAAAGGTACTAGTCACTGTTGACTAGTACCTTAAAAAGATTTTTTTTGAGTCGTTAAGCAGATTTAAAACTTTACGCTGTGAGAAAAGTGATAGAAACAATTGTGTTTCAGGAACTCGGAATTATTGAGACCTTAGGCTCAATAATTAGTCATGGAACTTTGAAGAAGTTCGCTGACGTCCGTACTCACCTAAGGAAAGTTTTTAAGAGTGCTTTGCCTCCAATCTGATGTACTAGTAGTTGCTGACTAGTACCTATTATTTACTCATATTTCACAAAGACTAATTGTTTGTCAGTCGATAAATCATCCTGGTAGGCAAAGCCATTAAAGCTTAACTGCTTCATCTCTTCGACCTTCGTGATCTGCTTCTCTAGTAAGGCTGTCACAAAAGCCCCACGCGCTTTCTTAGAAATGGTCGAGTGCACCTTCAACTGACCATTTTTCTCTTCTAGAAATTTAAAGGTCACCATCCGATCTTGGATCTCCTTAGAAAAGACGGTTTCAAACTCACTGGAAAGCAAAGAAATAATGAGGTCTTCATCCTCAAGGGATTGATCATAGCTAGCCTTCCAAAATGTCTTTAAGGATTTCCCCTGGACCTTGAGCTTCATGAGAAAGTCCAAACGATGGGGAGCAATCGGAGTAAGGGCTGGAATCACTCCATAAAGAGCTGAGGTAATCAAGAGATGGTCTTGCACATAAGCCACTTCTGCTTCTGTCCAGTCCGTACGGCGGATATTCCGATACATGAGTCCGTCGAAGAGATTCAAAGCTGGATAGGTCTTAGCTGTACTAGACTTGAGCGCTTGGATCCGTTGCTCTTCTTCACTTGCTCGCTCTTCAGAAATCTTATAAAGCGAAGCTAACTCTTCTAGAGATAATGAAGCTAAGGCATCTATGACTGCTTGTGTCTTATTTGATACAGGATGACCCGTTTTTTCTGGGGTATCCAGATTCATTTCTTTTGCTGTTGGAATTAATAGTTTCATAGATTTATTGTACCATATTTCATTTTCGCTTGACATAAAATCAGCATCATGTTATCATCTAGTTATTAAAACTAGATGATAAAGAGGTAATAACTATTTTATTCAACTACAGTTATCCCAAGTGGGAAGAAATTCCTGATATTGATCTTTATTTGGACCAAGTCCTCCTCTATGTCAATAAGGTTTGTGCGCCTTTTATCTCAGAAACAGACAAGGGCTTGACGGCTTCCATGGTCAATAATTACGTTAAACACGGCTACCTGTCAAAACCAGATAAGAAGAAATATAAGCGACAGCAGGTTGCCCGTCTCATTGCTATTACGACCTTAAAGACGGTTTTTTCGATTCAAGAGATCGCAGCTACCTTGAACCTCTTGCAGAGTCAAGCCAACTCCGCAGACCTCTATAATAGTTTTGTGGACTTTCTTCATGAAGAGAAAGAACCTTTAGCACCCATTATCGAATCTGCCTGTCGTACCGTGCTACTCTACAAAGAAACCTTATCCTATATCCATGTTCATTCTGAGGAGGAAAAATAAAAGTGAATTATGCTAGTAAATTAAGTAAACGATTATCCTTTGGGGAAGAAATCGCTAATAGCGTCACCCATGCAGTCGGGGCTGTTTTGATGCTCTTTCTCTTACCAACTTCTGCTATTTATAGTTATGAAACACATGGGACTTTAGCAGCTGTCGGGACTTCGATTTTTGTCATCAGTCTCTTTCTCATGTTTCTCTCATCGACTATCTACCATGCCATGGCCTATGACTCACCTCAGAAGTATGTCCTTCGGATCATTGATCACTCCATGATTTATATTGCCATTGCAGGTAGCTACACACCCGTCGTCCTTTCTCTCATGAACAACTGGTTCGGCTATGCCATTATTCTGATTCAATGGGGGACGACCATCTTCGGAATTCTTTATAAGATTTTTGCTAAGAAGGTAAATGAAAAATTCAGCTTGACCCTCTATTTGATTATGGGATGGTTGGTGATTTTCATTATCCCTCAGATCATCAGCCAGACAAGTCCAACCTTCTGGGGCTTGATGCTGATGGGTGGCCTATGTTACACAGTTGGAGCTGGATTTTACGCCAAAAAGAAACCTTATTTCCACATGATTTGGCATCTCTTCATCTTAGCCGCTTCTGCTCTCCAATATATCGCGATTGTTTATGTCATGTAAGAATCTTAGACTCCAAAAGATGGGAGTCTAAGAATGTTGACCTACATTTTTTATTAATACATATCAAGTAATGCTGAAAAAGTTAAAATGAATGAATAGTAACTTCATTTAAATAGTTAGTGAAACTTTCCGCTGTGAGAAAAGTGCTAGAAACACGATTGTTTCTAGCACTCGGGAGTTTTGGAACCATAGATCCAAAACTAAGTCATGGAACTTCTTCGAAGTTCGCTGACGTCCGTACTCACCTAAGGAAAGTTTCTAAGATAACTTTATCATCAATCAGGGACTCTCAAAATGGGGGTCTCTTTTCATATTCTTTACTTGCAATTTTAACCCCAATTGACTACAATAAAGAAAAATTGTACGGGGACAGTTATGACAACCAAATACCAAAAGATTTTTACAACATTGAAAAACCAGATTGACCAGGGAATTCTAAAAACTGGGGACCGCCTGCCTTCCGTTCGCCAACTAGCCAGTCAGTACGCCTGCAGCAAGGATACCGTCCAACGGGCCCTGCTTGAGCTCAGCTACAAGAACTATATCTATGCCAAGCCCCAAAGCGGCTATTATGTCCTGGAGGAAGAGACTGGAAAGCACACCGACCTGCCTCTTCGCCTCAAGGAAGATCGCTTCCAGGCCTTTGAAGACTTTCGGACTTGTATCAACGAAACCCTAGTTGGTCGTGATAATTACCTCTTCAACTACTATGAAAAGCAGGAAGGTCTAGTCGATCTCCGTCAATCTATTGCTTCTCTCCTGCGAGAAGATGCCATATACACCCAGGAGCAACAAATCGTTATCACCTCAGGAACTCAGCAAGCCCTCTACCTCCTAAGCCAGGTCGCCTTTCCGAACCAAAAAGAAGAAATCCTTGTAGAGCAACCAACCTATTACCGCATCAATAAATTAATTCAGGAGCAAGACTTACCTTATCAAAGCATCAATCGCTTGCCTCAAGGAATTGACTTTGAGCAACTGGAAGCTATTTTCAAAAGTGGCAAGATCAAATTTTTCTATACCATTCCACGCTACCATTACCCGCTGGGACATAGTTATAGCAAACAAGAGAAGGAACAGATATTGGCCTTAGCAGACCTCTATGATGTCTATATTGTCGAGGACGATTACTTGGGAGACTATGATCCACATTTTTCTCCTAGCTTTCATTATCTGGATGCATCTGACCGGGTCATCTACATCAAGTCTTTTTCTACCAGCCTCTTTTCTGCCCTCCGCATCACTTCTATGGTCCTCCCCCAAGCTCTTCTTGCCCCTGTCTTAAAACTCAAGGGAACACTCGACTACGAAAGTAACTTGGTCATGCAGAAGGCCTTGAGCCTCTATATTGACAATGGCATGTTTGCAAAAAATAAAGGGCTCCTTCACCAACAACAAGTCATCCAAAAAGAGCAAGCTGCTTCCCTACTCCAGCAACATTCCCTGTCCGTTCCCGTATGGCCGGTCATTGGAGGTGTTTTACTAGATTTAAGACAGGTCCCTTCGGTTGCTCGTCTGAAACATAGCGGTCTCCCTCTCCACTTCTTCGAATCTGCCTATATTAAAAGCTGTCCCTATGCCTTTGCCCGTATCAATCAGGACAAATTGGAAGAGGTTTTACCCCAAATTAACGCTTATCTATGATTCAATCCCATCCTTCTATTCTTGAGTTATTTTTATATATAAAACTATGTTACAAAAACATTACATTTATTACAAAAATCACTTGACATCTGTAACAATAAGAGTATAATCTAAGTCAGAAAGATAAAGAGGTGATCTTATGAAACGATCTTTG